>NZ_JBSGVT010000010.1:0-260223 GCF_053608585.1 Rhodococcus sp. NPDC055024
GTCGGCAACCTTGGTTGCCGACCGCCACACGTGTGGTCGTTCGTGCCCTGCAAAGGGCGTCATGTCCGAACTGCATCACTCTCGAAGTTAGCCCCGAAGAAGGGCGGGAGAGCTAGTCCTGCTCGAACCTGCGTTTGAATCGATCTTCCATCCTCGACGAGAATCCGCCGCCGGACTTCCGGCCGCGTCCCCGTCCGGAACCACCGGCAGCACCCCTGCCCGGCGGACCGGACGGATGATTGCCGCCTTCGGAAGCGGGGTCGGCAGCTGCTGCGGACTTACGTCCACCACCCCAGAGGAACAACACCCCTGCGCCGAACATGAACAAGAAACCGAACAGGCTGATGATCGGAAAACCGCCCGGCTTGAGCGGGAGGGCAACCCCCGCGATCAGCAGGACCAGACCCAGCACGAATAGAGCCGCTGCTTGGAATCGCCGTCTACTCGACGGCGCCCGCATACGGCCGCCCCTCACATTGGAGGCGAACTTGGGGTCTTCGGCATAGAGAGCGCTCTCGATCTGATCGAGCATGCGCTGCTCGTGCTCGGAGAGTGGCACGGTACCTCCCCCGGCACTGGAAGTTTGGCAACCACCTCACGGTGTGAGGCGGCGGGTAATCAACTTGGACGATTACCTGTTTTCATAATACGAGCAGTTTAGGTCTCGGACCACCAACTCCGGGTACGAGTTCCGCCACAAGCGTACGTATTCGTGCCGAAGGGCCCCGATTCGGCTCCATTTGCCCGCGCAGACCAGGAATTTCCCCGGAAATGACTGCCGGGACGGACCATTTGTTCACGACGCTTGCAAATGCGCGGACGTGTCCTGGCCGATGAAATCTTCGACTGCGGTGAGAAAACGACCGACCTCGGCAAAAAATGCGTCGGAATCGGAGTCTGTGATCACGATCGACACACCGGTTTCCACGGCCGCACGCGTAGCGGACCACCCCGCGAAGAACTTCGACCACGCACCGAACGCGGGCGCCGCGGCGTCCATCAGGACCCACGCGTTTCCAGTTCGCTTACGCTTCGAGCCGGCACCGGCAGGGGCCGCCGCCAAGACCGCCCCGGCACCACGTAGCGCCGCCAGGTAAGCACACCGGAACCGGTCGGCAGGATCGCCCGCCCCTATCGCTTCTTCCAGAAGCGCATCCGCCTTCCGAAGCAGTCCCCATGCCACACCGGACTTTCCCACTTGAACACTGCCGTGGCTGGTGGCTGTCGCACCGAACGACCGCCGCGCCGACATCGGCAATCGAGAGATTGCGGCATCCGACGGACTCGACAACTCGGTAGGAAGAGTTCGTTCGAACTTCACACGTTCAGGCTTCACACGCTCGGACATCGGGGCACCTCCTGCACCGTAAGGATCCAAGACCAGGTGGGCCGGAGATGCCCGCTTCCCTTCGGGCATCTCCGGATCACCCACATCGAACATCTGTTCGACCTATTCAATATAACTGCACCCACCGACACGCCGTCAAGAGAAGAGGTGAGACCGGTCGACCCGCAGATCGCCTGGACACCACATACGGTCGACCTCGACCGCGAAGAATTCGCGAGTCGACTCCACGAGGCACTGGCCGTGTACGTCACAGCGATGGACTATCCGCGAGGAACCGAGTTCCATCGCGCACCGATGTGGCAGGAGCATGCGAACCGGCCTGGCTGGAAAGCCGTCGGCGCATTGGCCGTTCCCCAGCAACCGTCGCACGAAAATCTGCCACTGGTGGGCATCGCTTACGGGTATCGCGGGAGCCCGGACCAGTGGTGGCATCAGCAGGTTCTGCACGGGCTTCGGCGCTCGGGTCGCCCCCAGAGCGAGATCGATGCGACTCTGAGCGACTACTTCGAACTCACCGAACTTCACGTGCATCCGAACGGACAAGGTCACCGGTTGGGCGAATCGCTCTTGCGCCACCTCCTCGCCGAGCGACCCGAACGCAGTGTTCTGTTGTCGACCCCCGAGGTGTACGACGAGGACAACCGTGCCTGGCGGCTGTACCGTCGCCTCGGCTTTCGTGACGTGCTCCGCAGATTTCGTTTTGCCGGCGACAACCGACCGTTCGCGGTCCTCGGCCGCGGACTGCCGCTGTGAGCGCACTTCTCGACGCCGTCGTCGTCGGCTCCGGACACAACGCGCTCGTTTCGGCCGCCTACCTCGCACGCGAGGGTTGGTCGGTCGAGGTGCTCGAGAAGGACACGGTTCTCGGCGGCGCCGTCTCGACCGTCGAACGATTTCCCGGATACAAGGTGGACCGGGGGTCGTCGGCGCACCTCATGATTCGACACAGCGGCATCATCGAGGAACTCGGACTCGGCGCGCACGGGCTGCGCTACATCGACTGTGACCCGTGGGCGTTCGCGCCGCCTGCCCCGGGCACCGACGGGCCGGGCATCGTGTTTCACCGCGACCTCGACGCAACCTGCCGGTCCATCGAACGAGCTTGCGGGACAAAGGACGCCGACTCGTATCGGCGGTTCGTCGCAGTCTGGTCGGAGCGCAGTCGACACGTCATGAAAGCGTTTTCGGCGCCGCCCACCGGATCGAACCTGATCGGCGCGTTCGGAGGTCTCGCCACCGCTCGCGGCAACAGCGAACTCTCGCGGCAGTTCCTCGCGCCCGGCGACGCACTGCTGGACGAGTATTTCGACAGCGAGGCACTCAAGGCTGCGTTGGCGTGGTTCGGCGCCCAGTCCGGGCCTCCGATGTCGGAACCGGGAACCGCTCCGATGGTCGGCTTCGCTGCACTCATGCACGTCTTGCCTCCCGGGCGTGCAGTCGGCGGGAGCGGCGCGCTGAGCGCTGCTTTGGCCTCCCGCATGGCTGTCGACGGCGCCGCAATCTCACTCGGTGACGGTGTGGCGTCGATCCGCCCCAACTCGAATCACTGGACCGCCACGACCGAGAACGGTCGAGAGATTCACGCTCGCAAGGTAATTGCCGGGTGCCACATCCTCACCACGCTCGAACTCCTGGGCCGCGGCGGCTTCGACGGCGAGACGCTCGAACGGTGGCGTCGCCGTATCAGGGTAGGCCCGGGTATCGGTGCGGTACTGCGACTGGCAACATCGGCGCTTCCGTCCTACCGCGGCGATGCCACGACGCAGGAAAGCACGTCGGGATTGCAATTGCTCGTTTCCGATCGCGCCCACTTGCGCACTGCGCACGGCGCAGCGCTGGCGGGGGAACTTCCTCCTCGCCCTGCGGTTCTCGGAATGAGTTTCAGCGGAATCGATCCCACGATCTCCCCGGCCGGTCGACATCAGGTGACGCTGTGGTCGCAGTGGCAACCGTATCGCCTCAGCGGGCATCGTGATTGGGCGTCGGTCGCGGAGGCGGAGGCCGACCGGATCGTCGGCGAGATGGAGGCCGTCGCGCCCGGATTCGCTGATTCCGTCCTCGACCGCTTCATTCAGACTCCCCGCGACATCGAGTCGGAATTGGGGATGATCGGCGGAAATGTCATGCACGTCGAGATGTCACTCGATCAGATGATGTTGTGGCGACCGCTTCCGGAACTGTCGAGGCATCGCGTTCCGGGAGCAGACGGCTTGTACCTGACCGGTGCGTCGACGCATCCCGGTGGTGGTGTGTCCGGAGCCAGTGGTCGCAGCGCCGCTCGAATCGCACTGTCCGACAGCCGCCGGGGTGCGACTGGTCGTTGGATGCGTCGTTCGGCCAGGTCGTGAAGGTCACCCGCCGAACTTCACCCGCCGACACGCCCCCGCCTCGATGACTGGCTACGCCACGGCTGGCACGATGGCCAGTGTGCAACAGTCCACCGATCCCGCCGCCAAGCCGACCAGTCGGAAACGCTTCCTGACGGTTGCCGCGCTCGCCCTGATGTTGGTTCCCTTGCTGGCCGGGTGCATCCGCGTGCAGGTGTCGATGGGCGTGTCCGCGAACGATCGTGTGTCGGGTCAGGTGGTCGCCGCCGCGATACCTGCGGACGAGGCAGACAAGGGTCCCCAGCTGACCCCACCTTCCTCACTGGAGGACAAAGTACGGGTCCAGGAGTACAAGAAGGACGGATACGTCGGCAGCCAGGCGTTCTTCAGCGATCTGTCTTTCGGTGACGTCGCCCAGCTGAGTTCGATGTACGCGGAGGGATCCGGCTCTTTCCAGCTCACCCTCAAGCGCTCGGGAGACACCGTCACACTCGACGGCAAGGTAGACCTGAAGACGCTGCCGGCCCAGGGCGCCGACGTCCAGGTCAGCATCGCATTCCCGGCACGGGTGGGCACCACGAACGGAACCCGGGACGGTGATTCCCGGGTGTCGTGGACGTTGCCTGCCGGCGAGGTGTCGACGATGCGTGCCGAGGTCAACTATGCGGATCCCAGCACTCGCAGCTTCGCCGGTTGGGCCGGCATCATGGCCGGACTGACGCTCGGGGTAGCAATCGTCGTCGGCGCGCTGGCCTGGATGGCGCGCAATCGCGCACCGGTCAAGCGCGCACCCGCCTCCAAAGCACCGGCCATGAAGACGCCTGTCACAAAGTCACCGGTCACGAAGCAAGCTGACACCGAGAATCCGAGAAACACCACGAAGTAGCGCCTGGCGGTTGCCCACTCGATCGTTGTCGAGCGAGGCAACCGAAGATCAGACGGCTTGCGCTGTCCCGACCGAGGTGTCGGGGGTGAGACCGAGGCGCTCGAGGACCTCACTCGTTGCACGCGCGAAGTTCAACGTGATGAAGTGCAAGCACGGAGCACCTTCGGCGATCAACCGCTCACCCATCTCGGTGGCCAGATCGATGCCGAGTTCACGGACCGCAGCACGGTTCTCTTCCGGACCGCTTCCGGCCGCGGCGTCGAATCGACGTTCGAGGGCGGGAGGCAGCGACGAGCCCGACAGTTCGAGCATGCGCCTCACCGAACGCAGCGAGGTCACCGGCATGATCTCCGGGATGATCGGCTTGGCGCCCTGTTCCGCGTCGTACGCACTGACCCGGTCACGAAGACGCAGGTAGTCCTCCACGTCGAAGAACATCTGAGTGATCGAGTACTCCGCGCCGGCACGCAGCTTCGACACCAGGTACTTCGTGTCGTATGCCAAGTCCGGAGCGCGGTAGTGGCCCTCGGGGAACGACGCCACACCCACGTGGAAGTCGCCCAGGTCACGGACCATCCGCACAAGTTCCTCGGCGTACTCGACGCCTTCGGGATGCTTCTTCCACTCGCCGAGCGGATCGCCGGGCGGATCGCCGCGCAATACGAGGATGTTGCTGATCCCACGATCGGCGTAGGCACCGACCATGGCACGAAGTTCTTCGGTGCTGTGCGACACCGCAGTCAGGTGAGCAACCGGCAGCAGGGTCGTCTCTTCGGCCAGTTCACCGGTGACGCGCACTGTTCGATCGCGCGTCGAGCCACCTGCGCCGTACGTCATCGAGACGAATGCCGGTCCGAGCCGCTCGAAGGTACGCACCGCACGCCACAGGCGCGCTTCGGCGTCGGCGTCGCGCGGCGGCGAAAACTCGACCGAGAACGGAATGCGGCTACCTGTCGAGGAAGCGATCCGATCGACGATCGACGGTGTTCGGGTGGCCCACCCCTCGCTGGAGCGGCCCCTGACTGGATCGAATGTCACCGGTCAAGCATATGTTTTCCAGCCGCAAACAAGCTCATCGCCCAGGACTGCGCATCCCGAATGTCAGGATCACGCAGTTCACGGCCCGACCCGCCGTTGATTCCAACCCCCACTAAGCTGGGCTCCAAGCTCGCTTCCGTGTAACCCTCCGGCGCGAGAACATACCGATCATGGAGGCCACCCTGTCCGCAGGAACCGCGCGCGTTGGACAGAGTTCGACCAACACCGCACCGCATCCGACCTCACTCGAACTGCCAGGCATGTTCGAAGGAGCGCTCCGCGACTTCTTCGCTTCACGCCGCGAACTCGTCTCGAACATCGGCGGTGGATACGAAAAGGCCGTCGATACCCTCGAGGCCTTCGTCCTGCGTGGGGGAAAGCGGGTCCGGCCGTCGTTCGCCTGGACGGGTTGGCTCGGCGCCGGAGGCGACCCGAACGGGAGCGACGCGGACGCCGTGATTCGCGCGTGCGCGGCCCTCGAACTGGTGCAGGCCTGCGCGCTCGTCCACGACGACATCATCGACGCATCAACGACCAGGCGCGGCTTCCCGACCGTTCACGTCGAATTCGAGGACCAGCACCGCGGCGAGAAGTGGAGCGGCGACTCCGCACACTTCGGCGAGGCCGTCGCCATTCTTCTCGGCGACCTGGCGTTGGCCTGGGCGGACGACATGATCCGAGAATCCGGGATCAGCCCCGAGGCAGCCGCAAGGGTCAGCCCGGTCTGGTCGGCAATGCGCACCGAGGTGCTCGGTGGCCAGTTCCTCGACATCAGCAACGAAGCCCGCGGTGACGAAACCGTCGAGGCGGCCATGCGGGTCAACCGCTACAAAACCGCCGCGTACACGATCGAACGCCCACTGCACCTCGGCGCCGCACTGTTCGGTGCTGACGCCGAGTTGATCGACGCTTACCGCACGTTCGGAACCGACATCGGCATCGCGTTCCAACTTCGCGACGACCTACTCGGAGTGTTCGGAGACCCGTCCGTCACGGGCAAACCCTCGGGCGACGATCTCATTGCAGGCAAGCGGACTGTGCTGTTCGCGATGGCACTCGCCCGCGCCGACGCCGCGGACCCGGCGGCGGCCGAACTACTTCGCAACGGAATCGGCACCGAGTTGACCGACAACGAAGTGGACACCCTGCGCGAGGTGATGACCGATCTCGGCGCCGTCACCGACGTCGAAACGCAGATCGACACCCTCGTCGAGGCAGCGTCGAACGCTCTCGGCGCAAGCACAGCAACGGCTGAGGCCAAGGCTCGTCTCACCGACATGGCGATCGCGGCCACGAAGCGAAGCTACTGACCGTGGCAGACGTGCACCGCACTCGAACTGTCAGCTCGCCGACCGATCGAGTCGTGATCGTCGGCGCCGGACTCGCCGGACTGTCTGCGGGGTTGTATCTGCGGGGCGCCGGGCGCGAAGTCACGATTCTCGAGAGCAACAGCTCGGTCGGTGGACGAGTCGGCATCTACGAAGGCAGTGACTACAGCATCGACAACGGCGCCACGGTGCTCACGATGCCCGAACTCGTCGAAGACGCCCTTGCCGCCGTCGGCGCCGACCCCGACTCGACGAACCCCAAATTCGTTGTGCACAAGCTCGATCCGACGTACCACGCGCGATTCGCGGACGGCACCGCTCTCGACGTTCACGCCGATCCCGAAGACATGGCTGCCGAAGTAGCCCGCGTCTGCGGGCCGGAAGAAGCGCAGCGATACCGCGCGCTTCGCCGATGGCTGAACCGAATCTTCGACGCCGAATTCGATCGCTTCATGGACGCCGACTTCGATTCTCCCCTCGGACTGGTCAATTCGCGTGCCGCGGTCAAGGATCTGAGCCGACTCGTCGCGCTCGGAGGATTCGGGAAACTGGGTGGGCAGGTGGATCGCAAGATCCGCGACCCTCGCCTTCGGCGGATCTTCACCTTCCAAGCGCTGTATGCGGGCGTTGCTCCGTCTCGAGCCCTCGCGGTGTACGGGGCGATCGCGCACATGGATACCTCGCTCGGCGTCTACTTCCCCGAGGGCGGGATGCGCACGATCGCCGAGTCCATGGCCGACGCCTTCACCGAGGCCGGTGGAATTCTGCATCTCGGCCGCACTGTCGAACGCCTCGAAGTGAGCGATCGGCGCGTGCATGCCGTTCACACACGTGGCGGTGAGCGCTTCCACTGCGACGCTGCCGTCCTGACTCCCGACATGGCCGTCACGGACTCGCTCCTGCGCCCTCATACCCGAATCCGCCCGCGCCGAGTGCGTACATCGCCGTCCGCGGTCGTGATTCACGGCACTGTTTCCCCTACGGTCGCCGACGGATGGCCCGCGCAGCGACACCACATGATCGACTTCGGCGAGGCGTGGAAGCGTACCTTCGCCGAGATCACGGCACGCCGCGGCCGCGGGCAACTGATGAGTGATCCGTCACTGCTCGTCACCCGACCGGCACAGACCGATCCGGGCTTGGCCTTCTCGCGAGACGGCCGGATCCGTGAACCGTTGTCAGTCCTCGCGCCGTGCCCGAATCTGGACAGTGCGCCGCTCGACTGGTCGACTCTCGGCATGCCCTACGTCCGCGAAATCCTCCTCACGCTGCAGGAACGCGGTTACACGGGACTGGTCGAGTCGTTCGAGATCGATCACGTCGACACCCCGCAGACCTGGCTCGAGAAGGGCATGGCCGCCGGTAGTCCGTTCGCGGCGGCACACACCTTCACCCAGACGGGGCCGTTCCGACGCAAGAACCTCGCCCGCGGCTTCGACAACGTCGTTCTCGCCGGGTCGGGAACCGTTCCGGGGGTAGGAGTACCGACCGTTCTGCTGTCCGGTCGGCTCGCCGCCGAACGTATTACCGGTACACGCGAGCGAGCCAGCGCGGTGGGCACTCGTGCGAGCAACTAAACTAGCCCCTCGTAACCGACCATTCATCCACGATTCACCGACTCGGGCGCTGCACGCGCCGATCGACACCGATCTCCTCGGGGGAGGAACCTGCACCGATGACGTCCTCTGCCGCAGCCACTGAAATACCGTGGCACCTAAGGGCCGCCAATTTCCTTCGGACTCCCGAAGGTCACAGTGCACTGCTCGGTTTCTTCGGCGCAGTCATGATCACTTTCGGCGGATTCGGTGCCGGCAGCGTCCGGCGCCAGGATCCGCTGCTCGAGTCGATGCATCTGTCCTGGCTACGTTTCGGACACGGATCGATCCTGTCGGCGGCAATCGTGTGGATCGGTGTTCTCTGCATGATCGGCGCCTGGGTTCGACTGGGCCGCTCGACTCTGCGCGGTGACGTCTCGCTGCGCGGTCTGCGCTACGTCGTCCCGGTCTGGACGTTTCCGCTGCTGTTCGCGGTTCCCATGTTCAGCCGTGACGCCTACTCCTACCTGGCACAAGGCGCCTTGTTGCGCAACGGCTTCGACCCGTACGCCGTCGGCCCCGTCGTCAATCCGGGCATCCTGCTCGACAACGTCTCCAACGTGTGGACGACGACGACTACTCCGTACGGGCCGGTTCACCTTCTCCTCGCCGACGCCATCGTTCGCCTGACCGGAGAGAACGTCATCGCCGGCACGATGCTGTTGCGGATCACGATGCTCCCCGGACTCGCCCTGATGATGTGGGCCGTCCCCCATCTCGCGACGAAACTCGGCGGAAACACCTCGATCGCCCTGTGGCTCGCCGTACTCAATCCCCTCGTCCTGATCCACCTGATCGGCGGCGTTCACAACGAGATGCTCATGGTCGGCCTCATGGCCGCAGGCATCGCGCTCGCCCTCGAACGTAAGCATCTGTTCGGAATAGGGTTGATTGCACTCGCCGTCGCGATCAAGGCAACCGCGGGCGTTGCGCTCCCGTTCATCGTCTGGATCTGGATGATCCACGAGCGGGAGGATGCCGCGGCCGCCGGCCGCGAACCGGCGTCACCGATCCGGTCGTTCGTCAAGACGGCGGGTGCCGGTTTTGCCGTGTTCGTGGCGGTACTCGGATCCACCTCACTGATTGCCGGCGTCGGCCTCGGCTGGACGACGGCACTCTCCGGCTCGGCAAAGATCATCAACTGGCTCTCGCTGCCCACGATCGTGGCGCACATCGGAACCATGGCCACCTCCTGGTTCGCCGGTGACCATTTCAACGACATCCTCGAAGTCTCGCGGACCATCTCGGCAGTAGTGTTGATCGCGATCATCGCCGTCGTGTGGTGGCGCTACCGCAAGACCGAGCGCGACGCCGTCATGGGCATCGTGATCGTGATGGTCGCCATCGTCGTTCTCTCCCCCGCCGCACTCCCCTGGTACTACTCCTGGCCGTTGGCAGTAGCGGCCGGTTTTGCAATGTCGCCGACCACCCTCGCTGTACTGACCGGCCTGTCCACCTGGCTGATGCTCGTGTTCCAGCCGGACGGATCCATCGGCCTGTACACCTTCCCGCATGTGGCTCTGGCCATCTTCGCCGCCGTGATCGCGGCGATGTCCTTACAGACGGAAGACCCACTCCGACTTCGTGGTCGGCGTCATGAAAAACCGGCCGAAGTCTCTACACCAGCCTCGGCGACCTCGACGTCATGATCCGCGTGATCCACAGGTCATGAACGCACTGTCCGCGTCCTACGGATTCTGCGAGGGCGTGACAAAGGAACACGGCCGCACGTACTTTCTGGCCGCGCGGTTACTACCCGAGCCACGACGTCGCGCAGTTCACGCCCTCTACGCATTTGCTCGCATCGTCGACGACGTCGTGGACGAACCGTCGGGTCCGCACGAACGCGGCACTGTCCTGGCCGATGTCGAACGTGCGACGTTCACGGCGCTGGACGCCGCTGGAATACATGACCGCCCGGCAACGATTCCCTCGGACCTGAACCGTGTCCTGCCGGCCTTCGCCGACGCCGTGCAGATGTTCGACATTCCTCGTGCATATTTCGAAGCCTTCTTCGAGTCCATGCGGATGGACGCCCCCGACACGGCGAAGTTTCGACCCGTCTACAACACCATGGACGAATTGGGCGAGTACATGTACGGCTCGGCCGTCGTCATCGGTTTGCAGATGCTGCCGATTCTCGGAGTGAGCGTTCCGCAGCAGGAAGCCGCAGTGCCCGCGTCGAATCTCGGTGAGGCGTTTCAGCTGACCAACTTCATCCGCGACGTCGGTGAAGACCTCGACCGCGGACGCCTGTACCTACCGGCAAGCGAGTTCGCCGCATTCGGCGTCGACATCGAGATGCTCGAGCACGGGCGCAGAACCGGCACGGTGGACGTTCGCGTCAAGCGCGCACTGGCACACTTCATTGCCGTGACGCGAGGACGGTATCGGTCCGCCGAATCCGGAATCCCGATGCTCGACCGGCGGGTCCAGCCGTCGATTCACACAGCTTTCGTGTTGTACGGAGCAATTCTCGATCAGGTCGAGCGCGCCGACTTCCGGATACTGCATCGACGAGTGTCCGTTCCCGGACGCACGCGGCTTCGGGTCGCAGCGCCCGGTCTCGTCCGGTCGGCTACGTACGCGGCGAAAATCCGGCGCGGTTGAATGCGCAGTGGGTGAGTTGTCGGAAAGCCGGCGAGTTAGAAGGCCATCGCCTGCGCGCGGCGGATGACCTCACGCGCGAGATCGCCATGCAGTGCGTCTACCGGGCGACCAGGCAGGGAATCGTCGGCCAGGAACAGCCAGCGAAGGATTTCGATGTCGGTGTAGCCCCCGTCGTGCAATACCGCCAGGAGACCGGGCAGCCACTTGACGATCTGGCCGTCCTCGCCGAAGAACACTTCGGGAACACCGAGAACACCGTGACGCTTGACTGCGACGATCTTGTGATCGCGAAGCAACTGGTGAACCTTGCTCACCGGCAACCCGACGTTCTTCGCCACATCCACCAGCTGGAACAGGGAAACCGAAGAATCCAGGACATCATCACAATAAGGAATCGCGCTCACCGCGGGAAGTTTATCCGGTCCGGCGTGCCCGCTGTGTACCGCCCGGCGGCGTGCTCGAAACCGTCGCTCCGGTTCGGCCAATACGCTCTGTGACGTTCTCGAGACTTCCGCGTCGGTATCGCTGGCTACGATGGACGGGATGCGGCGTATCAGTAACCGGGAATGCGCGGTGACCGTGAATCGGCGCCCGTACGGCGGGGGCCATTGCGCCGCACACAACCACTTACTTGCTGATAGCCACCACACAGATCGTAAACACGCAGATCGTAAATACGGAGGAACAGTCATTACGGAGGTCGAGGGTTGATCGGCGAAATGCTCGAGCGCCGCTATCGAGTGGACGCACCGATCGCGCGCGGCGGTATGTCGACCGTGTATCGAGGCCTCGATACACGGTTGGATCGACCTGTCGCGATCAAGGTGATGGACCCGCAATTCGCCGGTGATCCAGCGTTCCTGACTCGTTTCGAGTTCGAGGCCAGGGCCGTGGCCCGGCTCAAGCATCCGGCCCTGGTGGCCGTCTACGACCAGGGCAGCGATCGCAATCACGTGTTCCTCGTGATGGAACTCGTCGACGGTGGAACTTTGCGCGAACTACTCCGTGAGCGCGGACCGATGCCGCCTCACGCCGTTGCAGCGGTCGTAGCGCCTGTCCTGGACGCGCTGGCGGTCGCGCACCGAGCGGGACTGGTTCACCGTGACGTCAAACCGGAGAACATCCTCATCTCCGACACCGGTGAAGTGAAAATCGCCGACTTCGGATTGGTGCGTGCGGCCGCGGCAGCAACCACCACATCCAACAGCGTGATCCTCGGCACCGCGGCCTATCTGTCGCCGGAACAGGTGACGTCCGGAATTGCCGACACTCGAAGCGACGTCTACTCCACCGGCGTGTTGATGTTCGAACTTCTCACCGGTACAACCCCTTTCACCGGAGATACGTCGCTCTCCATCGCTTACCAACGCATCCACGACAATGTCCCGCGCCCCGGTTCCCGCATCCCCGGTGTACCGGCGCAGTTCGATCGCCTGGTTGCCGAAGCCACTCATCGCGAGCCGGCACATCGTTTCGCCGACGCCGGTGAGATGGCAGCTGCACTTCGCAGCGTGAGCGAACAACTGGAACTTCCGTCGTATCGCGTTCCGGCGCCGCGCCGAAGCGCCCAGCACCAAAGCGCGCAGGTTGCCCCGGCACGGCCACAAGCGGCGCCGGCGCCCCCCGCGGATGCGCGCCCGAACTCTGCTGTGCGCCCGAACTCTGCTGCCACGACGGTGTTGGCGTCCGGCGTTGCCCCTGCTGCCGCAGCCACGACGGCGCTCGGCACGGGCTCCCCTCCCCCTGGCGGCATCCAGCACACTCGCGCGGTCACCGCGCAAACTGCTCGTCCGGCGACGGTCGACGGCGACTCGGATTTCGACGACGGTTCCGACTTCGGCGACGACCAACTGGGGCCCCACGATCCGCATGCTCATTTTGTCGAGGCACGACGCAAATCGCGGCGAGCCACCCTGATCTGGCTACTCGTCATCGCGGTCCTCGCGCTTGCATTGGGCTTCGGCGGATGGTGGATGGGCTCGGGCCGCTACACAGCCGTTCCTTCGATCGACGGGCTGACCAAGGACACTGCGGTCACCGCCCTGCAGGACGCCGGGCTCACTCCCGACGTCCAGGGTCAGTACTCCGATGCCCAACCCATCGACACGGTGATCGGGACAGATCCGGCTTCCGGATCCAGGGTCACCAAAGGCTCGACCGTCGCGCTCCTGACTTCGCTCGGGCGTCCGACGGTCCCACCCATTCCGGCCGGCGGCGACGTCACGGCGTTGGGCGCACAACTCTCCGACCGCACCCTCGTGGCGGTCGACGGTGGGGACACCTTCAGTTCCAAGATCCCGATCGGCGGCGTGGCAGCCCTCGACCCGGCACCGGGAACCGAAGTTGCCGTGGGCTCCTCTGTCAAGGTCATCACGTCCAAAGGGTCACCGCCAGTCGACATTCCCGATGTGAAGGGCATGTCCGAGAACGCTGCACGCGCAGCCCTCGACAAGGTAGGCATCTCCGTCAGTACCACCAGAACAACGTTCGACGACGCCGTCGAGGGCGGCAATGTGATCGGCACCGATCCCGCTGTCGGGTCCTCGGTCAACGCCGGCACCTCCGTTGTTCTCCTGATCTCCGACTCCGTCAAGGTTCCCTCGTTGATCGGCCGCTCCGTCTCCTCCGCACGCGAAGAACTCGGCCGCCTCGGCCTCGAGATCACCGTGCGTCAGCTCACTCAGAACGACAGCTCGGTCATCATCAGCCAGAGCGTCAAGAACGACCTCGTTGCCAAGGGCACCGACATCAGCGTCGTCGCAATTCCCTGACAGTCCGCTTCGGCCTAGTCTGAATTCATGGTCACATGGGAACCCGAGAGCTTAGGGATACTCGACCTGCCGTCGGGACGATCGATCCGGGGTCGAGGACTCCGCAATCCACTTCCTTCCGGGCCTCTCCCTACCTTCGGCGTCTATCTGACCGGTAAAGAACCTCCCGCTACCGAGTGGGATTCGGTGTGGGTCCGCTGGCGGGATTTCTGGTTGCCGAGCGATCCGGCTGCGCTGCGCAGCGCTCTGCACGAAGTGTGGGTGCGTTCGGAAACCGAACGAGTCGAGATCGCGTGCGGTGGTGGATACGGCCGCACCGGAACTGCTTTGGCCGCTCTCGCCGTCGTGGACGGCGTGCCGAGTCAGGACGCCACCGCGTACGTTCGCGCACACTACTCACCTCGCGCCGTCGAAATGCCCTGGCAGCGCCGATTTGTCACGCGATTCACGAAATAGCGAACGCCCCCACCTGCGCGAGCGGGTGAGGGCGTTACCGGCGAATCAGCACGGGCGAGGTGTCAGCCTCGCAGCATCTCGGCCACGAGGAAGGCGAGCTCCAACGACTGCTGCGTGTTCAGTCGCGGATCGCACGCCGTCTCGTAGCGACCGCCGAGATCGAGGTCGGAGATGTCCTGTGCGCCGCCAAGGCACTCGGTGACGTTCTCACCGGTCAGCTCGACGTGGATGCCACCCGGATGCGTGCCGAGACCGTTGTGGACCTCGAAGAAGCCCTGAACCTCGTCGACGATGCGGTCGAAGTGGCGCGTCTTGTATCCGGTGGAGGCTTCGTGTGTGTTGCCGTGCATCGGATCGCACTGCCAGATGACCTGGTGGCCGGTGGCCTGGACCTTCTCGATGATCGCGGGCAGCAGGTCGCGGACCTTGCCGTTACCCATGCGCGAGATCAAGGTCAGTCGACCCGGCTTGTTGGTGGGGTCGAGACGCTCGACGTATTCCACCGCCATTTCCGGCGTCGTGCTCGGACCGATCTTGAGACCGATCGGGTTGGACACCAACTCGGCGAAGGCGATGTGCGCGCCGTCGAGCTGACGGGTGCGGTCACCGATCCAGAGGAAGTGAGCCGAGAGGTCGTAGAGCTTGGGGTGATCGCTGTCGTTGTCGAGACGCAGCATCGCGCGCTCGTAGTCCAGAACCAGAGCCTCATGGCTGGCGAAGATCTGTGCCTGGTGCAGGCTCGGATCGGTGACGCCACACGCGTTCATGAACTGCAAGCCGCGGTCGATCTCGGCAGCGAGTTGCTCGTAGCGTGCGCCGGCGGGAGACGCTGCGACGAACTCACGGTTCCAGTCGTGCACCTTGTGCAGGTCGGCCATGCCGGCGCCGGTGAGTGCGCGAACCAGGTTCATCGCGGCGCTGGCGTTGGCGTATGCACGCACCAGACGTGAAGGATCGTGCGCGCGGACTGCCTCGTCAGCGACGAGCGAGTTGATCATGTCGCCGCGGTAGGACTTCAGACCCAGCGAGTCGATGTCGGCGGAACGCGGCTTGGCGTACTGACCGGCGATGCGAGCGACCTTGACGACCGGCATCGAGGAACCGTAGGTGAGTACGACGGCCATCTGCAGCAACGTGCGGATGTTTCCCTTGATGTGCGGCTCGGTGTTGTCCGCAAATGTCTCGGCGCAGTCACCGCCCTGGAGCAGGAATGCCTCACCACGCGCGACCTGCGCGAGACGCTCTTGCAGCGCCTCGACTTCGCTGGCCACCGTGATGGGAGGCACGCTCTCGAGCACAGTCCGCATGGCAGCCGCCTGGTCAGCGGGCCACGAGGGCTGTTGAGCAGCGGGCTTCGCGAGCGCCTCGTCGAGCTGCTTACGCAGTCCGGCAGGCAGCGGCGGGAGTTCGGGCAAGCGGTCGATCGGCACGTCGACAGTCCAGTTCACCTCTACAGGATATTCGCTCGCCCGTCGGCGCGTCACACAGGCTCTCGATCGCAGCCCAATCGGGACACTTCTCGCGTACCGAAACCTGGGTCAGCGAAGTGAACGTGCTGCCGAAATCGCGTCGAACTTCACGAGGTTGTGCCTGGCGTCGGCAAGCGCGTCGTGTGCGTCGGCGGGCGCTGACGGGAGGGCAGGACTGCCGTTGTCCTCCCAGAACTGTCGCAGTTCGCGGGTGTAGCGCGGCATCGACTGCGGTAGTTCGGTCATATCGCCCCACAGCTGGCACAGCGCGACGTGGTCGTAGGCGGCGACCCACGCCCAGAGTTCCGGAACGACCATCGGGCGCGGAACGAAGAATTTCAGTAGGTCGTCGCGGATCTTCTCGCGGGATTTCCACAGCGGCGACGACGGCTGCGGCAACTTCGGCAGCACGTTCTTGCGCACCCAACTACCGGCACGGGCGGGATCGAACTCCGTCGAGACCGCGTAGTACTCCCGGCCGTCCTCGCAGACAACGCCGATGGACACGAGATCGATGGTTCGACCGTCTTCGATGAATTCACAGTCGTAGAAGTAGCGCACGTCCGAAAACTATGCCGCACGCGCAGGCCCTGGAGCCAATGCGCGCGCGGCAGATGTGGGAAATCTCTAGCTGGCCTGTGCGTCCGGGACCGAATCCTTGTCGGTCTTCGAGGCTTCCGTCGACTCGGCGGAGGCGACGAGATCAACAACCGACTCGCCGTTCTCCGACGGAACGTCGACGGCAACTTCGGGTTTCGTGGGCGCCTGGTTTTTCAGGCTCGCCGCGTAGATGTCCACGTACTCCTGGCCGGAGAGTTTCATCAGCTTGTACATCACTTCGTCGGTCACTGCGCGCTCGACGAAGCGGTTTCCGCCCATGCCTTCGAAGCGGGAGAAATCGATGGGTTCGCCGACGATCACGGTGACCTTGGCTGGGCGCCACATCCGTGAGCCGATCGGATTCATCTTGTCGGTACCGACCATCGCAACCGGGATCACCTTGACACCCGATTCGAGCGCGAGGCGCGCCATTCCGGTCTTGCCCTTGTAGAGACGACCGTCAGGTGAACGCGTTCCCTCGGGGTAGATGCCCAGCAGACTGCCAGAACCGAGAACCTTGAGACCGGCGTTGAGCGCATCCTGCGCGGCGTCCGCGCCGGTTCGGTCGATGGGGACCTGACCGACCGCGGTGAAGAACCACTTCTGAAAAGCGCCCTTCAGGCCGGAACCGGTGAAGTACTCGCTCTTGGCAAGGAACGTGATGCGGCGGTTGACGCGAAGCGGAAGGTAGAACGAGTCCAGAACCGCCTGGTGATTGCTCGCCAGGATGGCCGCTCCGTCAGTCGGAATGTTCTCGTGACCCTTGACTGTCGGACGCCCGAGTAGCCAGAGAATCGGCCCCAGCAACACATACTTGAAGAGCCAATACCACACGGCGTCCCTCCCATTCACAACTGAATTTCGCTGAGTACGACCTTACTGCCGACCCGTAACCCCCGCTACACACGCCCCTGCAGGATCGCGCCGATCACAGTCCGGCAGATGTGGTTCCAGCGCCGTCGACCCCACCGAGATCCTGAGGCACTACCGAGCGAGCCAGGGCTGCGGCGCCGACCATCCCTGCAGCTTCGCCCAGCTGAGCCGAACGGATTCGTGCCAGCGGGCGGTGCTTCGCGCCCGTCAACAATGTCGCGTACTGCTCACGGGCGTCGTCGAGAAACAGTGGGGCCGAACTTGCGACGCCGCCGGCGATCACCACCAGATCGGGGTCGTAGACGTCGCCGACCATCGCCAGTCCGACGGCCAGCCAACGGGTGAACTCGGCGATGGTCGCCAGCGCGAGTGGGTCACCGTCCTGCGCGGCGTTGGCGATCCGACGACCGGTGAGGGACCCCGGATCCACCGCTACCTCACGCGCCAGAACCGTCGACGCGGCCGGGTCGGCGGCAAGCAGTTCAATTGCCGTGTCCACGAGTGCCGTTCCGCTGCAATAACGCTCCCAACACCCACGCTTGCCACACGCGCATTGCCGCCCGCCTGGCACGACCTGGATGTGGCCGAGTTCGGGGGCGACGCCGTGACTCCCCCGGTACAGCTCGCCGTTGATCAGGAGCGCGCCGCCGATTCCGGTCCCGATTGCCACCATCACGACATTGCGCCCCCCTGCGGCCGCGCCGAATCGATGTTCCGCGAATGCTGCTGCGTTGGCGTCGTGCTCGAGAACGACCGGCAGTCCGAGTCGCTTGCTCAGGTCGCTTCCGACCGGCGCATCCACCCACGGCAAGTGCGGGGCGAACCGAACCGAGCTTCGATCGGACGTGATGAAGCCTGCGACCGCCAACCCCACAGCCGATACCTCGTGCCTGGTGACCAACTCGCGCACGACGCGATCAAGGCCGTCCTCGAGAGCTCTGGCCGACTGCGGGGTCGGAGCTTGAATCATCTCGAGCACTTGTCCGTCCACGTCCACGACGGAGGCCCTGATGCTCGTCCCGCCGACGTCGATGCCGACCGTCAAGATGTCGTCCATGGTGGAGTCGGAGACCGCTTTCAAGCGGCGCGCGCTCATCGCGACAATTCCCGCGCGAGCGGCGCCCGCTGGAGTGCGCACCCTGTATCGGTGACTCGTGCGTCGGTGACCATTGTGTCGATTGTGCTCAACGCGCGCCGTTCGTTCTACCCGGGGTACTAAGTCAGTCCTTGACCGTCACGTTGATCGGGACAAATGCAGCCGTCCGAGTTCGCTCGGCCCCTTGCGTCGTCGCACCACTGTCAGGTCCATGATCCGGGCCGGACGGACCCCCGAGAAACTCGTCGAGAATCTCGCGGAGCAACGCAAGGAATGCTGCTGCCTGGCCCGCGAGAAAGGCCAGCAGTTCGTGGTGCTCACCGCGAACCAGTGCAGCGAGGGCGCACACCGGGCACCAACTGCAGCCGCTGAACACCGGCTGCGCGTCCGCTGAACCGGGGTCGTCCCCCAGGTCGGTGGCCGTCGTGGCAGTGGATGCTGCGCCGGTGGATGCTGTGGCAGCCTTCTGCAACATCGGTTCCAGACGTGTCAGAACGGTATCCGCCAGCGCGCGAAATTCCGCGACGAGGCGCTCGTGCTCTTCGCTCATACCGGCCACACCGCGGGATCCGGGCTGAACCGGATGATCAGGTAACTGCCGTCCAACTCCGCCCCGTTCACGACACAACGACGCAGCACCGACGCCAAACGAACTCTGCGTCGTACGCCGTCTGCTCCCACCAGCACATCGTCCTCCACCCGGCCCAACGACAACGACGACGGATCCACGAGCGGAAGGTACATCCGCATCACGTACACCGAATCGACTCCGGCCCCCGACTCCAACGAGACCACGATGTTGTCCGCGGTGTCGATGGTGTCGACGGTGTCGACGGTGTCGACGGTGTCGACGGTGTCGACGGTGTCGAAAGTGCCCGAATCCGTGCCCGTTCCACCCGCGAACGTGGCCGCGATCTCGCCCAGAGCCGCCAACCCTACCGGTTCGACGCGGGCGCGTTCGACCGTTGTGACGGACATTCCATCGGTTGATCCACGCAATTCGTCGACGACGAGTTCTTGTGACGCCCGGATCGAAGCGAGCCACCGCGCCGCTTGCGAATCGTCGACGCCCTCCTCCGCTGGCGAGTTGAACTGCGGGACAAGGTTGTTGACCACAATCTCGTCCACTCGCAATCCTGCGAGTGCCAGCCCTGACAACGTCCGACGAGTCGCCGCGACCGATACGCCATCCGCCGACGTCACCACACGAACGCTGGTGTTCTCCCGATCCGAGAGGTGCACTGCGATTCGATCCACCGACGCGAGCACCCGTTCGATGACGGACACGAGCAAAAGCAATCGCATGTCCGTGCCCGTCACGGCGACCATCCGCCTGTGCCGCGGCCACAATCGCTCGAGATACTCCGACACCATCGACGGCGACCCGAGGATCCTCAGCGCTTCGGCTGCGGCCGGACAGTCCACGATCACGAGGTCGTAGTCACCGCTGTCCGAGAAGTCGACGACCTCGGAGAGCCCGAGTATGTCCTGGACGCCCAGGGATCCCGTCAACTCTTCCGGTTCCAACCCCTCGAACGACGAACCGTGTTCGTGATCTCCCGCTCCGAAATTTCCTGCAGCATCGATCAATCCCGACAATCCTCGGAATTTTTCCTCGAGTAGCGCCGAAGTGTCGAGATGCCGGACGTCGAGGTGTTCGGTGAGAGGTGTAGTCGTTCGCGGATTCGGCACGCCCAGGACGTCCGCGAGAGAACCTGCCTGATCGATCGACACCAGGAGCACTCTCGCCCCGTCGGCCGCAGCCGACACAGCAGTCGCTGCGGCAAGCGTCGTCGTGCCTACTCCGCCTTTACCGACGAACAGTTGGACGCGCGATCGTTGCTCCGGCACTCAGCCCTCGACTCGCTTCTTCAGTTCTTTCAGAGCTGTGTCGGTGATGATCTTCTCGGCCTTGCGCTTGAACAGACCGATCATCGGAATGGTCAGGTCGACCGTCAACTCGTAGGTGACCGACGTGGTGCCGTTCGGGCCGGGCTCGAGTGTGTACGAACCGAATTGGGACTTCTGGATCTCACCCGAGATCAGCTCCCAGCTCACCGCCATACCGTCCGGCGCCCACGAATACTGCAGTTCGTAGGTGTCCTTCACCATTCCCGCGTCGAGGACAAAACGCACTCGGTCCGCGCGGCCGCCCTGCCCCGGCGCCGTCACCTCGACGGACTTCGCCGCGGCCACCCATTCGGGGTACTGCGCGAAATCGGCGATGACGTTCATCACGGCGTCGGCAGGGGCGTCGATGCTGATCAACCCCTTGGTCTTCTCGGCCATACGACTGCGCTACCTTCCTTCGTCAAGAGTCCAGAACCTGCACTGCTTCGATTATCAGTCCGGTGCCACTCCGGCGGCACGCCCTGCTTCGAGTTCGCGCTTGAGCTCGAAGGACATGACCTTGCCGTCGACCCGACGCTTTCGGTTCATCGCGGCGAGGTCGAGGCTCGCCAGATCGGACGGGGATACGCCGACCGGTTCACAGTGCAGGAAGTAGTGCGCGATCGTCCCGTCCATGACCGGTTCGAGCCACACCTCCATGGTGCCGACCAGCTGACCGGACACTCCCCAGCGAAATCCTGCGGGGCCACGATCTTCCCGGACTTCGAGCGCAAGATCACTGAACCAGCGACGCCACCGCGCACGCAAGGACAACAGTTCGGCGACCCGCTCGGGCGGGGCGGCGATGAAAGTCTGGTCTGCGACCTGGATGCTGCTCACCGAAGTAGCTTCACATATCGCGTCGGCGAAGCGTCGAGGGGTGTCGCACCACTGCATACCGGACAGACTGTAAGCCTGGCCACAACTGCGTCGGACATGCGACTACAGTAGGAGACGAAAACCCTACTCGTCAGTATTTCGCAGTGTCGGAGGTATTTCGTGCCTGAGTTCAGCGCACCCCAGACGTTCACCATTCCCGAGGATGCCTCCGCGGTCGACTCGGTCTTCGCCTTCGCGAAGACGAAGCCGGCGGCGGTTGTCTACAAGCGCAAAGTCGGAAATGCATGGGTCGATGTCACTGCAGGCGAATTCGCCGCTCAGGTGACGGCCGTCGCCAAGGGGCTCATCGCGATCGGCGTCAAGCAGGGCGACCGCGTCGGCCTCATGTCGGCGACTCGCTTCGAATGGCCGCTCGTCGACTACGCAATCTGGGCAGCCGGTGGCGTGACGGTTCCGATCTACGAAACCTCCGCAGCCGAGCAGGTTCGTTGGATTCTCGAGGACTCCGAGGCAATCGACCTCATCGTCGAGAACGACACGCACGCCGCCACCGTGAAGGATGTCGCTGCAGCCGCACCCGCGCTCCGCTCGGTCTACCAGATCGATGCCGCGGCGGGCGGTAAAGGTGTTGTCGAGGAACTGACCGCACTGGGTGCCGACATCTCCGACGAGGACGTCCGCGCCCGCGTCGCCGCACTGAAGGCCTCCGATCCCGCAACCCTGATCTACACCTCGGGCACCACAGGCCGACCCAAGGGTTGCCAGCTGACGCACTCCAACCTCATTGCCGAGTCGAAGGGCATCCTCGACTCCAACCTCGGCACGCTGCTCAAGACTCCCGGTGTTCGCACCCTGATGTTCTTGCCGCTCGCGCACGTTCTCGCTCGCGCAGTCAGCATCGCGTCGTTCGATGCCGGTGCAACGCTGGGGCACACGAGCGACATCCCGAACCTCGTTCCGACGTTCGGTGAGTTCAAGCCCGACTTCATCCTCTCGGTGCCGCGTGTATTCGAAAAGGTCTACAACAGCGCACGTGCCAAGGCGCACGGCGACGGCAAGGGCAAGATCTTCGACGCGGCCGCAGACACTGCGGTTGCCTGGAGCGAGGCCCAGGACAAGGGCGGCGCCGGCATCGTCCTCAAAGCCAAGCACGCCCTTTTCGACAAGCTCGTCTACTCGAAGCTGCGCGCTGCACTCGGCGGACAGTGCCAGCTGGCCATTTCCGGTGGTGCACCTCTCGGCGCTCGACTCGGCCACTTCTTCCGAGGTATCGGCGTCACGATCTACGAGGGCTACGGACTGACCGAAACCACCGCAGCGTTCGCCGTCAACACCATCGGCGCCCAGAAGGTCGGCTCCGTCGGAAAGCCCTTGGCCGGCAACTCCGTTCGCGTTGCCGAAGACGGCGAGATCCTCCTCTCGGGACCCGTGGTCTTCACCGGCTACTGGCGCAACGAGAAGGCGACCGCCGAGTCGATCGAGGACGGCTGGTTCCACACCGGCGACCTGGGCACCGTCGACAAGGACGGCTACATCACCATCACCGGACGCAAGAAGGAAATCATCGTCACGGCAGGCGGCAAGAACGTCTCTCCCGCTCAGCTCGAAGATTCCCTTCGTGCCCATCCGCTGATCAGCCAGGCCATCGTGGTCGGCGACCAGAAGCCCTTCATCGGCGCTCTCATCACCATCGACGCCGAGGCGCTCCCCGCCTGGAACGAGCGCAACAACAAGGCCGCGGGAACTACAGCTGCCGACCTGGTCTCGGACGGCGAACTGGTCGGTGAAATCCAGGACGCCATCGACGAGGCCAACAAGCTCGTCTCACACGCCGAGGCGATCAAGAAGTTCCGCATTCTTCCGGTCGACTTCTCCGAGGACACAGGCGAACTCACGCCCACGATGAAGCTCAAGCGCAACGTCGTGCACGAGAGCTTTGCCGCTGACATCGAAAAGATCTACGCCAAGTAGTTTTCCGGCAAGTAGGTCTCCGCCGCAGTGAACGGCCCGCACCGAATTCGGTGCGGGCCGTTGGCGTTCGAGTCCGCAGTAGCTCAGCCGAGGAGATTACGCAGCTTCGAAGCGAGCGTGTCCCACTTCCATTCTTCGGCAACCCACGCCCGGCCGGCTGCTCCCATCGCGGCCGCTCGATCACGATCGGACAGAACCTCGATCACCGATTCGGCCACGTCACGAACCGAGGTGCCGTCGACCACGAGCCCGGTCTTGTTCTGCTGCACCGTTTCCGGGGCGCCACCACTGCGCCCGGCGATGACCGGAACGCCGGTCGCCGAAGCCTCGAGGTAGACGATTCCCAATCCTTCGACGTCCAAGCCGGCGCCTCGGGTACGACACGGCATCGCAAACACGTCGGCAATCGTGTGGTGAGCCGACAACTCCGCGGCGGGCACCGTGCCGGTGAAGACGACGTGATCGTCCATCCCGGTTTTACGCGCCAGTTGACGGAGGTGGTCTTCGTAGGGCCCACCG
This sequence comes from Rhodococcus sp. NPDC055024, assembly GCF_053608585.1. Classification (NCBI taxonomy): domain Bacteria; kingdom Bacillati; phylum Actinomycetota; class Actinomycetes; order Mycobacteriales; family Nocardiaceae; genus Rhodococcus; species Rhodococcus sp. NPDC055024. The sequence goes on from NZ_JBSGVT010000010.1 coordinate 23,618, forward strand.
CCGACTATCACCAGTACCGCCCCGTCGATGCTCTTGCGAATGGCCGGAAGCGCCTTGATGAGCATGTCCTGTCCCTTGCGGGGCACGAGCCGCGACAAGCACAAGATCGTGGGCCGCTCCCCCAGCCCGTATCGCTTGCGCAGTTCTGCCCGGGCGACCGAGTCCGGGTGGAACACCGACGTGTCGACGCCCGACGGCAGGTGCTCGAGTGCCGCTTGCGGGCCGAAAGCCGCCGAGAACCGTCCACGGGTGTACTTGCTGACAAACGTCACCGCATCCGTGTGGTCACCGATCACGCGCAACGACTGCCGCGCACCGGGAATCATCGACCATCCGACCTCGTGGCCGTGGGTACTCGCGATCACTCGGCTCGCTCCAGCGCGCCGAACAACCGGCGCCAACAATGCCAACGGCGCCGCCGCACCGAACCAGACCGACTCACAGTCGTGCTTCTTGACCAGCTTCGCGGCCCGACGAGCGACAAAAGGCGAGGGCAGCATCAGCGTTGTCGGGTGCCGAACGACCTCGAAAGGCTGTGCCGCGTCGAACTTCTTGTGCGAGTCGCCCCGCCACCTCGGCGCGTACACCACCAACTTGTCCGCCGGCAGGTGCCCTGCGAACGTGTGGAGATAAGACTGGATACCTCCGGGGCGAGGAGGAAAATCATTGGTCACCAAGAGGGTCCGGCGCATCCGTCCACCGTAGGGCACCCGGTTCGTCGAGACGTGACAAGGTCACCTCGCAGTTACGGACGACAGCGCCGCGAACGACCGAACCGCCGACTACTCAGCCCAGATGGCTGTTGGTCCAGTCGACCCATCCGGTTCGTAGTTCCTCGGTTCCGACGCCGAGCACCGCTCGGATCCGCGAGTCGAGGTCTTCGGCCGTCATCTTTCCGGAGGCCAGGGCCCGAAAGAGGTCGGTCAGCTTGGCCTCTCCGAATCGATCAGCGATGTACGCGTTGATCGACCACGCCGATTCGTACGCCAGTGAACTCACGACCGGTACACCGCCGAACTGCGTGTCGTCCGGAAACTCGGTAGGAGTGTCGCCGGCGCGTACCGCTGCTGCCAGAGTCGGCGCGATCTCGCCCCAGGCCCGCGAGGATCCGCGGTTACCCGCGTATTCGGCGAACCCTTCCAACACCCACATCGGTGACCCGTCACGGGTTTTCGATCGGGCGGCTATGTGCATGAGTTCGTGGCGCAACACCGTTCGCCTGGTGATGTCGGTCAACCTCGAAGCCGCGGCAGGCGAGAAAACCACCCGCTGGCCGCTCACGTCGGAAGACCCGTCCGCCGTCGCATCCGCGACCGACACTGCGGCAATCGAAGCGCCGTCGTGATGGGAGCCGACCAGTGCGGTGAATTCCTCCGCCGATCCAGCCACCATGAGCACCGCTCGCTCGGACCACCATGGACCCCACAATTGCGTCGTGTTCTCGATGGCCGAGTCCACATCGGACGCCAAGGCATCGACAAACGCCTGCTGACCCGGATGCCCGATCACCAGCGCGTTACCCGCAGAATTTTCGGCGACGGCCAGCGGGCCGAAGTCCCAAGGGCCGTTCCAGGATTCGCCCGTCGTTCGGGCTCCGTCCAGTCCGACGATCGCCCCGTCAGCAAGAACCGACCACTGATCACCGCGTTTCGCGAGCGTCATGGAAACGCCCTTGCGAGTGGGTAACGCGTCGACGCCGTCGAGGGCGTACCGCAACAGGACTTGCGCATTCCATACTTCGACGTCTCCGTCCGGCGCACCGGTTCGCGGCGCCGGAGTCAGGCCGCCGCTGGGAATCTCGTATCCCCAGTCGGAGAAGTCGAGCGCTCCCGCTGCGGTGGCTCGTCGAATTTCCGCTTCGAGCACACCGGGTGCGGCGGCATCGTCGACGAACTTCGCCAGCCCTGACGGATCGTCGGACATCTGCGCCGCAGCCCAGGCATCGAGAAAGGCCTGTACCTGAGCGGTTCGTTCGGCATCCTGCTCGCTGGCTGCATTTTCGTCGGAATCGGACCTGTTCGTCAGGAAGATCGTCAATCCGAGAACGAGCACCACGGCAACACCGAGTGCCACGAGAGCTGGGTACTCCCAACGGCGTTTTCGATCTGCGCCGACGTCGGGCGTCGTCATCGGTTCAGTCGGCACGGTGCCGAGTGTAGGAGAACTCGACTCGACGCTTCACGGCGGCTGGCCACACGTCGCCCGGACGCAGCAAGCCGTCAGTAACGACGCGCAGTGGAAAACTCCATGCCTGCCATCGACTGAACCTTTACCGGTACGCCGAACGTCGACGCATGCAGAATGTTTCCGTCGCCGGCGTAGATACCGACATGCGAGTTGTCGCTGTAGAAAGTCACGACGTCACCGGGCTGTAGTTGGTCCCTCGAGACCGGAACACCGCCCTGCGCCTGCGCTTGGCTCGAACGGGGCAGAGACTTCCCGATCTGCTTGTAGGCCCAGACCACCAGACCTGAGCAGTCGAACTCGTTCGGGCCGGTTGCGCCCCAGACGTACGGATCACCGATACGGGTCAGGCCTGCCTGGAGCGCCGCGGCGCCGGAACCTGGCGTCAAGTTAGCTAGAATTTTGCTGAGATCGACGTCCGGCGGGAAAGGCGTACCGCTCAGTTGGTTACGCTCGGCATCGGTGAGGTTCTGGAATGCCTTGGTCACATCGGCGATCTGCGTCTGCAGTTCACTCTGCTTGCGCTGCAAGTCGTCACTGAGTGCACGGGCTTGATCGGCGGCGGTTCGAGCCTCTTCGGCCGATCGCTTCGACGCTTCCGAGGCAGCACGCGCATCGGCAGTAGCTTGGTTGAACTGGGAGACCTGCACTGCGGCGTCGTTCGAGATCACGTCGAGCGCGGACATCTGGTCGAGCAACTGCTGCGGCGAATCGCTCACCATCAAAGCGAACAGGCGATTGGTCCGCGCACCCTGGTAATTCGCTGTGGCAATGCGGTTTACCGCCGGAGCGAACTCGGCGACGCGTGCCGAAGCCGCGTCGAGAAGGCCTTGATCGGCTGCCGATCGCGCGTCCGCATCGTTTGCGACGCCCAGCTTCGCGTCGAGATCGATCTGCGCGTTGTGCAGCGCTTCGTTGGTCTGCTCGGATACCCGGGAGAGCTCACCCAGCTTGTCGAGTGCCTCGGTCGGATTGGTGATGACGGGGTCGGCACCGGCCTGCATCGAAGGCCCTGCGACGAGTCCGAACGCCAGCACTCCCACTGTCAATGCGGCGCGTACTCGACTGTTGTTTTTCGATGAAACCACGGAATGCAACTCTCCGTCTCGATGAAGCGACGTCGACCGGGACCGGTCGACGATCTGTTAGCTGGCTGTCAACTATCCACAGTACCTGTCTCGGCCGCGCAATGTCTCGGTAAGGTTACGGAACGGCATACGTTTGTGTCTACTCGCCGGTAGGCGTCTCGGGGTGAAGTACCGGCGGATTGTCGAGAAACCAAAAATGTGGGCCTCGAATCAGAAGATTCGAGGCCCACATTCGAAGATCCGGAGCTCCCCCGAGCTCCGCCGCCTTGCAGCGGCGGATCGTTCCGACTGCCTACCGGAGACAGCCGTCGAGCGTGATCAGAAATCAGTAACGGCGAGCGCCGTCGTACGGCATCGAGGACACCGGTGCGAGCTTCACGGGCTGACCAGCGGTCGACGCGTGGATGACATTGCCGTTGCCGGCGTAGATGCCCGAGTGCGATCCGCCGTAGAAGGAGATCACGTCGCCGACCTGGAGATCGGACTGTGCAACGGCAACGCCGGCTGCAGCCTGGTCGTAGCTCGTGCGAGGCAGGTTCAGACCGGCCTGCTTGTATGCCCACTGAACCAGACCGGAGCAGTCGAATGCGTCCGGGCCCGATGCGCCGTACACGTACGGGGAGCCCAGCTTGCTCTCTGCGGCGCGAACTGCCTGCTCACCAACACTGGAGATGGGAGCGGCCGGTGCGGCCGGTGCGATGTCGGTGATGCCCGGGATGACCGGCAACTGAGGAATAGAAACGCCCGGAACCTCGAAGGTGCCGACGCCGGGGATCGTGATGGGGTCTGCCGAGGCAGGTGCAGCGGTGGCAGCAAATGCACCGACTGCGAGCGCGCCGGCTACTGCCAACTGCGCTGAACGCTTGAAACTCTGTGACGCCACTTAAGGGGTGCTCCATTTCTTCCATTCATCCGCCGACCGAGTTAGCTGACGGGTTCGGGCTGGGAAGATCAGCCCTACCCGCGTGGTCTGCAGCGATCGTGCGTGCTGCACCCCAGGCGGGATTCACCCCAGTGGAAACTTGGGTTCCCGGTTCGGGTTCCTCGCGGAGATCCCGATTAGGCGGTTCCTGACGATGCCGGTCCTGTTTGGTCCGGCAAGACTTCGTTAGGTCTCAGGAAGGTTACGAAATGATCGCGACGATGTCGACCGCTTCGTGACAATCGCGCCCGATTCGCCGGAAATCGTGCTGCCGCGCCCGCGATACTCCCAACGGGTCACGAAGAGATAACAACAGGTCTGTTCGGCGAGGCTCACCTGGCCCGCAAACCTGCGCTTGCTACCCACTGGCAAGGGTCACCAAACCCGACAATCCTATCTTCCATGCAGTTCAACGCCGATTACTTGAAACTAGAACCTGTTTCGATCAATCCAGCATTTTCGGCGGCTGATCGTCGTAGCAACAACCTCACGAATCGCCCTACCCGCAAGTAGGTGCAATGCCGCATTCACGAGTTCCCACCGCAAGTGTGATCCTCGTCTCTCATACTTTTGTCGGGGGTCAATCCGTTGATTTCCCAATGGAAGTCGGAGTGAGCCGGATTCCGCGTCAGCACTCGCCAATTCCTGTCGGGGGGTCCTTCTACTGTCTGCGATGTGAGTCCCGCCTCGGCCCGAGAATTTCCGTCTCCGCCCCCGTTCTCCGACGGGGAGAAATTCGACGTCGGGCGGCAACTGAGCTTCGACGAGTTGGACACACCGCTGAGCGAGACAACGTTTGTCGTCGTCGACCTCGAGACCACCGGTGGAAGCGCCGACCAGGACTCCATCACAGAGATCGGCGCCGTCAAGATCCGGGGCGGCGAGGTCCTCGGTGAAATGGCCACACTCGTCGACCCTGGCCGGTCGATTCCGCCGTACATCGTCGAGCTGACCGGAATCACCACGGCCATGCTGATCGGCGCACCGCCGATCGAGCGTGTCCTGCCTGCATTTCTCGAGTTCGCCGAGGGCGCGGTGCTGGTGGCACACAACGCGCCGTTCGACATCGGCTTCCTCAAAGCAGCGGCGTCACGCAGCGCACGCCCGTGGCCGGCATTCCGTGTCCTGTGCACCGTCAAACTCGCCCGACGGGTACTCACGCGCGACGAAGCACCTTCGGTGAAGCTCTCCGCACTCGCCCATCTCTTCCAAGTGACCACCCAGCCGACGCACCGGGCTCTCGACGACGCGCGTGCGACCGTCGACGTCCTCCACGGACTGATCGACAGGGTCGGAAACCAGGGCGTCCACAGTTACAGCGAACTCGTCGACTACCTGCCCAATATTTCCTCGCATCAACGGGCCAAACGGTCCTTTGCCGCCGACCTGCCGAGAAGCCCCGGCGTCTACCTTTTCCGAGGTCCTTCGGACGAAGCCCTCTATATAGGAACCGCTACCGATCTACGACGCCGCGTCCGCAACTACTTCACCGGTTCGGAGACGCGCGGCCGTATGAAGGAAATGGTCGCGCTGGCCACTCGCGTCGACCACGTCGAGTGCGCGCATGCTTTGGAAGCCGGGGTCCGCGAACTGCGCCTGCTGAGCGCGCATGCACCGCCGTACAACCGCCGCTCCAAGTTTCCCAAGCGCGGTTGGTGGATCACCATCACGGACGAGGCATTCCCGAGATTGTCCGTGGTTCGCACGCCGACGGCCGATTCGATCGGCCCGTTCACCTCTCGCGCCGATGCAGTAGACGTCGCCGAAACGGTCGCAGAGTTCAGTCGTCTACGCACCTGCACCAAGCGACTGGGGCGCGGCGCCGTCCACGGCCCTGACTGCCCCGCTCGCGAATTGGGAGCGTGTCCGGCCTCCTGGGCCCCGGAAATCACTGCAGAGGACTACTCGGCGGCCCCTGAGGCTGTGCGTGGTTTCTTCCGGGGGATCAACGACGCTCCTCTACAAAAGATGCAGGCGCGGATCGACGAGCTGTCCGCACACGCGTTGTTCGAGAATGCTGCTCGTCTGCGTGACCGAACCGTCGCAGTCGCTACCGCAGTGCGGCGCACACAGCGGCTCGCCGCAGTCGCGGCGATCGAACAACTCGTTCTCGCCCGCCCCACGGGGGACGGCGGCTGGGAGCTGTCCGTGATCCGCTCCGGACGGCTCGCCTCCGCAGGACGCGCCGGGCGCGGAACACACCCGATGCCCGTCGTCGACGCCATCACAGCGGCCGCCGAAACCGTGTTGCCTGACGACGCCCCGTTTCGCGGCGCCTCGCCCGAAGAACTGGGACTGATCGCCAGATGGCTCGGATCGGACGGTGTCCGAATCGTGTCGGCGACATCCGGCTACGTCGAACCGGTGGGCGGCGCCGGCAAGTGGGAAGCCTGGTGCCGACTCGCGCGAGCCGGTACCGAATCCGAACATCGATGACGTAACGGCGGGGCGGCACCCCTAAGCTCGATCGAAACCACCGGGTCAGCACAACCCGCCGGGAAATCGAGGAGAGAAATGATCAACGCCATCGTCATGATTCACGCCGAGTCCGCCCGGATCCCGGAAACCGCTCAGGCCGTCGCCGACCTGTCCGGAGTGACCGAGGTCTACTCGTGCGCAGGTGACGTCGACTTGATCGCCATCGTGAAAGTACGTGACCACGCCCAGATCGCCGACGTGGTCACCGGGGGAATCAACAAGGTGCCCGGCGTTCTCCGAACCGCCACACACATTGCATTCCAGTCGTTCTCCAGCGCTGACGTCGAAGCCGGATTCTCTCTGGGCGAGTAGCCCGTCGACCGAGCCTGATCGACGCCTCTTCGACTGACGTCGATCAGGCTTGGTCAGCCAGATCCGCGGTGAGTGCCGCCCACTTGTGAAGCAGTTCAGCGCCCGCGCCGCTGTCGATCGCGGCAGCGGCGGCGTTCATCCCGGCAGAGATCGCACCCTCGAGGTCGTCGCCGACACCGTTGAATGCCGCGATGGCTGCTCCCGCATTCAGCAAGACCGCGTCCCGGACGGGGCCCTTCTGCCCGGAGAGTAGCGTTCGCGCGACCGTGGCGTTGACTTCGGCGTCTCCTCCGCGCAACTCCTCGAGTGGAACGCGGTCGATTCCGAGATCACGCGGATCCAACGTGACGGTTCGCACACTCCCGCCGCCGACGATGTGGACCGTCGAAGTCGTGGAGGTGGTCAGCTCGTCGAGTCCGTCGTCTCCGCGCACCACCAACGCCGAATTGCCGCGCTGCGCAAGTACTCCCGCGACAACCGAGATCAGCTTCGGGAATGCGCACCCGATCAGGCCGGCGCGCGGGCGAGCCGGATTGGTCAGTGGACCGAGCACGTTGAACGCCGTCGGGATGCCGATTTCCTTGCGGGGCACCGCTGCAAAGCGCAGTGCGGGATGGAAGACCGGCGCGAAGCAGAAGCCGATGCCGACCTCTTCGACGCACCTCGCCACCTGCTCCGGCCCGAGGTTGATGCGAACGCCGAGCGCCTCGAGCACGTCGGCTCCGCCGCTCTTGGATGAAGCAGCGCGGTTGCCGTGCTTGACAACTCGCACACCGGACGCGGCAACCACGATCGAGGCCATCGTCGAGATGTTGACGGTGTTGGAGCGGTCACCACCCGTACCGACGATGTCGACGACGTCGGAATCGACCGGCACGCGCCGGGAGTGTTCGAGCATCGCGGCAGCGAGCCCTTCCAACTCCGCGGGAGTTTCGCCCTTCATCTTCAGCCCGACACCGAAAGCTGCGATCTGAGCGGAAGTGGCGTTATCCGACATGATCTCGCCCATCGCCCAACGGGAGTCCGCCTCCGACAAGTCACTGCCGTCCGTGAGCAATCCGAGAATCATCGGCCAGGACCGCACCACTGCACTCGAATCGACGTTCACGGCGTTGGATGCGTCGGTGCCGGCCATAGTGCCTTGGTCCCCTGTCGTTCATGTGGGCTGGATTTCGTGCTGTCGTTTCGTGCTGTGTTTTTGTGCTGTCATTACGTGCTGTCTCTGACCCTGGCAGCCTAGTCAGTGAGGTAGCGAGGACACCGAATAGGGCCGCTCAGGACTTTCGGCGGCCGCGCTTGGGCGTCGCCTCCGCAAGGGCTGGGGGCTGAAGCGCATCCCACCCGGCTACCGAACCACCCAGTCGCTGGGCCAGACCGGCCATTCGTGATCGCTCCTGGGAGCAATGCAGGGCGTCCAGCACCTGGACACGCTCGAAGATGACGCGAACCGAATTCTCGACCGCCTGAGCCACGTCCTCGGGCCGACTCACGCCTCGCACATAGCCGTCCTGGGCGACGATGTTCTCGGCATCGACAACCGCACCCTCCGGCAGGTCCAGATGGTGCCGCAGAACCACTTCGGACTCCGCCCGGAACTTCGGCTCGGTGGAGCCGGCACGTTCGAGAGCGGTCGAACTCGCCTCGGCGTCGTCGAAGCCCTCGGCGACGACGACCAGATCCGACCGCCCCGCGTCGAGCGGCGTCGGAATCTTTGTGCCGAAAATTCTCAGGAACCACGGTCTACTCTTGTGTGTAGCTGCCATCGCGCCAGCATATTCCGACCACGCCACCAGCGCGTTCGCCGCCCGATCCCGCGAACTCGAGCCGAGCGACGCGCCGATGGTGGACCCGAGTGGTCGTCTCTTACGACGAAGCGTCATACTTCTGTCTGTGACGAGCGCAGTAGGGACTTCAGGATCGGCAATCACCCAACGCGTGCACTCGCTGAACCGGCCGAATATGGTCAGCGTTGGCACCATCGTGTGGTTGTCAAGTGAGCTCATGTTCTTCGCAGGGCTCTTTGCCATGTACTTCGTGGCACGAGCTCAGGCGAACGGAAATTGGCCGCCGGAGCCAACCGAATTGAACCTGTATCTGGCCGTGCCGGTGACCTTGGTGCTGATCGCATCTTCGTTCACCTGCCAGATGGGTGTCTTCGCGGCTGAGCGTGGCGACGTCTTCGGACTTCGTCGCTGGTACACCATCACCTTGATCATGGGGGCGTTCTTCGTCTCCGGCCAGGGTTACGAGTACTACCACCTTGTGCACGAGGGCACCACGATTTCGAGCAGCGTGTACGGCTCGGTGTTCTACATGACCACCGGCTTCCACGGTTTGCACGTCATCGGCGGTCTCATCGCCTTCGTCTTCTTGATCGCACGTACCCGGGTCAGCAAGTTCACGCCCGCCCAGGCCACCGCCGCGATCGTTGTTTCGTACTACTGGCACTTTGTCGACATCGTGTGGATCGCGCTGTTTGCCACGATTTATTTCATCCGTTAATCAGCTGTACGCCCCAGGCAGCCCCTGACGTCCAGTTCCGTCCCGACATACCAAAGGGATACAGATGAGTTCATCCCCCCCTCCCGCATCCGATAACTCAGCGAATGCCGCGAAGTCGCGTCGCCAGCGGAAAATCCGCCGGCGCGTTACCGGCGCGCTCGTATTGATGATGGGATTGATCAGCGCAGGTTTCCTCGCTTCGGCGTTGACACCAGCTCCGCAGGTTGCGACCGCCAGTGACGATTCAGCAGCCCTGATTCGTGAAGGCAAGCAGCTCTACGACACGTCATGCATCACGTGCCACGGCGCGAACTTGCAGGGCGTGCAGGACCGCGGTCCCAGCCTCATCGGCGTCGGCGAAGCAGCCGTGTACTTCCAGGTCTCCTCTGGTCGTATGCCCGCAGCTCGCAACGAAGCCCAGGCTGCACGCAAGGACCCCAAGTTCGATGCTGCGCAGACCGACGCCCTCGGCGCTTTCATCCAGGCCAACGGCGGCGGCCCGACGCTCATCCGCGACGAGAACGGCGAAATCGCCCAGTCCTCGCTGCGCGGTGGCGACATCGGACGCGGCAGTGAGCTCTTCCGGCTCAACTGCGCTTCCTGCCACAACTTCACCGGCCGCGGCGGCGCACTGTCCTCGGGCAAGTACGCCCCGGTCCTGGATCCGGCCAGCGAGCAGCAGATCTACGCTGCCATGGTTACCGGCCCCCAGAACATGCCGAAGTTCTCGGATCGTCAGCTGACGATCGAGGAGAAGAAGGACATCATCGCCTACGTCAAGTCGTCGGGCGAGTCGAAGGACCCCGGTGGGTACGGGCTCGGTGGCCTCGGTCCGGCCTCTGAGGGTCTCGCCATGTGGGCCGTCGGAATCATCGCTGTCGTCGGTGCAGCATTGTGGATCGGAGCAAGGTCATGAGCGACGCTGGCCAGCATGGCGGCGATACGCCTAAGAAGTACACAGATGAAGAGCTCGACGCGATGTCACGCGACGACCTGGTCAAGCTGGGTACCAATCTCGATGGCGTCGACGTCGTCTACCGCCGTGATCGTTGGTCGGTAAAGGGCACCAGGGCGGAGAAGCGCGCAGAACGCAACGTCGCCTTCTGGTTCGGCCTCGCCGGCGTTTCGGCGATCGCGTTCATCGCGATCTACCTGTTCTGGCCCTGGGAGTACGCCGGTGCCGGTGACGAGAACTACGGCAAGTACAGCCTGTACACCCCGCTGATCGGCTTGACCATGGGTCTGGCGATCCTCGGCGTCGGTATCGGTGCCGTTCAGTTCACGAAGAAGTTCATCCCCGAAGAGGTTTCGATCCAGGACCGCCACGACGGTGGTTCCACAGAGGTCGATCGTCGCACGATCGTTGCCGAACTCGGCGACACCCTCGATACGTCCACCCTCCCCCGCCGCAAGGCCATCAAGCGCAGCTTGATGTTCGGTGGTGGCGCACTCGGCGTCATGATGGTCATGCCTCTCGGCGGACTCATCAAGAACCCGTGGGCCAAGGGCGACGACTCACCCCTGTGGGTGTCCGGCTGGACCCCCAACTACCCGGGCGAGACCATCTACCTGCGTCGTGACACCGGCCGTCCCGAGGACATCGTCCTCGTTCGCCCGGAAGATCTCGATGCCGGATCGATGGAAACGGTCTTCCCGTTCCGCGAGTCCGACCGTGGCGACGAGCATGCTCTGCTCGCAGCACTGCGCGGCATTCGCAACTCGGTGATGCTCATCCGCCTGCGCACGGAAGACACCGCGCGTGTCACCAAGCGCAAGGGCCAGGAAAGCTTCAACTACGGCGACTACTTCGCGTACTCGAAGATCTGCACCCACCTAGGTTGCCCCACCTCGCTCTACGAACAGCAGAGCAACCGTATTCTGTGCCCCTGCCACCAGTCGCAGTTCGACGCACTGACCTACGGCAAGCCGATCTTCGGTCCCGCTGCTCGCGCACTTCCGCAGTTGCCTATTACAGTGAACGAAGAGGGCTTCCTGGTCGCCGACGGTGACTTCATCGAAGCACTCGGCCCGGCATTTTGGGAGCGTCGACCGTGACCACAACAACAACCAAACCGTCCAAGATCAGCGCGGCAGCGGCTGGACAAGCGGAGGCTATGGACTCCCGCTACCACCTCGCTGCAGGCATGCGCAGGCAGATCAACAAGGTCTTCCCGACGCACTGGTCCTTCATGCTCGGCGAGATCGCGCTCTACAGCTTCGTGATCCTGCTGATCTCCGGTGTGTTCCTGACGCTGTTCTTCGATCCGTCGATGGCACACGTCGTCTACCAGGGCGCATACCAGCCGCTACGCGGCGTCACGATGTCTCGCGCCTACGAGACCACCCTCAACATCTCCTTCGAGGTGCGCGGCGGTCTCTTCGTTCGCCAGATTCACCACTGGGCTGCACTGATGTTCGCGGCGTCGATCATCGTTCACCTCGCTCGCATCTTCTTCACCGGCGCATTCCGTCGCCCGCGTGAAGCGAACTGGGTCATCGGCTGCCTGCTGCTCATCCTGGCGATGTTCGAAGGCTTCTTCGGTTACACCATCCCCGACGACCTGCTCTCGGGCACCGGCCTCCGCGCCGCCTTCGGTGGTATCACGATGAGTATCCCGATCGTCGGTACCTGGATGCACTGGCTGATCTTCGACGGCGACTTCCCGGGCGACCTCATCATTCCGCGCCTCTACGTCGCGCACGTGCTGCTGTTCCCGGGCATCATCCTGGCCCTGATCGCCGGCCACCTCGCGTTGGTCTGGTACCAGAAGCACACGCAGTTCCCCGGCCCCGGCCGCACGGAACAGAACGTCGTCGGCGTTCGTATTCTCCCGGTCTTCGCGATGAAGGGTGGCGCGTTCTTCGCCATGACCTTCGGTGTGCTCGCACTGCTCGGTGGTCTGTTCCAGATCAACCCCGTGTGGAACATCGGTCCGTACAACCCGTCTCAGGTCTCGGCTGGTTCCCAGCCCGATATCTACATGATGTGGACGGACGGCCTTGCTCGACTGTGGCCGGCGTGGGAGATCTACCTGTTCAACCGCTACACGATCCCCGCTGTGTTCGCCGTCGCCCTGATCATGGGCCTCGTCTTCGCACTGTTGATCGCGTACCCGTGGATCGAGAAGCGCCTCACCGGAGACGACGCTCACCACAACATCCTGCAGCGCCCGCGCGACGTGCCGGTCCGTACCGCTATCGGTGCAATGTCCATCGCGTTCTACCTGGTGCTCACGATCTCCTGCATCAACGACATCATCGCGTACCACCTGCACATCTCGCTGAACGCAATGACGTGGATCGGCCGTATCGGCATGGTTCTCCTTCCGCCCATCGCGTACTTCGTGACGTACCGGTTCTGCATCGGCCTGCAGCGCAGTGACCGTGCAGTCCTCGAGCACGGCATCGAGACCGGCATCATCAAGCGGATGCCGAACGGCCAGTACATCGAGATCCACCAGCCGCTCGGCCCCGTCGACGAGCACGGACACCCGATCCCGCTCGAGTACCAGGGTGCAGCTGTCCCGAAGAAGATGAACAAGCTCGGCCTCGCCGGTAAGCCCGGTAGCGGTAGCCTGATCACCGCTGACCCGGTCGAGGAGAGCGAGGCTCTCGAAGCCGCTCATCACGAAGCTGAGCATGAGCAGCTTCAGATCCTTCTGGACTACCAGAACCGAACCAATGGCAAGTCCGACGGTTCGAGTGGAGAGCTCCACTAAGAACGACAGTTGACCAGTGAGGCCCCGAACCGGAATCCGGTTCGGGGCCTCACTCGTTCTCTGAGCGATTCAGTTTGGAGAACCACTAAGTCTTGTTACCACTCCCCCGGTTCGCCGTGTGCGGCCGGCGTGAAGGGCAGTACGCCCAATCTCAGACCTCGAAGACGGACGAATAGTGCTCGACCGTCGGGAACGGTTCGTAGAAGTGATGGAGAAGTTCTCGCCACTTCTCGTATCCCGCGGACTGACGGAACCCGATGGTGTGTGACTCCAAGTCCTCCCACTCGACGAGCAGGAGGTACCGTTCCGGCGCTTCCACGCAGTGCGAGAGCCGCAGCCTGATGAATCCGGGAACCTCGGAGATGATGGCGCGGGCCACGTCGAACGCGGACTCGAATTGCGCTGACTGCGCCGGATCGACCTGCAGGACGGCATGTTCGAGGATCATAGGCGAAGTGTTTCACGTTCTCGAGAGTCCCCACGAGGCGTTGCCGCCTGGTGAGATACTCGGACCATGACATCCCATGCGCGCGGCACCTTCGAGATCGATCTCCGCCCTGCCGATCCTGAGCTCGCCGGACGCGTCGGCCGCTTCGAGTTCGACAAGACATTCGTCGGCGGCATCGAAGGTACGTCGTCCGGCCTCATGCTGTCCGCCGGCGACCCGACACACGGTGAAGCCGGCTACGTCGCGTTGGAGGTTGTCACCGGGCAAGTCGAGGAAGCGGTGGGGTCGTTCGCCCTGCAGCAGTTCGGTCAGATGATCGACGGAACGCAGAAACTCCTGTACGAGATCGTGCCGGGCTCCGGAACCGGCGAATTGAAGGGTATCTCGGGCACTCTCGAGCTCGAGGTAGTCAATGGTCTACACCGCTACGACCTCGAATACCTGCTCCACGACTGACAGACAGCGGTTGATACTTCGCACGCTCGTCCTACACCTGCATCAACGACAACCCTGCATCAACGACAACAGAGGCGCCGAACCCGGATGGATTCGGCGCCTCTGTTCGAGTGCAGGTGAAACTAGTGCTTCTCGGGTCCGGTGTAGTACTCGAACACCAGGCCGGCAGCTGCGGCCAGCACACAGACAACTGCGACTGCGATGAGCCACGGCTGGAAGTACGCCAGCGACACTGCCGCGAGTGCAGCAGCGGCGGCCAGCAGGATCGGCCAGAAGCTACCCGGGCTGAAGAAGCCCAGTTCTCCTGCACCGTCCGAGATTTCAGCGTCGTCGTAGTCCTCGGGACGGGTGTCCAGACGACGAGCAACGAAGCGGAAGTAGGTACCCACGATGAGCGTCAGACCTGCAGACAGGACGATGGCCGTCAGTCCGGCCCACTCGATACCTGTGCGTGACAGAGCGGTGAACACTCCGTAGATGATCGCGACGAGAATGAAGAACATCGTCAGGATCTCGAAGAGCTTGGCTTCGATCTTCATATCAGCACTTGTCCTTGTTCAGTGAAGAGGCTGGCCGGCTCAGTTGCCTGCAGTGGCGACGGTTGCCTGACGGTACTCGCGGTCGGTGTTGAACGGCGTGGTCGACGTAGCCACCGGCGACTGACCGATTGCCTGCAGAGCCTCAGCGGTCGTCAGACCACCATTGCCCTCCGCGTCACCCTTGCGCAGTTCGATGTACTTGGCGAAGTCCTCCGGCGAAACCGCACGAACCTCGAAGTTCATCATCGCGTGGAACGTGCCACACATTTCTGCACAACGCCCGACGAACGCGCCTTCCTTCTCGATCTCACTGATCTGGAAGATGTTGTCCGAGTGGTTCTCCTTGGGGTTCGGGAGAACGTCACGCTTGAACAGGAACTCAGGCACCCAGAATGCATGGATGACGTCCGAGGAAGCGAGTTCGAACTGGATTCGCTTGCCGGTGGGCAGAACGAGGATCGGGATCTCCTGGCTGGAGCCGACGGTCTCGATCTTGTCGTAGTGCAGGTAGCTCAGGTCCTCGGTGCTGTTGCCGTGGATCGGGCCGGGAACTTCTTCGCCGTGATCGTTGACAGTGGAGCCCTCGGTCTTGGCAGCCTCTTCGGCCTCGACGTCGATTCCGTTGTACTTGGCGGAACCGTCACCGAACTCGATGGAGCGGTAGCCGAACTTCCAGTTCCACTGGAAGGCCGTGACGTCTACGACGACGTCAGGGTTGTCCGTCTTGTCCAGAACATGGTTCTGAACGATGACGGTGAAGTAGAAGAGAACCGCGATGATGACGAAGGGAACTGCCGTGTAACCGAGTTCGAGCGGCACGTTGTATGCCGTCTGACGCGGGAATTCCGGCGAGTCCTTCTTCTTACGGTGGAAGATGACGGCCCAGAAGACCAACCCCCACACCAGCACACCCATGACGAGGGCGGCTACAACCGACCACGTCCACAGCTCACGCATGCGCGTCGCCTCCGGGGTGATGCCCGAAGGCCACCCGAAACGAAGCACTTCGTTGTCGATGGAGCAACCCGACAGCAGCAAGGCAGCAATGCCCAGAGATACTGCCAGCCCCGCTCGCCGAAGGATCCGACCTTGCGCCACGTTCACGCCTTCCTGATCGCCACAAAATTCAACTAGGGCATGCCCGGAGGGAAGGCCCAATTACTACGCAGCGTAGACCAAAGCCGGGCGCTATCCATCCTCGGGTCCTCGCCCGTGTCGCGGCGGACGTCACACAACTCTCTCAGGTGCTGCTCAGGAACGGCTCAGGTCGTTCGGGCGACGCACATCACGTCGATTCGTTCCGCCGTGATCGGCAGGGACGTCGATCTGCGGCATACTTTCGACAAGAGTTCGTTGACCTCTCCCCGACACTCGTGTCCGGGAGCCTTCTGTACAAAAAATTCTGAATCGAGGAACCGGACGCTGTGTGTGGACTGCTCGGGCTACTGACATCTGGCGGAACCAGCGAGGACGCCGTCTCGCGGGTCGACCAGGCGATGCATTGCCTTCGTCACCGCGGGCCGGACGAACACGGGACGTGGAATGACGACCACCTCGTCTTCGGGTTCAACCGCCTGGCGATCATCGACATCGCTCATTCCCACCAGCCGCTGCGTTGGGGCCCGCCGGAGAATCCGGAGCGCTACGCGCTCACGTTCAACGGCGAGATCTACAACTATCTGGAGATCCGCGCCGAGCTGGTCAAGGACCACGACGCGAAGTTCTTCACCGAGGGCGACTCGGAAGCCATCGTCGCTGCATTCCACTACTGGGGTGAAGATGCAGTCCGGCGCCTGCGTGGAATGTTCGCGTTCGCGATCTGGGACACCGACACGCGTGAGCTGTTCATCGCGCGCGATCCGTTCGGTATCAAGCCGCTGTTCATCGCGACCGGCGCCGGCGGCACCGCGTTCGGCAGCGAGAAGAAGAGCCTGCTCGAACTCACCGATCTGATCGGCATCGGTACCGAACTGGATCCGCGCGCCATCGAGCACTACACCGTTCTGCAGTACGTGCCGGAGCCGGAAACACTGCACAAGCAGATCCGACGCCTGGAATCAGGCAGCTTCGCGCGGGTGCGTCCGGGCGAGGAGCCCACGTTCACGCGGTACTTCACGCCGAAGTTCCCGGCCAAGCCATTTGCGCCGGGCACGGAGAAGGCGCGCTACCAGGAAATCGCCGAGGCACTCGAGGATTCGGTTGCCAAGCACATGCGCGCCGACGTGACCGTCGGTTCGTTCCTGTCCGGCGGTATCGACTCCACTGCCATCGCGGCGCTGGCGATGCGTCACAACCCCAACCTGATCACTTTCACGACCGGTTTCGAACGTGAGGGCTATTCCGAGGTCGACGTTGCTGCAGAATCCGCCGCAGCGATCGGCGCGAAGCACGTCGTCAAGGTGGTCTCCCCCTCCGAGTTCGCCGCTGCGATTCCCGAGATCGTCTGGTACCTCGACGACCCGGTGGCCGATCCGGCATTGATTCCGCTGTGGTTCATCGCGAAGGAAGCGCGCAAGCACGTCAAGGTGGTGCTGTCCGGCGAGGGCGCCGACGAGCTGTTCGGCGGCTACACGATCTACCGTGAACCGTTGTCGCTCAAGCCTTTCGAGTACCTCCCCAAGGGATTGCGTCGGGCCGCGGGCAAGTTGTCCGAACACATCCCGGACGGCACTCGCGGCAAGAGTCTGCTCAACCGCGGTTCCTTGACGCTCGAGGAGCGCTACTACGGCAACGCTCGTAGCTTCAACGACGCTCAGCTTCGCGCCGTCCTGCGCGACTTCCGACCCGAGTGGACTCACCAGGACGTCACCGCGCCGATCTACGCGCAGTCTCGGGACTGGGATCCGGTTGCCCGGATGCAGCATCTCGACCTGTTCACGTGGCTGCGAGGCGACATCCTCGTCAAGGCCGACAAGATGACGATGGCCAACTCGCTGGAACTGCGTGTGCCGTTCCTCGATCCCGAGGTCTTCGACGTCGCGTCACGCGTTCCACTCGATCAGAAGATCACGAAGGACACAACCAAGTACGCGCTACGTCAGGCCTTGGAAGGCATTGTGCCGCACCATGTTCTGCACCGCGCCAAGCTCGGATTCCCGGTTCCCCTGCGCCACTGGCTTCGCGGCACCGAACTCTTCGACTGGGCACATCTGCAGATCGAAGAGTCGGGAACCGACCACATCTTCGACAAGCAGGCCGTCGTGAAGATGCTCAACGATCACCGCGAGGGCGTTTCGGACCACAGTCGACGCCTGTGGACCGTCCTGACCTTCATGGTCTGGCACGGAATCTTCGTGGAGAAGCGCATCGTGCCGCAGATCCAGGAACCGGTGTACCCGGTCAATATCTAGGCCTTCGGCCCCGTGAGTGGTTAAGGAGTCTCCGGACTCCTGAACCACTCACGGGGGCGGAGCCCCTACTTCGGAAGAATCGTTGCGATCTCGTCCGCTGCCGCGCTGCCGTACGCCTCGGTGAGACGCTTGAGGGCCTCGTCGCGGTTGAACACCCACTCCTGGGTTCCGACGGTCTCGAGGATCAACACAGCGACCAGCGATCCCAGCTGGGCGGCACGCTCGAAGCTCAGACCAGCGCCGTGTGCGAGCAGGAAGCCGGCACGGAAGCCATCGCCAACACCCGTCGGATCAACCTTGCCCGTCTCGGGCACTACGTCGACGCGCACCCAATTACCTTCGGCATCAACAATTTCCACACCCTTGGAGCCGAGGGTGGTGACGCGGATGCCGACCTGTGCGCGGATCTCTTCCTCACTCAGACCCGTCTTCTGCTGAAGCAGACCCCACTCGTACTCGTTGGTGAACAAGTACTTCGCACCGTGGATGAGCGCCTTGGCCTCGTCACCGGACAGGCGGGCAAGCTGCTGCGACGGATCAGCTGCGAACGGAATTCCGAGCAGGCGGCATTCGTCGGTATGGCGAACCATTGCTTCGGGGTCGTTTGCGCCGACCAGCACAAGATCCAGCGCACCCGCGGTCTTGGCCACTGCTGCGAGTTCGATCTCGCGGGCCTCGCTCATCGCGCCGGGGTAGAACGACGCGATCTGCGCCATGTCCTCGTCGGTGGTGCACACGAAACGCGCGGTGTGTGCCTTGTCCGAGATGCGGACCGCGCTGCAATCGACGCCGTTGTCCTCGAGCCAGGTGCGGTATTCGGCAAAGTCCGCGCCGACCGCACCGACGAGCAGCGGCGATCCACCGAGCACGCCCATTGCGTAGGCGATGTTGCCGCCGACGCCGCCGCGGCGGATCACGAGGTCGTCCACCAGGAAGCTCAGCGAAATGTGGGCGAGCTGATCGGCGAGGAGCTGATCGGCGAAGCGGCCAGGAAAACGCATCAAATGGTCGGTGGCAATGGAACCGGTTACCGCAATAGTCACGGATCGTGGCCTTTCAGCGAAGTGAGTACAAGAATGAAAGAGGAGCAAAAGTTCACGTTACTGCCCGTAGCGCCGTCTTTGGCACCCGAGCCGTCAGATCGGAACCGCCTGGGTACGAGTCACCACAAACAACTGACGCGAAACCGAATGTCGGTTCCGCGTCAGTTGTTTGCGAATTGAGTTGTGATCGACGGACTCAGTTGAACGAGTCACCGCAGGCGCAGGAGCCTGTTGCGTTGGGGTTGTCGATCGAGAAGCCCTGCTGCTCGATGGTGTCGAGGAAGTCGATGGACGCACCTTCGACGTACGGCGCGCTCATCCGGTCGACAACCAGGTTGACGCCGTTGAAGTCGACGGTGAGGTCACCGTCGAGCGTGCGGTCGTCGAAGAACAGCTGGTACTTCAGTCCGGCACAGCCGCCGGGCTGCACTGCGATACGCAGCGCGAGGTCGTCGCGACCCTCCTGATCGAAGAGTGCCTTCGCCTTGGCGGATGCGGCCTCGGTCATCTTGACGCCGTGGGTGGCGGTCTCGTTCTGCACAGTCATGGGCTCTCCCTAATGTTCGTACCAACCCGTGAACGCTTCAACGGTACGCCGCTGCCGACTTATTCCCGCCAGTCCTTACCGGGTGCGATTCGTCTTCATCCTATCCGGTCTTCCCGTCACGGCAACGGCGCGTCGACGCTGGTGGATTCTGCGCTCTGTTGACCGCGCCAGATGTTCCACTCGCGCGCCGTATGTTCGGCGAGTCCCTCGAGACACGCCGACGCTTCGTTCATCGCATGTTCCACCGAACCCGCGAACTCTGTCACCGATTTCGCCTCGACGATCGAGGTCGACGCATAGTCCGGCTCGTCGAGCGTCACCTGGCCGGCAAAAACGAGCGTCGGAACGCCGTGCGCTGCCCCGGCCGAAGCGAGCGTTGTGACGAGTTTGCCTCGCAGC
Organism: Rhodococcus sp. NPDC055024; assembly: GCF_053608585.1. NCBI lineage: Bacteria > Bacillati > Actinomycetota > Actinomycetes > Mycobacteriales > Nocardiaceae > Rhodococcus > Rhodococcus sp. NPDC055024. The sequence continues at coordinate 43,605 of NZ_JBSGVT010000010.1, forward strand.
GATTGGTGGTCGAACTTGCCTTCGCCGGTGATCACCAGGTCGGCAGACTCCAATAGCGCTGCCTGCCCGGTCCGATCGGCGACGACGTCGGCCCCGGATCCCCGCTGCGCACCGAGCGCGAACAGCGCAGCACCGATACCACCTGCGGCGCCGGCGCCAGGAAGATCCGACACTCCCTTCCCGCTGATGGACTCCAACTGTTCTGCCCACATCGCATTTCTCGCTTCGAGGACGGCGATTGCCTCGGCGTCGGCGCCTTTTTGCGGGCCGAACACCGCTGCCGCACCGTGCTCGCCGAGAAGTACGTGCTCGACGTCGGTGGCCGCGACCAACTGAATGTCCGCCGTAGCCGCCGTTGCGGCCTCCAGGCCACCCAGCGCGTCCACAAGTCCACGTCCCCCGTCTGTGCAGCAACTCCCGCCCAGCCCGACGACAACCGTCTCCACGCCTGCCTCGAGCGCAGCCGCGATCAGTTCTCCGACACCGCGACTGTGCGCGGCGAGTGCGCTCTCACGCGTCGGTGGACCTCCGAGCAAGCCGAGCCCGACTGCCTCGGCCGACTCGATGTACGCCGTGCCCGAATCGAGCAGCCACTTCGCGTCGACGCCCGCGGTCAGCGGTCCGGACACCCGCGTGGACCGGATGTCGCCCCCCGCCGCGGCCAAGACGTCGACAAATCCCGGTCCCCCGTCGGATTGTGGCGCGGTGACGACGTCGTCATCGGGTCGGCCGCGTCGCCAACCGGCAGAAATGGACTCGGCCGCCTCGACGGCGGTCAGGGTCTCGCCGAATGAATCTGGAGCAACTATTACTCGCATAGCCGAAGTCTAAGAGTGCCGAATGACCCCGATGTTTCGGTTTCTCGAGCGTTTGGGCGTCTTGCGCGATTGTGATTTTCAGAAAGACCGAGGTCGGTTTCCCAGACCGTGCACTTATCCAATAGCCTGGAGGTGTGAAATTGCTACGCCGCGGTGACTCAGACAACTCCGACAAACGTGACGTCGAGGGCACTGAGGCATCCTCGGCCTCCGAAGAGGCGCCCATCGAGCAGGTGGGCAAGGGCCGCCCAACACCCAAGCGTCGTGACGCCGAGGCGAAGAGGCGTGGCCCGGTTGCGCCTGCCCCGCTGACCGCGAAGGAAGCCCGCGCCCGCCGCAAGGCGACCCGCGGCTCCAAGGAGGACCGCAAGGCCGAAGCCGCAGAGCGTCGCGCATCGTCGGCAGACCGCCGCGCCCGCATGCTCGCCGGCGAGGACAAGTACCTGCTCCCCCGCGACAAGGGTCCGGTTCGCGCCTACGTCCGCGACTTCATCGATGCTCGCCGCAACCTCGTCGGGCTGTTCATGCCGCTCGCATTGATCCTCATCATGACGATGTTCGTCACGCCCGCGCTCCAGCAGATCGTCACGCTGGCGATGCTCGTGATGATGCTCTTCATGGTCGGTGAAGGCATCTGGCTCGGACGCATGATCAACAACCGCGTCGCCGAACGCTTCCCCGACAGCACCGACGGCGGATTCAAGCTCGGCTGGTACGCGTTCGTTCGCGCGTCGCAGATCCGTAAGCTGCGCGCACCGAAGCCTCGTGTGGGGCCGGGCGACGCAATCTGAGTGTGACGAACACGTATAGAACTTTGGTCCTCGGCGGCGCGCGGTCTGGTAAGTCCGCGCACGCCGAGGATTTGGTTTGTGCAGGCCATTTACCCGAAGATTCGGCACCGATCCGGTACCTGGCGACAGCGAAGCGCGATAATTCCGACGCCGACTGGGAAAGCCGGATCGATCAGCACCGGAGCAGACGGCCTTCTCACTGGTCGACCGTCGAGACCGCGGATGCAGGTGACCTCGCGGCGCAGCTCGAAAGCGATTCACACACAGCGACGTTGGTCGACGATCTGGGAACGTGGCTGACCACGGAACTGGACCGTCAGAGCGCCTGGGACGCACCGCGCGGCACCATCACGCCCGCTGCGGACAGCCTTGTCGCCGGCGTCGAGAACTACCGCGGATCCCTGGTACTGGTCAGCCCCGAAGTGGGTTTGGCCGTGATTCCCGAGACCCGGTCAGGACGATTGTTCCGCGACGAGATCGGCACTCTCAACGCTCGTATCGCCGCGGTGTGCGATCGTGTCGTACTAGTGGTTGCAGGGTTACCGCTCGTCTTGAAAGATACTGCTGCACAACCGGAAGGCACGATGTGAGTACCGACGCCAATTCAGGGGCCAATCCAGGGGCGAATCCAGTTGCCGACCCAGAATCCAACCCTGACGTCGCGCCTGCCAGTAGCGCCGACTTCGAACCCGTCACCCCGCCCGACCGCGAGGTGCGTGCGCAGGCCGATGCGCGTCAGCGTGATCTGACCAAGCCGGCCGGTTCGCTGGGCCGACTGGAGGCTCTCGCAGGCTGGGCATCAGCCTGCCAAGGAGTTTGTCCCCCAAACGCATTCGCTCGGCCTCGCGTCGTCGTGTTCGCGGGTGATCACGGAATCGCCCGCAACGGCGTCTCCGCCTATCCGCCGGAAGTGACCGCACAGATGGTCGCCAACTTCCTCGGGGGCGGCGCGGCAGTCAACGTCCTCTCCGAGGTTGCCGGCGCCACCGTTCGCGTCGTCGACATCGCGGTGGACGGCGATACCGATCCGGCCGTCTCGAACCACAAGGTACGCAGGTCTTCCGGGTCCATCGACCGCGAAGATGCCATGTCGAATGAGGAAACCCTCCAGGCCATCGCTGCCGGCCGAGCGATCGCCGACGAGGAAATCGACGGGGGCGCAGACCTTCTCATCGCCGGCGACATGGGCATCGGCAACACCACACCCGCTACCGTGCTCATCGCCGCCCTGACGGACAGTGAACCTGTGGCGGTCGTGGGTCGCGGTACCGGTATCGACGACGCCGGGTGGATCCGCAAGACTGCCGCGATTCGCGATGCCCTCCGACGCGCTCGTCCGCACGTTCGCGACACAGTCGCGCTGCTGCGCACGTCTTCGGGTGCCGACCTCGCAGCGATGGCCGGCTTCCTGGCCCAGGCAGCGTCGCGTCGTACGCCGGTGATCCTCGACGGCGTCGTCGTCACCGCAGCCGCCATGGTCGCCGACGAGCTGGCTTTCGGCGCACGTGAATGGTGGGTCGCCGGGCACCGCTCCACGGAACCCGCACACACCATCGCGTTGACGCGAATGGGTCTCGATCCGATCGTCGAGTTCGACATGCGACTCGGCGAAGGGTCAGGCGCAGTCACCGCTCTCCCGATCCTTCAGGGCGCAGTGGCGATCCTGAGCAAGATGGCGACCTTCTCCGAGGCCGGTGTCAGCACTCAGGGCAGCGCGCCCGCTGAAGAGCCGGAGTCGATCGACCTGACCAAAACCGTTACGGCGGAGTGAGCGTGGCGGGCCCGCTGTCCGGTGTGCCACTGGCCTTCTCGTGGCTGACGGTCCTCCCGGTTCGTGGCCCCTCCGACATCGATCGCACTGCCGGGCGTCGTGCCATCACCGCCGCTCCGCTGACCGGCATCGCTCTCGGCATTGCCGCGACGTTCCTACTCTGGGGCGCAACCAGCATCGGCCTGAATCCCTATCTCGCGGGCTTACTGACGGTCGGCGCACTCGCTCTCGGAACCCGCGGGATGCACGTGGACGGACTGTCGGACTCCATCGACGGACTGGGTTGTTACGGTCCACCGGAGCGCGCCCGCGAGGTCATGCACAGCGGCGGCGCCGGACCCTTCGGGGTCGCCGCACTGTTCATCTTCCTTGGTCTGCAATCGGTCTCCTTCGGCGTCCTTGCTGTTGCCGACTCCCCCACGCAGTGGATCGCGGTCCTCGTATCTGTCGCTGCGGGCCGAGTCGCCGTCGTTTTTGCCTGCCGCCGAGGCGTTCTCGCGTCGAGCCCGAGCGGATTCGGTGCGCTCGTCGCCGATTCGCAACCGCTCTGGGCCGCACTCGTATGGTCGGTTCCGCTGATCGCCGTTTCTGCCTTTGCCACCGACCGGTGGTGGCTCGGCCCTCTCGTCACCGCGTCGGCGCTGCTGATCAGTGTGCTGTGTGTGCGTCACTGCGTCCGGCGATTCGGCGGGCTCAACGGCGATGTTCTCGGATTCGCGCTCGAACTCACGGTGACGCTGACGGCCGTCGGCCTCACTCTCGGACTGTGACCTGACGTCGTGCGAGTCGGAGTCCTGGCGTACGAGGGTTGCCTGGCGGCCGAGATCTTCGTTTTCACGGATCTTCTGCTGATCGCCAATCGCGTCGCCGATGGAGCGTCCACCGACCCATTCGAGGTATCGGTCATCGCCGCGTCCGGCTCGCCCGTCGTTGCGGCGGGCGGATTTTCGATCGGCGCACAGGAGGGGCATCACGACATCGATCACCTGGTGGTGCCGGGGTTCGAACTTGTACCGTCCGAAGATCCCGCGACGCGCTTGTCGCTGTGGGACAGAGAAATCGAGTTCATCCGTGCCTGCGAGGCGCGGGGTGTTCGTGTGTCGTCAGTGTGCGTCGGCGCATATCTGCTGGGCGAGGCCGGACTTCTCGACGGACGCCGCGCTACGACGTCGTGGCTGTACGGTGCCGACCTCGCGAGTCGATATCCCGATGCGACGATTCGAACCGATTCGCTGATCGTCGATGACGACGGCGTCACCACCACTGCGGCGTTCACTGCAGCTCTCGACCTCGCCACAGCACTCGTGCGCGAGCATCTCGGCGACAAGATTGCGCGAACGACGGCAAGAATTACTCTGGCGCCGGAGAACCGAACCAGTCAATCTCCGTACGTCGTCGACTCGATGCTGCCCGTGAAACACACACAGTTTGCCGAGGCCGTCGGAAGCTGGTTGGTCGAACGGATAGCGGAGCCTTACGACTTGGATCAGCTGTCGGCAGCTTTCCGCGTCAGCACCCGAACAATGCTTCGGAAGTTCGGAGACGAGACCGGGGAATCGCCGCGCGCCTACCTACAGCGTGCACGGGTGCGAAAGGCCAAACGCCTGTTGGAATCAACCGATTGGCCACTCGGAAAAATCTTGGGACACATCGGTTATCAGGATCCTGGAACCTTCCGTCGACTGTTCGCCGACCGTGTCGGAATCAGCCCGGCGGACTATCGAAAGCGGTTCCGCGACGGCGGCACCCGATAAGTCGCGCGTGGCGAGCCCGCCCGCAAACGTGGCGAACCGCCCTCTTCTGTAGTTGATCCCGCACCGAAAGACTGTGCAGAGGAGAAACTTCGACCAATTGAGAGGGCCCGCCGTGCCGAACCGAAGCATGACAAAAGATGATCCGCTCGAAGACTTCGACCGGCGAACCATCACGATCGACGCGGTGTCGAAGTCCGTGTACGTGGCTGGCACCGGACCCGCAGTAATCGTCATGCCGGAAATGCCGGGCATCAGCCCGCATGTTGCGCGATTCGCCCGCTGGGTGCGCGACGCCGGTTTCACGGTGTTTGTTCCGTCGCTTTTCGGCCGCGACGGCGCGGTTCCCACAGTGGACGAGGGAGTCTCCGTTTTCAAGAGAGCCTGCGTCAGCGCAGAGTTCCGCGCTCTCGCTGCCGACGAACCGAGTCAAGCGGTCCGTTGGCTGCGTTCGCTCGCCGCTTCGGCCCACGAGGAGTGCGGTGGCCCTGGAGTCGGCGTGATCGGGATGTGCTTCACCGGTAACTTCGCGCTGTCGATGATGCTCGAACCATCAGTTATCGCGCCGGTCCTCGCCCAACCGTCGTTACCGCTCGATCGACCAGGCGAAACCGACAGTGGGCCCGAAGAACTCGACGCTGTGCGCTCGCGGCTCGACGCCGAGGACCTCACGGTGCTTGCCTACCGTTTTCAAGGCGACCCGTTCTGCCGCGCACAGCGATTCGCGGCCTACAGGGCGGCCTTGGGTAAGCGCTTCGTCGGGAAGGTTCTGCCCGACGAAGCGGCCAACGCGGCAACGTCACCGTTCTTCGAACACGTCATTGCCAACCCACACAGCGTGGTGTCAGCTCACCTCGTCGACGAGGCCGGATCACCCACCACCGTCGCACGAGACGAGATTCTGCAGTTCTTCCGTGAGCGGTTGCTCGCGGAACGAACCAGCGATCAGTGAAGCTTGGTCATCCAGCCGTGGGTGTCGGCGAAGGTACCGCGCTGGATACCCGTGAGGGTGTCGCGCAGTGCCATCGTCACTTCACCCGGCTCGCCGTCGGCGATGGTGAACTCGCCCTCGGCGGACTTGACTCGTCCGACAGGAGTGATGACTGCTGCTGTGCCGCAAGCGAAGACCTCGGTGATTTCACCGCTCTTGCACTTGGTGCGCCATTCGTCGGTGCTGATCTTGCGCTCTTCGACGGAGAAGCCGGAATCGGCGGCGAGGGCGAGCAGCGAGTTGCGCGTGATGCCGGGCAGCAAAGATCCGGACAGCGACGGCGTCACGAGGCGAGCGTCGGGACCGGAGCCGAAGACGAAGAACAGGTTCATTCCACCCATTTCCTCGACGTACGTGCGCTCGATGGCGTCGAGCCACACCACCTGGTCGCAACCCTCGTCGGCGGCTTGCGCCTGGGCGAGGAGTGAAGCGGCGTAGTTGCCGGCGAACTTGGCCGCGCCGGTGCCACCGGGCGCCGCGCGAACGTATTCGGTGGACAGCCACACGCTGACCGGCTTGACGCCACGCGGGAAGTACGCGCCGGCGGGCGATGCGATCAGCAGGTAGCGGTACTCGTCGGCGGGACGGACACCGAGGCCGGCTTCGGTGGAGAACATGAACGGACGGAGGTAGAGCGCGTCCTCGCCGCCGGCAGCGGGAACCCAGTCGAGATCGACGTCGATCAGTTCGGTGATGGAATCGACGAACATCTGTGCCGGCAGTTCGGGCATCGCCAGACGGCGCGCAGATGCTGCGAAACGCTCGGCGTTGGCCTCGACGCGGAACGAACTGATCTCGCCACCCGGCTGACGGTATGCCTTGAGGCCCTCGAAGATGGCCTGTCCGTAGTGCAAAACCATTGCGGCCGGATCGAGCTCGATGTTTCCGTACGGCAACACCTGGGCGTCGTGCCAGCCCTTGCCCGCGGTGTAGTCGATCGAGACCATGTGGTCGGTGAAGTGCCGCCCGAAGCCGGGCGCCGCCAAAATGTCACGGCGCTCGGCGTCGGACTTCGGGGACGAGCTCTGAACACGAACGAAATCGGCGGCACCTGTCATGGGCGCAATCCTATCGAACGTGAAAAAGCTCTCTACTTGGTGTTGGTCTCCACGAACGGAGGAGACACCACGACGCACCGAAGAGCACGACCACGGACGTCGACTTCGATCTCGTCGCCGGCCGCGATATTGGCGCCGGAATCCAGGAGCGCCAACGCAATTCCCACTTTGAGCGACGGTGAGAACGTCCCGGAGGTGGTCTCGCCGATTGCCTCGCCGTCACGCAGAACACCGAGGCCGGCCCGCAGCACACCGCGGTCGAGAGCCTTGATCCCCCAGAGTTTGCGGGCCGGACCGGCGGCCTTCTCGTCGGTCAGGGTCTCTTTGCCCCAGAATGTCGGCTTCTTCCAACCGATCGCCCATCCGCAGCGCGCTTCGAGCGGGGAAATCTCGAGCGAAAGCTCGTGCCCGTGCAGCGGATAGCCCATCTCGGTACGAAGAGTGTCGCGGGCTCCGAGCCCGGCGGCCTGCCCACCCTCGGCGCGCACTGCCTCGAGAAGCGCGCGGAACAACGGCTCGCTGTCTTCCCACCGCGGCAAGAGTTCGTAGCCGACCTCACCGGTGTAACCACTGCGGCACACACGAACAGGCACGCCGTTCCATTCCGCATCTTCGTATGCCATGTACTCGATCTCGGTGGGAAGCCCGAGAGCCGTCAGAACCGCCACCGATTTCGGGCCCTGCACCGCCAGCACTCCGTACGCACGATGCTGATCCTCGACGGTGATTCCGTCGGGTGCGACGGCGACCAGAGCCGCAACGACGTCCGCGGTGTTGGCCGCATTCGGGACGAGGAAGATCTCGTCGTCGCTGACGTAGTACGCGATGAGGTCGTCGATGACGCCACCGGACTCGTTGCAGCACAACGTGTACTGAGCCTTACCCGGTCCGATCTTGTTCAGATCGTTGGTGAGTGCGGAGTTCACGAATTCCGCGGCGCCCGCCCCACGCACGACGGCCTTGCCGAGGTGACTGACGTCGAAGAGTCCGACATTCTCACGCACAGAGGTGTGTTCGGCCACGACGCCCGCGTACGAAACCGGCATCTGCCACCCCCCGAACGGCGCGAACGTCGCGCCGAGTTCGACGTGGACGGGGTGGATCGGGCCCTGCAACAGTTGTTCGTCGGTCATGGCCCACAACCTATCGGACTTCGCCGATCGAAACATGTCCGCAGCGAGAGCTCACCTGGCCGTGACGATCGCCCGTCCGCAAACTGCAAAGGGCCTAACATCGACTCAGGCGTCCGCCAGAACCGGACGCATCGCACACTCACCTCACAGGAGACACCTTGAGCACTCGCACAGCCCGATCGTTGGGACCCGACCTCGTTCTCGCCGGCACAGTCGCCAAGCGCGCAGAGATATTGGTCGTCGGTCTGACGTCGGGTCCGGACGGCCCCGAAATCGCACTCAGCGAAGGCATCGTCGCCGAAGACGTACTCGCCGAGATCCTCGACAGCCTCATCGCCGTCGGCGCCACCGGCAAGCCCGAGCAGCTCACCCGCGTCCCGGCACCGAGCGCACTGTCTGTCACCAGCGTCCTCGCCGTCGGACTCGGCTCCGCCGACAAGATCGGCAGTGAGCAGATCCGCAAGTCCGCCGGCGCCGCAGCTCGCTCGCTGTCCGGCATCGACACCGTCGCAACCACGCTCTCGATCCTCGATCTCGGTGCAACCGCCGAGGGATTTGCGTTGGGCGCGTACAGCTTCACCGAATTCAAGTCGTCCATGACGGCTCCCGGTCCCGATTCGCAGCCACTTGCCCGAGTCGAACTTCTGGTGCCGTCGCCGCGCGCCAAGGAGACCAAGGCAACGCTGGCACGGTCGGCTGCCATCGCCGAGGCCGTCGCCACCGCACGCGAGTTCGTCAACACTCCCCCGAGCCACCTCTACCCCGCCGAGTTCGCCGCGCGTGCCAAGGCACTGGGCGTCGAGGCCGGGCTCACCGTCCAGGTTCTCGACGAGAAGGCACTCGAAAAGGGTGGCTACGGCGGAATCATCGGCGTCGGCAAGGGCTCGTCCCGCCAGCCGCGTCTCGTCCGCCTCGAATACGCGTCGAAGAAGCGTGGCGCCCGCAAGGTCGCACTGGTGGGTAAGGGCATCACCTTCGACACCGGCGGAATCTCCATCAAGCCCGCCGCCGGGATGGAGAACATGACCTCGGACATGGGCGGCGCCGCAGCCGTCATCTCCACCGTCGTGCTTGCCGCCAAGCTCGGCCTGCCCGTCAACGTCGTCGCATACGTACCGATGGCCGAGAACATGCCGTCCGCGACCGCCCAGCGTCCCGGCGACGTGTTGACCCAGTACGGCGGAATCACCATCGAGGTCGTCAACACGGACGCCGAGGGCCGTTTGATCCTTGCCGACGCGATGGTTCGCGCGGGTGAGGACAACCCCGACTACATGATCGACACCGCGACCCTGACCGGTGCGCAGATGGTGGCGCTCGGCAACCGCACGCCCGGCGTCATGGGCACGGACGAGTTCCGTGACCGCGTCGCCTCGATCTCGCAGAGCGTCGGCGAGAACGGATGGGCCATGCCGCTGCCCGAGGAACTGCGTGGAGATCTCGACTCCAAGGTCGCCGACATGGCCAATGTCACCCCGCACCGCTGGGGCGGCATGCTGGTCGCAGCTCACTACCTCAAGGAATTCGTTCCCGAGGGTGTCCAGTGGGCGCACATCGACGTCGCGGGTCCGGCGTACAACACGTCAGGACCGTGGGGTTACACCGGCAAGGGCGGCACCGGAGTTCCGGTTCGCACGATGATCTCTGTCCTGGAGGACATTGCGGTCAACGGCTGACCCCTTGCTGTGCGCCTTTATTAACCCCCCGCGGTTAATAAAGGCGCACAGCAGTTCAGGCGCCGTCGCGCAATTCCTGCTCGCGGGCACGCTTGCGTTCGATTCGCTTACGCTCGTCATGATCACGCATACGCTGCGGATATCCCGTTTTACGGACGTCGTAGACCGGGATCTTCAAGTCCTGTCCCAATTTGCGGGCACCGCGTTCGCCGCCGACACGACGACGAGTCCACTCCCCGTCGTTCGCAACCAATACGACGGTCACCTCGGTCACCGTCGTCTGCGGTTCCACATAGGCCTCGACGCCTTCGTGCGAGTGCGCCCAATTCGCCAGATGATCCGCATCACTTTGCGCTGCGGTCTGAGCCGCGCTCGGCGGACGCTTGAAACGATCGAACAGTCCCACGGTCGTACCCTCCTCGGTACCGACGCCGCGGATGCACCCCGGCGATATGTCAAGTTTGCCAGGCGATGTCCGTTCTGCCTGCGCACGACATACCGTTTGGTCCGCTTACGACGTTACAGCCGGACCCCCGACGCATACCTACTCGCCAGTAGCCGACACACCCGAAACGGACGGCATCCCCCTCATCGGACACGCCCGGCGTATCAATGGAAAGATGAACGACGGTGACGCCGCGTCCGCGCGTCGACATCGGCAAAATAGCTACAAGTAGCCGCACGTCGCGCGCCACTCGAGCACAATGCATTACGACCACAAGTCGACAAAATTCAACAACCCGAACACAACTGTCGAGGAGTCAAAAGACATGGCCTTCTCCGTCCAGATGCCAGCCCTAGGTGAGAGCGTCACCGAGGGAACTGTCACACGGTGGCTCAAGCAGGAAGGAGACACGGTCGAAGTCGACGAACCCTTGCTCGAAGTCTCCACGGACAAGGTCGACACCGAGATTCCGTCTCCCGTCGCCGGCGTCCTGACCAAGATCGTCGCGCAGGAAGACGACACCGTGGAAATCGGTGGCGAGCTCGCCCAGATCGGTGAAGCCGGCGAAGCCGCAGCACCCGCGGCAGAGGCACCCGCCCCCGCCGCCGAGGAAGCTCCCGCCGAGGAAGCGCCGGCTGCCGAAGCTCCCGCTGAAGAAGCTCCCGCTGCCGAGGCACCCGCCGCTTCGAGCGGTTCCGCTGAAGGTACCGCCGTGACGATGCCCGCCCTCGGCGAGTCCGTCACCGAAGGCACCGTCACCCGTTGGCTCAAGGCTGTCGGCGACGAGGTTGCCGTCGACGAGGCGCTGCTCGAAGTCTCGACCGACAAGGTCGACACAGAGATCCCGTCCCCCGTCGCCGGAATCCTGCTCGAGATCAATGCGCAGGAAGACGACACCGTCGAGATCGGTGGCCAGCTGGCCGTCGTCGGCTCCGGCGCACCCGCCGCGACTCCGGCACCCAAGGCCGCTCCCGCAGCACCGGCAGCACCCCCTGCCCCCAAGGCCGAAGCTCCGAAGGCCGAAGCACCCAAGCCTGCCGCCGCACCGGCCGCACCCGCTCCGAAGCCTGCTGCGGCTCCCGCACCGGCGGCTGCACCCGCAGCTTCGGGTGACAGCAGCCCGTACGTCACCCCGCTCGTGCGCAAGCTCGCCACGGACAACGGCGTCGACCTCGCGACCGTCACCGGCACCGGCGTCGGCGGCCGCATCCGCAAGCAGGATGTGCTCGCCGCTGCGGAGGCCAAGAAGGCTCCCGCCGCCGCTGCTCCTGCTGCAGCACCCGCGGCCGCACCGGCCGCCACCGCAGCCGCAGGCGTCCGACCCGAACTGGCACACCTGCGTGGAACCACGCAGAAGGCCAACCGTATTCGGCAGATCACGGCCACCAAGACACGTGAGTCGCTGCAGAACACCGCTCAGCTCACGCAGACCTTCGAGGTGGACGTCACCAAGATCGTCGCCCTGCGGGCCCGTGCCAAGGCCGGCTTCATCGAGCGCGAAGGCGTCAACCTGACGTTCCTTCCGTTCTTCGCCAAGGCAGTCGTCGAGGCGCTGAAGTCGCACCCGAACATCAACGCAAGCTACGACGAGGCTGCCAAGCAGATCACCTACTACGACGCTGAGCACCTCGGCATCGCAGTGGACACCGATCAGGGCTTGCTCTCCCCCGTCATCCACAACGCCGGCGATCTCGGCCTGGCCGGCTTGGCCCGCGCCATCGCCGACATCGCCAAGCGTGCACGCTCGGGTGGCCTGAAGCCGGACGAGCTCTCGGGTGGCACCTTCACCATCACCAACATCGGCAGCCAGGGCGCGCTGTTCGACACCCCGATCCTGGTACCGCCGCAGGCGGCCATGCTCGGAACCGGCGCGATCGTCAAGCGCCCGATGGTGGTCACCGACGAGAACGGCAACGAGTCCATCGGCGTTCGCTCGATGATCTACTTGCCGCTGACCTACGATCACCGTCTGGTCGACGGCGCCGACGCCGGCCGATTCCTCACCACTGTGAAGCAGCGGTTGGAAGAAGCCTCGTTCGAAGCTGATCTGGGCCTGTAAGCAACTGCTCGGCCGGCCGGGGCGTCATCTCCATCAGGAGGTGGCGCCCCGGCTTTTTCAGTACGGTCGGAGATATACGTTCGGATATCGAAGCACGCTGAATCGAAGGAGGCTTTCCGAATGCGAGTAGTCATCGCCGGCTCGTCCGGTTTGATCGGAACGGCCTTGGTGTCATCGTTGCGCTCCGACAACCACGACGTGGTGCGTCTGGTGCGACGCTCGACCGCCGGCCCCGACGAATCGCGTTGGGACCCGGACCACGACCGTCTGGACCTCTCCGTCCTGCAGGGCGCCAACGCCGTCGTGAACCTCTGCGGCGTCGGCATCGGCGACAAACGGTGGTCGGGTTCCTACAAGCAAGCGATCCGTGACAGCCGCATCGTCGCGACCGACGTCTTGGCCGAAGCGGTCGCGAGTCAGAAGGTTCCCGTCCTCGCCAACGCGAGCGCCGTCGGCTATTACGGCGACACCGGCGACAAGATCGTCGACGAGGATTCGCCGGCAGGCACAGACTTTCTCGCCACGACGTGTCGCGATTGGGAACTTGCCACCGAACCGGCGCGTGCGGCGGGTGCCCGCGTCGTCAATCTGCGGTCCGGCGTCGTGATTTCACCTCATGGGGGCATGCTCGGTCGGCTTCGGCGCCTTTATTCGTTCGGCCTCGGCGGGCGACTGGGCAACGGTCGCCAGTACTTTCCGTGGATCTCACTCGAGGACGAGTGCGACGCGATCAAGTTCGCGCTCACGAATTCCGAACTCTCCGGTCCCGTCAACCTGACCGGTCCGGCCCCTGTCACCAATGCCCAGTTCAATGACGCCATGTCCCGTGCGGTCCACCGACCGGCTCCCTGGATCGTTCCCGGGTTCGCACTCGAAGCGTTGATCGGAGAATTCGCCAAGAGCGGCATCCTCGGTGGCCAGCGCGCCATTCCCGCAGCGTTGGAAAGGGCGGGATTCTCTTTCCGCCACAACACGATCGGCGAAGCGCTGGCGGCCGCACTCGGTTGATTCCGAAGTCGGGCGTAATCTCTACGTCCATGAGCAGCGCTGCCGTTTCCGCCCGGTTCTCGAAACTGCCGATCGCCGTCGAGCAACTCGGTTCGATCGACTACAACGCCGCGTGGGACCGCCAGCGTGAGCTCGCGGCTGCGCGGGCGGACGACATCGGACCGGACACGCTACTGCTACTCGAACACCCGCCGGTGTACACGGCAGGACGACGCACGGAACCCGAAGATCGTCCCGTCGACGGCACGCCTGTCATCGACGTCGACCGCGGCGGGAAGATCACCTGGCACGGCCCCGGCCAGCTGGTGGGATATCCGATCGTGAAACTGGCCGAGCCCATCGACGTGGTGCGGTATGTCCGACGCATCGAGGAAGCACTGATCACGGTGTGCACGGACCTCGGCCTGAACTGCGGGCGGATCGACGGCCGCTCGGGCGTCTGGCTGCCTGCCGAACTCGCCAACGGGCAATGGAAGCCCGAACGCAAGGTGTCAGCCATCGGCGTTCGCGTTCAACGTGGTGTCGCGCTGCACGGTTTCGCCCTGAACTGCAATTCGGTCCTGACCGGATTCGACAACATCATTCCCTGCGGAATCCGTGACGCGGGGGTGACGACGCTGTCACACGAACTCGGTCGCGACGTCACCGTGGACGAGGTCACTCCCGCCGTCACCATGGCCGTGATCGCTGCTCTCGACGGAACCATGCCCGTCACCGAATGCAACGTCGAGCGCGTCACCTTCGAAAGCGCCTCGCCTACTCCGACTTTTACTACCGTTCAGTACAGCTGACGGGCTCGCCCGAACCCCGTTGCAGTAATCACCGGGCGTAGGATCACTGTCGTGACTATCGCCCCAGAAGGACGTAAGCTGCTCCGTCTCGAGATCCGAAACGCGGAGACGCCCATCGAACGCAAACCCAACTGGATCAAGACCCGAGCAAAGATGGGCCCCGAATACTCGGAGCTCAAGGGCCTGGTCAAGCGTGAAGGTTTGCACACCGTCTGCGAGGAAGCGGGCTGCCCCAACATCTACGAATGCTGGGAAGACCGCGAAGCCACCTTCCTGATCGGCGGTGAGCAGTGCACACGCCGCTGCGACTTCTGCCAGATCGACACCGGCAAGCCCGAGGCTCTCGACCGCGACGAGCCCCGTCGCGTCGCCGAAAGCGTTCAGGCCATGGGACTTCGGTACTCCACGATCACCGGCGTCGCCCGCGACGACCTCCCGGACGGCGGCGCCTGGCTCTACGCCGAAACCGTCCGCAAGATCCACGAACTCAACCCGGGCACCGGCGTCGAAAACCTGGTTCCCGACTTCAACGGCAAGCCTGAATTGCTCGACGAGGTCTTCGCCTCTCGTCCCGAGGTGCTCGCACACAACCTCGAGACCGTTCCCCGCATCTTCAAGCGGATCCGTCCCGCTTTCCGGTACCAGCGCAGCCTCGACGTCATCACTGCGGCACGAGAGTACGGACTGGTCACCAAGTCCAACCTGATCCTCGGCATGGGCGAAACCCCGGAAGAAGTCACCGAGGCGATGGCCGATCTCCACGCCGCCGGCTGCGACATCCTCACCATCACCCAGTACCTGCGCCCCTCACCCCGGCACCACCCCGTCGAGCGGTGGGTCAAGCCCGAGGAGTTCGTCGCACACTCGAAGACTGCAGAAGAGATGGGCTTCGCCGGCGTCATGGCCGGTCCGTTGGTTCGCTCGTCGTACCGTGCCGGCCGCCTGTATGCGCAGGCCATGGCACATCACGGCCGTGAACTTCCCGAGGCGCAGCGTCATCTGACCGAGGGCGGCGACGCTTCCCAGGAAGCCAGCTCACTCATGGCGCGCCTGAATCGCTGATCCACTTTTTGCTGTGCGCCTTTATTAACCGCGGGCGGTTAGTAAAGGCGCACAGCAATGGACGTATCCTGGGTACATGGCGAACGGCAGCAAATCCGGTAAGGGCAAACCCACCAAAGAGGCAAAGGCTGCAGCGAAGGCTGCCCGCAAGCAGGCTTCCAAGGAACGCAGAACTCAGCTCTGGCAAGCGTTTCAGATGCAGCGCAAGGACGACAAGCTCCTTCTGCCGCTGATGATCGGCACCCTGGTGGGTGCGGCTCTGGTCTTCTTCCTGGTCGGTCTCATCTGGGGCCTTCAGTGGTTCCTGCTGCCGATCGGCATCGTTCTCGGCCTCCTCGGCGCCTTCATCATCTTCGGTCGCCGCGTCCAGAAATCGGTGTACAAGAAGGCTGAGGGCCAGGCCGGCGCTGGCGCGTGGGCACTCGACAACATGCAGGGCGCGTGGCGCGTCACGAACGCCGTCGCCGGCACCACCCAGCTCGACGCCGTTCACCGCGTTGTCGGACGACCGGGTGTCATCCTCGTCGCAGAGGGTTCGCCGCAACGCGTCAAGGGCCTCCTCGCGCAGGAGAAGAAGAAGACTGCGCGCCTCATCGGTGACACCCCGATCTACGACATCATCATCGGAAACGACGAAGGCCAGGTTCCGCTTTCGCAGCTCCAGCGTTACCTGAACAAGCTGCCGCGCAACATCGACACCAAGCGCATGGACAACATCGAAGGCCGACTCGCTGCGCTCAGCGCACGCGGCGGCGGAGCAGCGCTTCCCAAGGGCCCGATGCCCGGAGGCGCGAAGATGAAGGGAATGCAGCGAACCATTCGTCGTCGCTGACACTCACCCACAGCAAAACGAAAGACCCGGGCCCAATACGGACCCGGGTCTTTCTTCGTTCGAGAAGTTCGTGTCAGCGCGACTTCACGAGCAAAGTGCCGGTCGCGCGGTCCTGCATGCCGCGACCGTCGATGTCGGTGATCGTCGCGGGAATCACGAACACGAGAAGTGCCTGACGCCCGAGCGCGCGCACGAAGCCCACTCGGATTGGGCCTTCGATTCGCGCAACCTGAAGTCCGAGAACGAATTGCCCCGGTGTGAAGTTGAACAGCGCCACGGTGACGACGCCGACGGCGAACCACACCATCAACGTGATCGTGGAGGTCATACCGTCGAAGAAGTCGCCGGTGATGAGCGAGGCCACTCCCACGGCCATAACCCAATCCACCAACAGTGCGGCGATACGACGGCCCGAACCGACCAGCGATCCGGGGCCCTCCTGAGGGAAGCCGAGAAACTCGCCGCGATAAGACTGCTCACGACCGTCCGCATTCTTCGGCAAAGCTGCTTCAGGCCCAGAGAGCCAAGTTCCGGTGATTCGTGCCATGCTGTCCAGGATAGGCGTCGCAGCACCGTAGTCCAGATTTGCCGGGTTTTAACTGTGTGGCCGGTCACATGGACTTCGGAAATCCCCAGGATGCTGCGACGCGTAACACTGCCGAAACAAAGGGTTGACGAGCGGGCAACACCAGCTCCCTACCGTCTGCCTCGACGGATTCAACCGACATCACTTGGCTGAAGCGACTTAAGGAGCACAAGCGTGGCGTTCACCACGGCCGAAGAGGTCATCAAGTACATCGCGGACGAGAACATCGAGTACGTCGACATTCGGTTCAGCGACCTGCCCGGCGTCCAGCAGCACTTCTCGATCCCGGCGTCTGCTTTCAACCAGGACGTGTTCGAGGACGGCCTTGCATTCGACGGATCTTCGGTCCGCGGATTCCAGTCGATCCACGAGTCCGACATGATGTTGCTTCCCGACGTCACCACGGCGCAGATCGATCCCTTCCGCAAGGCGAAGACCCTCAACATCAACTTCTTCGTGCACGACCCGTTCACCCGTGAGTCCTACAGCCGCGACCCGCGCAACGTTGCCCGCAAGGCCGAGGAGTACTTGGTCAGCACCGGCATCGCGGACACCGCATTCTTCGGCGCCGAGGCCGAGTTCTACATCTTCGACTCGGTTCGCTACGACTCCGGCATGAACTCCGCTTTCTACGAGCTGGATTCCATCTCCGGTTCGTGGAACACCGGCGCAGAGACCAACGCCGACGGCTCCCCGAACCTCGGCTACAAGGTTCGCGCCAAGGGCGGCTACTTCCCCGTCGCTCCGTACGACCACTACGTGGACCTGCGCGACGAAATCTCCACCAACCTGACCAACGCGGGCTTCGAACTCGAGCGCGGCCACCACGAGGTCGGCACCGGCGGACAGCAGGAGATCAACTACAAGTTCAACACGCTGCTGGCAGCAGCCGACGACCTGCAGCTGTTCAAGTACATCGTCAAGAACACCTGCTGGCAGCACGGCAAGTCCGCCACCTTCATGCCGAAGCCGCTCTTCGGTGACAACGGCTCGGGCATGCACGTCCACCAGTCCCTGTGGAAGGACGGCAAGCCCCTCTTCCACGACGAGTCCGGCTACGCAGGCCTCTCGGACATGGCTCGCCACTACATCGGCGGTATCCTGCACCACGCTCCGTCGCTGTTGGCCTTCACCAACCCGACGATCAACTCGTACCACCGTCTGGTGCCGGGCTACGAAGCCCCCATCAACCTCGTGTACAGCCAGCGCAACCGCTCGGCAGCTGTCCGTATCCCGATCACGGGCAACAACCCGAAGGCAAAGCGTCTCGAGTTCCGCGCACCCGACTCCTCGGGTAACCCGTACCTCAACTTCGCTGCACAGATGATGGCCGGCCTGGACGGCATCAAGAACAAGATCGAGCCGATGGCTCCGGTCGACAAGGACCTCTACGAGCTTCCCCCGGAGGAGGCTCGCAACATCCCGCAGGCTCCGACCAGCCTCGAGACGGTCATCAACCGCCTCGAAGCCGATCACGAGTACCTGACCGAGGGTGGCGTCTTCACCACCGACCTGATCGAGACCTGGATCTCGCTCAAGCGTGAGCAGGAAATCGCTCCGGTCAACCTGCGTCCGCACCCGTACGAGTTCGAGCTCTACTACGACGTGTGATCCGCATCCTGACGTAAGTCAGACCTGCGAATACCGAGTGCACCCGTCCCGCGTCTGTGGGGCGGGTGCACTCGTTTCGGTCCGATCAAATGTGTCCGCCACACGGTGGTCGAGGAATCCACTTGCTTGACCCTGAGTTAGGTGGCAAGAGCACGGACAGGATTCTGAGGAGCGCACAAAAGCTCGCCGCCGGCTCAGAGTGTGATGATCGAGAACCAGATATCGACCTCGCCAGCCCAGAGAACGTCTGTGGCTGGATTCTGCGCCGATGTAGACCCTCTCGGGCAAATGATGACCGGCCTTCACACCGGACGCGGGCGAATCGCGGATCAGCCGCGGGCGCGTTGACCGATCGCCGCTCTGTTGACGATATGGGCGATTCGACCTGCCCGTGTTGCGTCTCGAGCGGCGCTGACGATCCACCACAGCATCTGTTTGCGGGCGCTGGGCGGAAAACTGTCCCAGTTGCTTCGAGCTTGCGGGTCTCGGTCCAGCGCCGCGTGCAAGTCAAGTGGTTCCTTGAGGTCTTCGACTTGGTCGAGAATCGTCCACCAACCGGTGGATTTCGCGGCGACAATGGCACGGCGACCAGCAGCGGTCATGAGGCCATGCGCCTCCATCTCGGCTGCGCGTTCGCGGTTGAGTCGGGTCCAGGAACTCTTGCGTCTACGCGGCGTGAACAGTTGCAAATTGCGCTCTTCGTCGAAAATGGTGTTGGTGGAATCAATCCAACCAAAGCAGATGGCTTCCTCGACGGCCTGAGGGTAGGGGCAGCGTGGTCGGCTGGTGGTGGTTCGCCAGGAGCACAACCACACACCTCGGGCTGACGTGTGATTGTCCGTCAACCAGGTTCGCCACTGTTCCCGAGTCTCGGCGTGAATGATCGGGTAGTCGAACTTCCACGTTGGGGGGTGGACGGAAGCCGGTGGCGATGATTTCGAATCGGTCACTTACTCTCCAAGCTCAGAGGGAAACGGATACGTGTCTCGGTAGACGAGGGGCCTGCGCAGGGAGCACGTCCCCGCGGCAGTCCGGGCATGAATGGTCTTGTCGCGCAATCCTCTTCTGTCATGGTGGCGAGACCCTGAGGTGACGGGCGAGCCGACTGACGGTGTCGGCGAGCTCGGTTGGTTCGATGACCACCACTGGGGCGGTGAGCGCAATGCGCGCAACCGTCATGGCGAGCCTGCCGAGATCTTCGCTGCGGATCTGGACAAGGCAGCGGTCCGCTGCCACCTCGATCGGTGTGTGGTCAATCCATCTGAGTACGCCCTCGAGGTCGGCGAACGTGGCTTCGATGGCGAGTTTTGCATCGTGGTGACGAGGCGGCGAGCCGACTGATCTCGCGACGAAGCCTGCCGCGTCACCGCCCGGGATCTCACGTGGCGTGAAATGACTGCCTGCCAGCCAGGGCTCCGAGAGCCGGTCTAGTCGAAAGGTTCGCCAGTCTGCACGATGGTGGTCCCACGCTACGAGATACCAACGACGTCCCGCCGTGACAAGGCGGTGCGGCTCGACGAGCCGTCTGCTGCTCTCGCCATCACCTCGCCGATAGTCGAAGCGAACGTGCTCATGGTCGCGACATGCCGCAGCGAGCACACTGAGTGCTTCGGGGTCGACGACGTCGTCATCTGCCCGCCGCATGGAACTGACGCTCGAATGCAGTGCCGACACACGTCGGCGTAACCGATGGGGCAGGAGTGTCTCGATCTTCGTCAGCGCGCGCAGCGACGATTCTTCGATGCCTCCGATGGCGGCCTCGGCGGCGTAGCGCAGTCCGACGGCAACCGCCACGGACTCGTCATCGTCGAGGATCAGGGGCGGCACGTGCGCCCCCGTCGCAAGTCGGTAGCCCCCGTATTTTCCGGACGTGGAATCGACCGGATAGCCAAGGTCCCGTAGGCGATCGATGTCGCGGCGCACGGTCCGCTGCGTGACATCGAGTCGTACGGCAAGTTCGGCACAGTGCCAGAAACGATGGGTCTGAAGGAGCGAGAGCAGTTGCAGTGCTCGGCCTGTGGGATCGTTCCGCATATCTTCAGATTGCCAGCGATTTAGGACATTATGTGTCCACGATGCTCCCTATCGTCTGAGCAACCGGTCGATCCAGACACAGATCGGTACTCAACTCGAAGGAGCAACCGTGAATCCATCCGACTTCCCCAGGCCCGTCCTTATCCCGGTCAACGGCGTGGAACTTGAAGTCTTCGAAGCAGGGCGACACAATGCCGGGAAACCCATCGTGCTGTGTCACGGATGGCCAGAGCACGCCTATTCTTGGCGATACCAGGTGCCCGCCCTCGTCGAGGCGGGCTACCACGTCATCGTCCCGAACCAGCGCGGCTACGGCAACTCATCACGTCCGACCGACGTGACGGACTATGACATTGAACATTTGGCGGGAGATCTCATCGCACTGCTCGATCACTACGGCTACGAAGATGCGACCTTTGTCGGTCACGATTGGGGCGCCTTTGTCGTGTGGGGCCTGACCCTGTTGCACCCGGACCGGGTAAACAAAGTGATCAACCTGAGCCTGCCCTACCAGGATCGCGGAGAGCAGCCCTGGATCGAGTTCATGGAAGCAGTGCTTGGCGGTGACTTCTACTTCGTTCACTTCAATCGACAGCCGGGCGTCGCGGACGCCGTGTTCGAAGACAACACCTTCCGGTTCCTCCGCAACCTGTACCGGAAGAACGAACCCCTCAGGGAGCCTCAGCCGGGTATGGCGCTGATCGATCTCGCCAGAGCAGAGACGCCACTCGGTGAGCCTCTGATGAGCGATAGCGAACTGGCCGTTTTCGTCTCCGCCTTCGAATCGACAGGATTCACTGGCAGCGTGAACTGGTACAGGAACCTTGACCGCAACTGGCATTTGCTGGCGGAGGTTGATCCGATCATCCAACAGCCCGCCCTCATGATCTACGGCGATCGTGACGCGATCGCGAGGGCTGAGAATCTGACAGACTTCGTGCCCAATGTGGAAGTAGTCAATCTCGACTGCGGTCATTGGATCCAGCAAGAAAGACCCGATGAGACCAACCAAGCGATCTTGAACTGGCTGGAACGGCAGGATGCCACATAGTTTCAAGGCTAGGTGCGGCCTCAGTGAAAATGTCAGTACGTTCAGGTCCCGTAGGGGCTTGATCCGGACCCACCTTTTTCGGGATTTAACGAGAGCGTCGGTAAACAAACCATGCACTCAACCCGACGATGGGCACAAGCCAAATTCCGAAAGAGAAGGCGACAGCGCGCAGCACACCGATTCGCCGGGACACGGAAATCACATCAGCCGTTCCGACAAGGCACAGGGAAATCCACATCAAGGCAAGAATGAATCCACCGCCATACAGAAAAACGAATGGCCCCAATCCGTCCATACAATCCATCCCACTGTCAGCGCAATCCTGAAGCCCAGCCGCGCCGAGTAGAGAAGTGTTCACAGTGGCGATGCTACGGACCGGCGCGTCCCGAACTGCCGCACACGCCGGCGGATTTGGCGATGCCAACGCCGGTCAGCCCGAAAGTAGAAGCCCCACCCCCGTGGGGAGGGTGGGGCTTCCTTCGATCCGGCGCTCACGCACAAGTGGGAGGGTGGTGGACGGGCCGGACCGACGACACGGCAGGGAGTCAAGCTGCCGCGCCCAAGCGCTGACCGGAAGGAATGCGCCTGAGATTGTGGTTCGGAAACCATCAAACCAGACAAACTGGACGCATGTTCAGGAATTGAAGAATTCGACTCCGCCCGTCAGAAAGATCTCACTGCACCCGATAGGTTTCGCTGCGGACAGGATCCACCAACCGCCGCATGACCTCGTACGCGCGGTCCGGATCCGAGTACGGCGGAATCATCATCAAAACGAGTTGACGACCATAGATGTCGTCGAGATACATCAAATCGTGGGGCTGGCCAGGGTACGGACCCCGCACTTCCAGTCCGTCGACCTCGTCGATACGTCGCTGCGCGCTACTGATCGTGTTCCAGTCGAACGCAACCCGCGCGATCGGCCCCAGCCGCAACGAAAGCGCGGATATCAGATCGTGAAGCTCCGCCGTGACGTTCGTGGTCCACGGGAACCACGCGCCGTCCACCGAAGCCTTGAGGGCACCTTGCCCACGAAGCAGGAACCGCGGGGTCCGCGTCGGCGAAGGGAAAGGTTGCCCGACATGGCGCTGCGGTGCTTCCATTGCATAGTCGAGAGTGCTGATGTGCGCCATGACGAGGCTCCTTAACGGAGGATTCGTGGAACCGTCAGGCAGAGGCGCCCGGTCGTGGGTTCCATGCCTCCAGGTTACTCCGGTGCACAACGCCGACTATGCATCGACGGAAATGATCACGCCGGTATCGCCGTACGGGAACGGCCCCTTACCGATGTGACCGAGAGTGTTGAAGAATTTCGAAATAGGCACCATCACACCGTATTTCGCCTTGACTTTGCTGCGGATCTCGTCGAATTCTACTCCACCGCTCACTAACTGCGCGGTCCCGGCAACCGGCGAAGAGCCGTCGGCAACCTTCCCGCGATTGTTGCATGGCGCGACGGTGACCTGTGGGTTGTTCCGCAACCGCTTGGCCTTACCCGATTTCGAGGAAGTCCAGAACCCGATACGTCCGGCAGACAGCGGCACGACCCAGGTCGGCGTAGCCACGCCGTCACCACTCTTACGGAATGTGGTGACCGAGATCGTCTTTTCTTCGCCCAGGGACATGAAACGAGCGTATGCCTCCACAAACTCCACGACCATACACGCGAATGAATTTCTCTACCCCAGGAGTTTCAAAACGGACAATTATCCGGACGAAGATGAACAACAGGTGCCGAGTGGTGGAAATGTCGCGGAACGACCCCCTCTCAGGTCGATTTGTGGGCCGCCGATGTTGGAACATGACTTCTCGTGAATGCGGAACTCATCGTTCTCCTCGTCGTCGTCGTAACCGCTCTGGGGTTCGACTTCACCAACGGTTTTCATGACACTGGCAACGCTATGGCCACGTCGATTGCAACCGGCGCCCTCAAGCCCAAGGTGGCAGTCGCTCTGTCTGCTTCCTTGAACCTGGTCGGAGCTTTCCTCTCGGTAGAGGTTGCTGCCACCGTGGCCAAGGGCGTGGTGAACCTCGGAAATGTGGGTGGCCAAGCGCTGCTCACCATCGTCTTCGCCGGCCTTGTCGGCGGCATCATCTGGAACCTGGCAACGTGGTTGCTCGGTATCCCCTCGAGTTCCTCGCATGCGCTGTTCGGCGGTCTGATCGGCGCCGCCATCGCGTCCCTCGGTATGAGCGGTGTCGCCTGGAGCGGCGTCCTCAGCAAGGTTGTCATCCCCGCAGTTCTCGCGCCCGTCGTGGCCGGCTTGGTTGCCGCGGCCGGCACCTGGCTCATCTACCGCATCACCTCGAACGTCGGAGAAGAAACCAAGGACAAAGGTTTCCGACTGGGCCAGATCGGTTCGGCTTCACTCGTTTCTCTCGCCCACGGCACCAACGACGCACAGAAGACCATGGGCGTCATCTTCCTCGCCCTGGTAGCCCACGGAACCATTTCCGCCGACGCGGACATGCCGTTCTGGGTCAAGCTCACCTGCGCGCTCGCGATCGCTGCCGGAACTTACCTCGGCGGTTGGCGAGTTATCCGCACGCTCGGCAAGGGACTTGTCGAGATTGCCGCACCACAAGGCATGGCAGCCGAAGCATCCTCTGCTGCAATCATTCTCACTTCCAGCCACCTCGGCCTTCCGCTCTCCACCACCCATGTGGCGACGGGTTCCATCATGGGAACCGGTCTGGGACGCAAGGGCGCCGAAGTTCGTTGGGGCGTAGCCGGACGTATGGCGGTCGCCTGGTTGATCACTCTCCCGTCCGCTGCGATCGTCGGCGCTCTGTGCTGGGGACTGGCCAACATCGTCGGCGGCCTGCCCGGTGTCCTGGTCGTCTTCGCCGTGCTCATCGCTTTGGCCGGCTGGATGTACCTGCGCTCCCGCAAGGAGCCCATCGATCCGAGCAATGTCAACGCCGAATGGGACGGCGGCCTGGTACCCGCAGAGGTCCCCGGGCCGGACGCCCGCGTCACCACCGACGTCAAAGCCTGAAAGAGGGAATCGACATGGATATCTTGAAAAACACCGTCGACTCGCTCTGGCAGGTCGTACTGGTCGGCCTCTTGCTGGGCGCCGGACTCCCGGCGATCTTCGCGATCGGCCTGAAATCCCTCGACGCCGGGCAGCGTGGCAGTGGGGGCGGGAGCACTGCCGTCGCGGCTCGCAGTCCGTTGGCCGTGGCAGGTGCAGTGGTGTGCTTCGCGGTTGTACTCATCGCGATCGTCACCGGAATCCTCTTCATCATGCAGGGCTTCCTCAGCCACACCTTCGGCATCGAGATCTTCTGATCCCCGGCGCGGCTCTCCCCTGCGCCCTCACGAGCGGAAAGACATCACCGTGACTGCACCGACTCCATCCCTGCCCCAGTCCATACTGGAATGGCTTCGCGCCGGCTACCCCGAAGGCATACCGCCCAAGGATCGCATTCCGTTGGTCGCATTGCTACGACGCAAGCTCTCGGACGCGCAAATTCGAGAAATCGCCATCGGCGCTGCACTCGCAGAACTGAGCGATGTCAACAGCGACCAGGTGATCTCGAGCGACGAGATCAGCGCTCAGATCGCAGATCTGACGAGCCAGACACCCTCGGACGAGGACATCGCGCGCGTTGCCTCGGTCCTGGCTGCCGCCGGGTGGCCACTCGCTGATCTCGACAAAGACTGAAGCTCGATTCGTTGAGCCTTCCACCACTTCTGGCTTCGATACTCGGCTGGCTGCGTGCCGGGTATCCGAACGGTGTGCCGGAGCAAGACTACGTCCCTTTGATGGCCCTGCTCCGGCGGCAGCTGTCCGACGCAGAGATCGCCGTTCTTGCCGACGATCTCGTTGCCGAGTTTCCGGTTCCAGTCGATCCGATCGACTTTCCGATTCCGGTCGATCCGATCGACATCGGCGTCCTCATCACCAAAGTCACCGACGACATGCCGCACGAATCGGATGTCGCTCGGGTACGGGAACATTTGATTCGTGGAGGTTGGAAAATCGACGCTCAACCTCCGGTGGACGACTCCTGACGGCACTTCGTGAATCGGACCAGTTTGATAACGAACCGATAACGGAGCCGTCGGAGCCAATACAGACCACTTAGTGTCATCAGGAATTCCGTGCCTCGGGGGGCTCGGTCGGATTTCGGTGTGCAAGCACCTTTGGGGCGGGAGTGATTTATGCACGAGGAACACATTGATCTTGCAAACAACCGAGATTCTTCGAAGAAGCGAATTTCGAGACGAATCAAGCGTCGGATCCTCGGCATCGCTGCGACAGCCCTCGCACTCCCCCTGACAGCAGGTCTGATCAGCGGTTCAGTAGCAACAGCGGCACCTGCGCGCACCGCTCCGGCCGGTGGTATCGAGGACGTCTTCGTCGACTCCTCGATGGGACCGATCAAGGTCCAGATCCAGTGGGCTTCACGTGGCGGCAACGCGGCTCTCTATCTTCTCGACGGTTTGCGTGCACGTGACGACCGAAACGCGTGGAGTTTCGAGACCAACGCCCTCGAACAGTTTCGCGGCGACAACGTCACCCTGGTCATGCCGGTCGGCGGGCAGTCCAGCTTCTACTCCGACTGGTACGCGACCAGCAATTTGAATCGCCAGCCGGTCACGTACAAATGGGAAACATTCCTCACCCAGGAACTTCCCGCATATCTGGAATCGCGCGGCGTTTCCCGAACGAACAACGGTGTGCTCGGACTCTCCATGGGTGGCAGTGCGGCCTTGACGCTCGCGGCCTACCACCGCGATCAGTTCAAGTTCGCCGGGTCGTTGTCGGGATACCTCAACATCTCGGCTCCAGGTATGCGTGAAGCGATCCGCGTGGCGATGGTCAGCGCCGGATCCTTCAATGTCGATGCCATGTGGGGACCGCCGTGGAACCCCGCTTGGCTCCGCAACGACCCGTTCGTGTTTGCACCCGAATTGGCTGGGCTCTCGCTGTACATATCCGCTGCGAGCGGCCTGCCCGGACAGTTCGATCAACCGCG
The DNA here is from genome assembly GCF_053608585.1 of Rhodococcus sp. NPDC055024. Classification (NCBI taxonomy): domain Bacteria; kingdom Bacillati; phylum Actinomycetota; class Actinomycetes; order Mycobacteriales; family Nocardiaceae; genus Rhodococcus; species Rhodococcus sp. NPDC055024. The sequence continues at coordinate 70,062 of NZ_JBSGVT010000010.1, forward strand.
TCGGCCCGTCGACTTCGTGAATACCGGTAGTGCCATCGGGCTCGAGGCCCTTGCCTTGATGAACTCACGGGCATTCCAACTGCGCATGAACTCCCTGGGAATTCCGGCAACGTACAGCTTCCCGGCCAACGGCACTCATTCGTGGCCGTACTGGGGTGCAGAACTGTGGAAGGCCCGAGGCCAGATCCTCGATACCCTCAACGCTTGGTGAACTGACAACTACTCGATCACCGACAACCGCAGGCCTCGACCGATATTCGGTCGAGGCCTGCGTCGTTCGAAATCAGAGCGCGGCAAAGAGATCCACGGTATTGCCGTCGGGATCGAGAAGAACGGCGTAACGCTGCCCCCACACGGCATCGAACGGCGCCTTGTGTCCGGGGAAGTCGGCTGTGATGCGCTGATACGCCTCGTCGACGGCAGCGGGGGTGCCGAAATCGAACGCCAACGCGACAGGGTGTCGCCCCTCCCCGACAGCAAAGTCAGGATCGAAGCTTGCGATGGTGGACAGCGCGTCCCACGCCAGCCGAAGCCCACTGTCGAACGTGAACTCCACATGGGGAGCATCCGCGGGTGTTTCCGGAATATCGAGCCCGAGGGTTCGGTAGAACGCGAGGGAACGAGCGAGATCGTTGGTGACGATTCCGACGAGATCGAGTCTCGGAGAGACGGACACGGTATTTCTCCTGTTTCGGGTCGAGAAGTGATCGGCGAGTGTGTGACGATGATCTGATGACCGGCACTGACACCCTCACTCTTGACGGTAGTCGGACGGCAGCGTCGAGTCTTGAACAAAACGGCCACACCTATGTCGAGAATCGGATCACCGGTTCGACCGACCTCTTCAGCTGCACGTGGAAGAGCACTACCGAATCCGATACGTCCACGCAGGCAAAGCGAATACTTCCCGATCTCTGCGCCGACTTCATCGTCGACAGCGACGGAAGGTCGTGGCTTGTCGGGCCTGCTACCAGTGCCGATCTGGTTTCGGTCGCCGCCGGTACGACAATGTGGGGCATCCGGATCAAACCGCCCGCTCTGCGGAGCCTGCTCGGCACCGCGGCCGACGCGGTGCAGGATTCGAAGATCGCCTTCGACGACATCCTGACTTCCCGACAAGCTCGGGTGCTTGCCGACGCCCTTCGCCACGAGGCAGTCGACGCCAATCTGCTGGACCAGCTGTGGCGGGGACTGGAACCGGACTACGGAATCGAACGAGGCTATTGCGCGCTCATCGCCTCACCTACGACCCCGGTCCGCGAGATCGCCGCAGACCTCGGTGTTTCCGAACGTCATTTTCGACGCTCGATCACGTCGTCGGTCGGGCTGTCCCCCAAGCTGATTCAGAAGGTACAACGCATGCAGAATGTACTAGCTCTCAGCCGCAGCGCAGATCTCACGTTGTCCTCGCTGGCCGGCCGCGCCGGATACGCCGACCAAGCCCACCTCGCGCGCGATACGCGAGCGCTGGCCGGTCTGACGCCGACTCAGCTACTGCGCGAGCACCGGTAGGGATGAACGAAGATCTGTTCTCGGCCCTCGATCACCTGGCTGCCACCTCGACCGTCGTGATCGATCGACCCCGCGGGTCGGCACACCCGCGGTACCCCGCGGCGATCTATCCGCTCGATTACGGCTATCTCGACGGCACGGTCAGCACGGACGGCGACGGGATCGATCTGTTCCGAGGCTCGGGCGTCGGCACCGGCGTGGTTGCCCTGGCTGTTATTGCCGACCTCGTCAAGAAGGACGTGGAAGTCAAAATCCTTCTCGAATGCACTGCGGATGAAATCGACACTGCTGCAGCATTTCTCCGTGACACTTTAGGTCTCGGTGCCACGATCCTGCGGCGCGATGTCAGCTGAGTTCGTCGAATCGCGGAACAAGATACTCCGCAACCCACTTCGCTTCCTCGATCAGCGGCCAGCCCGCCAGAATCAGTGCAGTCAAACCGGTTCGGCTGCGAAGCGTGCGCACCGAGTCCGTGATCGAATCCGGATCACCGACGTAGTACACCGCCGACGACCCGGTGCCGAAGATGTCGAGCGGCGACCACGCCGTGATACCTGCGTACAGCCCGTCACCGACGTACAACTCCTCCGGTTCCGGAAGTCGGCCGGCCGCAATCTTGTCCGCCCAGCCCTGTCGCTGTGCGTCGCGAGCAGTGAAAGTTTTGAGGTCTTGTTTCCCCTGAGTACGACGACGCACTGCGTTGTCCAAGACATGGGCGATCTGCTCGACGCCTGTCTTCTCGAACAAGGAGCGGAACCGGTCGTGCGCCTGCGCCTTGGTGGGGCGAACGATCACTCCGGTGAGCGCACCGAAGTCGGTGAATTCGCGTCCGGCTTCCCCCGCCGCCGCCCGTGCGGCAGAGAACTTGTCTTCGATGAACGAAGTTTCGCGCAGCATCGCCAAGTAGGTATCGAGAACCTTGCCTGAATTCGCCAGGCCTGCAGGCGAATCACCGGTACCCCACAGCGGAACCTGATGCCCCGTGGGCGCATCGATACGCAGCGGCGTGTTGGGAAAGTTCGACTCGGTCCCTTCGGAGTAGATGCGGCGGAAGTCTGCCCAGTACTGCTCCCCCAACTCGTAACGCTCGTCGTGGGGCACGTTCATGTCGTACTTGGTCAGGATGTTCTCGCGTCCGTTGACCGAGTTGATCAACAGTCGGCCACCGCTGAAGGCGTCGAAGGTCAATGCCTTCTCCGCCAGCAGGCGCGCCGGAGTCATGTTCGCGTAGACAGCGACGAGGAACTTCATGCGCGTGGTGTGCGCTGCGGCCCAGGTCGCCGAGATGAAGGGATCGTTCGGCCAGGTGGCAACCAGAGCGCCTTCGAATCCGCCGTCGTCGATGGTCTTTGCGAGCTCGATCTGCCTGGCCCCGTCCACGGGAAACAGTCCGCCAGGGCTCCACGGGTAGTCGCCGTCGGCCTGGGTGAGATACCAAAAAGTCTTGACGCCCATCAGTTCTGCACTCCAGCCGGCAGGTCGAACGATTCGATTCGGGCCCGCGAGCGGATGGTGTCCGCATTCACGTTGTAGAGCGCATCGAGGTATGCGACTGCAAAAGACCCTGGGCCCGAGGCATTATCCTCGGCGATCTCCGATGCCACGGCAACATGCGTGTGCGCAGCAACCAATCCGTCCAGCGCGGTCGGCGTCACGGCGAGGTAGGCGGCGACAAGGCCGCCCAGAGAGCAACCGGTACTGGTCACGCGCGGCAACAGTGCGCTGCCACCGGAGACTCGGATGCCCCGGGTGTCACCGCCCGCATCGCGTCCGACGATGTAGTCGACCGGTCCTGATGCCGAAACTGCGTCGGCATGCTTCAGAAGAGACAGTGCGGCCGGCACGGCGTCGACGGAGTCCGAGGCACTGTCGACGCCGCGAGTGTCGCCACCGAGTCCGGCCAGAGCGATGATCTCCGAAGCATTTCCGCGGATTGCGCTGGGGTGAAAGCGCAGCAGGTCCAGTGCGATACCGCTACGCCAGGGCAGTCCGCCGACACCGACGGGATCCAAAACCCATGGCGTACCGGCAGTTCTGGCCGCTTCTGCAGCAACCAGGAAGGCTTCTGCCGTTCCGTCGTCCGGTGTTCCGAGGTTGACCAGAACTCCCCCGGCGATGGCGGCGAACCCACCCGCTTCGTGGACATTGTCGATGTGAGCATTGCTTGCGCCGGCAGCGAGCAGGACGTTGGTCAAGAAGTTTGCCGAAACGATGTTCGTCAGCGATTGAACGAGCGGTACCTGATCGCGGAGTGCGTCGATCGCCGACGCCACGGTTTCGACAGAGACAGTGTCAGACATGAGAATTCCTTCAGGACGGGAAGTAGTTGGGGACTGCGGCGATTCAGGACCGCGGACATCGAACATCCGCAATCGCGCCACCGGGCTCACTGCCGACAACCATCGGCAGGGTCGGGTCTGCAGTCCATTCCTCCAACGAGCCGTCGTAGACTTTGACATCCTCGTGGCCGCTTCGGATCAGCGCAAGTGCGGTCAAGCACGCCGAAACTCCACCGCCGCAATAGATCACGACAGGCTCGGTGACGGCTGGTAGAACGTCGGCCGATCTCGACAAAACTTCGTCCACCGGAAGCATCCGGGCGTCGGCGTCGAGAAGGCTCTTCGCGGACAGATTGACACTTGACGGAATATGTCCGCGTCGCGAGTATCGCGTCTTCTCCGTTCCCTCGTACTGCTCAGCTGCCAGGGCGCACACCAGCGTTCCGGCTTCTTCTCCGGAGGACAGTGAGGCAACCCGCGGTAGATCGACCCACAGTCCGAGATCCGTCACGCTCCAACGCGCCGACGCCGACGTGTGGGTTACGTCGTCGCCGCTCACGAGAGCGAAGCCGAGTCGCGTCCAGTCGGCGAGGCCACCGTCGAGGACTCTTGCTTCGATGCCGGCGTTGCGAAACACCCACCAGAGCCTCGATGCCCAGGTGGTCGATCCCTGGTCGTAGATCACGATTGTCGCACCCGGCTCGATACCGCTCGATTGAAGATCGGTAACCAACTGCTCCGGTGACGGACGCGTGAAATGCAGCGCCGCTTCCCTATCGGAGAAGACGTCCATGAGGTCGACGTGCCGAGAACCCGGGATGTGCGAGGAGACCCAGCCGGCGTACCCGGACTCCGGTCGGTAGTCACCATCGAATCGTGCGGGAGGAAAATGCACCGTCGCGTCGAGCACAGAGACGCCTCCCTCACGCAGCATCGCGTCGAGTTCAGCGGCACCCACCAGCGGCGACGCGGTCTCTCCAGCCACTTCGGACCCTCTCCCTCGGAAACGAACAATCACGAACTTAAATGAGTACTAGCGTATACGCAAGTGCTCACTCGTCGTCGATGGCATAATCGAACGCGCTCTACTTGCATGCACAGGAATGGGGACACATGGATCTCGACGCCGATACGAGCACCACCGATCTGCTGGTGCCGGAGGCTGCGCTGGGCCGGTCCGATCAGACTTCGAGGCAGTACCTGCGCCTGCGTGCCGACATCCTGGCCGGCAAGTTCCCTCAGGGCGCTCCGCTGCACGAGACTCAATTGTGCGAATCGTACGGCGCATCACGTACCCCGATCCGTGAGGCACTCAACTGGCTCGCGCACGACGGTCTACTCGAACGAGCCGCCCGCGGTTTTCGGGTCCGCTCCGGCACTCCCGAAGACGTCATCGAAATCTACGCAGCGCGGGTTGCCCTCGAATCGGAAGCCGCCGGCGCGGCCGCACTCCGTCACAGCGATCTCGACCTTGCCCGCCTGGACGGATTGCACGAGTTCTGCTGCACTGCAACGGAAGGCACCGAGGTTCGTGCCGGGAACTTCAAGTTTCACGAGGCCCTCTGGCAGGCCGCCCACAATTCCACGATCACGTCACTGCTGATCCGACTCACTACCCAATTGCGAATCTACGACAGCGGCCCGCCGTCGAATTACGGCGAACCGGACCTGCTCAATTCGGAACATCAAGAGATCCTGTACGCCATTCGCGCCAGGGACGAATCGTCAGCTCGTGGTCACATGCGCAACCATCTCGAGCGCAGCCGCGACCAACGGATAAGGATGTTCGCCAGCCGCTGACACCAGACAGCCCAGAGTCGCGGACTCCGGTCAGCCTAGTGTTCTGCGGGCCGACGCCTACGCCGCCTGTCTGTCAAGCGGGGAGCGTGCCGGTCTCGACGTCGTACACGCTCTCGGCTGGGCTCGACATCACTCGGTCCGCCATCTCCTGCTTGAGCACTGCCAGCCGCGCCTCGTCTTCGACCGTCCGGTCACCTTTGCGGGCGAGAGTGATGAATTCCTCGACAACATATCCCTCACGAATGGTCAGCGTGACGCTCGCGCCTCGATAGTCGACCCGAAATACATACAGTGCGAGTGTATTTCCACGTTGAGGCCTGGCCAATGAACTGTCTACGGTGTACCGCCCTTCTGTCACCGCGCGCGTGACCAATTCGAATGCATCGCGCACTCCAGGTCCACCATGTGGGGTGGCCACGACCAGGTCGCGACGCTCGACGGAGCCCTCCCCACCGAACACACCGAGTGCGCGCTCGAGGACCTTGTAGGCGTGCGCCACGCCGCCCGGGGCCTGCGGACCGTGATAGCGGAGGACATCCTCGTACGTGAATTCGAGCGTCGTCCCGTGATCGGTCACGGTGAGCGTGCTGGTCATGATGGGCGTCCTCGCCGGTCAGTCCTGGTCGTTCGGATTGTTCCGCGAGACGATGAGCGGATCGATCGGGGTGAAAGGGAAGTGTGGCAGCTCGCGTTCCGGAACTCCGAACGAGGCCGAGAGGACGCCGCGCGAGAACGCGGAAGCCGTTGCACGGTAGCCTATGTCGCCTGGCGTCGGCTGGTCGAAGAAGATGAGGAAGTTGATGTCCTCGTCGCCCAGGACCTCGATGTGGTGGGGATAGGCACGTGGAACGAAGTACACCTGACCCGGCTCGAGCAGGTAGGTGTCGAGCGAGCCGTCGGGATCGAGGACTGTCATCCGCCCATGACCACGATGCACGTATCCCATTTCGGCGGTGACGGGATGCCAGTGTGGCTCACGCATCCCACTCTCGCGAATAGTCAACGAGTACATCGAAAGATCCTCCAGCGCCGCCCAATACTGCTTGCGCGCCACTTTCGCCTGTCCGTAAGGATAGGCGAGAGGGGCGATCTGGCCTTCGAGGTCGAAAAGATGCGCGTTGGGAAGGCCGGCGGTATCGGGAATTACGGCCGCACCGCCGCGCCGAACTATCTGGGACGCATCGGCTCTACCGAAGACATCAAAGGCCGACGCGGCGAGGTCGTAGGTGTTGCCGAGCACCGCGTTCGACATTGCATTGACACTACTCTGCAACGAAAAGTGCTGTGGGAGAGAAGTTCGCAGGGCAGCGATGATCTCCGCCTCCTCCTCTCCGACATTCTCGATGTGATAGATCGCGCCGGATTCGACGTGATACATCTGCCCCGCTCGCACCACGAAACTGGCGAACTCGTCGGCATTGCCCAACATCGAGACAAGCACGGTTCCGCTGGTGACGTAGGCGATCTGGTTCGCGTTGACGTTCCACTGTGGTTCGCGGATCGCGCCGGGGCCGAGAACAATTCGTTTGATCGACAGCCCGGACAGGATCGGCAACGAACTCGTGTCGAGCTGCGAGATCGATCCGAGTTCGTTCTCGAAGACGCTGGGACCATGGCGTAGCGAGGCAACGTGTGTGGTCATGGCAATTTGGTCCTTCCGACTCTGATCCTTCCGAATCGCTGCCGTCAGTCCTCGATGAACGCGAGAATGTCCCGGTCCAGGGTCTCCTGATACGAGCCGTAAATTCCATGCGGTGCGCCCGGATACACCTTCAGCGTCCCCTTCTTCACCAGCTTGATCGCTTTCTCTGCCGCGGCGCCGATCGGCACGATCTGATCGTCGTCGCCCTGAGCGATGAGGAACGGAACGTCGATGGCTTCGAGATCGGAGGTCTGGTCCGTCTCCGAAAATGCCTTGACGCAGTCGTAGGCCGCGGCGAGGTTGACCAACATGCCCTGTCGCCAGAAGTCGTCCTTCGCTCCCTGCGAGACATCGGAGCCTTCGCGGTTCGCGCCGTAGAAGCTCTCGCTGAGGTCCTTGTAGAACTGCGATCGGTCTCGCAGAACGCCCTCGCGGATTCCGTCGAAGACCTCGATCGGTGTGCCTTCGGGGTTGCTGTCCGACTGGACCATGATCGGCGGTACGGCGCCGGCGGTGATCACCTTCGCCACGCGCCCTTTGCCGTGCTGCGCCGCGTAACGGACCACTTCCCCGCCGCCGGTCGAATGGCCCACCAGGATCAGGTCTTTCAGGTCGAGGGTGTCGATCAGCTCGGCCAGGTCCTTGGCATACGTATCCATGTCGTTGCCGGTGTACGTCTTCGACGAGCGGCCGTGACCTCGACGATCGTGCGCGATTGTCCGGTAGCCGGCGTCGGCGAACAGCTTCATCTCGACCTGCCATGCGTCGGAACTCAGCGGCCACCCGTGGCTCAGGACGATCGGCCGGCCGGTGCCGTGCTCGGTGTAGTAGATCTCGGTTCCGTCGGAGGTGGTGATGTAGGGCATGTTCTGCTCTTCTCTGTCGAGTCGTGGAGTGAGGCCCGGACACGCTGCCCGACTTCCTCACCCTGCGAGTGCCCACTACAGGCGCGATCGACGCATCGATCGACAGAAATCGCCACTGCTGGGCACAAAAGTCCGGCCCGACACCGCGGGGTGTCGGGCCGGACTTTTGTGTCAGATGAAAACGATCAGTAGTCGGCCTCGGAGTAGACGATCATGCCGCGCAGGTTCTTTCCCTCCAGCATGTCGGCGTAACCCTCGTTGATCTCCTCGAGCTTGTAGGTCTTGGTCACCAACTCGTCGAGTTTGAGTGCGCCGCTTCGGTAGTGATCGAGCAACTTGGGAATTTGGGACCGTGGCCCGACCCCACCGAAGATGGCTCCCTGCAAACGCTTCTGCAGAAGGGTCAGCTCGAAGAGGCTGAGCGTGACCTGCGAATCCGCGTAATGCCCCATTCCGACGACTACTACCTGGCCACCCTTGCCCGTCGCACTGAGCGCAGGCTGAATGATGTCGCCGTGGATCTCACCCACGGTGATCACGGTGACGTCGGCCATCTTGCCCCAGGTGATCTCGCCGATCACCGGTAGCGCTTCCTCGAGTGAGGCAAACGTGTGTGTGGCGCCGAATTCCTTTGCCTTGTCGCGTTTGAACTCGACGGGATCGATCGCGATCACAAATCGCGCTCCGGCCGACGCCGCACCCTGTACCGAGTTGATTCCGACACCGCCGACGCCGACGACCACCACCGTGTCGCCGACCTTGGCTCCACCGATTGCGGTGGCCGATCCCCAGCCGGTGGCAACACCGCAGCCGAGCAAGGCCGCTTTGTCGAGCGGGATGTCCTTCTCGATCTTGATCACCGACGCCTCGTTGACGGTCACGTACGGCGAGAATGTTCCGAGCAGGCACATCTGGATGACGGGCTCGTCGTTGAGGGTGACTCGGTACGTCTTGTCGGAGATCGCCTGCCCGGTCAACAGGCCGGCTCCCTCGTCGCAGATGTTCTGTAGACCCTTCGCACAAGACGGACAACGTCCACACGCCGGGATGAAGGCGAGAACGACGTGGTCGCCTTCTTCGACGCTCGTGACACCCGGGCCGACCTTCGTCACCACTCCGGCGCCTTCGTGCCCGCCCAAGGCCGGGAAGAAGGGCAGCGGGCTGGCGCCCGTACGCAAATGTTCGTCCGAATGGCACAGTCCCGATGCGGCGAGTCGGACCTGTACCTCACCCGAGACCGGGTCGCCCAGCTCGACCTCTTCGATCTCCCATGCCTGACCTGGCGCCTTGACTACCGCTGCCTTGACCTTCACCTGCACTCCTCGAAATTCTTCGTGATGCACGGACGACGAAAGAACGCGCCGGCACTTGTGTCACCGATCACACTCCAGGTACGAGTGTGCCTGAAGTAGCTCGAGAATACTGCCGGTCTGTGCGCCTTTTTGGTAGTGGGCGCTACCAAAAAGGCGCACGGCTAACATGGACACAGTGGCCAAGGGAACTCGCAAGACCAGAACTCGCAGCAGTGCTCCCGAGCGAGGCGAGTCCGGTCCCGTCGCCGGCACTTTTCCCATCGATACCGGGACGTGCGAGCTTGTCCGCGATCAGTACTCCGACGACAGTTGGATCATCCAGATCAACGGAGTGCCCAGTTCCCACGTGAACGTCGCGGATCCCACGGTGCTCGATTTCGAATACATGCGGTGGATCGCGCATCTGGTCGATTCCGAACGTGACAAGGCCGAGCGTCTGCGGGTCCTGCATCTCGGCGGCGGTGCCTGCTCCATGGCCAGGTACTTCGCCGCCACTTACCCCGACGCACGTCAGGTGGTGGTCGAAATCGACGGCGCTCTGGCAGAACTCGTGCGCGATTGGTTCGACCTTCCGCGCGCACCACTGCTGCGCATTCGTGTCGGCGAGGCCCGCGCCGTCACGGAAACTCTCACCGAGTCCACCCGCGACATCGTGATACGAGATGTCTTCGCCGGCAGCACAACTCCGACTCCGCTGACGACGGCTCAATTCACCACCCATGTACGACGCATACTTGCCCCGGGCGGTATCTACATCGTCAACTGCGGCGACACCCCGGATCTGCAGGGCGCTCGGAGCGAGGCCGCGACCATCGGCGCACAGTTCGAACACATGGCGATCATTGCTGATCCCGCAATGCTCAAGGGTCGCCGCTACGGCAACATGATCATCGCGGGCAGCGACGTACCGATCGGCGGGCAACCAGCGCTCGCGCGCGAGCTCCTCGGCGGCGGCGTTCCCGCCCACGTGTGGCAGGACGCCGAAGTGCGTAAGTTCGCCGCGAACGCGTCGATTCGGCAGGACTGAGCGCGAGCGCTACTCGCCGCCGAACACCCTCTCCACCACAGCTTTTGCTCGACGCGTGATGCGCAGATAATTGTCGAGGAACTCCCCTGCGTCGTCGCCGTATCCGGCGACCTGCGCCACGGCCGCGAGGACGCGTCCGGGACCGGGAAGCTGATCGGTCGGCTTACCGCGGACCAGAACGAGGCAGTTGCGTGCCTTCGTTGCGGTGATCCAGGCGTCACGTAGCAGTTCGACGTCGCCTTCGCTGAGCAGTTCCGCGGCGCCGATGGCGTCGAGAGTCTCCAGCGTCGACGTGTTGTGCAGCGTCTCGATCTTGTCGGCGTGCCGCAGCTGCAGCAACTGCACAGTCCACTCGATGTCGGCCAGACCGCCGCGACCCAGTTTGGTGTGCGTTGCCGGATCGGCTCCGCGAGGAAGCCTTTCGGAATCGACGCGCGCCTTGATGCGCCGGATCTCGCGCACCGCCGCGTCACTGACGCCGCCTTCGGGGTAGCGGGTCTTGTCGATCATGTGCAGGAACCGCAGTCCCAATTCAGGATCACCGGCCACCGGGTGCGCACGAAGGAGTGCTTGAATCTCCCACGCCTGAGCCCACTTCGCGTAGTACGCGTCGTAAGACTCCAGGGTTCGTACCATCGGTCCGTTGCGACCTTCCGGGCGCAGCCCGGTGTCGACCTCGAGTGGTGGATCTGTACTCGGTGCCCCGAGAAGCTTGCGCACCTTGTCGGCAATGCTGTTGGCCCACTTGACCGCAACGGTCTCGTCGACGCCCTCGCGGGGTTCGCACACGAACAGAACGTCCGCATCGGATCCGTAGCCGAGTTCCCCGCCGCCCAATCGGCCCATGCCGATGACGGAGAAACTGGCGGGAGCCTCGGTCCCGAGTTCGGTGACACTCGCCTTGATCACCGCGGAGAGCGACGCGTTGAGCACCGCAGCCCAGACCGAGGACAGCGCCTTGCAGACTGCGGGGACATCGAGCATGCCGAGGATGTCGGCAGAAGCGATGCGGGCAAGTTCGTGTCGGCGCAGCGAGCGGGCCGCGGCAACAGCGCGATTCGGATCACTGTGTCGACCGGAGGCGGTGAGGATCCCGCGAGCGACATCCTCTGGCTTCGGCTCGACCAGGCGCGGTCCACTCGGTGAATCCGCGAACAAACGGATCACGTCGGGAGCCTTGATGAGCAGGTCGGGTAGGTACGCGGACGAGCCCAGCACGGTCATCAGACGCTCGGCGACCGCAGCCTCGTCACGGAGCAGGCGCAGGAACCACGTCTGGTCGACGAGCGCGTCCGAGAGTCTGCGGTAGGCGAGCAGACCGGCGTCGGGATCCGGTGTGTCCGCGAGGGATTCGAGCAGAGTCGGCAGCAGGAGCGCTTGAATACGACCCTTGCGCGAAGCGCCACTGGTCAGTGCGGTCAGATGTCCGAGTGCATGCTCGGGCGCCGTGTAACCGAGAGCGGCCAACTGCCGCACCGCGGCTTCGGGCCCCAGCACCAGCGCTTCCTTGTCCATCCGCGCTACCGATTCGAGAAGCGGGCGGTAGAACAATTTCGCGTGCAGGCGGCGAATACGATGCGAATTCCGCTTGATCTCGGCGCGCAGGACTCCGAGGGAATCCAGCCGACCGTCGGGTCGCATGTGTGCGGCGCGCGCCAACCAGCGCAGCGCTTCCTCGTCGTCCGGCGGCGGCAGAGTGTGCGTGCGCTTGAGTTTCTGCAACTGCAGACGGTGCTCGAGCAGACGCAGGAATTCGTACGACGCGGTCAGGTTCGCGGCGTCGTCGCGGCCGACGTATCCGCCCGCGGCCAAAGCGGTCAGTGCATCGACAGTGCTCTGCACGTGCAACGAACTGTCGGCCCGTCCGTGCACCAATTGCAGGAGCTGGACGGCAAATTCGACGTCGCGGAGGCTTCCGCGGCCGAGTTTGAGTTCACGCTCACGCAGTTCGGGGGGAACCATTTCCTCGACGCGTCGACGCATGGCTTGAACTTCGGGGACGAAGTCCTCGCGCTCGGAGGCGATCCACACCATCGGGCTCATCGCCTCGGAGTACTGGCGACCCAACTCCATGTCGCCCGTCATCGGACGAGCCTTGAGCAGCGCCTGGAACTCCCAGGTCTTGGCCCAACGCTTGTAGTACGTGATGTGGGATTCGAGCGAGCGAACCAGTTCTCCGCGCTTACCTTCGGGACGCAGCGCAGCATCGACCTCGAAGAATGCGGAGGTTCCGATACGCATCATCTCACCGGCAACGCGGCTTGCCGTCGCGTCGGCCGGTTCGGCGACGAACACGACGTCGACGTCTGAGACGTAGTTCAGCTCGCGCGCACCACATTTGCCCATGGCGATCACGGCGAGCCGGATCGGACAACTGCCCTCAGGGCACACCGTTGCAATGGCCACCGCAAGTGCAGCGGTCAGTGCAGCGTCAGCCAGGTCGGAAAGCTGATGCCCCACAGTTTGATACGGCACCACCGGTTCATTCTCGACGGTCGCCGCGAGATCAGCCGCGGCCAGGAGCATCAGCTGATCCTTGTAGCTCTTACGCAGAGCAACAACAGCTTCCGGTCCGGTCACGGTGGCGCGGTAGGTCAGTGAGCCTTCGGTGGCGCCCTCGTCGAGCGTTGCACCCACGGCCTCGAGCAACGCCGCAGTCGCCTCGTCCTTGGTCGGCAGAGCGGTGCCGTCGAGCAGTTTCCAGCCGATCGGATCCGCGGCCAGGTGATCGCCGAATGCCGACGACGCACCCACCAGCGCGAACAAACGGCCGCGCAGGCTCGTGTCCTTGCGCAATGCCTGATCGAGTTCGCGCCACCCGTCGCCGAGCCCGTCCTTGATCCGCACCAGCGTGCGCAGAGCAAGGTCCGCATTCGCGGCACGCGAAAGCGACCACAAGAGTTCGATGCTCTCGGCGTCGACCCAACCGAGCTGACGCAACTCGTCGACGGCGGTGGGCTCGACCAGCCCGAGACGACCCGGTCCTGGAACTGCTGATCGCGCAGCGGGCGGTTTCACCGTCACAGACCGAGGTAGGTCTTGAGCTCGAACGGCGTCACGTGGCTGCGGTATTCCTCCCACTCACGACGCTTGTTGCGCAGGAAGAAATCGAAGACGTGCTCGCCCAGTGCTTCGGCCACCAGTTCCGACTTCTCCATCTCGCGCAGAGCGCTGTCCAAGTTGCTCGGCAGTTCCTTGTAACCCATGGCGCGACGCTCGGCGGATGTCAACGACCACACGTCGTCTTCTGCCTCGGGCGGCAAGGTGTAGCCCTTCTCGATGCCGCGAAGACCGGCAGCAAGAAGGACCGCGAAGGTCAGGTACGGGTTGCAGGCCGAGTCTGGGCTGCGGATCTCGACGCGGCGCGAAGACGCCTTGTTGGGCGTGTACATCGGGACGCGGATAAGCGCCGATCGGTTGGACGGGCCCCACGACGCGGCGGTGGGAGCCTCTCCCCCGTGAACGAGCCGCTTGTACGAGTTGACCCACTGGTTCGTGACCGCACTGATCTCGTTGGCGTGCTCGAGGATGCCGGCGATGAATGCCTTACCGGTCTCGGAGAGCTGCATCGGATCGTCAGGATTGTGGAAGGCGTTGGTGTCGCCCTCGAACAGGCTCATGTGGGTGTGCATCGCGGAGCCGGCCTGATCGCTGAACGGCTTGGGCATGAAGCTCGCCCGAACGCCTTCACCGATCGCGACCTCCTTCACGACGTACCGGAACGTCATGACGTTGTCGGCCATCGAGAGTGCGTCGGCGTAGCGCAGATCGATCTCCTGCTGACCCGGCGCGGCCTCGTGGTGGCTGAACTCGACCGAGATGCCCATCGACTCGAGTGCGTCGATGGCATGGCGGCGGAAGTTCGGGGCCGAATCGTGGACGGCTTGGTCGAAGTATCCACCCGAGTCGGCCGGGATCGGCGGCGTGCCGTCGATCGGACCGTTCTCCAGCAGGAAGAACTCGATCTCCGGGTGGACGTAGCAGCTGAAGCCCAAATCGCTGGCCTTGCTCAACTGGCGACGCAGGACGTGGCGCGGATCTGCCCACGACGGTGAACCGTCGGGCATCGTGATGTCACAGAACATGCGCGCGGAGTGCTGCGCACCGTCCTTGTGGGCCCACGGCAGGATCTGGAAGGTCGAAGCGTCGGGCCGGGCGACGGTGTCGGCTTCGGAGACTCGCGAGAATCCCTCGATGGCGGAACCGTCGAATCCGATTCCCTCCTCGAAGGCACCTTCGAGTTCGGCGGGGGCGATCGCCACCGATTTGAGGTACCCGAGAACATCGGTGAACCACAAGCGGACAAACCGAATGTCGCGCTCTTCCAGGGTACGAAGCACGAATTCTTTTTGGCGATCCATGCACGCGAGACTAAGCAAGCCACGTTAAATCTGTGTTACATCAGTGGTCCCGGTTAACAGAGTGATTGGTCACCATCGAATAGGCGCAGCGTACGGCGTCGCGCCGGCTAACATGTCAGACCCTCTTCCGGAGCCTTCAAGTAAACGAAGTAGTCGACGACGGCATCGTCGACGCAGGAGTTTCCGTCCAGAACCACCGTGTGCTGAGTTCCGTCGAACGTGATGAGGGCGGCGCCCAACTGCTTCGCGAGATCCACTCCGGCCTGATACGGGGTCGCCGGATCCTGGGTCGTGGACACGACGACCAGCTGCGGCAGACCGGCGTCAGCGAGCGCCTGGGGGTCGAGCGCGTGGGGGCTGCCGGTTGCCGGAACGGGCCAGAACGCGCACAGGTCGAGCGGCGCTTGACCGGTCCCCCGTCCGTCGTCGAGGAACGGTGCCGCCTCGCGGTACCGAGTGTCGGATTCGCCGGCCTCGGCGCGGTCGGTGGTTGCCGGATCGTCCACGCAGCGAATGGCGTTGAACGCGTCGTTGATGTTGGAGTAGCTGCCGTCGTCCTCACGGCCTTCGTACATGTCGGCAAGGTTGAGCAGCGAGTCGCCGCGTCCGTCGGCCAGACTCGACAGACCCCCACGCAACGGAGTCCACAATTGCGGCGAATACAGGGCCTGTTGGACGCCGGTGATCGCGTCGGAATAGCTCAGCCCGCGTGGGTCTGTGGTCTCCGCCGGCTTCTCCATCAGCGGCTCGAGGAGTGCCTGGAAGCGTGCCTGCGCCTGCGCCGGATCGTCACCCAACGGGCAGTCCGTTCGCGAGACACAGTCGGCCACAAAAGCGTCGAAGGCGCCCTGGAAACCCTGCCCCTGCAAGACCACCTCGTCGATCGGATCCTGCTCGGGGTCGAGCGCGCCGTCGAGGACCATCGCTCGAACATTCTGCGGAAAGGTCTCGGCGTACGTGGATCCGAGCCGGGTTCCGTACGAGAACCCGAGGTAGTTCATCTTCGGATCGCCGAGAACGCCCCGAATGACGTCCATGTCTCGCACCACCTCGTAGGTACCGACGTGGGCGAGGAACTCCGTACCCGTCCGCTCGGCACACTTGGCGGCGTAGTCCTTGCTGTCCGCCTCGGCGAGGGCGATACCTTCCGGCGTCATGTCGACGTTGACTTCCGCGCGCTCCGCATCGGTCTCCTCCGGCGTCAGACACCGCACCTGCGGGGTCGACGCACCGATTCCCCGCGGATCGAAGCCGATCATGTCGAAGCGTTCCTGCAATTCGGTGCCCGAACCCGACGTCGCCATCGACAACCCGGACCCACCCGGTCCGCCCGGGTTCAGCAACAGCGAACCGATGCGGTCACCGGTGGCCTTCGCACGCGAGATCACCACCTGCGCGGTGTCGCCGCTCGGATTCGCGTAATCGACGGGAACGCTCACCTTCGCGCAGTCGACTCCTCGTCCCAGCGGCGCAGCGCCTTCCTCGACGAACTGGTCACAAGAGCCCCAGTCGAGCGTCTGCTCGTAGAATTTCTCCAGACCGGACGGCACCGCGGACGCACCGGAACCAGCGGGTTCCACTGGTTCCGGAGTTCCTTCCGAACTGGTGCAACCGACAACCAACACGAGCACTGCTGCGCTTCCGGCGAGGGCACCGGAGAGGCGAACGAACTTCGACATGCCCTCGATGGTGCCAGGAATCCTCGTTAGCCAGCGGTTCGCCCCGTTTCGGCGCCTAGCCGCTGCGCGCGCGGTGATGTGACCCATTGCACCCCGTCATCTATTCGTGTCGGCGACGTCCGGTGGCAGACTGAACACGTCATCACCCACACCCGGGGACCCGAAAGCGATCAACGCTCAGGGCCTCGAGGCCAGAAAGGGACAACGATGTCCGAAACACCTCTCTACGGTTCTGTACCCAGTGCAAGCTCGACCGATGCACCGAAGCGCAAGACGCGCATTCACCACCTCGCCGAGATGAAGCAGAACGGCGAACGCTGGTCGATGCTCACCGCTTACGACTACTCGACGGCACGCATCTTCGAAGACGCCGGCATCCCGGTGCTGCTGGTCGGCGACTCTGCCGCCAACGTCGTCTACGGCTACGACACCACCGTGCCGATCACCGTCGACGAACTGCTTCCGCTCGTTCGCGGCGTCGTGCGCGGCGCTCCGCACGCACTCGTCGTCGCCGATCTCCCGTTCGGCACGTACGAAGGTTCGGCCGAGCAAGCCCTGGCGACTGCGACGCGATTCATGAAGGAAGGCCTCGCACACGCCGTCAAGCTCGAGGGCGGCGAACGGATGAGCAAGCAGATCGCGGCTATCACCTCGGCCGGCATCCCCGTCATGGCTCACGTCGGATTCACCCCGCAGTCCGTGAACTCGCTCGGCGGTTTCCGCGTCCAGGGTCGCGGCGACGCGGCCGAGCAGCTTGTGGCGGACGCCATTGCAGTCCAGGAAGCCGGAGCGTTCTCCGTCGTCATGGAAATGGTCCCGGCCGAGATCGCAGGCCAGGTCAGCCGCAAACTCACCATCCCCACCGTCGGCATCGGGGCCGGTTCCGAATGCGACGCTCAGGTACTCGTCTGGCAGGACATGGCGGGTTACACGAGCGGTAAGACAGCCAAGTTCGTCAAGCGTTTCGGTAACGTCGGTGACGAACTGCGTTCCGCAGCCGCAGCCTATGCATCAGAAGTTCGCACAGGCGCATTCCCGGCCGCAGAACACAGTTTCTGATCCGAGACCGGCGAACGCCGCCTGTCTCTCAACCAGCCAGGGGTGCGTTCAATGATCGGTAACCGTCGAAGTTCTACTGCCGCAGCTGTAGTCGGCGCGGCAGCTCTCGTCACGGTGCTGAGCGGATGCGCGGGAGGGTCCACCAACTCTCCCGCGCCCAGCAGTACTACGCCCGCGAGTTCCACCACGACGGCGCCGGCAACAACGTCCGCGTCCGGCACCACCTTCACCGACGCGCAGGTCCAGCGGTTGTGCTCGGATATGGAAGGGCAGCTGCAAAACTGGCGTACCGTCACCCCGACGCTCGGCAAGGGCGGACTGAACACGATCGTCATCACGTGGGCGACGCAGAACGGCATCAACCTGCTCGATCTCGCCCAGAACCGCGAAAGTATCGACGCGGCAACCTCGGCCGCGTGCCCCGACGTCCGTACCGGCGCGATTTCCGCACTCGAGATCCCCGATCTCGCCTCCGGCCTGGTGGGCTTCTGATGACCGAAACATCATCACAGCCGTCAGCTCTTCGGAATCTCTATCCTCCGATCGAGCCGTTTGTGACCGGTTTCCTCGACGTCGGTGACGGCCAGAGCATGTACTGGGAAGTCAGCGGAAATCCAGACGGCAAGCCGGTGGTGTTCCTGCACGGCGGTCCCGGCGGCGGCGCGCAACCGGCGGTACGGCAGTTCTTCGATCCGGCCGCCTACCGCATCGTTCTGCTCGACCAGCGCGGCTGCGGTCGATCCACCCCGCATGTGGCCGACGGCGCCGATCTGTCGGTGAACACGACGGACAACCTGCTGGGCGACATCGAAGCGTTGCGCGAACATCTTTCGATCGACAAGTGGATGGTCTTCGGCGGGTCCTGGGGTTCCACACTGTCCATCGCCTACGCCGAGGCGTTTCCCACGCGTGTCACCGAACTCGTCCTCCGCGGGATCTTCCTCCTGCGTCGCAGCGAGATCGACTGGTATTACAACGGCGGCGCGGGAAACATCTTTCCGGAGCGCTGGGACAAATTCCTCGAACCGGTACCCGAGGCGCAGCGCGGCGAAGACCTCGTCGCGGTCTATCACCAACTGCTCCATTCCGAAGAACCCGACGTCGCGGCCCGCGCAGCCATCGCCTGGTCTGCGTGGGAAGGATCGACAAGCTACCTGTACCCACAGGCAGACAAGATCGAACAGAACTCCGAGACCAGGTTCGCCTTGGCCTTCGCCCGCATCGAGAACCACTACTTCGTCAACGGCGGGTTCTTCGACGAGAACCAACTCCTACGCAAAAGCTCCGCACTGCAGGGCATTCCGGGGACGATCGTCCAGGGCCGCTACGACGTCGTCTGCCCGGCCACCAGCGCCTGGGCGCTGCACAAGGCGTGGCCCGAATCCAAGCTCGTGATCGTCGACGACGCCGGACATTCCGCCATGGAGCCCGGCATCGTGCATCACCTGGTGGAAGCCACCGATTCTTACCGGTAACTCCCTACGCCGGGAACGTGAATTCCACCGTCCTTTTGAGAGTGTCGACGGCGGTGAGCCGCACCTTCGCGCGCTCACCGTCGTCGGGCGTTCCGACGCATTTCGCGATCACCGCGACCGACGGGACAAATACTTCCGCCGAGCGCTTTCCGTCCTTGGCGCGCATCACTACCGCGTCGAAAACCTCGCCGATCCGGCCGTCGAGCAAGGTGGATTCGGTGAGATCGATGCACGCGCGGTCGACCTTGTTCGCCAGTGAGTCGGACCCACTCATGATGTCGGGCAACTCGGGAAGGGCAGTGCGCACCCATTCCGGTACCGGCGTACCAGCTGTGATCGCCAAACACACCTCGGTGCTGAAGCGATCGGACAAGCGGCGCAGCGGAGCAGTCACGTGAGCGTAGGGCGCTCCGATCCCCGCATGCACCGTCAACTCCGGTAGTTGGCCGTCGAAGGCCGCGTAATCTGCCCCGCGCAGCAACGACGGCGCAACCGACATCAGCGCCATCGTCGACGGCTCACTCGAATCGAGGCCGGCAAGAATCTGCCCGACGCTGTGACCCTCCGGCCACGTGATACCCAGCGCCACTGCAGTTCTCCGCAGGGTCCGAACCGCGGACTCCTCGGCCGGCGGCAGGGTGCGAAGCAACCCGATACCTGCGTCGATCATCATGCGCCCGGCACACATGCCCGTGAGCAGCGAGACTTCAGCGTTCCAGTCGTCAGCTTCGGTGCGCGGCTCCAACTCGATCCGCCAGCGGCCCGCAGACTCGTCCTCGGACTGCTCCCGAACCACTGACTGCTCGGGCAATTTCAGCTCGATGGCTCCCCTGGCAATCGCGGAGGCACTACGTAGACGGCCGAACTCGGGCAACGCCGTGATCGACGGATGCAAGGTTCCCGCGTCGGCATCGCGCTGCACGGTCGAATAGTCCAGACGTGCCACCGATTTCACCAAAGCGCGCCTCACCTGCCACGACGTCGGCTCGGCCTGCGCGTCGAGTTCGATCCGCCACAGCGCGGCGGGGCGAACCACGTCCGGCAGCAGACTCGCCGAACCCTCGGACAACGCTCGAGGATGCAGCGGGACGGAACCGTCCGGGAGATAGAAAGTTTGGCCCCGCTTGCGTGTCTCGATGTCGAGAGCTCCGCCCGGTGTCACTACCGCCGCGACATCCGCGATCGCGTAGTGCACCACAAAACCCGTCGAAGTCTTCTCGATGTGCACTGCCTGGTCGAGATCCATCGATCCGGGCGGGTCTATGGTCACGAAGGCAATTGCCGTTTCGTCGACACGCCCGTCGCCGAAACGATCTACGGCATTCTCGGCCTCGGCTTGCGCCGGGGCCGAGAATGCTCCTGGCAAGTCGAACTCCGCCCGAACCACTCCGAAGTCGATTCCCTGCACCATCATTCGACTTGCGGGCACGCATCCTCCATGATCGGTTCGGGCCGGTGCAGCAGCTGTACCGGTCCCAGTTGTTGCGGTCTCAGTTGCTCAAGCCTCAGTTGTTCCAGTCTTCGTCTGCCCGATCGGCCGCCTTGTTGCGTTCGGCAGCGATCTTCAATGCGTGCTCGGCAGAGTCCCGATCAGGGTACGGCCCCATCCTCGTCAGCGAGGACGCGCCCTTTCCCTGCGTGACGGAACCGTCGGACACGTCGAAGTACCAGAGTCGATCTTCATCAGTCATATCCACAGTGTGACATCAGAGTGAGATAGAAGCTTGTAGATCGCTGTGAGACTGATATTCTTTCTACTTGGCCTGGCAGGTGAGAACCGGACATTCGAACGGTGAGTTCTGCTTGAATGCCCAACACAAGCTACGAACAGAAAATGGAGTGCGCATGTCCGCAATTCTTTACGATTACCTCCTCCCGCTCATGGGCCATGACGCGGCAACGTACTGGGCTACGCTGCTGGTCATCAAGCCTGTCTGACAGCTTTTCGAACAAAGAAGACCCCCACCGGATCGATGGGGGTCTTCTTTTTCTCACTGTGCAGATCGCGGGCGGACGAGTCGGCGTGTAAGCCGGATCCTGTCCTGCGGCACCGAAGTGCCGAGTGGCGACCATCCATCTGGGCACACCGTCGCCGGGTGCCTCGAGCGGTTCACCCGCAGGCTCGGGCGAGCAGCCCTCGAACACCTGCGCAGCCGCACCGCGAGCGATGCGACCTTCAACCTTGCTCCGGGCGGGGTTTACCTAGCCACCCCGGTCACCCGAGGTGCTGGTGCGCTCTTACCGCACCGTTTCACCCTTACCTGCCTCGAAAGGCAGGCGGTCTGTTTTCTGTGGCACTGTCCCGCGAGTTGCCTCGGGTTGCCGTTAACAACCGCCCTGCTCTGTGGAGTCCGGACTTTCCTCGGCCCCAGGCCTGTGCGCGGTACGCGCTGGTTCCAGAAGCCGCGGCCGCCCGGCCAACTCGTCCGCCCCCGTATGCTACCGGGCGCCTGTCGGCGGCCGGCACTATGGTCACCTTATGACTCGGTACGTGGCCCTGCTACGCGGTATCAACGTGGGCGGCATCAACATCAAGATGGTGGACCTCGCGAGAGTCTTCACCGACCTCGGATTCGAAGGCGTGAAAACCGTCCTGGCCTCCGGCAACGTGCTGTTCGACAGTCCGAGCACCGACATACTTTCACTGAAGAAGCAGATCGAATCCGCCCTGGCCCGTGAGTTCGGCTACGAGGCTTGGGTATTCGTCCTCGACATCCCGGCACTGCAGGCGATCGTGGACAACTATCCGTTCGAGCGCGAACGCGAAGGTTGGCACGCGTACGCGATGGTTGCCTCCGAGCCGGCAGTCCTCGAGGAATTAAGCGCTGCGGCAGCGCAACTCGATGCCTCGGTCGAACGGGTCGCGGCCGGCGACGGGGTCCTGTATTGGGAGGTCGAGAAGGGCCAGACTGTCAAGAGCGCGTTCGGCAAGAACACCGGCAAACCGAAGTTCAAGGCGTTCACGACAACCCGAAACCTGAACACGCTCTACAAACTGCTCAAATGACGCTCGCCCCGACGCGGAGCACAACCGCGTGACTCTTCTTCCCATCCTGCTCGTCGCCGCCGTACTCGTCTTTGCGATAGTGCGTCCACGCGGACTTCCCGAAATCATCGTTGCCGGCCCAGCAGCCGTGATCGTGCTTCTGACCGGTGTCGTCACTCTCGACGAAGCCCGCGAAGAACTGACGAGCATGGCGCCTACCGTCGTTTTCCTGGTGGCCGTGCTGGTTCTCGCTCACGCCGCGGACGCTCTCGGTGTCTTCCGCTGGGTCAGCCAGGTCCTGCAGCAACGATCCCTCGCCGATCCGCACCGGTTGCTGATCTATGTGTTCGGCGCCGCTGCCCTGACCACGGCGGTCCTGAGCCTCGACGCCACCGTCGTGCTGCTGACACCCGCGGTGATCGCGGCCGCACGATCCATCGGAGCAAGTCCCCGGCCGCATTCCTATGCCAGTGCGCACCTGTCGAATTCGGCGTCGACCCTGCTGCCGGTGTCCAACCTGACCAACCTCATCGCGTTTGCCGCAACAGGTTTGACGTTCTTGCACTTCACCGCGTTGATGGCGTTGCCGTGGGTCGTGACGATCGCTGTCGAATATCTGATCTTCCGACTGTTCTTCCGATCCGAACTCGTCCGCTCCGAAAACACAGAGCCACCGGCAAGTAAGAGTTCCTCGCCCGCGCCGATTCTGCCGCTGACGGTGATCGCTATGACGCTTCTCGGTTTCGCGGTTTCGGGTTTCTTCGAGATCGAACCCGCCTGGATCGCTGTGGTGGGTGCCGGTGTTCTGGGAGCGATCGCTCTGGCTCGGCACCGTACGACCGCCGCCAAGATGGTCTACGCTGCCGACCTCTGGTTCTGCGCGTTTGTCCTCGTTCTCGGAATCATCGTCGCCGGGGTCGCGAACGGGCCCGTGGGCGAATGGATTGCGCAGATCCTCCCCAATGACACCAGCTACGGTTCACTGCTCTTTGTCGCCGCGGTAGCGGCGGTCGCATCCAACCTCGTCAACAACCTGCCGGCAACGCTGCTGATGATCGCAGCGCTCGGAACGGGGGCACCTCCAGCTCTGGTGCTTGCGATGTTGATCGGCGTCAACCTCGGCCCCAACCTCACCTACGTCGGTTCTCTCGCGACGATGCTCTGGCGACGAGTTGCCACCAGCGCGGGCGCACCGCCCACGCTGGCGACGTTCACCCTCCTCGGGGTCATCACGACGCCGCTGACGCTGCTCGCCGCGGTGAGCGCCCTGTGGTTGGTGATCTGATCAGCGGCTGATGAGCCGTCTGGGCTTTCAGCGCAGGTGTGACGTGTCGTTGACCAACCGCACCGATGCTCCCCCGTCGGGATAGAACTCGGTGATGCTCAGCGACGCCAGATCCAGATGCAACCGGTAGAGCAACGACGGCCCGGCATCGAGAGCCAACTGCACCAAAGTCTTGATCGGGGTGACGTGAGACACGACCAACAGCGTTGCGCCGCCGTAGGTCGCGATCAGGTCGTCGCGCGCGGAGACGACTCGTTCTCGCACCTCGTCGAAGCTCTCGCCGCCCGGTGGACGCACCGAAGTGTCCGAGAGCCATTCGCGATGCAGCTCCGGGTCACGCTCGGCTGCCTCACGGAACGTGAGTCCGTCCCAGTCGCCGAAATCGGTTTCGATCAAACCCTTGTGCTCGATGACGGGTAGGCCGAGCACGCGGGCCGATGCCTCTGCCGTCTCGCGGGTTCGGCCGAGAGGTGAGCAGACGATGGCGTCGATACCGCCGCGGTTCCCGAAGCGTCCGGCAGCGCCGGCGGCCTGCGCTCGGCCCAGTTCCGTGAGCTCCGGATTGCCGCGACCGGAGTAGCGGCGATCGACCGACATCGCTGTCTGGCCGTGACGCAGCAACAACATTCGTGTGGGCTTGCCGGTGGTAGCGATCCATCCCGGCGAGCCGGCGATCTGCGGCTCCGACGTCTCTTCGGACGGGGCGGCCGGTGTAACAGGTGCGACTGGCGCGGACTCGATACCGGCAGCAGCGTCCATCGCCTCGTTGGCAAGACGATCGGCATGAGAATTCTCGGCGCGCGGAATCCATGTGTAGGTGACTCGTGAGAACTGCGTCGCCAACTCGGCCGCACGTCGCTGCAGCGGAATCATGTCCGGGTGCTTGACCTTCCAGCGCCCGGACATCTGCTCGACGACCAACTTCGAATCCATACGGACATCGACCGTCGACGCGCCGAGTTCACCGGCAGCGGTCAACCCGGCGATCAGTCCGCGGTACTCGGCGACGTTGTTGGTCGCGATTCCGATGCTTTCCTTGCGTTCGGCCAACACCGAGCGCGAGGCGTCGAACACCACAGCTCCGTAACCGGCCGGACCGGGATTGCCCCGCGATCCACCGTCGGCCTCGACGATGACCTGCGAGAGACTCACAGACCGGACTCCTTGGTACGCACCATGATTGCATTGCACTCAGGGCAACGAACGACGACGTCGGCCGGCGTCGCGGCGATTCGGGAGATCTCACCGCGGTCGATCTCGATCCGGCAAGCGCCGCATCGGCGGGCCTGCAGAAGTGCTGCGCCCGGTCCGCCCAGGGTGCGCTGCTTCTCGTACACCGCGAGGAAATCGGCGGGAAATTCGCCGACGAGTCGTTCACGATCGGCGGCGCAACGCTCCTGCGCCTTGTCCAGATCAGCGACGGCATCGTCGCGGCGACGCTTGGCGTCGATCAGTTCTTCTTCGGCCTGGGAGAGCTGGGCACCGGCGTGATCGTGATCAGCCTGCAACGCCTCACGCTGCTCCATCACTTCGAGCAACTCGTCTTCGAGGAGTCCTTGGCGCCGAACCAGGCTGCCGAGTTCGTGTTCGAGTTCGGTGAGCTGCTTCGCGCCGACCGACCCGCTCTGCAAGAGCGTGCGGTCACGATCCTCGCGCTGACGAACAGCGTCGACCTCGCCCTCGAGCTTGCGGATGTCGCGATCGATGTCGTCGATCTGGATCTCGACGGCTACGGACGCATCCTTGCGGCTGATTCGCTCGGCCTCGAGACGTTCGACTTCCTGCTGCTCGGGAAGCGCTCCGCGTCGGTGGGTGATCCGAGTGAGCTCAGCATCCACCCCGGCGAGGTCGAGAAGCTTGGATTGCACCTGTGGTTCGACGTTCACGCTGTATAACTCCTGCTGTAAGTCCGATGTCGGCAGTGCTCGCGAAGGACGGCTCTCGAAGAACTGCTCTTGAATTGTTCGTGCAACCGTACCTTGCACAGCCCTGCACTAATGCGCACTCAAACACCACGGATCGGTGCGAATTGTCGAAACCCGGCTTTCCCACCCCGAATTGTCGGCAAACGCGGCATCGACCACAGATTTCGCCTGCGCACACCAGGGGTATTCGCTCGCCCAGTGTGCGACGTCGACCAGTGCCGGGCCACCGGCGCGAAGATGCTCGTCCGCGGGATGATGCCGCAGGTCCGCAGTGACGTAGACGTCGGCGCCCAGTCCCGCCACCACGTCCAGATACGAGTCGCCGGAACCGCCGCAGACCGCCACCCTGCTAACGGTCGCGTCTGGATCTCCAGCGGCGCGAACACCCCACTCGGTCGAGGGCAGTGAGCGCGCCACTCGCGCAGTGAACTCCCGCAAAGTTTCGGGGTGCTCGAGCTCACCTACCCGACCCAGACCGAGCGAACTGGGGAACGCTGCAAGTTCGAAAACGTCGAAGGCCGGTTCCTCGTACGGGTGGGCAGTCCGCAGTGCGTCCAGCACCGCGCTTCGCTTTCCGCGCGGGGCAATCACTTCCACCCGATCCTCGCGAACCTGCTCCACAGCGCCGACAGTCCCGATCGTCGGATTCGCACCGTCGGCCGGAAGGAACTGACCCGTACCCGTGACGGTCCAACTGCACTGGCTGTAGTCACCTATCCGGCCCGCCCCCGCCTCGAAAAGTGCGTCCTGCACGACCGGCGCATTCTCCACCGGAACCATGACGACCCACTTGTCGAGCGGCTGCGTCGGCTTGGGTTCGATCGGGCGCAGCACGGTCAGGCCCAGAGCCTGCGCCAGAGCGTCGGATACTCCGGGGTCGGCGGAGTCCGCATTGGTGTGCGCCGAGAACAGCGCACACCCGGCCTTGATGAGCTTGTGGACCAACGCGCCCTTGGGGGTGTGAGCACCGACGGTATCCACCCCACGCAGCAGCAGCGGATGGTGAACAACGAGAAGGTCGGCGCCGGAGGCGATGGCGTCGTCGACCACGGCCTCGGTCGGGTCCACCGCGAAAACCACTCTCGTGACGGCGTCAGCAGGATCGCCGCAGACCAGGCCGACCGAATCCCACGATTCCGCCAGGGCAGGCGGATAGGCGGATTCCAGCACGGCTATGACGTCCGCAAGAGTTGGGCCGCTCACAAGATCTCCTTCATCGCTTCGATCAGAACCGAGACCTGCTCGGCTGGACGGACCGCCACACGCAACTGATCCGGCCCGAGCCCGGGAAAGGTGTCGCACCGGCGGACGGCGATACCGCGGGCACGCAGGTGCTCTCGCATCGCGGCACCGTCGCGGAGGTCGATGAGCACGAACGGCCCCGCCGCGGGTTCGTGCACGGCAATCCCGATCTCGGTCAGTCGCCGGGCCATGTCTCGGCGGTCTGCTGCAATCGCTTCGGCTTTGATCCTCGACTGCTCGACCGCGAACGGTTCGCAGCACGCCGTGATGGCTTCGATCTGCAGACTGCCCAGTGGCCAGTGCGCTCGGCCGTGCGCCAATCGAGCCAGAAGATCCGGAGAGCCGATCGCGTACCCACACCGCAATCCGGCGAGCGCCCACGTCTTGGTCAGGCTGCGAAGCACGAGTACATCCGCCGACTCGACACCCGCGACGCTCTCCGTTTCGCCGGGGACCGCGTCGCCGAAGGCTTCGTCCACCACCAGGATCCGGCCGGGCCGACGCAGTGCCAACACATCGGCCTCGGGGTGAAGCACGGACGTCGGATTGGTCGGATTACCCAGAACGACAAGGTCCACGGATTCCGGTACCTGCGCAGCCCGAAGCTCGAAAGGCGGCTCCAGAATTACCTGCGTCACCGGTACACCGGCCTCTCGCAGCGCCAGTTCCGGCTCGGTGAAGGACGGATGGATCAGTGCTGCCGAGCGAGAATTCAGGCGCGGCAACATCGCAAAACCCTCGGCACCGCCAGAGAGCAGCAAGACTTCTTCGGGTCGGCGCCCGTGCCGCTGCGCGACGGTTTCGCGGGCCTTCAGTTCCGCTGCAGCCGACGGGTACGAACCGAGCGTCGCCAGCCCTGCGGCCAGCCGATCCCGCAACCACTTCGGTGGGCCGGCGCCTTGAACGTTGACGGCAAAATCGAGCAACCCAGGCTCGGCTTCGACATCTCCGTGATGTCGCAAGCTCTCCAGGTCAACCGTTCCGGTACTCACCCGGCCAGCCTACGGTCGGGCACTGCGCGCGGACATCACCCCCGCCTTCCGGGACAATGAGAACCGTGACGACACCACCGCTCGACCGTTTTCCCGTAGTTCTGTTCGATCTGGACGGAACCATCACCGATTCCGCGCCCGGCATTCACGGCGGCTTCCGACATGCATTGGCCACCGTCGGCCGGCCGGAGCCGACGGAGGAGATGCTGGCATCGGTCATCGGCCCGCCGATGGTCGACACCTTCAGATCACTCGGCATGCCCCCGGCCGACGTCGACCGGGCGATCGCCGCGTACATCGAGCGATACGACGCGACCGGGTGGCAGGAGAATTCGGTGTACGAGGGCATGGACGTCGTCCTGGGCAAGGCTCGTGCGAACGGGACCCGGCTGGCCGTCGCCACCTCGAAGTCGGAACGGTTCGCCATTCGCATCCTCGAACATTTCGGCCTGGCCGAGCACTTCGAGTTCATCGGCGGGGCGAGCGACAACGGAACCCGCCGGGCAAAGCCGGATGTGATCGCGCACTCGCTGACCTCACTCGGGATCACTCCCGTCCTCGCCGCCGACGGCGGAACCCCCGACGTGCTCATGATCGGCGATCGTGACCACGACGTACTCGGCGCCGCGAAGTACGGCATTCCCACCGTCGTCGTCGAATGGGGCTACGGCTCTGCCGACGAAGCGCGGCAAGCTCATTGCTCCGTATCGTCGGCATCCGAACTGGGAGGACTACTCGATGGCCGCGCCTGAACCGCTCCATGTGACGTTTGTGTGCACCGGCAATATCTGCCGGTCACCGATGGCCGAGAAGATCTTGCTCGCGCATCTGGGCCGTGAAGGCCTCGCCGACCGGGTGCGTGTGAGCAGCGCCGGTACCGAGGGGTTTCACACCGGTAGCGAGGCCGACGAGCGGACCAACGTCGTGCTCCGCGCGGCCGGATATCCGACGGGCCACAGCGCCGCGCAGGTCAATGCAGATCATCTGGCGGCCGATCTGGTCGTCGCCCTCGACACCGGCCACGAACGTGAGCTTGCTCATCTCGGCGTGCCCACGGAGCGGCGGCGGCTACTGCGATCGTTCGACACCGAGGCCGACGGCGAATCTGTCCCAGACCCGTACTACGGGGATCAGGAGGACTTCGAACTGGTTCGAGACCAGATCGAAGCGGCCATTCCCGACATACTCGACTGGATCCGTGAGCGGGCCTGAACCAGTAGCAAAATTCACTCCCGTTCGGGCAACGGATACCGTGGACGTGTGCGAAGACTGAAATTCCTGTTGCGGCCCGGTTGGTTGGTACTGGCAGCTGTGGTCGGGCTCTTCGCCTACCTGTGCTTCACCGTGCTCGCTCCGTGGCAGCTCGGCAAGAACACCAAGACCGAGCATCGCAATGATCTGATCTCGAACTCGATCAACGCGGAAACCGTGCCGATCGGTGATGTCATCTCCGATTCGACGATCGCACCGGACGACGAATGGCGAAACATCACCGCGGCAGGTGCCTATCTGCCGGACGCCGACATTCTCGTCCGCCTGCAGTCCATCGAGGGCGCGCCTTCGTACGAGATCCTGACGCCTTTCCGCCTGGACGACGGTCGCACGATCCTCGTCAATCGCGGATACGTTCGGCCGATCAACGGCGCCGAGGCACCGCCCATCGCTGCGCCGCCGACCGATCCGGTGACGCTCAACGGCCGCGTGCGCCTCTCGGAAGGCACTGCGCCCGGCAGAGTTCCGATGTTCGAGGACGGCGCGAAGCAGGTCTACTCCATCGACGCACAACCCATCGGCGAGTTCATCGGAACGGACCTGATCGACGCGTACATCCAGCTCGAACCCGACCAGCCCGGCGGTCTCGGCACGATTCCGCTCCCCCAACTCGACGCGGGCCCCTACCTCTCGTACGGGTTCCAATGGTTGGCTTTCGGCATCATGGCGCCGCTCGGACTGGCCTACTTCATTCGCGCGGAGTGGCGCGAACGTCGCAAGGAGAAGGCAGCTCAAGCAGCTGTCGAGGGCTTTGCGACCGACGACGCCGCTGCCGAGAAGACCCCAGAGGCAACGGCGTCCGCGCCTGCCGCACCCCCCGCTGAACCGGCTCGTACCTTCACCCGCCCTAAGAAGCCGGAACCGGAGTCAGTGCCGCTGACGGCGCAGGAAGCCAAACTTGCCGATCGATACGGCAATACCCGCTGAAATACCCGCTGCCACCACTGCTGCACTGATCTGCACCGCCGACGAAAGCCTCGACGCGCGGCGCAGATCGTTCGGCGCAGGCGCAGGCCCACCGCCGAGGACAGGCCGCATCTCCACGCCGTGCGCGTACTCGGTCCGGCCTCCCAGCGAAATGCCCAATGCCCCTGCCGCCGACGCTTCCGCGACGCCCGCATTGGGGCTTGGATGAGCCGCTGCGTCGCGTTTCCACGCTGTCAGTGATTCCCGCACCGAGCCGCCCACCACCGGTGCACACGCGGCCGTCAGCGCGCCTGTGAGCCGAGCGGGGACGATGTTGACCAAGTCGTCGAACCTCGCCGCGGCCCACCCGAATCTGAGGTATTTCTCCGAGCGGTAACCGATCATCGCGTCGAGTGTGTTGGCGGCGCGGTAGGCGAACAGCCCCGGTACACCCGCAATTGCGCCCCAGAACAATGCGCCGACGCTCGCATCGGACGTGTTCTCGGCGACCGACTCCAGTGCAGCTCGTGTGAGGCCCTCTTCGCCCAACACCGAGGGATCACGTCCACACAGTGAAGGAAGAAGCGCACGCGGTTCCGTCAGGTCGCCATCGACGCGTGAGGCCTCCAACCGCGCGGCCATGTCGTTGCCGGTGCGTGCAAGCGACGTTCCGCCCAGCACGGCCCAGGTGGCTACCGCCGTCGTACCCGTCACGGTCACCCAACCTGCCCGGCGCGACACTGTTTCGGCCGCGAGGCCGAGCCCCGCGGTACCTGACACGAGCACAGCGACATGAACTGTTCCGGCCATCCTCGAGTCTCGGTAGGAAATCTTCTGCAGCGCGATAGCTGCGGTACCGAAGCCGGCAACCGGATGGAACCGCCCCGGATCGGCGAACACCCGATCCGCAGCGAAGCCGAGGAGAAGGCCGGCGGCTCGCGCACTGAATCGAGATTGGGACGAACGAACCGAAATTTGCACGAGCGTAGTTGTAGCAGCGACGCTCGTCCTCTGGCCAACCGTCACGTGTCTGACCGAGCTGATCTCTACCCGTCCCAGTCGATCGTCAGATAGATCAAGCGGTGCATTCGATTGATTTCCCAGACACGGGCAATCCCGGTGGCCAGTGCGTCATCTAGGGAGCGAACTCGGATCGTCTGCCCCGGGAACAACGCAACACTCAGACTGGGCATCTCGGCGATATGTATGTGCGGACGGGTGGGATGCACGCGCGTCGGGTCGACGGCTACTTCGATCACAGAACTGGACATGCGTCCAGAGTGTCGTATCGCGGGACATTTGTTGCCGGAAATGAAAAACCCCGACCTGCATATACATGCAGATCGACGAACATCGCCGGATAACAGATGTCCACCCAGGCAGTGACGTCGAACTGTTGCGGTCGACGGCATTTCTAAAGTTCGCATACACCTGCTCGTAAACGGTTGCTTCGATCTCGCGAGGTCCGGAAGGCAGGGGAAGAACGGCCGGATCGCGCAATTTGGAGTAGTTATCAATTACGTACGGTCCGTCTGGTTTGATATCTGAATACTCGCCAGGTAACGCGCGAGCAAACAGACTGAAGGAATGCGCAATGACACAGCCGCCGCAGGATCCGAACCAGCCTTACGGCCAGGATCCCAATCAGCCCTACGGCCAGCAGCAGCCGCAGCAACCCTATGGACAGCCTCAGCCGGGACAGTACGGTCCGCCTCCTGGCGGCTACCAGCCGTCACAGCAGCCCGAGCCAGTCAAGAAGAAGACGAAGAAGTGGCCGTGGGTCGTAGGGGTCATTGTCGTAATCGGAATCATTGCCGCGCTTGCCGGTGGCGAGAAAGAGGAGGAGAAGGCGGACGCAGCGTCAACTGCATCGAGCGCCACTAGTCAGCCTGTCGCCGCCGTAGACGTCACCACCCCCGTGGAGGTTCCCGCACAGGCGCCGGCTCCCACCACTACGGCCGCACCGGCCGCACCACAGATCAGCGCTAGCCAGAAGAACGCCGCCCGATCTGCAAAGCGATACCTCGACATGACCGCCTTCTCGCGCAGCGGCCTGATCGAACAACTGGAATTCGAAGGCTTCTCGACTGACGATGCGACGTATGCAGTGGATAGTCTGGATGCGGACTGGAATAAGCAGGCCGCGCTGAGCGCCAAGAAGTACCTCGAAATGACGTCTTTCTCCAAGTCCGGCTTGATTGAACAGTTGGAGTTCGAAGGCTATACACCTGAGCAGGCAGAGTACGGCGCAAACGCAGCGTACTGAGCCACTCGAACCAACCTTTCTAAACGACGAAAGCCCCCACTTCACGGTGGGGGCTTTTGTTGTGCACGTCCTCGGCGATCGACCACTTCGCCGTCGCGCGAAGAGTGAAGACGAAACTGTGTGACGTCCACACACACAGGTCAACCACTCCCTGCCTGCAACCGCTATCGGGATCTCGCCTGTTTTCGTGTAGTCGGCATCTTCCTGCCGATCTCACCCGCGCCAGCGCTCGAGATATGCATCGGGTCGGTTCGATCGCCATCATCTTGCCTATTGCGCTAACGACCAGCGTTGGGGCGATCGACTTGGGCGACTCGCCGCACAGCCAAGGGCCACAAGGGGCGCACCGTCCCGAACCCAGAGTTCCTGTGCGTTACCTCGCTCGGCAGAGCGAAGGGGAAATGGGGCACGAATGCCTTCTGCTCCCTTGACGAGGATGGCGGGTACCTCGGTCGGCCGTACACGTCGAGCGGATGGGTTCGACAAGGCTGTCACTGCCGCCAAAGATCCCTCCCGTCACTCCGCATGAACTGAGACACGATTCAGACTCGCTAGCAGTGAGCGGCGGTGCGAACGTCAAGGCCATTCAGAATATGCTCGGAGATGCATCCGCGGCGATGACACTCGATGTCTACGCCGATCTGTTTGACGATGATCTTGAGGTCGTTGCGACCGCACTCGACGAGGCGCGGGAGCGAGCTGGTGTGGGCAGAATGTGGGCAAAAGGTGAAGTCAGATCGCAGACCAGGCATAGAAAAAGCCCTGACCTGCACTTGAATGCAAATCAGGGCTCGTTCCTTCGGTGGGCGCGGAGGGTTTCGAACCCCCGACCGCTGGTGTGTAAAACCAGAGCTCTACCACTGAGCTACACGCCCGAACTCCCGGTGAGACCCTCACCGGGAGTGCTCTAAGACTCTAGCGCGGCAAGCGCGTTTGCCCAAAGTCCGTGGTCACGAGCTTCGCCGGGGCCGTTCATCTCGGCAAAACGAATGATTCCGTCTTTGTCGATGACAAAAGTGCCGCGATTCGCGAAGCCCAACTTGTCGTTGAACACCCCGTACTTCTGAGCGACTTCACCGTGCGGCCAGAAGTCCGACAGCAAGGGAAAGGTGTATCCCTGCTCTGCCGACCAGATCTTGTGGGTCGGCGAAGCACCGACAGAAATCGCAAGAATGGCAGTGTCGTCGTTCTCGAACTTCGGAAGCTCGTCACGGACCTTGCAGAGTTCGCCCTGACACGTCCCGGTAAAGGCCAACGGATAGAAGACCAGCAGAACATTCTTCTTACCGCGGAAATCCGCGAGCGACACTTCCTGGTTGTTCTGGTCCTTCAAGGTGAAATCCGGTGCCTGGGCACCAACATCGAGAGGCATGTGCGATTCCTTGGGAAAGTGCGGAAAAGGACCGGGTCAGCGCTTGTTGGCCGGACGGGCCTTCGGCTGAACCAATCGACTTCCCGACCAGTCACCGAGGTTGGCAGCCGATGTCTGGGTCAGGCCGGCAGTCGGCGCCGATTCGGCGATCTCGCTGGGCTCGACGTGACCGTCGAAACCGGTCTTCGGGGTGAGGACCCACACAAAGCCTTCGTCGGCGAGCGGCCCGATGGCATCCATCAGGGCATCCACCAGGTCACCGTCCCCGTCACGCCACCACAGCAGCACGACGTCGATGACCTCGTCAGAATCCTCGTCGAGCATTTCCCCGCCGATGGTTTCCTCAACCGCGGCACGAATGCCGTCGTCGGTATCCTCATCCCAGCCCAGTTCCTGCACCACCATGTCAGTGGTAATCCCGAGTTTCTGAGCGTAGTTCTGGGCATCCGCCGCGGCGACCACGGTGGGGTCCTCCTTTTGTTGATGGTGTGTGGCGACCCCGCACACCTACCGTTTGACGATCAATTAGGGAAAGCGAACATGGTCTGAGGCGTTAGCGCAAGCCGACCACGCCGAAAACTTTCCTCAAAGATCGTCTTCTGACTCACGCCGAACCATACGCCTGCGGATTACCGCAGGTCACAGGGATCCACATTCTTCGAAGATCGACTTGCGAATCGAATTGCTCGCATCGCTGATCGAATTGATTTCACCCGCCGAATGATCACTCTCGATCACGGCAGCAGACGAACGTAGGTTCGCGGCCAATTCGTCGAACAGTCCGGAAAGTTCCGCTGGGAGTTCACCCGAGACCGAGTCGAACCACGAAGCCGTCTCCCGTGCAGACGAAGCAGCAGTCCTTGCTTCGGCCCTCAGGTCCGTCGCGCCTTGATTTCCGGCGTCGACGTAAGCGTTGAACGCGACCACGTCGTTTTTCGATCGAGAGACCGCTTCCTCGCAGATCGTGAAGGCTGCTTCGGCAGCATCTGCCGCCGCTTTCGACGAAGACGCCGCGGCCACCGAAATACTCACCTCGGATTGGTATGCAGCGGCTTGCGATTCATTCGGAACTGCCGATCCGGTCACCGCCGCGGAGCACCCCACGATCACCGACAGCCCCGCTGCGATCGACCCGATCGCGACCCACGCCCCAACTCGGCCGTAATTGATTTCTTTGTTTATTTTTCCCCACCCCTTCATACGTTCCGATCCATCCCCCAAGCCTGTGACTACGGGGAACCATCGCGCCCCTGCGTCACGCCCAAAAACGCTACCCGAGAGTAACCAGAGGCGAGGTGTGCCGGACCGACCGGGATGGTGAAAGATGAGGTACGCGCCATATTCACGATGGAAGTGCGTCGGACCTAACAAGGCCTCGATCACCTATGTAAGGACGCCCCACCACGCGTCCCCAAACCAATGAGGAGCACACGTTGTCTGACCTGATCCAGGGTCCCGCGTCCGGGCAGAACGCCGATTCCGGCGCCGCCGGCGAGTCGGGTCCGCCTGCATCGAATACGCCGGGGGGAACCGACGGTCGCGTTCGCGTCATTCGCGAGGGTGTTGCGTCGTACCTGCCGGACATCGATCCGGACGAGACCACCGAATGGCTCGAATCATTCGACGGACTTCTGGATCGATCCGGGCCCACACGTGCCCGCTACCTCATGCTCCGCATGCTCGAACGCGCCGGCGAGAAGCACGTCGCACTCCCCGCGCTCACCTCGACCGACTACGTCAACACGATCCCGACCGAGAACGAGCCGTGGTTCCCCGGCGACGAAGAGGTCGAACGTCGCTACCGCGCCTGGATTCGTTGGAACGCCGCGATCATGGTCCACCGCGCCCAGCGGCCGGGCGTCGGCGTCGGCGGACACATCTCGACCTACGCATCGTCGGCAGCGTTGTACGAGGTCGGTTTCAACCACTTCTTCCGCGGCAAGGACCACCCGGGCGGCGGCGACCACATCTTCATCCAGGGTCACGCCTCCCCCGGCATCTACGCGCGTGCCTTCCTCGAGGGTCGCATCCCCGCGGAACAGCTCGACGGATTCCGCCAGGAGAAGTCGCACGCAGACTTCGGCGGCGCACTGCCGTCCTACCCGCACCCACGGCTGCTTCCCGACTTCTGGGAGTTCCCGACGGTCTCGATGGGTCTCGGCCCGATGAATGCCATTTACCAGGCCCGGTTCAACCACTACCTGAACGACCGAGGCATCAAGGACACCACCGATCAGCATGTGTGGGCATTCCTCGGCGACGGCGAAATGGACGAGCCCGAGTCACGCGGCTTGGCTCACGTCGCAGCAACCGAAGGCCTCGACAATCTGACGTTCGTCGTGAACTGCAACCTCCAACGCCTCGACGGTCCGGTCCGCGGTAACGGAAAGATCATCCAAGAACTGGAATCGTTCTTCCGCGGTGCCGGCTGGAACGTCATCAAGGTCGTCTGGGGTCGCGAGTGGGATGCGCTGCTGCATGCCGACCGCGACGGCGCACTCGTCAACCTGATGAACGTGACGCCGGACGGCGACTACCAGACGTACAAGGCCAACGACGGCGCGTTCGTGCGCGATCACTTCTTCGGACGTGACCCCCGTACCAAGGAACTGGTCAAGGACCTCACCGACCAGGAGATCTGGAACCTTAAGCGCGGTGGCCACGACTACCGCAAGGTCCACGCCGCCTACGCGGCCGCCATGGCACACAAGGGCCAGCCGACGGTCATCCTCGCCCACACGATCAAGGGCTACACCCTCGGTAAGCACTTCGAGGGCCGCAACGCCACGCACCAGATGAAGAAGCTCACGCTGGACGATCTCAAGGCGTTCCGCGACATGCAGCACATCCCGATCTCGGATGCCGAGCTCGAGAAGGATCCGTACCTGCCTCCGTACTACCACCCGGGCGCCGACGCACCCGAGATCAAGTACATGCTCGACCGTCGTAAAGCACTGGGCGGGTTCCTGCCGTCGCGCAACACCGACGCGGCGCCGCTCAAGCTGCCCGAGGACAAGACGTACGACGTCATCCGCAAGGGTTCGGGCAAGCAGGAAGTCGCCACCACCATGGCGATCGTGCGCATCCTCAAGGAACTGTTGCGCGACAAGGAGATCGGCAAGCGCATAGTGCCGATCATTCCGGACGAGGCTCGCACGTTCGGTATGGACTCGTGGTTCCCGTCGCTGAAGATCTACAACCGCAACGGACAGCTCTACACGTCCGTCGACGCCGAACTCATGCTCGCCTACAAGGAGAGCCCGATCGGTCAGATCCTGCACGAGGGCATCAACGAGGCCGGTTCGACGGCTTCGTTCACCGCAGTCGGCACGTCGTACGCCACCCACGGTGAACCGATGATTCCGCTGTACATCTTCTACTCGATGTTCGGTTTCCAGCGCACCGGCGACGGCCTCTGGGCGGCTGCCGACCAGATGGCTCGCGGATTCGTTCTCGGCGCGACCGCCGGTCGAACCACCCTGACCGGTGAAGGCCTCCAGCACGCCGACGGACACTCCCTGCTCCTGGCATCCACCAACCCCGCCGCTGTCACGTACGACGCCGCGTTCTCGTACGAGTTGGCGCACATCGTCAAGGACGGCTTGCGCCGCATGTACGGCGGAACTGAGGGCGTCGACGGCTTCGGTGGCGAGAACATCTTCTACTACCTCACCATCTACAACGAGCCGTACGTTCAGCCGGCCGAGCCCGAAGGTCTCGACGTCGAGGGCTTGCTCAAGGGCATCTACCTCTACAAGACTTCCGAGGCCGCCGGCCCGAAGGCACAGATCCTGGTATCCGGTGTCGCGATGCCCGAGGGGCTGCGGGCGCAGAAGTTGCTCGCCGACGAGTGGGGCGTCTCGGCAGACGTCTGGTCGGTCACGTCCTGGGGTGAGCTGCGCCGCGAAGGCGTCGAATGCGAACGTCAGGCGCTGCTCAATCCGTCCGAGGATGCTCCGGTTCCCTTCGTCACCACGGCGTTGTCCTCGGCTCAGGGTCCTGTCGTCGCGGCTTCGGACTGGATGCGTGCGGTCTCGGATCAGATCCGTCAGTGGGTTCCGGGCGACTACACCACGCTCGGCACGGACGGGTTCGGTTTCTCCGACACTCGCACCGCGGCTCGTCGCTACTTCAACGTCGATGCCGAATCCATCGTCGTTGCCGTCCTGATCGGTTTGGCGAAGGAAGGATCGATCGAGCGATCCAAGGCCGTCGAAGCAGCGAGCCGTTACCGCATCGACGACGTGAATGCTGCGCCCGAGCAGACCGGGGACACCGGTAGCGCGTAACTCAGAGCGCTCGAAAACAGACCTACGCCCATCGCCGCGGGTGTCATCTCGACATCCGCTGCGGCGATGGGCGTAGGTTTTTCTCATGCCCGAACCTGATCCCGAGAAACCCGAAGAGGGTGTGCGCCGCACCCGACCACAGTCGTCCGGGTTGCAGGCTGTTCTCGCCCGCCGTCGTCAGGTTCGCGATCCACTCCCCGAGGCCTTGCTCCGCCGCGTCAAACAGTTCTCCGGTCGGCTCTCCACCGAGGCTGTGACCGTGATGGAGGAGCAGCTTCCCTTCTTCGACAGTCTCGACGCTTCGCAGCGCGCCGACGTTCAACTCTTGGTGCAGACGTCGGTGGTGAACTTCCTCGAATGGCTGCGGCAACTCGACTCGGAGATCAGCTTCGGATACGAGTCTTTTCCGGTCATCCCTCAGGATCTTGCTCGACAACTCACGCTCCGCCAGACCGTCGACATGGTCCGGGTGGCGATGGAGTTCTTCGAGAAATGGCTACCGGCTCTGGCCCGCAACGATCAGCAGCTGATCGCGCTGACGGAGGCCGTCCTGCGCTACGGACGTGAACTCGGCTTCGCAGCGGCGACGGTCTACGCAAGCGCGGCCGAATCTCGTGGAGCCCTGGACACGCGACTGGAAGCGCTCGTCGTCGACGCCGTCGTGCAGGGAGACACCGGGTCGGACATGCTCTCCCGCGCCGCCACCTTGAACTGGGATGCCACTGCCCCGGCCACCGTCATCGTCGGGTCTCCCCCGCCGGACGAGCGGGTCTCGGTTGCCGGCACCGTCCACGCGACTGCCGCCGCGCACGGGCGCGCTGTTCTTGCCGTGGTGCAGGGTCCGCGGCTGGTGATGATCGTCAGCGGCGAGCTGAGCAGCAAGACGGAAGGCAGCCAGTTCCTTCAAGACCTGCTCATGAGTTTCGCCGACGAGCCGGTGGTGATCGGCCCGACAACGCCGTCGTTGAGCGCAGCGCACTTCAGTGCGTCCGAAGCTCTCGCGGGAATCAAAGCCGTTGCCGGATGGCGCGGCGCACCTCGTCCGGTTTTCGCGACTGAACTGCTCCCGGAACGGGCACTACTGGGAGACGCCGCTGCCGTAAAGGCTCTTCGCGATTTCCTGGTCGCACCTTTAGCTGAATCCGGCACAGTCTTGACCGATACTTTAGACAGTTATCTCGACTGTGGAGGTGCGGTTGAGACTTGTGCACGTCTTCTGTTTGTTCATCCAAATACCGTTCGGTACCGCTTGAAGCGAATCGCGGAAGTTACCGGCCGGGATCCTACGAATCCACGCGACGCATACGTACTACGGATCGCCGCTACCGTGGGCCGATTGACACAAATCGATCTCAAATCGAACAATTCGGTTACTTCAGTCACATCTTTAACATCCGGACTAACAAACCTGTAACCCCCGAGCGTCCAATTTCGATGGCCGAGCGCGACGTGGGATTTTGTGGGAACCCTACAAAACACTTCGCCAGAGTTCATCGCGACCGACATCTCGCAGGTTGCTCGCGGCGGTGTTCTCTTAATAAGTGATTTCGTTGCTCGCCCCGGGACAGGGCTCTCAGACACCCGGCATGCTCAGCCCCTGGCTGGCATTGCCCGGAGCGCAAGACCGCCTCGAAGTGTGGTCGAAGGCAGCCGGCCTGGACTTGGTCCGCCTCGGCACGACCGCAACTGCCGAAGAAATCACAGACACCTCGGTGACACAG
Organism: Rhodococcus sp. NPDC055024; assembly: GCF_053608585.1. Lineage (NCBI taxonomy): Bacteria > Bacillati > Actinomycetota > Actinomycetes > Mycobacteriales > Nocardiaceae > Rhodococcus > Rhodococcus sp. NPDC055024. The sequence goes on from NZ_JBSGVT010000010.1 coordinate 109,331, forward strand.
CCCCTCGTCGTCGCCGCCGCTCTGCTGGCATACGAGGAAATCGAATCACGCGGGCTGCTCGGCACCGACGTCATCGCTGCCGGCCATTCGGTGGGTGAACTTGCCGCCGCTGCGGTCGCCGGAGTGATCTCCGCTGACGACGCGGTTGCACTTGCTGCAATTCGCGGCGCCGAGATGGCCAAGGCCTGCGCACTCGAGCCGACCGGCATGTCGGCAGTTCTCGGTGGAGACGAAGCCGAAGTACTCGCACGACTCGAAGAACTCGGACTCGAAGCGGCCAACCGCAATGCGGCCGGCCAGATCGTGGCCGCCGGCCTGCTCACTGCACTCGAAGAACTCGCGGCGAATGCGCCCGAAAAGGCACGAGTCCGAGCACTGCCTGTCGCCGGCGCGTTCCACACCCGCTTCATGGCACCTGCACAGGACGCCGTCGCGGCTGCTGCCGCCAAGATCACCCCGTCCGATCCGACGCGCACGCTACTTTCCAACTCGGACGGCGCACCGGTTTCCTCGGGCGCCGACGCCCTCACCAAACTTGCCGCGCAGGTTACCCGCCCCGTTCGCTGGGATCTTTGCTCCGCTTCGTTGCGGACCGCAGAAGTCACCGCGATCGTGGAACTCCCGCCGGCCGGAACCCTCGTCGGAATTGCCAAGCGTGAAATGCGTGGCACACCGACGGTGGCCCTCAAGAACCCGGAGGATATCTCCGCACTGTCCGAGCTGACCTAGCTCGGACGGCCTACCGGCTGATCAGCCACAACGGCGGCCGGACGTTTCACCCCACCTCAATCGATCAAGAAGGGAGCCACACCAGTGGCCCACACTCAGGAAGAAATCATCGCGGAACTCGGCCAGATCGTGGAGGAGGTCACCGGTATCGAGCCTTCCGAGGTCACCGTTGACAAGTCCTTCGTGGACGACCTCGATATCGACTCCCTGTCCATGGTCGAGATCGCTGTTCAGACCGAAGACAAGTACGGCGTGAAGGTCCCCGACGAGGATCTTGCAGGCCTGCGCACCGTCGGCGACATCGTCGCGTACATCCAGAAGCTCGAAGCCGAAGGCGCCGAAGCCAAGAACGCAGAGTGAGCCGACCGTGACTTCCGCTTCTACCCGCAAAGGGAAATTCCCCGACATCGTCGTCACGAGCCTCGCGACGTCGACGTCGGTGGCTGGTGATGTGGATGGCACGTGGAAGGCGCTACTCGCCGGCGAAAGCGGCATCGGAATCCTCGATGACCCGTTCATCGACGAGTTCGACCTTCCCATTCGCATCGGCGGGCACCTGAAGGTTTCACCGGACGAGGGCTTGTCCCGCGTCGAAATTCGACGGATGAGCTGGGTGGAACGCCTTGCCCTCACGTTGAGTCGCACGGTCTGGAGCAACGCCGGCAGCCCTGAAGTCGATCAGGACCGCCTGGCCGTTGTCATCGGCACCGGACTCGGCGGCGGCGACACGCTCATCGACGCCGTCGACAAGCTCCGCGGCGGCGGATACCGCAAGGTGTCCCCGTTCTCGGTGCAGATGGTCATGCCCAACGGACCGGCCGCAACGGTCGGGCTCGAGCTCGGAGCACGCGGCGGCGTCATCACCCCGGTTTCAGCATGTTCGTCGGGTTCCGAGGCAATTGCTCACGCTCACCGCATGCTTGTCATGGGTGACGCGGACATGGTTGTGGCTGGTGGAGTCGAGAGCTTCATCGACGCGGTTCCGATCGCGAGCTTTGCCATGATGCGTGCGATGAGCACCAACAACGACAATCCGGCCGCAGCTTCACGTCCTTTCGACAAGGATCGCGACGGATTTGTCTTCGGCGAAGCCGGCGCCCTGATGATCCTCGAAACCGAGGAGCACGCAAAGGCACGCGGGGCAACGATTCACGCCCGCCTGCTTGGTTCCGGAATCACTTCGGACGGGTACCACATCGTGGCACCGCATCCGGAAGGCCTGGGCGCGGCGCGAGCCATGACCCGAGCAATCGAGATGGCCGGACTGACGAAGTCCGACATCAAGCACATCAACGCCCACGCCACTGCGACGCCGATCGGTGACATCGCAGAGGCAAAGGCAATCAACGCAGCGGTCGGCAATCACGCTGCGGTGTACGGCCCGAAATCCGCGCTGGGACACTCGATCGGCGCTGTCGGCGCCCTCGAATCAGTCCTGACGGTTCTGGCAGTGCGTGACGGGATCATCCCGCCCACGCTCAATGTTGACAGCCAGGATCCAGAGATCGATCTCGATGTCGTCAAGGGTGAACCCCGAACCGGCTCTTTCGATTTCGCACTGAACAACTCGTTCGGTTTCGGTGGGCACAATGTCGCGCTCGCCTTCGGTCGGGCCTAGCCCGAACCGCGGTTTGCACCTGTCCGCGGGTGTCGTTGCAACACAACGTCACCCGCGGACAACACCGACCTTTCGTTCCACCCAAGGCTCGTACTGAAGGAGGACGCGATGACCATCCTGGCCCCCGTGACAAAGTCCGAATCATCGACAGACCCGCGCGATCCTCTTGCGCGCCTGGAAAATCTGTTCGACCCCGGCACCACAGTTCCACTCCACGCCCGTGACAAGTCCGGTGTGCTTGCTGCTTCCGGAAACATCGACGGCGTCCGCACCATCGCATACTGCTCCGACGCCACCGTCATGGGCGGCGCCATGGGCGTCGACGGTTGCAAACACCTCGTCAAAGCCATCGATACCGCTATTGAGGAAGAGTCCCCCATCGTGGGCCTCTGGCACTCCGGTGGCGCGCGTCTGGCTGAAGGCGTCGAAGCACTCCACGCCGTCGGACTGGTCTTCGAGGCCATGGTCCGCGCGTCGGGTCTCGTACCTCAAATTTCCGTCGTGCTCGGCTTCGCGGCCGGCGGAGCCGCGTACGGTCCAGCCCTCACCGATGTCGTGATCATGGCCCCGGAAGGCCGAGTGTTCGTCACCGGCCCAGACGTAGTTCGCAGTGTCACCGGCGAACAGGTCGACATGGTTTCACTCGGCGGTCCGGACACGCACACCAAGAAGTCCGGTGTCGCGCACATCGCCGCACACGACGAGGCCGACGCATTGCACCGCGCACGCCGCCTGGTTTCGATGATGTGCGAGCAGGGTGAATTCGATCAGCGTGCGGCCGAGCTCGGCGACAGCGATTTGCGCGCCATGATGCCCGCGTCCGCAAAACGTGCGTACGACGTTCGTCCGATCGTTCACGAAATGCTCGACAACGTCGAAGGTGAGTCGAGTTTCGAAGAACTGCAAGGCAATTACGCGCGGAGCATCGTCACCGGTTTCGGTCGGATGGCCGGACGTACCGTTGGCGTCATTGCAAACAACCCGCTCCGACTCGGCGGATGCCTGAACTCCGAAAGCGCTGAGAAGGCCGCTCGATTCGTGCGACTGTGCAACGCATTCGGCGTGCCGCTCGTAGTCGTCGTCGACGTTCCCGGATATCTGCCGGGCGTCTCGATGGAGTGGGAAGGCGTTGTCCGACGCGGAGCGAAGTTACTTCACGCCTTCGCCGAGGCAACGGTCCCCCGCGTCACCGTCGTCACTCGAAAGATCTACGGCGGCGCATACATCGCGATGAACTCGAGAGCCCTCGGAGCAACGGCCGTATTCGCTTGGCCAAACTCCGAAGTTGCCGTGATGGGCGCGAAGGCTGCTGTCGGCATCCTGCACAAGCGGGCCCTCGCAGCTGCACCGGACGACGAGCGTGAAGCATTACACGACCGCCTCGCTGCCGAACACGAGGCAATCGCGGGCGGCGTCGACCGCGCGGTCGAAATCGGCGTCGTCGACGAGGAAATCGACCCGGCGAAGACTCGCAGCATCGTCACAGCTGCGCTCGCGTCTGCGCCGTCTGTCCGCGCGCGGCACAAGAACATTCCGCTCTGATATCCCCTGACAGTATCCCTTGACAGCAAGGTGGGCCTCGCCGATACGGCGGGGCCCACCTTTGTCATTCAAGTCTTAGTCGTTCAAGCCACGAGAGCACTCAGGGTTCAGGATGGACCTCGGTCAGCTGACGCGCCTTCGCAGCCATGTCACTTCGGCACCTTCGCCTGAACTCCGGAAGGGTTCGAGTTCCTCGTCCCACGGTGCGCCTATTGCCCGACCGATTTCGGCGGCGATGTCTCCACCGGAATTCATGATGGACCGCAGTTTCATCTCCCCGACGACGACATCACCGTTCGCACTGGTGGATCCGCGCCACAAACCGAGACCAGGTACATGGCTGTACCGTTCGCCGTCGACGCCGTGACTCGGGTCCTCAGTGACCTCGAAACGCAACATCGGCCACGCGCGTAGCGAATCGACCAGGCGGGCACAGGTTCCGACGGGACCTGTCCAATCCGTCGTTGCACGGAGAAGGCCGTCGTAGGCAGGCTGGGAGGTCCATCTGAGTTTGGCAGGGCTGTCCAACGTGGCGGACAGAGCCCAATCCACGTGCGGGCACAGCGCCGCGGGCGACGAGTGGATGTAAACCACACCAGTCGTCACGTCCGCGAATTGATTCATTTCGCGCACTCGAGCCTCCTGCTTCGACGAGGGACGTCTTCCCCAACGACCTCTGTCGAGTTCGTGCAGCACGCTCGATTGAACAGTGTGCCTTGTGTTACCCGTGTTGCGCCAGTGGAAGGAGAGAAATTTGTGCTCTATCGAGAAATTTCGCCGATCACGCCGTCGGACAATTCAGTCCACAAAGGTTTGGCCCAGTCACCGAAGTCGCGGTCGGTAAGTACGACGCACGCAGTATCGATCGCGGGATCGACCCACAGGAAAGTCCCCGATTGACCGAAATGACCGAAGGTTGCCGGCGAGTTCTCGAGCCCAGTCCAATGCGGACGCTTGTCGCCGCGAATTTCGAATCCGAGTCCCCAGTCGTTCGGGCGCTGAGAGCCGTAACCCGGAAGAATTCCGTTGAGCCCCGGGAACTGGACGGTTGTCGCCTCGGCGAACGTCTGCGTCGAGACAAGGGTCGGTGAGAGCAGTTCAGCCGCGAACTTGGCCAAGTCGTCTGCCGATGCCTGCGCACCGTGACCGGCCGGACCGACGAGAGCCGCACTGGTCATACCCAATGGCGCGAACACGGCCTCGGCTAGATAGTCGGCAAATTCGATCTCGGTCTCCCGGGAAACCAACTCGGCAAGTACCTCGAATCCCGCACTCGAATAGATCCGCTTCGACGCCACCGGCGCCTGAACGACACGTTCGGCGAATGCCAACCCCGACGCGTGCGCGAGGAGATGTCGAACCGTCGACCCCTCAGGTCCGGCCGGCCCGTCCAGCTCGACCGCCCCTTCCTCCACCGCGACGAGAATCGCGTAGGCGCACAACAGTTTTGTCACCGAAGCCAGAGGGAAAACGCGCGACTGATCGCCGCTGAAACCACGAACGCGGTCGCCCTCACCCGAGTTCTTCCCGGAGAGGACGACCGCTGCCGCATTGTCGACCGGCCACTGCTGAATTACGTCAAGACTGTGAGTACTGGGCACCCGATCAGACTACTGGCACAAGCGTTGCGCTTACGATCACCAGTCAGCTTCGGTGTACCGGATGACGCCGCGGATGTTCTTGCCATCCAACATGTCCTGGTAGCCGTCGTTCACACCTTCCAGGGTGTAGGTCCGAGTGACCATGTCGTCGAGGTTCAGCCTGCCTGCCTTGTACATCGCGAGGAGGTTCGGCACGTCCTGGCGAGCGTTACCACCGCCGAAGATGTTGCCCTGAAGATCCTTCTGAAGCATCGACATCAGGAACAGGTTCAGCTTTACGTCCATGTCCGTCAGATGCCCCATTGCGGTGACAACACAACGACCGGCCTTGGCCGTCAGAATCATCGCCTCTTCGACGTACTCACCCTTCATTTCGCCGACGGTGATGATCGTCTTCTGCGCCATGCGTCCATACGTGGCGTCGATGATCGGCTGAATGGCAGCGGCGGCGCTTTCGAACGCATGTGTTGCGCCGAACTTCAGAGCCTGCTCACGCTTCCACGGCACAGGATCGATGGCGAAGATGTAGCGGGCACCCGACGCAACAGCACCCTGCAGGGCACTGATACCGACGCCGCCAACGCCCATGATCACAACGTCTTCACCCGGCTTCACATCAGCGATGTGTGTTGCCGATCCCCAACCGGTGGGAACGCCGCAACCGACGAGTGCTGCAACCTCGAACGGAATGTCCTTGTCGATCTTCACAACCGACGACTGGTTCACGACCATGTAGGGCGAGAACGTCCCTAGCAGGCACATCGGGATCACGTTTTCGCCGCGAGCCTGGATTCGGTAGGTGCCGTCGCTGATGGCCTGGCCGCTGAGCAGGCCCATCCCGAGGTCACACAGATTCTGATGGCCGGCCGAACACGCCGGACAGGTTCCACAAGCCGGAATGAAGGACAGGACGACGTGGTCGCCGACCTCCAACCCCTTGACCTCTGGGCCGAGCTTGGTGATGACGCCCGAACCCTCGTGCCCACCCATGACGGGGAACGACGGCATCGGGGTCGCGCCGGTGACGATGTGGTGATCGGAGTGGCACATTCCGGCCGCTTCCATGCGAATCTGAACTTCGCCGGCTACCGGCTCGCCGATCTCGATCTCCTCGACGGACCACTTCTCGTTGAGGCCCCACAGGATTGCACCCTTGGTCTTCACGTCACTTCACCCTTTCATTCGCACACCCGCATCTATCTCTGTGACCATAGCCACAAAACTACGAAATTGGAACGTGTTCTAACGAAAGATTTTGCGGTGCAGGTCAGCCGTCCAAATGACCTGGCACAACCGGCGTGGCAACGACGAAAAAATGACCCACTGAGTGGGACACGTCTTCCTGCCTCACCGAAATCACAGTCTCACCGAAACCACGGTCGCGCCGAAACCACGGTCATCACGAGAGCACGCACCTTGGACTCCGCCTCCGGCAGTCAAGTCGGATGCGGAGCCTGGGCGTGTTCTGTTGTGCCTGAGGTTGGACCCTCTCAAGTTTTGAAGGTGGTGTTCGCCGGCCTGGGCTGCTGCCCGGGGTCGATCGAGGGCGGCGGGATGAACCACGGTTTGTTGTCGACACCGATCCGGATTTCCCACTTGCCGACGAACCCGGATTTACGGTGCATCAACCGGTGATGCGAACGGCACAGCAGGACAAGGTTGTTCATCACCGTCGGACCGCCGTTCGCCCAGTGCCGGATATGGTGCGCGTCGGTCCACGCCGGTACGCACGAACAACCGGGGAACGCACAGCCGCTGTCGCGGGCGATGAGGGCGACGCGTTGTTCAGCGGTGACCAACCGTTTTCCGGGTCTCGTATCCAACGGTGCGCCGTGATCGTCGAGCAGGACGGTGGACAGGAAGCAGTCGCACCCGAGGAGTCTGGTCTGTGAGACCGAGAGTGGCCCGAGCCAGGGCATGTGCCCGACATCAAGATCGGCCGGGCCCAGAGAGCCGTCATCACCCGAATCCGAAGACTGTGCGGCACAATCCCGATGCTCAGCGAGATCGCGGGCATTGATATGCACGTTCACGTGCGGTCGTTGGCCGCCGTCGGTTCCGGTTTTTGCGCAGTCCAGATATCGGCGGATCAGTTCGGTGAACCCGTCCGCCGTCCGCTTCGCCGCGGACCGTGCGTCGGGGGTTCCATCCGGTGCCGGGGTCGGCATCGTCAGATTCGACAGGGCGGAGAGCAGCATTTCGCCGGTGAGGGCGTCGAAATCGCCGCGCACCACCACCCGACCATTAAGTGTCGAGGCGATGCGCAACTCATTGAGATCCACGTCTTCGGCGGGTGGAATCTCATCCGATTCGAACACCCGCTCCAAGGTCGCGATGACGTGCCGCACCTTCGTCGTCGTCGCCTCCACCCCCGAGGCTGCAGCGAGCAAGAGGTCGATGCACTTCGGTAGCGCTTCCTCCGGCATCCCCTTCGGCGGGGATTCGCAGAACGTCACGATCAAGACGGCGTGATCGAACGAGCAATCCCCATCATCGAAGCCTGCCGCCACAGCCGGAAACGGCCGTAGCGCGGCACCCAGGGCGGCGATCTTCTTCCCGTCCCGAACCTGCAGCATCGTGTTCGCCGCCAACCACGCACCGACACCGCGGCTGGCGATCACCTGATCATCCGGACGCATCGACAGTTCGTCCACTACCGCCACCCGAACGGCTTCCAGCCGAAGAATCTCCGCACTCGCCTCGACAGCCGCAGCGCGCAACTCGGCAGCAGACAACCGCCACAGACGTCCGCGTATCCCCACCGCAGAACCAGACACCACGTCCGACAACAAGACACTCATAGAATCCCCCGATCCCCTCCCCAAAGCATACTCGAACACACGTTCGAGTCAAGGGGGTTTCTCGAATCAATCCACCGAGCGTCCCGGAACCACCAGACCGCATTGATAGGCCAGAACCACCAACTGTGCGCGGTCACGGACATCAAGTTTTGTCATCGCCCGGTTCACGTGCGTTTTTGCCGTGACAGCGCTGATCACCAACTCCGCGGCGATCTCGTCGTTGGACATCCCCATAGCAACGAGAGTTACCACTTCGAGTTCACGCGGCGTCAATTGACCGAAGATCCCAGAAGTCGAGTCTGCCCGCGACGGGATGGAAAGGAATCGAGTAATCAACGCACTGGTCGCAATCGGCGACAACAACGAGTTGCCACTTGCGACCGTCCGAACAGCATCCAGCAGATCTTCAGCCCGGATCCCTTTGCCGATAAAGCCGCTGGCACCCGCCCGGATCGCCTGTGCCACATGCTCATCCACCTCGAATGTCGTCAGGATCAACACGTGTACGTCGGACAAATCCGGATGATCGGCGATCATGGCGGTTGCTTGGACACCGCTGGTGCCCGGCATTCGAATATCCATGAGTACAACGTCAGGTCGGTGTTCGAGCGCTGCCTGGAACGCCTGCTCTCCGTCCGCCGCCTCGGCGACCACCTCCATGTCGTCTTCAGAACCGATGAGCAGTGCAAGCGTTTGCCGAAAGAGCGCCTGATCGTCCGCCACTACTACCCGAACAGTCACAGCGATTCCTCACGCAGAGAACCGCTCGACACTGACACAAGCGGAAGTTGCGCGTCCACACGAAATCCCCCGTCCGCACGGAATCCTGCTGACACCTCGCCTCCCATTGCCTGAGCCCTCTCCTTCATCCCCAGCAGTCCGTACCCGGGTGGCGAAGTCGAAGGCACTGCTGTTCCGGAGTTTTCGACTGTCAGCACCAGAACCTCGGCTTCGTACGACAACGACACGGTGACGGCCCCTGGCAGAGCATGCTTGCTCGCATTCACGAGTGCCTCCTGGATAATTCGGTACGCCGTGAGATCTACTGCGGGCCCGAGCGAGCGAACAGAACCCACAGCGCGCACCTCGATTTCCATTCCTGCACTGACGAATTGATCCACCAGTGCCGGTAGATCCGAAAGCCCCGGAGCCGGCTTCATCGAGCGATCGCCGTCCTGCGCATCACGGAGAACACCAACGGTGGCCCGAATCTCGTCCAGTGCGGCCTTGGATGTTTCTTCCACTCCGCGTAGTGCAGTCGTCGCTTTCTCCGGGTCTTTCCCGATCAGGTGCGACGCGACCCCAACTTGCAGATTGACCAATGCTATGTGGTGCGCGACGACGTCGTGCAGGTCTCGCGCTATCCGCATTCTTTCTTCGACGACCCGGTGTCGAGCCTCGTCCTCGCGCATTCTTTCCGCTTGTACCGCACGCTCTTCGACGGACTCCAGATATGCACGGCGAGAACGGACCTCAGCGCCGGCGAAACTCGCCATCAGCAACCAAGACAACAACCCCAGCGCTTCCTGTAGGAGGTTGTTTCCTACTCCCAGGAAAGTCGTGACAAGCATCAGCGATCCGACTGTGATTGCCGCTGCGAAAAAGGTCTTCCGGCGGTCACTCGTGCTGGCAACGTAATAGAGGCATACCATCGCCGCCGAACCTGTGCCGGCATTCGGCGGCGCCGACAGCGCAATCATCAAAACGCCGAGAAGCACTGCCACCGCGAGCGCCGAGAACGGATAGCGCCTTCGGAACACGATGGTTGCGGCTGCAATAGCTGTCACGACGACTCCCACAACCGTGACCTCGCGGGTCTCATTGCCGTCGAGCGCGATGCGGTGCGCCGTCCACGTGGCAAGGAGCACGAGGATGGTCAGTGCCAGGTCGATGGTGCGCGGGTGTTCCGCACACCATCGACCCCACGTCGAAGTCGAGGTCATCGATCTACCGTATCCGGATCACACCGACAACTTGTCGTTCGCGGGCTCAGTGGAATCCTTCGAATCTGCGAGCAGCGCAGTCAACTGCTCCCCCTCGACATCGACGTTCGGGACCAACCGGTCCAGCCAAGCTGGGAACCACCATGCCTTCGAGCCCAACAGGGACATGACGGCCGGAACGACTGTCATGCGAATCACGAAGGCGTCGAACAGAACCGCGAACGAAAGTCCGAGTCCGATCTGCATGATGAAGGCGTCGCCGCCGAAGATGAAGCCCGCGAAAACGGCGATCATGATGAGCGCCGCGGCCGTGACCACTCGGGCACCCTGGTCGAAGCCCTTCACGACTGCTTCGTCCGGTCCGTCACCGTGGACGTACGCTTCACGCATTCTGGTCACCAGGAACACCTGATAGTCCATCGCCAACCCGAAGACTATGCCGATCATGAAGATGGGCAACATCGCGACAACTGATCCGGTTTGACCTTCGATTCCGAGAATCCCGGCGAACCAACCCCACTGGAAGATCGCGACCAGCACACCGAACGTCGCGCCGATGGAGAGCAGAAATCCGAGAGTTGCCTTTAGCGGTACCAGTATCGAGCGGAATACCAACATCAAGAGGATGAAGGCGAGGCCGACGACCAATGCGAGATAAGGCACCAGGGCATCGGCCAGGCGGTCCGAGACGTCGATCGTCAAGGCTGTCTGACCGGTGACCGACATCGTGGCCCCGGTCTCGTCGGTCAGCGATCCGGCGACCGCTCGAATATCGGCGACGAGCGCCTTGGTTGCCTCGGTTTCCGGGCCACTCGACGGAACCACTGTGATCACTGCTGTGTCACCGGCTTGATTGAGCGCGGGCGGTGACACTGCCGCTACGTCGGGCAGAGCACCGAGTTTCTCCTGGGCCCCACTCAATGCCGATGCCGGATCTGCGGCGTCGGCAACGTCGACGACCACCATCAGCGGACCGCTGAACCCGGCACCGAATCCCTCGGAAAGTCGGTCGGTGGCTCGGGCGGCAGTGGTGTCGGGCACCGGTGGGCTCGCCAAGCTCAGGTTGATGCCGAAGGTGGGGATCGCCAGCAATCCCAGCCCGAGAACTGACGCGAGCAAAACCGGAACTCGACGCCGGATCACGAACTTGGCCCATCGCGAGCCTGCGCCTTCCTTCGTTTTGCGATGCGTCAACTGACCACCGGACGCAAGCAGGCGACGATCGGATCGGCTCAAAACGCGCGATCCTGCAAATCCCAGCGTGGCGGGCAGCAGAGTCAGTGAAATCACCACGGCAACAGCAACTGCGAACGCCGCAGCCAGACCCATGCTCGTCAGGAACGGGATGTTCACGACGAACAATCCTGCCAATGCGATGAGCACGGTCAACCCCGCGAACACTACGGCCGATCCCGCTGTCCCGGCTGCGCGGCCCGCTGCGATTTCGGGATCATGTCCGTCACGTAGTTCTGAGCGGTAGCGCGAGACGATGAACAGCGAGTAGTCGATCGCCACGGCCAGACCCAGCATCATTGCCAGGACGGTTGTGCTCGAACCCAATTCGATGAAGCCCGTTGCGATGGTGATCGTGCAGATCGCGATGCCGATGCCGATGAGTGCACTGATCAACGGAAGCCCTGCCGCCACCAACGAACCGAAAGTGACCGTCAGGACCACCGCGGCGATCGCGACGCCGATCACTTCGCCCATCGATTCGGCACTGCTTTCCATCAGCACGTTGCCGGCGACATCGACCGCCAGTCCCGAACCCGCAGCGTCGTGAACGGCGGACTCGAGCAGTTCTTTCGAGCTGTCCGGCAAGTCCATCGAGTCGGCGGTATAGGAGACCTGCATGTATCCGATCGTCCCAGTCGACGACACTCCCCCGGAGGCATACGGATCCGATACCGCTGCAACCTCGGGATCCTTCCCGAGCGCAGAGACCAAGTCACTGACGGATTGTCGAATCGCCGGATCGGTGAGCGTCGTGCCCGCAGGAGATTCGAAGACGATGCGAGCACTGGCTCCGTCGGTGGACGATTGCGGAAATCTCTCAGCCAGAAGATCTTGCGCCGCTTGCGATTCGGTGCCCGGAATCGACAACGTGTTGACCGTCGGACCGGACAACGTTGCTGCGCCCACTCCGCCCGCCACCAGCAGGACGAGCCAGAAGCCCACCATCGCCCAGCGGCGCCGAAACGCAAGTCTCGAGAGTTTGTACAGAAATATCGACATGCGTATCACTGTGCCGATACACGACCCCGTCGCACATCGTGCACAGGTAGACACTTACGCGTACTGCGCTCGCAGTAGGGCGGTAGTCCCCAGGGCTAGCCGAGCAGGCCCAACTCCCTCGACCACGGCGGATCCGCCCCCGGTCGCGACACCGTGACGGCTGCCGCGCGCGCAGCGAAGATCAACGCAGCCGTCCAATCGGACTCGGAAAACCCACGCAGAACGGCGGCGTCGAGTGCGTCGTGTCGATCAAGGTAAGCCAACAGGGCTCCGTGTACCGTATCGCCCGCACCGATCGTGTCCGCGACGTCAACCGCGGGCGCCGACACCGAAACATCGAGTTCGCTGGTGATCAACCGCAACCCATCACCACCACGGGTGAGCAGCACGGCGCCGACGCCTTCGTCCAGCCACTCGGTGCCGTCGACCGAACCCAACCACTGGGCGTCGTCGTCGCTCACCTTGAGGATGTCGATGGACGGTAACCACGACCGAAACCGTCGTCGATAGGCGTCTGGGTCTGCGATCACCGCCGGGCGAATGTTGGGGTCCACCATGGTGAGTCGACCGCGGGCATGAGCTTCGTGCAGCATCGCTTCGTAGGCAGAGGCGCCGGGCTCGAGCACTAGCGACAACGTTCCGAACGAGAACGCCCGAGCAGAGGGAAGTTTCGGCAGCGCAAACTGTCGATCCGCCGTTCCCTCGAGATAGAAGGAGTACCGCGCTCCCCCGTCCGCAGCAAGATTCACGACGGCCAAAGTTGTCGGCTCGGGTCCGCGTTCGACTCCGGTTGTGTCGACGTTCGACGCGGCCAGCGAGTCGATCATCCGATCTCCGAACGCGTCGGTGGACAAGCGAGAGACGAATCCCACGTCAGAGCCGAGTCGACCTAGTGCGATCGCAACGTTGAACGGCCCCCCGCCCAATTTGGGCGAGAAGTTATCCCCCACCGGCACCAGATCGACCAGTCCCTCACCACACACCACGACGGATCGTTCGCGTGTATCACTCATCGGTAGACCCTAACCTTCTTGCCAATCGACGATGGATGTGACCTGCTCGGCACGAACGAATTCGGGTGCCGAGCAGGTCACGATTGTGGAGGGGGTTCAGCTACCCACGCGCTCGCCGGTCGTGGGGTCGAAGAGGTGAACAGGACCGTCCACCCGCTCGAATCCGAGCGTCTGGCCGTACTGCAACTTCGATCGCCCGCCGGTGCGTGCGACGAGCGAAATCGGATCGGATTCCGTGCCGGGTACGTGCGCGTAGATGTACGACTCGTTGCCCAGTTCCTCGACCAGGTCGATCTGAGCTGCGATTCCGTCTCCGGCCGCGACCACCTGGAATTGTTCAGGCCGAATTCCCACGGTGACCGAACTCAGACCGGCTGCGGCGATTGCCGTCATCTGCTCGCGGTCGAGCGGAACTTCGACGGCACCGAAGCGGACGCCACCCGAACTGACCGGCACCGTCACCAAGTTCATTCCCGGAGATCCGATGAATCCGGCAACAAAAGCATTGGCGGGCCGATCGTAAAGTTCGGTCGGAGAGGCGAACTGCTGCAACTTACCGCCTTTGAGCACCGCCACACGATCACCCATCGTCATCGCTTCCACCTGATCGTGCGTGACGTAGACGGTGGTAGTTCCGAGACGACGCTGCAATGCGGCGATCTGAGTACGCGTCTGGACGCGTAGCTTGGCGTCGAGGTTGGAAAGCGGCTCGTCCATGCAGAACACTTGCGGTTCACGAACGATGGCACGGCCCATCGCAACTCGCTGCCGCTGACCACCGGAAAGCTTGGCAGGCTTGCGGTCGAGATACTCCGTCAAGTCAAGAAGTTTGGCCGCTTCCGCAACTTTCTTCTTTCGCTCCTCGACGGGCACACCGCGCATCTTCAGCGCGAACCCCATGTTCTCACCGACGGTTTTGTTGGGGTAAAGCGCATAGTTCTGGAAGACCATCGCGATGTCACGGTCCTTCGACGGGACATCGGTCATGTCCTTGCCGTTGATGGTGATCGCGCCCGAATCGATGTCCTCGAGCCCCGCCAACATGCGTAGTGCCGTGGACTTTCCGGAACCCGACGGACCGACGAGCACGATGAACTCACCGTCGTTGATGTCGAGATCGAGTGAATCGACAGCGAGAGTGCCTGCACCTTCGTAGATGCAAGACGCTTTCTGGTACGAGATTTCAGCCATGACGAACTCCTGAGAAGGGTGAGGAGAATTATTTGATTGCACCGAAGGACAGGCCGCGCACCAGTTTGTTCTGGGCGAACCAACCGGCCAAGATGACGGGCAATGCCGCCATGGTCGCTGCCGCGGACAGCCGAGCCCAGTACAGGCCCTCGCCCGTGATGAACCCGACCAAGAAGACCGGAATCGTTTGTGCTTGAACAGCTGTCAGATTGACGGCGAAGAAGAACTCATTCCACGAGAAGATCACGCAGATCAGTGCGGTGGCAGCGATGCCAGGTGAGATCAGAGGCAGGATCACCTCGCGAACCGACGTCCACAGGCTGGCACCGTCCATGCTTGCCGCCTCGAGAAGTTCGCCGGGAACCTCCAGAAAGAAGGAGCGCATCATCCACACCGCGATCGGCAGATTCATCGAGGTGTACAGGATGACCAGGGCCCAGATGTTGTCGAGCAGGCCGATGTCGTTGACGATCACGTACAGCGGCACGATCGCTGCCACGACCGGGAGCATCTTCGTACTGATGAAGAAGAACAGAACGTCCTGGGTCTTGGCGACCGGCCGGAGCGACAAGGCAAATGCCGCCGGAACACCAAGTAGCAGAACCAGAATGGTCGACATTCCCGTGGCGAAGGCAGAGTTCGCCAGTGTCGTACCGAGGCCGGAGTCGAGGACGGCTCGGAACTGCTCGAGGGTCGGGGTGAAGAACAGCTTCGGCGGATCGGTGTACGCGTCCGCCTCGGTCTTGAACGCGGTCAGGACCATCCAGAAGACAGGAAAGAAGAACCCGAGGGCCGCGATCCACGCCACGACCGACCACGGACTGAACTTACCGCTCTTTTTCTTCTTGACGACGGGCTTGTCGGTCGTCGCACTTGTCATCTCTACGGCAGTCATCACGCCGCCTCCTCGTTGCCGGTGAAGCTCTTGAAGATCAGTCGAAGCGCAAGCGTGGACACGATGATGGTCGCGATCACTGTCACGACTCCCATCGCCGCGGCTTGACCGACGTCGAAGCCGAGGAACGCGCGCTGGTAGATGTAGAACGGCAGGTTCGAACTGGCCACGCCGGGCCCACCCGACGTCATCATGTACACCGCGTCAAAGGTGTTCACGAGGTAGATCGCGCCGAGAACTGCACCGAGTTCGATGAATCGACGCAGGTGCGGCAGAGTCAGTTCGCGGAACATCGCAAAAGGCTTGGCTCCGTCCACCCGTGCGGCTTCGAGGATGTCTCGGGGCATGGACTGCAAACCGGCCAGAATGAGCAGCATCATGAAGGGCGTCCACTGCCAGATCAGATTGATCATGACCGCGGCGAGCGGAAACTTGCTGACCCAGTCGACCTGGCCGACACCGAAAGGCTGGAGGACGAAGTTCACGATACCGAATACCGGATCGAACATTGTTGTCTTCCATAGCAATGCACCAGCGACGGGAGTTATGAGGAAGGGCGTGATCAGCAGCGTTCGTACGATGCCGCGACCGAGGAAGGCTCGGTCGAGTAGCAGCGCCAAGGCGAGTCCCAGGATCACCGAAACGATGACCGTACCCACGATCATGATGACCGTGTTGACCGCGACTTCCCGAAACTGACTGTCCTTGAACACATCGATGTAGTTGTTGAACCAGTTGAAGTGCCGCGATCCCGGCCGGACAAGATTCCAGGATTGCGTGGAGTAGTAGAGAGTGAACAGAAAGGGAATCTGCGTGACGACGATCGAGAAGATCAACGCCGGCAGCAACGGACCTCGACGACGCCAACCCTCGGCACGAGAGATCTTCTTGTCGATACGAACCGGTGGTGCGTCGTCCACCGTGGATCTGAGCTCAGCAACCGTAGTCATCGGTTCTCCTGATAGGTCTTGCCGACCACCTCGGCATACTGCTGCGATTGTTCGAGTGCTTCTTTCACACTCTTCTGACCCGCGATTGCCGCACTGATCTGCTGGCTGACGCGAGTGCCCAGATCCTGGAACTCAGGGATGGTGAGGAACTGGACGCCGGTGTATGGAACCGGTTGCACTGTCGGGTTTTTCGGGTCTGCATTGTTGATCGATTCGAGGGTGATCGGACCGAATGCCTTTGCAGCTTCCTGGTACTCCGGAATCTCGTAGGTCGAAAGACGGCTTCCCGGAGGGACTCTCGACCAACCGAGTTCAGTGCCGACTTTTTGGATGTAATCCTTGTTCGTCATCCAGGAGATGAACTTCCAGGCATCGTCTTTGTTCTGTGCCGACTCCGGGATTCCGAGCGCCCAGGTGTAGAGCCATCCGGGATCGGACTTCTCGACCTTCGGGGCCTTCGCATATCCGATGTTGCCGACCACCTTCGACGATGCGGGATCTTCGAGCACCGACACAGCCGAGGTCGCGTCGTACCACATCGCCGTGTTGCCTTGCGCGAATTGTGTTGCGCATTCGCCGAACCCACTTGTTGCAGGCCCCGGCTGGCCGTGCTCCTTGACGGTGTCCACGTAGAACTGAACGGCCTCCTCGACCTGCGGACTGGTCAACTGCGCATTCCAGTTCTCGTCGTACCAGCGTCCGCCGAAAGTGTTGATCACTGTGTTGAGCGGCGCGAGAACCTCGCCCCAGCCCGGCTTTCCTCGCAGGCAGATTCCGGACATCTTGGCATCAGGGTTGTCGAACTGCTCTGCCCAACCTGCAACTTCCTGCCACGTCGGGTCTTCTGGAACTGTGATCCCCGCCTGATCGAACAGGTCTTTGCGATACATCAGGAACGACGACTCCCCGTAGAACGGCACCGCATACATGCTGTCCTCGTACGACAGTGAAGCCTTGATGGACGGTATGAAATCGTCCTCGTCATAACCTGGTGTCTTGTCCGCGTACTCGGACAGGTTCGTGAGCCAACCGTTCGCGGCCCACTGGGGCGTCTCGTAGTTGCTGATCATCACGACGTCGAACTCGCCGCCACCGGTGGCCGTCGACGCTGTGATCTTGGCGCGGGCCTGGTTCTCGGAAAGGCTGACGAATTTGAGGTCGATGCCGGGGTTCTCGGCTTCGAAAGCCGGAGCCAATTTGATGGCGTCCTGCATCTGCGAGTTCGACACCATCGCAATGGTGACTGTTCGTTCGCCGGAACCACCGAGCGCACCAGCACCCGCACATCCCGACACCAGGAGGCAGAGCGCCGCAGCGGCAGCGCCCCACACTCGTCTTCCTGTTTTCACGGATTACCTTCCTTCACACTTGCGTGTCAGTCGCGCGCTCGGACAGCGAAACTCGTGAGAGCGCTACCCTTCGAGCAGCCACTGGGCGCACTCGACATCGGTGACGAGTACGTTTGCCAAACCTCCGCGCAATGCGCCCAGAACGGCCTGGCGTTTGTGTGTTCCCCCCGAAATCAGAATTGTCTGATCGCAGGATTTCACTGCGTCGAGCGGGACGGAGACCGTCCGCTCAGGCAGTGGCCCCTCCACTGGATTTCCGTCGATCGTGTAGAAACGGCCGCCGATCTCACCGACAGCCCCTCGACTTTCCAACTCGTCCAGCATGGTCGAGTCGACGAAACTGCCGGCAAACAAAGTCGTGGCCGTCGAAACAGCACCAACTCCGAAAACCATGATGTCGGAATCTGTTCCAGCCTTCAGTGCCTTCGAGATGACCGAGTCGTTTCGCATCGACTCCACCGTTGCTGGATCGGCATATAGCGGAGCATTGAGGCGAATAGGATTGGCCTGCAACTGTTGTGCGCATCGGCCGATGGTGAAGTCGACACCGGTTTGGTAGTCGGTCACCGTCATGGAGCCGTCAAGTTGTACCACAGCCGAGCACTTCGCCGCCTTGTCTGGCAAAGAACCCGCTACCGCAACAGTTTCCGGGCCCCACGTGAATCCGAGCATGCTCGACGGCTGCAGGCGGCGAACCAGAACTTCCGCTGCACGTCGGCCGAGCGCATCGAAGTCCGGATCGTCCGAGTCCGAATTCGCTTCGGGGACAATCAACACTTCGGCCAACCCGAAGTGCTTCTCCAGCTTCGATTCCAATTCCGTGTTCACCGAACCTTCGAGCTCGGGTGGAACCAAAATCTCGACCCTGACCAAACCTTGCGTCCGCGCCCTGGCCAACAGTCGCCCGGCCGTAGGCCTCGAGACGCCCAACTTTGCTGCAATCTCCGCTTGAGTAGCGCCTTCGAGGTGATACATGGTCGCAGCCCGCAACGCGAGCCGCACATCCTCGGAAGCAGGCAACTTCGACGGCTTGAGTCCTGCGGGCTGAGCCGACTGGTTCACACGGCCTCCTTGTGCATCAGGTTCAAAGTTTCTCGTTCGTGAGCAAATGCTCACTAGATGTTCTTATGCTCATTAAGCTAACATCTAGGTTGTGACCCACACAACAGTTTCCGGAGAATCCTTCGATCTACCTGCGACAATTCGGGCAAATGTCCTCGTTGAGACCGGAAAGATGCAGATGGTCGAGAGACCCCGGCCATCCCCGAAGGCCGGTGAAGTCCTCGTTCGCATCCACGCCGTGGGCGTGTGCGGGTCGGACGCCCACTACTTTCGCGAAGGCCGCATCGGCCCTTACGTCGTCAACGCACCCCTCGTTCTCGGGCACGAGGCATCGGGACGCATCACCGCAGTCGGCGACGGCGTCGATCCGGGACGCGTCGGGCAGCGCGTCTCCATCGAACCTCAGAAGCCTGATCCGACAAGTCCCGAATCAAAGGCAGGCAGATACAACCTCTGCCCTCACATGGAGTTCTTCGCAACACCTCCGATTGACGGTGCACTCACCGACTACGTCACGATCGGTGCCGACTTCGCCCATCCAGTCGCAGATTCGGTGTCCTACGAAGCAGCTGCGCTGTTCGAGCCACTGTCAGTAGGGATCGCCTCAGCCCAGAAGGCAGGGATCACGGCTGGCTCTCGAGTGCTGATCGCCGGCGCCGGTCCGGTAGGAATCGTGACGACGCAGGTGGCCAAGGCATTCGGCGCCACGGAAGTCATCGTCTCGGACATCGATGCGGCCCGGCGTGATGTGGCACTGAAATTCGGCGCAACTACGGTCGTAGATCCCCGCGTAAACGACGTACGCTCTCTCGCCGTCGACGCATTCATCGACGCTTCGGGTGCCACGGCCGCCGTAATCGACGGCATTCACGCCGTTCGGCCGGCTGGGACAGTCGTTTTGGTCGGAATGGGTGCCGACGAGATTCCGTTGCCGGTCCCGATCATCCAGAACCGCGAACTGATTCTGACCGGGGTGTTCCGATACGCCAATACGTGGCCGATCGCCGCCGCACTGGTCGCCGCCGGCCGGGTCGATCTGGATTCGATGGTCACTGCACGCTTTTCACTCGAACAGTCGCAAGAGGCCCTGGTGGCCGACCGCATTCCCGGCAGCATCAAAGCCGTAGTCATCGTCGCCGAAGGAGACTAGAACTTTCATGGAACTCAATACGAAGACCTTGCACGACTTCGACACTTCACTCCAAGTGCCGAACTACGACCGGAGCAAAGTCACTACCGGCATAGTGCATTTCGGTGTCGGCGGCTTTCACCGTGCACACCAGGCCATGTACATCGATACTCTCCTGCGACGTGGCGAGGGCTTCGACTGGGGAATCTGCGGTGTGGGAGTGATGCCGTCGGACAAGCGAATGAGAGACGCACTCCGAGCACAGGACGGCCTCTACACCCTGGCACTCAAGCATGCAGACGGAACGCTCGAGGGCCGGGTCATCGGGTCGATAGTCGAGTACCTGTTCGCTCCAGACGATCCGCAGGCGGTGATCGAGAAGATGGCATCCGAATCGACGAAGATCGTCTCCCTCACCATCACCGAGGGCGGGTACAACATCTCGGACAGCACGGGAGAGTTCGACTCGTCCAATCCCGATGTGGTGCACGACCTCGAACCAGGAACACTCCCCCGCACCACCTTCGGTCTGATCTGCGCTGCGCTCGCACTCCGTCGAGACCGGGGTCTGAAACCGTTCACTATCATGAGTTGCGACAACATTGAAGGCAACGGATCAGTCGCGAGGAAGGCTTTCGGAGCCTTTGCTGCCCTGAAGGATCCCGAACTTGCGGAGTGGATCGAAAAGAACGGCGCCTTCCCCAACTCCATGGTCGACCGGATCACACCCGTCACGACAGCCGAGGTAACCACAGAGATCGCCGAGACGTTTGGCGTCGAAGATCAGTGGCCGGTTGCGGCGGAGCCCTTCACCGCGTGGTTCCTCGAGGACGAGTTCACATCAGGCAGGCCCCCTTTGGAGAATGCCGGCGTGAATCTGGTGCCGGACGTTCGCCCGTACGAACTAATGAAACTGCGCCTTCTCAACGCCAGCCATCAAGGCATCGCGTACTTCGGCTACCTTGCCGGATACCGCCTGGTCCACGAGGCATGCCGGGACGAACTCTTGTCAGGGTTCCTGCTCGACTACATGAATCTCGAAGCGACGCCGACCCTTGACCCGGTACCCGGCGTCGACCTCGATCAGTACAAGAAGACCCTCATCGAACGATTCTCGAACCCTCACGTCCGCGACACGATTGCGCGCCTGTGTGCCGAGTCGTCCGATCGAATTCCCAAGTGGCTGTTGCCCGTCATTCGGGAGCAACTCGACGCCGGCGGATCGATCAACCTGTCCACGGCCGTTGTCGCCAGCTGGGCCCGCTACGCCGAGGGCACAGACGAGAATGGCGACCCCATCACCGTCGTCGATCAGATGGCGGACACTCTGGTACCTCTCGCACAAAAACAGTCGAGCGATCCACTGGCCTTCATCGGGAACCGCCAAATCTTCGGCGATCTCGTGGACGACCGCCGATTTGTCGCAAGCTTCCGAAAGACTCTCGACTCGTTGCACTCCGTCGGAGCCAGAAAAACTCTCGAGGAGGTACGTGGGCTCTGACTACGCCGATACGTCGTGGAGGTGATGGATCGGATCGTGAATGAAGTAGGCCGCCAGCGATTCGACGGTGAACGCCGATCCGTCACTGCGGAGGCCCCGTCGTTGGCGGCCACCCTCCGGCACGGTTTCGAAGGCGTTCGCGACCTCCGCGGCAGCGTCCGACAATTCTGATGCCACCGTTGCCGGATCTTGGTCGTTGTATCGCTCGGCCTCAGCTGTTGCGTCCTGATCCCAGTTCTCGAATCTCGGATCGTCGAATTCGAGCATCTGTTCCAACCGCACCTTGAAGATCCTGAACACGTCGCGCACGTGGGCGGAATATTCCAACGCTGACCATGTTTCGCTGTCTGGCCGCACCGTCACGTTCTGCCGTTCGAGCACTGCAGCCCAAGAGGCGGCGTTGGCACGCACCAGATCGGGAACGTCCGTGAATGCGACGCTGGATGAATCGAACCCACACTCGGTGCAAGGGCGTTCGAGGACCCAGGTCCAATTCTTTGTGTCCGGGGTGATCGGCATGGATCGAGAATAGTCCGCCAGAGCGGACTCAGTCTGTTTTGATTGGCCGATGAAACGAATCGTGCTCAGTATTGCGAATTTCCATAATCGTTTGCGGCATCTGGTTTGATTCGAAACATGCGCTCTTCGCTCGCCTTGGCCACGCTCGCTGCCAGTTTGATACTTGCGGGCTGCGCGGCGCCGGCGGTGCAGCAACCCGACACCGCAACGACAACCACCGAAACGGGCGGAACGTGGGTCCGAAGGCTCGACGTACCCGACTCCATCGAAAAGATCTGCCAGTCGATACTCGGACTGGCCGAAGAATTGGGACGTACTCCTAGCGATTCCACGTCGCCGATCGATCGAGTCCGCGAATACATGAGCGGACCATACCGCGACTGGAGGGGATTCGACGCTGAGGGGCGTCAGCGCATCCAGGACGCCTTCGAAGCAGCGGAATCGGGATCTTGCGGTTGAGCAACGCGGGGCGTCCGGTTCGCCTATCGCACAACGGAATTACAAACAACGACGTATGAATGTCATTCCGTTGGTGACAAATATTCGTCCGTCTGCGACGGGTCGGTCACTGGAAATTTCCCAGGGCTTTCAATTCAACTTCAAAGATTCTGTGACGCGATTGTGGCCGAGGCTTCACTTGGTCTCGTCAATCCTCACATGAAGGGCGTCGAGTCGACATGTACCCCTTCCGAACGCAGTAAATGCTCGGCCGCGCGAATCAACAGCGAAAGAGATTCGTACGAGAGTCCCTCGGTTGCGTGCATCAACCTGTCAGGCGCCGGAATTGACCGGTCGCCGGGCACACCCTCGGATCTCCGCGCAGAAAGCACGGTCGAGAGTTCACGTTGATTCACGACCTGACCTGCACTGTCCGCTCGCTCGAACATGGCATTCAGTCGCTCGACCAGCTCTTGGCCTTCATTCGATCGAATAGTGTTGCCGAACAGCCTGTTTCGTTGTTCAGATTTGGCACCAGTCGGGATCGAGTCCTTGATTGTCACAGCGTGTTCTCCGTTACGTTGACCTGTCAGGTTGACCAGGGTTGCGACCCGACACAAATTCGCCGAGCCCTTGTCTGCGCCGTCCGACGACGTCGTGTCCATCGACAGCAAAGCGATCCCCCGGCGCCACCGACTTCCGGCAGCGCGACCTCGAAGTTGCTGTTTGTTTACACTCTATCGTTACACTTTAGCAACAACTGTAACTCATCGGCAAGTGCTTTGTTCCGATTGCCCGGTTTGATCACAGTGCCGCAGAAGCAGCAGCTGTGGCCAACATGCCGACATGATCTGCGCAGTCCCGACCATCTCCGCTCAGGCTGCCGTGAAGTTTGCCCCACCGCCAAAATACAAGAGCGACATCCGCCAACGAGCTCAAAGCGTAGATATCACCGCGTCAGGCAACTGCCCAGCCGAGGCCGCGCCCAAAGTCCTCACTAAAGATGACCTAAGTCCGACAGCACTTTTCACGAAAAAGAGGATCCCGCATGTGCGGGATCCTCTTTGTTTTCCTTCGGAGCTAGAGACCGAGCGAGTGAAGGTGCTCGCTGATCTTCTCGAACATGAGCCTCTGACCAGCCGGTGTTGGATGCATGCCGTCTTCCTTGAGGAGCGTCGGGTCCGACAGCCAGTTCTCGGTGAGCGCATCGATGAAAGGTAGCTTGTACTGCTCAGCGGCGGAACGGATTCGATCGTTCACGTTGACAGCGGTCTCGGATGGAGGCCGGTTGTCCAAGATGGGGCCGATGACTACAACCTTGGCGTCGGGAAGCCGATCTCGTAGCTGCGCATACAACTCCCGAGTCGCATCTCGCACTTCGAGCGGGTACGAAACATCATTTCGACCGCCGGCGATGATGACGACCTCCGGATTCACCGCAACGACCTGATCAATTTTCGCACCGAACGGTAGCTTGCCTTTTTCGGCGTTTCCTTGGACGTAGCCGGTACCACCGCTCGCAAAATCTGCCAGGTACCAGCGACGATCGAAGGCAAGCAGTGCCGGCCAGTGATCTCCAGTCGTGTTCGGAATCGAGTAAGAGTCCCCCAAAATTGCGACCGTGTCGAAGTCGTCGGTAGGGGCATTCAGCGTCGGCGCCGAACTGTCGGGCTGCGATAGAGAGGCAGTTGCCCGACTGTCTCGGGATTGCTCGTACGCAAATCCTACGATCACCGCTACGACGGTGAAAACCACGGCACCGATGACGGCGACAGTTCGCTTGTTGGGTTTGGTCACCCCGTAAACATACGGGGTCGAATCATGTTGCCTCTGAGCGAGTGTCAAGCATCTGTCGTACCGCTTGAATCGAACTTCGACAAAGGAGCGAAATCTCGCTCTCACAGCAGTCCGGGGCCCTGCTTGCTGGAAGTTACGGCGCGGCAAAGCATTCAGGGCACACTGTCCCCCATTCGACGGACCAAAGTCCATTTCCAATTCAACGCCGCGACAATCGGCAATCACGCAGCTATATTTCGTCGACACTTCAACTACTTTCGGTACGTCTGCACGGACGCGCGACAACACCCAGTCCCCGCGCTCGGCAATCCCCTCTATTTTTCTCATTCGAAGAAACCGGCACCAGATGACAGGAAGAAAACGTCGACATGCCAGAAACAGAAGCAAAGCGCAGCAGTCGGCGACTGATCGCGATCGCAGCACTCGCAGTCGCACTCCTCGCGCAAGGCGCCTACTCGTTCGGTGTCCGCCCCGAGCCGTACCCGTCAATTCGCATGCCCAGCTTCGGTGGCGTGCCCACTGCAGACGGCGAGTTCAGTGGAAGTGGCTTGGATATCACTCTCCATTACACCGACGGATCCACGATGAGTCCCAACCCAGTAGACCTCGCCGGCGATATTCGCTACTCATCCGCGAGAGCATCACTCGATTATGCGTTCCGCCCCAGCGGGGCAGGCGACGGCAACACCCGAACAACGGACCCTGAATTGGTCGAATGGCTCCGAAACCGCAGCGTCAAAATCGGAAGTGGTGCCATCCCATACAGTATCGAGTTCTGCTGGCGCAAAACAATTATCGACATCACCGATGGAACCGTTGCGTCAACTGACCCGTGCGAAACGACAAAGGTTGATCTATGAGAGCCCGTGCGGGAACTCTGTTGTTCCTGCGCGACTACATCGATCAGTTGTGCGAGTCGTACCGCGCGGATGCAAGGTTCCTTGCCGTCATTCGAATCCTCTTCGCACTGTATGTGATCGCGTTTCCCATCGATTACTCGTGGGCGGGCGAGGTTCCGGCGATTCTGTTTCATCCGCAGTCTGGTCCATTTTCCGTGCTGTCGTAACCGCCCTCCGAGAGCTTCCTCGTCGGCCTCGAAGTCATCCGTTTCATCCTGGCGTTAGCCCTTCTCGTCGGCTATCGAACGATGTTCGTATCCGTCGCGATGACAGTCGTGCTGGTGACCGGTAGCGGGATCGTTCATTCCTTCGGAAAGGTCGATCACTTCATTCTGTTCGAACTCTTGCCTGTGGCTATGGCCGCTGCTGGATGGGGCGCCGCATTATCCCTCGATGCACGACGCTCACGTGCACAACGCAAAGCACCCCAGACCCGCGGGCTGCCGACGCTCATCTGGGCAGTAACGATCGCCTACGCCCTGTTTACGGCGGCACTACCGAAAGCTGCGACGGGATGGTTGAACCCTGAATTGCAGGCAACCCGAGGCTATGTTGCACGAGACGTGGCTGACCCGACCAAGCTCGGCCCGTTGACATACGAACTATTCGACATTCACTCGATGTGGCTGTGGAAGGCACTCGACTACGCCACTGTCTTCGCCGAAGGGTGGTTGATCGTTGCCGTCCTCTTCCCTGTGTTGTTCAGGATCGGGATTGTCCTCCTGCTCGGATTTCACCTCGGGGTTTACCTCGCGTTGGGCATTGAGTTCGACAGCTACATCTTCGTGTATCTGCCGTTCCTGTCGGCACCTGCCGTATGGATCGCCAAGCGAGCCCTAGGCAGAAAGCCCGATATCGGTAGAACGTCGTCGCCGAATATTCGACGTCAAGTGTCTCCCACCAGTTCGGACGCACCGTAGATCTACTACTCGGGCGCAGACCTTCCGCCACAGTTCGTGAGTGCCCCAATCGCAGGTAGGCGATCCTCAGGCCCCCTCAGCCGAGGGATCAGACAAACCTGTTGTCTCCCAATGAAATTCCGAGCATTTCTACATTCCATTGACATTCGGTCCGCAGACTGACGCGCTAATCGCCAGTTCGAGGCCGCCATTCGGGCCCCACGTCGCCTATTGAGGGCAGTCGAGCCGCGGGGGGGTCGGCTCGACTGCCTGCACCTACACCAAGCGAAGATGGTTTTCGTGCCGGCTATCTGTTTAACCAGCGTGCGTCGAAGCTCAGGGGGTCGCTGAAACGCATCGTCGTCACCCAGCCTGGGCTCGCGCCAGCCGGTACAGACAATCGTTCAGTGAACCCTGAGTGCGATCTTCGAAATCACCTTCGATCGCCGTGCGTAGGTACATCTAGAGCGTGACACGTCGTCAGGTTGAGCACATACGCTGAAATACCTGGATAGGTACCTACTTTTCCTTCGCCTTCCAACTGGTCGCTGTCTCGGGCACATCCAGAAGCGCTGCACATCCGACTCTGTCGGGAAATTGGTCATATGAATCCGAGACTTTCACCTCATCTGGAATCGACGATCATGATGCGACGATTCCTTGCGTGACCACGAATGCTCGACTCAGGCGCAACCGCAGGCGCATTGCCAGGCGATTCAATCCCAACAACCGGTGGGCAACTGTCCTGGTGGTTGCACTCTGCGCACTTGTCGCCTTGGCGATCGTCTGCAGCATGCTCTTCGACAAAAGTCATTGGGGCTGAGCCGCGGGCTCGCGGCACCTGAACGTGGGGCGGGCGGGGCTCGAACCCGCGACCAGTGGATTATCGATTGAACGTCATCGAGAAGTCCCATTGATTGACATTACCGTCTGCACTGCATCGCCTTTCATAGTCGACCGCACCCAACAACCAACCATCGAATCCCGTGGATTCTCACTCATAAACGATGAATAAACGATGGCCGGGAAGCGCAAATCGGATCAACCTCGGTATGAGATCTGCGAAGGCAAGACCTCGACATCTCTGAACCCCCGCTGGTTCAGAATTTGCCTGGCCACTCGGATGCGCAATGCCATGTTGGGCCCCGGGCTCACCCAGACACGTGCAATCGGGTTCGGAATTTCCTCCCTGGGGAAGTACAGCAGGTTCACGTATGGAGTCACCCCGAGGGGGCCAACGCGGTACGCGCAGCGACTGTACTTCTCCATCTCCAGCGAAAACAGGCGCCATTCATGCTCGCTCTCAAATGCTGCAGACTTGACTGTCGCAAGTGCAACCAGACAACGTTGCAGCGCAATCCGCTCGTCAAATGCGCCCGAAAGAATTTCGGCGGCGGCAGCGTTCAGCACGTCCACGCTTTCGCCGTAGCTAACCTTCACCGTTGACGCAACCCCGAGTAGCAGTGGCGGTCGCGTGCCGTCATCTGGTCCGGCGACCAGGTTCATTGAGTCGAGCGCCGACTTACGGAAGCCAATGGAGTAGCCGAGACCGTCACCATATCCACGCCATTGGCTTAGAAGGTCACCCCTCTCGCAAAAGCACGTCGCGTATACGGACCGCCTGTCCGTGTCACGATCACCTGGGCTGACCTCATACGGGTCACCTAAGGTGCCGTCAAGTATCGCATCCAGTCGAGTCACTGCACCGTCTAGTGAACTCCCGGGCGGCACATGCGCCCGCAACTCTCGTCTGAGTTGGGCTCGTCCATACTGCAATTCCCCAGTGTCATTAAGAAAACCGGCGTCTGTTGCCCAGAGGGAGAAGCTTCCCAGCGCCGACGTATTGACGTGCTCAAGTCCTGGCCCGTTGGGAATTGGGGCGAGGATTCCCAGAAGGCCGGGAGCAGTTGTGTAGTGGTAAAGAATTCGATCAGTGTCGGTCTCTGGCGTCATTGCGCAATCTTAGATATCCAGGCCTGCCGTCCGAGACCGGCTACCAGGAGTCTGAGCTGCCCTGCCACCCTTCGGATTTTGAACCGCCTTTGAACGTCGGATTACTGGGTTTTTCGAACCGGGCAGTCGGCGTCGCGGGCAGCATTTTTGGTGATGGCGCCGCAAAGAGCGTCTATGGCGGCGGACGCCCTTTTGGGCGGCGGCAACGGAAAGGGTGTGAGCCAGGCTCACTTCTGCAGAGCAGCGTCGCGGTGGGCAGTCATGGTCAAAATGACCACAACTGGTTCGGAATTGCCCATCTATCGGGCTTCATGGCGCTGTATGCGAGAAATGCAATAATTGCCGATCCGACTATGGTGCTCAGCACCACGGTCGGCGTTTCGAGTCTGGGGGTCATCAGTGAGCTCCAGACTTGCTGTCCAGTCGCGAGGGAAATGACCACGCTGCGTGGTCAAAATGACTACGGTTGCGGCAGCGGATCAGTACGTGCGTCAGTGCGGTGCCGGAATGCTTGGAGCAGTTAATTGATACGTGGTAAAGAATGCCCCAATGGACGATTCCGTAGAGGATCAGATGTCGGCACTAGCGCGCTCGATGGAAACTGTTGCCCGAACGTGGGTTGAGTACAACGACTCGACCGCGCCACCCTACCAAGACGGCAGTACTGCAGCGGCGGACGCCAGGACCGAGGTCGGCATGGTCAGATCCGGCCGAACCTACCTGACGGACATGTCACTGTCCTGCAACTACTCGATGTTCCACGCGTCCGATCAATTGTTGGGTGTCGCGGCGTGTACGGCATCTCCGAATATTGGATGGGCCATGTATCCACCTGCGCGAACAGCCCTGGTTGCACTGGCGCGAGCGAATCACGTCCTATCTGGCGAGAGCGAGAAGGAACGCTTGCGTCGACACTTGAACGACGAGCTGGCGGCGAATTCGTCGACCATCAAGCTTGCGCTCACGCACAACCAAGACGTGAGAGATCATTGCGAAGGGATTCAGAAGCGGATTCGCGACGATGGCGAGAATGCGGGCTTCCATTGGAGGCCCAACAAGGGGCTCCCGTATTTCGCCGCCGACAGCCATCATCCCGCCAAGGAGGCGAAGCCGTCGGAAACCGCACGAGTGATCCTCCTCGTGTCATCGATGTCCAGCGGAGTGGACGACCAGCTGAACGCATTCTCGTATCGGCTTCTTTCCGAAGTAGTGCACGATCGACCCCAACACACGGGCCTGTCAGCTCACGAAGCAATGGGTGAGAGCCGGAACGGCATTCAAGTGGTCCATCCCACGACTTCGGCCAAGCAGGTAGCCAGAGGCACTCTGCTGGTCGCCCGCGCCTACTGGATGACTGGAGTGAAGCTGCTGACGCACTGTGGCCAAGATCCGAGCGCGTTCGCTGCGGAGGTCAGTGAGGCGATCAAACCGTGGGATTCGTTCGCTGAGATCGACTAGTCCTAGCCGACTCAACTTCGCGGTCGTATCGGTCTTTATGGCGCTGTATCGGAGAAACCCAATACTTGCCCATACCGTCCCAGTGGGCGCTGAATCCGGAGGAGATTGCGACTCTGGGGGTCACCAGTGCGCCCTAGACTTGCCGTCCGCTCCAGTTGTGGTCATTTTGACCATGCATGGAACGTGCTGGTCAAGGGGTCGGTTCTAGAACCGACCTATCCGACCAGGGGGCGGCCTGTAAGAATTACTGACCGGTTGGCTCCGTTTTTGAAACGGGGGTCCGGACCGGTTCAGATGGGTGGGCGCTACTGCCGACCCTCCACCGAACTGTCCGGAATTTCCGGATAGTTCAGTGGCGGCGGCCGTCAATCGTCGTCGGCAACCTTGACCGAACCGTCTGGGAAAACGTGAAACATGGTGCTCGCTCGTCCGCGCGCTGCTTGCGGGCTGAGCTTCCAGCCTGGCACCGTCACTGGCTGTCCGGCGTGCAGGGCGTCGAGCAGATGGGTGGATCTGGGGAAGTCCGGATGTCTGCCCTCGTGCCTGGCATGTAATCGCTGCTCCCTCTCGAGGAGTCTCGCGTACTCGGTGCCGGTGCGAGGTCCGACAGACTTTGCGCGTGCCATCACGACTTCTTCGCTTGCCAGCGCTGCCGATTCCACCGTGAGTCGGCGGCCTTCTGGTGTTGGCGGGATTTCGCCGACAGTTGGGATCCGCCGGCCGCTGCGTCCTCGGGGAGCTGGAGCTGGGCGAGGAGCTTCGCCAGTGCGGAGCGGGCAAGTCTGACTTCGGTCACTGCGGGGTGCAGTCTGGTCTGTCCGGTCGAGCCTGTGGCGGTCAAACCGTCCTCGGTGATGGTGGTGTCGAGTTTCTCGATGGTGTCCGCCTGGGACTCGATCAGGGCCAGTAATGCCACTTCTCGGCTGTCCCATTCCCACTTTTCACCGTCTTTCGAGGCCTCTTTGAGGGTCTTGTCGAGCTCCCTGCGGAGCTTGCGACCTGCCGAAACAGGCTTTCTGGGTGTCATTTTGTCCTCCAAAAAAACGGATTGTTCGTAATGCGCGGGAAGGGACCTGCTATGCCAACCGCCAGCCCGTGGGGGTACCCCCAGGAGCAGTGCCCCAGGGTGTTCGTGCTGGTCAGAGCAGTCCTGGGTGGCGCTCAGGTTGACGGTAGCGACTGTTCTTCGCCCTCCCGACCAGTGATTCCTGCCGGGTCTTGATGTCGTGGTGGTGGGCGCACAGGACTTGAAGGTTGTTCATGTCGTCGGTGCCGCCAGCTTTGACGTTGACGATGTGGTCGACCTGGTTCCCGGGGGCTCCGCAGGTGCGGCAGCGGTGGTGGTCTCGGGCCCTCACTCGTCGGGCGAGGGCTTTCGGTACGCCTCGGTATCGGTCGGGGTCTGTGCTCCATGCCATTGGTGTGCCTCCTGGTGTGGCCACCGTGCTCGGTGGCGTCTGGTCCGTGCCTGCCCGTCGCCCTGGCAGGTTCGGTGTTCGATTGCCTTTCTGTTGTTCGTCGACGATCGCTGTTGACAGTCGGACTCGCACGATCATGTTCATGTTCACGTTCGTCGTTGCGGCGATCGTTCATCACTGTTGCAGCACAACATGTTTCATTGTCTTCTGTTCCTGTTGTTCGTTTGCGATTGTTGCGCTGACAGCAGCGAGTCGCCCCCGGTCATCGTTGCCTCGCTTGTTGTCGTGTTGTTGCCGAACTGTTTTCGATTGGTTTCATGTTGATTCCGCGATAGCCGAGGACACGGGCGGTGCCTGTCGGGCCGGGCGTCACGCGGGGGCGGCTCGCGGCGATCGGTGAGCCTGGTCGAGTTGTCAGTGGCGTGGCGCGGTGCCGGCCGCCGATTCCACTGGCATCTGCAACCACTGCCGTAACAGCAGTGGTTGTCGCTGTCGATCGTGCTGTGCTCGTTCGTGTCGTAGTCGAACCGGCCCAGTGGTGGGAGGCGGGATCCTTCCCCTTCCTCCCTCCACTGGGGTCCGGCCTGCTCGGTCATCGGTATGGGTGCCCTTGTGTCGGTGGGGCTATCGGGCTGCGGCGATGAGGTCGGCGTGCCGTTGTCGAGCTTTCGCCGCTCCGGTCGCGCTACCCAGGTCGTCGAACGTGGCGGTGGCCTGGGTGGCGGAGCTGTAGACGGCCACGATGGTCTCGGCGTCCGGCAGCCACACCTTCCCGCCGACAGCGAGGGACACGAGATGCTGTTGCTTCGTCACGGTTTCGGGCCAGATACTCAATGGCGCCTCTCCCTGGGCGCGCTCGGCTGGTCGAGGTGTGGACTTGATCCAGGCGACGTGGTCACTGATCAACGTGTCGGCCCCGCCAATCTGTTCCAATCGCAGTGCGTTGCGGCGGCGGTAGAGCCAGATCGGTTCCGTCTCGATGTGGTCGGTGGTCTGCCCGGACTCGAGCCACGCCTCCGGGTTCGCTGCGTACAACAGCGGACGGTATCCAACCTCGACCAGATGCCAATGCACGTCCCGGATCTCGTCGTACCGGGTGATCAGCGAGTCGAGCGCGAGCCACTGGTCGGCGACACCTGAGCGCATCGCGTCCTCGGCTCCGGTGACCCCTTCCAGTGCTGGAGCGATGTCGCGAACTTCACCGAGTACGTCGTCGAGTTCACTACGCAACCGAGGGAACGCGTACCCGAGTCCGCGATCGGAGAGTGCGTCGAGTTCGGCTCGTAGGTCTGTGCGGACGGTCGTGAACAGTCGCACGTCGGCGTTCTTGTCTTCGATCGCGGTGAAGTTCTCGGTCAGTCTGTGCGCGAAGCCGGTGGGTCGTTCCTCGCCGTACAGAGCTGCACGCTTGACCTCTTCGGACATGGTGCGTTCGAGGTCCATCTTCGACACGGGCGTCACGTTGTGTAATTCGTTGAGCCATACCGATATCCGATCGAGGGTGGCCTTGGTGTCGGTGTAGTTGGGAATTTCGCCGAGGACACGATCGCGCAGGGTTGGAGTGGTCATCAGTGTGTCCGTCCTGCGGGTCGGCCGGTGTAGAGCGCACGGCCGGCGGATACGGTGCCGGGTGCGGTGGGGGTGGTGCGGGCCTCGGTGAGGAGGTTGTCGAGTTCGGTGTCGGTCAATGCCGCGAGGTAGTCGCGGACGTCGGGCCTGTCAGTCATGTTCTCGTTCCTTCGATGTGTTCTCGGACGGCGTGGGGGTCGAGGAGCCACCGCCCACCGGCCAGGCGCCCACCGAGTGCGGGGGCGAGTCGCCTGGCCTGGCGAGAGCTGCAGCCGAGTAGTTGCGCTGCAGTGTCGGTGGTGATCCATTCTTCGACTTCTTCAGTCTCGGTGACGGAATCCGGTGGGGTGTCCGATTGTCCTGCGGCGGACAGGTTTTCGAACGCGTTACTCAATCTCAGCAGTGCTCCGGAGTCCGGGAGTCCGTTACGACGACGGGAGCGTTGCGCCACTTTGACGGCGTAGTCGAGCGCGTCGAGCGCGGGGCCCTGCAGCAGGATCGCGTTGCCGAGAAGTTGAATCGGTGGGTTCATCGGTCCCCTTCGGTGCGGTCCGGCGACCGCTCACCCGGCGAGGAGCAGTAGAGGGTCATCGGTCGAACTGGAAGAAATCGTGTTCACCAGCTCCCGGCGCACTCGATCCCGCCGACGCGTGCCGGCCACCAGGTGAGCCCTTCCTTCCGCGATGGTCGGGGCAGCGCTGCGAGCCGTGGCGGGTGAGCTCCGGGCACGCTGGTCTCGTGCAGCGGCGTACCGGCGACTTCGAGCGTGTGCGGTTGACGACGATGTAGTTGGTGGCGTTCATGACAGTGTGTCCTTCGCGTTGCGGGCGGCGTCTGAAAGTCCTTGGCGCAGGTGTATTCCTGCTCGGTCGCATGTTTCGAGGGTTGGTTCGAGAATGTTCGCGGTCATCATCTTGAGTGCGGCGGCGCAGGTGTAACCGAACAGTTCGGTGCCGACCTCATCGAGGTACTGGGCGCTGACTTTCGACAGGGCGCCCTCGTCGCCGCTGTTGGCAGCCATGTCGTACATCAGGCGTACAGCGGCGTTGGTGACCATGTCCATGTCGATCACCGCTGACGGCATACCGTCGTCGTCGACGATCATCACGCGCTCGGGTAGCGGCCGATTGGGGTTGATGCTCTCGGTCATCGTCAGTTCTCGCTTTCGGTATCAGTCTCGGCAGTGCCGATGGCGACTAGGTTCGGGTAGAACGTGACCTCGGCGGTCGAGGGCGGCGTGAAGGTGATGACGGTTCGTCCGTCAGGCCTCAGGCTTTCGACGCTGAGACCAGAGTCCTTGTCAGGGTCGGGATTCCAGTAGTGCGTCATTCTGCTGCCGGTGTTTTCGATGTCGACGGTCGACCAGATCGGCCGGCCATCGGAGTAGAGCGAACCTGTCAAGTGAGGCCGTGCGGCGGCGAGGACTTCCTTGGTGAGGTCATTGAGGAAGTCGAGCGCCCACTCGTTGCCGTTGTAGATCGTCTCGGCAGTGGAGCCTGCGGCCGGGATGTTGCCGCCGATCGAGTCGGTGGCGGCGTCGATCCGTGCTTTGACGATGTTCACGACGTACGCGAGCGCATCGGCGGCAGTGTGATTCGGGGTGGCGTTCATGATGCTGTCCTTCGTTCAAGTTCAGTGGTTAGCTGTCCGGCCCAGATTCCGGCGATGTGGTCGAGATGTTCGAGCGCTACCTCGCGGCAGGGCGTGATGACCGGGCAGTGTCGGCAGATGGTGATCGCCTGGGCATGTCGGGTCAGTCGGTCGGTGGCGTCCTCCCCGTCTCCCTCGAGGTCGAACAGTTTGTGATGTCCGACGCACGCGGCACCGACAAGACGCGGATCGAACAGTGCTTGTAGCTGTGGTGCGGGTGGCAGTTTTTTCTTCGTCATGCCGGAACCCCGCTCGCGTCGGCGACGATGCACGCCACACACTTGCCGGACCCGCCGAGCGGCTCACCGCATTTCTGGCACTGGTTTGCGGCAGCGGGGCCAAGCTCACGGGTGTAGTGATCGGCTTGGCCTGACTGTGCAGCGGCACCAGGGTGCAACTCTCGCGTAGACCCTGCTCCCTGCTCCCTGCCCCCCTCTGCACCCCCTCCGACCTCACAGGGAGCAGGGAGCACGTTCACAGGTGTAGCAACTTCCGACTGCTCGGTGCCCCCTGCTTTCTCCCACCACCACGGTCCCGGATTCTCCGGCCGGAATGCCCGGACATTGAGGCGAACTTTCGCCCGCTTCGCCTTGTCCTTGGTGAACCCCGCTTGGTCGGCTGCGGTGTAAATCTCGGTCGCAAGCACCGGCCCGTTGACCAACATGGCAGCGAGCCAAGCGTCGATTCCTTCGGTCGACAGGGCAGCCTCTCCGGTCGGTCGAGAAGCATCCCGTAGAACATCCCCGACACTGCGATCCGAGTTGCCGATGATGACGAACCGGCCAACCTCGGCGGTCATGCCGGAATCGGTGACGACTTCCTTCGACTCGATCCGGTACGTCAGCGCGAGGTCTTCCTCACCGATCGAGTTCTTCTCCTGGCTCATGATCCGATCGCCCTCGTCAGAGTTCGGATCTTTCGCGAATCCGAACACCGAGCGAGCCACCTCACCGAAAGCTGACGAGCCGTTGATTCCCGCTACCACGTCGCCGTTGCCGGACTTGTTCAGGTGGGCGATACCGAGCACCACGCCGTCGATCGTTTCGGCGAGCTTGGCCCACGGCTCGACCAGCGAGCGAACCTCGTTGTTGCGGTTGATATCCGTCTTCGATCCGATGGTCGACATCAGCGGATCCACCACGACGAGCTTCACCTCATGCTCGAGCATCAGGGCGGTCAGGTCGGCCATGTCATGCGAGGACAGGAACCGGACCTCTTCACCGCCGATGTCCACAGTCGGGATGAGCACCCGATCCATATCCGCACCGGCGGCGCGTAGCCCTGGTTTGACGACGTACTTCGAGGACTCTTCGGCGGCGATGTAGGCGATGTTGACCGGCTTGCCTTCCCAGTGTCCGGCGAGGGTGCCGGTGGTTGCGCTGGCTGCGATCCACCGGCCTCCCGTCGACTTTCCCGCGCCGGGGCGGCCGGCGAACAAAGCGAGCGCGCCCAACGGGATTCGGCCCTTGCCCTCGTAGGACCAGGCCCACACCGGAACGTCGTCCTTGAGGTCCGACATGCGGACGAGCCGAACCCTGCGACCTACCGGCTCATCCATTACGCAGCCCGTCCTGTTGTTCTCTGGGCCGATCGCAGGCATGTATCGAACTCTCTCTCGGTCAAACCTGTGGACAGTGCCGCGTCGCGAATCTCGGGCACAAGATCACTGCTCCCCCGCTCCAGGGCCCGGCACAACGCCCAGAACGTGATTTCGTTGCGGCCACCACCAACGGCATCGGCAACCTTGCGCACCAACCCATCCGAACGACGCTCCGGATTGACGGTGACTGGCGACGGCTTGTAGACCGGCGGCGTCACAAGAGGGAGCAGCTCTTGTGGGAGGTTCGCGATTGGTAGGTCACGTTCGATCCGGTACGGCTTCCCGGTCTCCGGGTGAATGGATCCGGGCATCACCGTGTACCCCGTGCGCCACGTCTTGAGGTCGATACCCTCATGTCCGTCCAGCTTGCCGCGGATCTTCCCACCGTGACGGAAGTACGCGTGCCGGCCACCCGATCCGGTCCGCACGACCAGCGTGTCGAGAACAGCGGGCACGCCCAGGGATTCAAGGTCACCGCCGTTGCGTGGATCCTCGTCGAGGACCATCACACCCTCGCAGGTACCGCCCCAGTTGCAACCCGGATACTTCCGCGCCTGGCGATTGAGAACGTCCCTGTTCGTGGTGAAGTCGTGAAACCCTCCCGGCAGGAAAGCCTTCTTCCCGTCGAGTGGCCCGAGAGCGAAACCTCGATCGAGCATCAGTCGTGCGTCCATCAGATAACACCTCCCTTCGAGACGGTCTTGTTGGTGCGGCGCCACACCCGCGCCGGGGTATCCCAGTCGCCGGGTACCGCCCGGGGCCCGTAGGCGTAGAACTCGATGTAGCCGTGCCGGTTCAATTCCCGAATCAGTGCCCCCGCGCGGCAGGGGTTGTCGTCGACATAGCCCGGCAGCGGCTCGAGGAACTGCGCTGCGGTGAACTCGACACCCTCGGGAATGCCTGACAGTCGTTGCAGCGCAAGCGGCATCAGATCCTTGTGTGCGCCAGCGAGAGCGCGAGAAGATCGGATAGAATCATGGATGTAAGGCAATGGTCAGCCTTCTTTCGAGGAATGCAGGGGCGGGAGTTCTCTTCCGCCCCTGCGGCGTTCAGCAGATACGTTGGACCGGGCCTGCAGAACAAGAGGTCAGCGTCCGTCAGGGAACCTCCGGAAATCTGAAATCAACCAGGCAATCGACTGCCCAGCGAGCAATGCTGCGAGAACCAGCTCGGTGACGGTCATCAGGCCGCCCGCTCGGCGTCGTGGTCGATGCACGCCATCAGGTCTCGCAGTGAGATGTCGAGAAGCAGGGCAATTCTTACGAGTTCATCGCAAAGGAAAGGAATCTTGCCGGACAGTCGTGAGCGCAGAGCCTTTTCCGACAGGTCGATCATCCGACCCACCTCGGGAACCGGGATGCCCGACTGCTTGATTTTGTCCCTGATGGATTTACCGAGCGTGACATTCATGCCGACACCGACCCCTCGTCGTTAGAGGCTCCGCGTGCAACGTCGGCGGCGAGCAGGAGCGTGTGTGCGAGCTGGACTGCTTCGTCAAGCGAGAGGCGATAGATGGACCCTGCAATGTTTGTGAAGCACATCTTGGGGGTGGTCTCCCAGCGCTCGAGTACGACAGTGGGTTCGGTGGAATGCCCGCGCTGAACGAGCTGCACGTCGACGTGAGCGGGCTTCAAGTCCGAACTGCCGAGCACGCCCTTGTGTCGACTCAACGGAATGGAAATCGGAGATGTAGCCACGCCACACAGAGACGGCGAGTGGCTGAGGATGTCGTAATCCCTATCTGCCCAAGGTGCTCGGGCAGCGATACCGTCGATCAGCGCACCCGTGTCGATCGAGATATCGGCCTCGGCGCGGGACTTCCACTGGTCGAGGTCGGTGACGTTCTGTAGCATCATCGGTGAATCTGTGTCCTTCACTGGTCTGTTGGTGTGGATTTCGTTGCCCTCGATTGCGGTTGCACCCGCGTCGAGGGCGTTTTTCGTTGTGGACAGGAACGGCATCAGGCGGCGTCCGGAGCGTCCGAGAACTGGGCATCTTCCCAGGTCACAACGTCAGTGAGTTTGTAGCGCGCAAACTTGCCGATCTTGGCGAAGCGCGGACCCTTGCCCAGGCTTGCCCACTGGGCCAGTGTCTTGACTGGCAGCTTCAAACGGTCTGCCACTTCTTGACGAGACAGCCAGTAATCCTCTGAGGTTTGCAACTGTGAGACCTTTCGTCGAACTAGTGCGTCAAAGTATTGCAGTGATGTTTTATCACGCCTAGATGAGAACTGCAACAACTCGTCAAGATAGTTCGACGGATTGACGGCAAGCGTCATCAGCAGACAGAATCGCTCCATGACGCAGCTAGGTATCGATCCAAAAAGCAGTGGCTGGGCGCTCTACGGAGAACGATTCTGGGTCTCAACTCCCGCCGACCTGACCATGTTCGGCGAGGACTGGGAGCCGGAGCCGATCGACTTCATGGCCAAATTAACAATCGACGTGATTAACGGCAGACTGGTCTGTACAGAATTCACAGCCAGTTCTGACGAGGTTGAGTTTCCCGGATCGATTAAAAAGGAGATCACATCCGAAGGGCTCCGACGGGTTCCAATCGCGCAGTGGGTCGAACTTGCGGCGAGGGAATTGGGATTCGTAAAGGTGATACGAGAAGTCGGGCCAGGTGAGCTAGAACTTGCCGACTTCCAAATGCCTCCAAGCGATTTCGCCAAGGATGGCATGACGGCCGAAGCACTGGAAGCAACTGCGCAGATATATGCGTTCTGCATGGCAACTGGACAGAAGCCCACAGGCGTACTCCACCGGGAGTTTGCAATACCAAGACCCACTGCCTCGCGGTGGATCGCAACAGCTCGGCGGCGCGGAATCCTTAGCGACAATCACCGATATGTCGAACGACTCGGCGACCTACTCCGTCAGTGGCGACAACCAGGCCTGTTCGATGAGCAAGACCTGAACAATGGCCGGTAGACCTCCCCTTCGCATAGGGCAGCACGGCAAAATCGCTCGGATTCCACTCGGCGGCGATGCGTACCTCGCACGTTGCCGGTACCGCGACGACGATGGCATCGTGCGCGTTGTCGAGCGACGTACTCCGATCGACGTACGAGACCAGCACGGCAACCATGCAGAGCAAGAACTTCTCAACGCACTGGAATCCCGGCGTGCACCATCGGAAGATGAAATCAACTCTGACACATTGATTTCCGCGCTGTGCAAGCTCTACTTGACCAGGCTCGACGAAGAGGGTCGAGCTGCGAACACGATATCGACATACGAATTCGCCATGGACAAGCTCAACAAGAAGATCGGCGGCGTACGCGTACGTGAAGCAACCGCCGGCCGAATCGATACCGCACTGAGAGCAATGTCGAAGCAGCACGGCCCGACGATGGCACGTCAGGCAAAGACGATCCTGCGCGGCGCGCTGGGCATGGCGGTCCTCGTTGGTGCGCTCGACTCAAATCCTGCAAACGACGTGTCGCCCATTCGCGCGAAGAATCCCCCAAAAGGCGCGAAGGCGCTCGAGGCTGGCCAGCTCGGCGCCCTCCTGATATCACTCGGTGAGTCGGAATACTGCCAGTCGAACGATCTGGTGGACCCAATCACGCTGCTGATTGCGACGGGAGTACGCCGGTCTGAACTGTTGGCGATCCGTCGGCAGGACGTCGATCTGAAAGCGGGCACTGTGGCGATTACGGGCAAGGTGGTGCGCGTGAAGGGTGTCGGACTCAAGCGCTTCGACACGACGAAGAGCGAGGCCGGACTACGCACTATTCCACTCCCCCGCTTTGCCCTGGACATGCTCGAGAAGCGGGCAGTGCAACCGCGCCATGGAACCCTGGACGTGATCTTTCCGTCGACGTCGGGAACATTGCGCGACCCGAACAACTTCGGGAAGCAGTGGCGCAAGGTGCGCGATGGTCTCGGCGTTGCAGAAAGCACGTCTCACACGTTCCGTAAGTCGGTGGCAACACTCATCGACGACGAGGGCCTATCTGCACGAGTCGGTGCCGATCACCTCGGGCACCGGAACGTCTCAATGACGCAAGACAAGTACATGACGCGCGGTCGGCAGCACTCCGAGGTTGCAGACTTGCTGGACAAAGCCGTTGCCATAAACGATGAATAAATGATGGATGCCCTCTCTCAACTTTCGAGAAAGGGCACCTGAACGTGGGGCGGGCGGGGCTCGAACCCGCGACCAATGGATTATGAGTCCACGGCTCTAACCGACTGAGCTACCGCCCCATCCGTGACGCGCTGCATCACGGCGAATCCGAATGTTACCGGCACATCCGACGCGGATCACAATCGGGCAGGCGGTGACGCGTTGCACTCTTTCGAGTCGAGTCTTCCAAGGTTGGTCGGCACAGGCGCAATGAGCCGATACCGTAGGAGTGCACACCCCACGGAACAGGATCACCACATGAAGCTTGCACTGACCGAATTCAAGAACTCGAAGGCTACGATCCGGATCATCATGTCCGACGGCGCCAAGCTGAACGGCACCGTCACCGATTTCACCGAAGACACTCTCGTTCTCAATTCTCCGAACGGTGTCTACTACATCAACCCCAGCCACATCATCCGACTGTTCGAGCCGTCGGATCGCGCAGCGAAGTAAGCGCACCGGCCGAACAGTTCGACGGTTCCACCGAAAGCCCGACGCAGATTCTTGCGTCGGGCTTTCGATATCTTTGTCGCTCGGAGCCACCAAACCCGACCCTGCGGCCTTCCAGGCCGCGCTGAAGTTTCTCGATGCGCGCCCTCAACAGACCTTCTACGTCGACGACAACCCGATCAACGTCCTCGGCGCTCGACAGCTGGGAAGTCGCGGTGCACAAGCAAACAAGGCGGCAGGTTGAATCGGCACTTCAATCGGTAGGTCTGCTGCAAACGCACTAGCGGAGACGAATACAAGAAAGCCCCCCACCCGATTTCTCAGGTGAGGGGCTTTGCTGCTCCCCCGGCTGGACTCGAACCAGCAACCGTCCGATTAACAGTCGGAAGCTCTGCCAATTGAGCTACAGGGGATTGTCTTGCTCGCTTCGCCCGTTCCGGCGTTGCCTGAGAAACTGTAGCGAATCCTCCACCGAAGTACCAAATCGCCTGCCCAGCGAGTCATCAGGCAGGATGGAGTCAGGACGATCGGTGCTGGAGGGAAGCAGGAATGATGCGTTTGTTGATCGGTGTTGCAGCTGGGTACGTCCTGGGAACCAAAGCGGGCCGCGCACGATACGAGCAGATCAGCCGGGCCGCGAAGGCGGTGGCCACTAGTCCGGCCACCAAGAAGGTGTTGGATGCGTCACGGCAGAAGCTGGCCGACTCACTGAGTACTCAGCCCAAGCTCGAGCCGATGAAGCCGCTCAACGAGGAGACCACGATTCTGGTCCCCCACGACCAGTTGAAGAAGAACCGCTAGGTCAGACGCTTTGATCGCCGACAGCCTGCTCACGCAGCTGTCGGCGATACTGCTCCAGCGCCACGAGATCGCCGAACAGCGAGTTGTACTCCTCCGGGGCCGCAGCCGGTGAGACGCGCTGAAGCTTGGATTTGAGGTCGGCAACCTGTTCGCCAACCCACGCTTCCTGCAGCCGGGCGAGCACTCCGTTGATGTAGCGCGGAACCGTGTCTTCGTCACAGGGCATGGGTTCGACGGCCAGTTCCGATACAACCGAGGCCACCGTCATGTCTTCGACGCCCTTGGTGACGACTTCGATCCACTCGGCGCCGCCGAGTCCCTTGCTCGTTCCGCCGGCGTCTGCCATTGCCTGCCTGATCACGACGTAGGCGGGGTGGGTGAAGGTCTCGGGTGGCAACGAGTCGAAGACACTGCCGGCGACGCCAGGGTGCTGCAACGCGGCCTTGAGGACAGCTCGCTGCGTCGACAGCCCCGGGTCGTTGGGCCGTGGCCTCGAGATTCCGATCGGCAGGGCAAGCGCATCGGCGGCAGGTGGGTCGACAACCTGACGACGCTTGGGCGCCGGTGAAGATCCGCGCGTCGACGCCCGTTTACGAGCTTCGTCACGCACGCGTCGTCGGACGGATGGAAGATCGTCCCAACCGACCCATCCGCAGAGGAGGTTCGCGTAGCTGTCGCGCAGAGTTGATTCCTTGATCTGCGCAACGACGGGGACCGTACGACGCAGTGCTTCGACGCGCCCTTCAGCCGTCTCGAGATCGTGCTCGGTGAGTATCGACTTCACCACGAACTCGAACATCGGCGTACGCCTCGCAACAAGGTCGCGAACGGCGGCGTCACCGGACTCGAGGCGAAGATCGCACGGGTCCATTCCGTCAGGAGCGACGGCCACGAAGGTCTGCCCGGCCATCTTCTGATCGCCTTCGAATGCCTTCATCGCAGCAGCTTGCCCCGCGGCATCACCGTCGAAGGTGTAGATGATCTCACCGCGAAAGTAACTGTCGTCCATCAGGAGTCGGCGGAGCATCGCAAGGTGCTCCTCACCGAAGGCGGTTCCGCACGAAGCAACGGCGGTCTTGACGCCGGCCAAGTGCATCGCCATGACGTCGGTGTACCCCTCGACTACTACAGCCTGGTGCCCCTTGGCGATGTCACGCTTGGCGAGGTCCAAGCCGAACAGGACCTGAGACTTCTTGTAGAGGATCGTTTCCGGCGTGTTGACGTACTTGCCCGGCATGGTGTCGTCGTCGAAGAGCTTGCGGGCGCCGAAGCCGATGACGTCACCGGCAACGCTGCGGATCGGCCAGAGCAGGCGGCGATGGAACCGGTCGATCGGACCGCGCCTCCCTTCTTTGGACAGCCCTGCTGCTTCGAGCTCCTTGAACTCGAATCCCTTGGACATCAAGTGTTTTGTGAGAGTGTCCCAACCTTCGGGCGCGTATCCACAGCCGAATTGCAGGGCTGCTGCCCCGTCGAAGTTTCTCTCGGTGAGGTAGTCGCGAGCCGCCTGAGCATCGGGTTCGCGCAGTCGGGCGGCGTAGAACTCCTGAGCCGCCGCGTTCGCCGCAATCAAGCGTGCACGGGTGCCGCGATCGCGCTGAACGGACGGTCCGCCGCCCTCGTACGAAATCGTGTAGCTGAGGCGATCCGCCAACTGCTCGACGGCCTCGACGAAGCTGATGTGGTCCATCTTCTGCAGGAACGAGTACACGTCACCACCCTCACCGCAGCCGAAGCAGTGGTAGAGGCCGTGGTTGGGTCGTACGTGAAACGACGGTGACTTCTCGTCGTGGAAGGGACACAAACCCTTGATCGAATCGCCACCGGCACGCTTGAGTGAAACGTATTCACCGACGATGTCCTCGATGCGAGTGCGTTCGCGAATGGCCGCGATGTCTCTGTCAGAAATTCGGCCCGCCACGTACATCAGTCTAGGCGGTCCCCCGACACCTCCTGACAACGATATGTTGATGGCCGACTCTGCACCGCAGCGATGGGACCGACCATGACTGAAAACGCCTCGAGCTCGCCCGAAGGGCGATCGGGAACTCGATTCGGCGTGTACGAGCTGCGTCGTCTGCTCGGTCGGGGCGGAATGGGCGAGGTGTACGAGGCGTACGACACCTCGAAGGATCGCCTGGTCGCTCTCAAGTTGCTCCATCGCGAACTCGCGGCCGACCCGTCATTCCAAGCTCGTTTCCGCCGAGAATCTCGCACCACCGCCGCCCTGAACGAACCGCACGTGATCCCGGTGCACGACTGGGGCGAGATCGACGGAGTCCTCTTCATCGACATGCGATTGGTCGAAGGCCACACATTGCGAGCCGAGTTGACCGAGTTCGGCAGACTCACCCCGGCGCGAGCCGTCGACATCGTCTCGCAGATAGCGTCAGCGCTGGACGCAGCGCACGCGCGCGGACTCATCCATCGCGACGTCAAACCAGACAACATCATTCTCACGAAGACCAGCTTCGCGTACCTCGTGGACTTCGGAATCGCATATTCACAGACAGACACGAAAATCACCACCGAGGGAAGCGCGGTCGGTTCGTATGCGTACATGGCGCCGGAGCGATTCGGTATCGAAACACCGACGGCCGCAGCGGATGTCTACTCCCTTGCTTGTGTTCTCTACCAGTCCCTCACCGGAACAACGCCTTTCAACACCACAAGCATCGGTCATCTCGTCAATTCGCACCTGAACGCTCCGCCGCCGCGCCCCACCCTGACGGTTCCGTCGCTCCCGCAACGTTTCGACACTGTCGTGGCCCGCGGTATGGCAAAGGATCCCGCACACCGCTATCCGACCACCGGAGCGCTCGCACTCGAAGCGCGGCAAGCCCTCTCGGCCGACAGCGCCGCCGGTGCGGCCGGCGGACTGCAATCCACAATCGTCGGGCCGCCCGCCTACACCACAGTGAATCCCGCTTACGGGAACTACACGCACATCGCGACAAAGACCAAGCGAAACCGAGCCCCGATCGCGATCGGGGCGGCTGGAGTTGCACTCGTTCTGGCCGCAGGAGGCACGGCGGCTTGGGCGATACTGGGAAGCTCGGGCCCCGAATCACCAACCGCTGTAGCAGCTTCCACCGCCACGACGGAACCGGCACCCATCCAGGAGCCGGTCAGAACGCCAAACCTGGAGCCGTTGCCCACCGCCGGACAGCAGGCAACCACGACCACGCGGGCGTCCACCCCGTCCACGAAGAACGGCGATCTCGGGGTGAGCAAGCCGATCACCGTCCCCTCGTGCAAGGGCACCGGAATCGTGGTGTTGGCCAATGCCACCGATCCGGCCACGTATGCCAGCGAGATTCAAAACTACCTTGACGCGTTCCCCGGCTCGAAATACCTACGCACAGACCAGTCCTGCCCGTCACTGCGTCAAGTCTCCGATTCCGGGACCGCGATCTACACCGTGTACCGCGAATCCGGAAACAGCGAGTCGAAGATATGC
Source organism: Rhodococcus sp. NPDC055024 (assembly GCF_053608585.1). NCBI lineage: Bacteria > Bacillati > Actinomycetota > Actinomycetes > Mycobacteriales > Nocardiaceae > Rhodococcus > Rhodococcus sp. NPDC055024. The sequence continues at coordinate 153,938 of NZ_JBSGVT010000010.1, forward strand.
AAGGACGTCCGCGCAGCAGGAGGCGACGCTTACGGCAAGTGGCTCGACACCACTACCGATCCGTCGACGCGAATGACCTGCTGAGAGCGCGGACGGCTCAGCCCCAACTGGCCTGCGCGCCCAGGCTCGCCTTGTCCACCCGCTCCAGCCGACTTTCCGTGTACGACGCGATCTGATCCACCACCACGCGGACCCGAGCACCGTCGTCCGCGGCGCGCTCCCACGCGGGCAGCAGGATCGGATCGAGCCCGGCGGGCGCCGTGGCCAACAACCATTCCGCGACGCGATGAACACGATCACGTTGCCGATCCTGACGCGCCTTGTGCCCGGCGTCGGACATCACGTAGTAGAGCGCCACGGTCTTGAGCAACGCCACCTCGGATGCGACGGCCTCGGGTATGTCGAGGTCGGCTTGATAGCGCGAGAGGGGTCGGTTGCCGTTTGTCTGCCGTGTGCTGGCGATCGCGGCCGTGGCGAAGCGTCCCACCAATTCACTTGTGAGGTTCTTCAACGCGACGGAACTTCCCAGCGTCCCGTCGAAACTTCCGACTCCGCGTACGACGGGGAGTTCGGACAACCGTTGAGCGGCTTCGATCAGATCGTCGACTACCAAGCCGCGAAACTCGGAGGCCCCCAGTTCAGCCAGTGCGCGCTGCTCGGACGGATCAGCAAGCGAGCGAAGGTCGATACGGCCTGCGATCACCCCGTCCTCTACGTCGTGCACGGAATACGCGATGTCGTCGGCCCAGTCCATGAGCTGAGCTTCCAGGCATTGCCGACGCTCGGGCGCACCCTCGCGAACCCAGGCGAGCACCTCTGCGTCGTCGTCATATGCGCCGAACTTCGCGCCGGACTCAGGGCGGGTCCAGGGGTACTTGATGGCCGCGTCGAGTGATGCCCTGGTGAGATTGAGGCCGGCGCTCAGACCGTCGGGGCGCAGGATCTTCGGTTCGAGGCTGGTCAGGATCCGCAGATTCTGCGCATTGCCTTCGAAACCGCCGCAGTCCTTGGCGACTTCGTCGAGTGCCTTCTCGCCGTTGTGCCCGTACGGTGGGTGCCCGATGTCGTGTGCGAGACCCGCAAGGTCCACCAAGTCCGGGTCGCAACCGAGCCCGTCGGCGATCCCTCGCCCGATCTGTGCGACTTCCATCGAGTGTGTCAGCCGCGTGCGAGGTGTGTCGCCGTCGCGCGGGCCGACAACCTGGGTCTTGTCGGCCAAGCGTCGCAAAGCCGCGGAGTGCTGGACCCTGGCGCGGTCTCGCGAGAAGTCCGAACGATGCTGCGCCGCTGCGATCTGCGAACCCGGCAACCCGGCTCGCTTCGGCGCCTCGACGACACGACGTTCGAGGTCGTGTTCGGAGTAGGTGCCGCCTCCGTAGGTGGTGTGAGCTGTCATGGTTTCTATTGCCCTGCCGTGTAGGGGAAGTCTGCCGAGAAGTGTGTGAGCTGATACCAGAGCAGCGCGCCGGTTTCGCGAGCGATTCCGTGCAACTGGGATTCGCGAGTGAACACGGCCGGGCCCTGACGAGTAGGTGCGGTCCACGCCTGAAGTCCCGTGTCGCGGGCCATCGTCCGGGTGCGCAACGAGTGCCACGGGTCACTGACCAGGACGGCGGAATTGATGCCCTGCGAGGACATCTCGGCACTCACCGCATCGATGCTGAGCAGAGTGTCCGAACCGGTCTCCACAGCGGTGATCGCACTCGACGGAATCCCTCGATCGGTCAGATACATCTTTCCCGATGCCGCTTCGGTGTACTCGTCACCTTCTTGTTTACCGCCGACGGTGATGATCTGCGGAGCCACTCCGCGCTTGTACAGCTTGTACGCCTGTTCGAGTCTGGCTTCGAAGACCGACGACGGAGTGCCGGAATACTGAGCCGCGCCCAGAACGACTATCGCGTCGGCCGGCCGCGTGTCGTCGATGCGGGCCACCTGCCACACCCGGAATGCGGTACCGCCGACCAGGACCACTGCCATCAACACGGCGCCGGCGATCAATCGCCGCGTCCAACGAGCCAATCCTGCACCGAAGCCGCCCGCCCGTGAGGGTGATGGATCGTGGGGGCGGTTACCGAAAGCAGGTTTCACTCCCGCAATTCTGCCAGTTCGCAGCGATCTCCTCCGATGCCGACGCGCCACAACGGATAGATTTGCGTCATGGCCCTCGCACCACACTTCGCGCAGTTGTCCTCTGTAGAGCAGAGTCGGACAACCACCCGACCAGTTCGGCGCCGGGGAAGCGCCGCCGCCGTCGCCGCGATTTTCGCTTTGTTGGCGCTCGTCTTCAGCCCCGCGCTCGCCTCGGCGGACGCCCCGATGGTGTTGCCGAATCACATCACCGACACCTCCGGGGTTCTCGACGCCGGTCAGCGCAGCGACATCCAAGCCGCGATCGATCAACTCAGCGAGGACCACCAGATCGACCTGTGGGTCGCATTCGTCCCCGACTTCAACAACCTCGGTGGCCAGGCATGGGCGCAGCAAACGGCCACCAAGTCGACGCTCAGTACCAAATCCGTCCTGCTTGCAGTTGCCACGGCAGAGCGCGCCTACTACCTCGACGTTCCAGCTGAACTCAGCAACATCACCGATTCCGACATCGAGTCGATCAATTCGGACGCGGTGGAACCGGCTCTCGCCGAGGATGATTGGACCGGCGCAGCTATTGCAGCAGCCGGCGCACTCGGCGACGCGAACAACACGAGCGGCGGAATGGGAGTCGGAACACTCCTCATCGCGGGCGGCGCTGTGGTGGTCGGAACGGGCGGCGTAGTCCTGTACTCACGCAAGCGCAAGAACGACAAGAACAAGGCAAGCGTGGAGGCCGCAAAGAACATCGCCCCCGACGACCTTGCCAGCCTCAACGCACTCCCGCTGCCCACACTCGACGAACGCGCGAAGGAAATCCTCGTCGAGACGGACAACGCGATCGCCGGCAGCCAGGAAGAGCTGGATCTGGCCCGCAGCGAGTTCGGAGATTCCGCTGTTGCGCCCTTCTCCGCGGCTTTCGACAAGGCCAAGGCCACCCTCGCCGAAGCCTTCGCGATCAGGCAGCGGCTCGACGACGCCATCCCGGAAACTCCCGACCAACGCCGTCAGATGCTGATCGACATCATCTCCTCGTGCGGTCGAGCCGACCAAGAACTCGAAGCTCGCGTCGACGAGTTCGACGGGCTTCGCGACCTTCTCATCAACGCCCCGGCACGCCTCGACGCTCTGACGCAGAGTGTTGTTGCTCTCAGCGTGCGCTTACCTGAGTCCGAGGCGATTCTGACCAAACTGAAGGATCAGTTCCCCGCGCCGACGCTGGCGTCGGTGGTGAACAACGTCACGATGGCGAGCGAACGGTTGACGCTCGCCGAGAAGTCGATCGAAGAAGGTCGAGACGCCACGGCGCTGCCGGCCGGCAAGCAAGGCGCCGCCGTCACCGCAATTCGCACGGCCGAAGCAGCTCTCGATCAGGCCCGCAAGCTGCTCGACGGCGTCGATCACGCCGCCGACGACATCCGAAACGCCATCGCGACACTTCCGTCCGCGATGGAGGACGTCCAGCAGGGCATCACCGCTGCGGACGCTTACCTGGCGCAGGGCGGGCAGAAATTGGCGGACGCGAAGGCCGCGGCTCAGTCAGCGTTGGCCAATGCTCAGACGTCCAAGGACAACGATCCGCTGACGGCGTTCAACCAGATCGTCGCGGCCGACGCCCAACTCGACGCGCTGCTTGCCGACGCTCAGGAGCAGAAGCAGCAGCTCGAACGGGCACAGCAGCGCCTCGCCCAGGACATTCTGGCCGCACAGGCCCAGGTGACGGCTGCCGGTGACTTCCTCGGAACCAGACGCGGCGCGATCGGGGCCGAGGCCCGCACTCGCTACGCGGAGGCTCAGCGGCACCTGCAGGCTGCCCAACAATTGCAAACTTCGGATCCGTCGAAGGCACTCCAACACGCCCAGGCAGCGACCACCTTGGCGACGCACTCACTTCGCGCCGCGCAGAACGACGTCAACACCTGGGAAGCAAACCAACGACCCCGCGGTGGTGGCGGCGATGCGACGGGAGCGATTCTCGGTGGGATCCTGATCAACAGCATTCTGCGAGGCGGCGGAGGGCCCCGCTCGTACGGCGGACCGAGCAGCAGTGGGCGCTCCGGACGCGGAGGCGGCGGCGGTGGTTTCGGTGGCGGCGGCGGCGGCCGAACGAGTCGAGGCGGCGGCGGCCGGTTCTGACGGATCCCGTCGAGGTAGTAAAATCCGTACTTTGTTCACGACCGCACTCGTCGTACGCTTCATCCGGCAAGTCGGGATCACAGATCATACGAAGGTGTTATGGAAAGCGTCGCCCCGCAGATAACCGTCGTTGTACCTACATACAACGAGCGTGAGAACCTGCCAAAGCTCGTCGATCGCCTCGCCGCGTTGAAGATCCCGAACCTGCACGTCCTCGTGGTGGATGACAACTCCCCCGACGGTACGGGCGAGGTTGCCGACAAGTTGGGTATCGACGGACCCATCCCGGTGGGAGTACTTCACCGCACGGTCAAGGACGGTCTCGGTCGTGCTTACGTCGCGGGCATGAGCCGGGCTCTGGCGGAGAACGCAGACATCGTCATTCAGATGGACGCAGATCTCTCGCACCCGTCCGAAGCGATCCCCGCCATGATCGAGATTCTCACCACCACCGATGCGGCAGTCGTTCTCGGCTCCCGTTACGTCGAAGGCGGCGCAGTCGCCGGCGACTGGCCGTGGCATCGCAAGGCACTGTCCGCCTGGGCGAACTTCTACGTCAACGCCATCCTGCGACTTCACGTCAAGGATGCGACCGCCGGCTTCAAGGCGTGGCATGCAAAGACCTTGCGCGACATCGACGTCGAATCGGTGCAGAGCAACGGCTACGCGTTCCAGGTCGAGATGAACTACCGAGTTGTTCAGCGCGGCATGAAGATCGCCGAAACGCCCATCCGCTTCGAGGAGCGCACCGAAGGCGTCTCCAAGATGAGTCTCTCGGTTCAGTTGGAGTCTGCTCTGGTGCCGTGGAAGCTCAAGTTCGGCAAGAAGTCTCTGTGACCTCGGCGGCCGATCGAAAGTAGTCGGCCGTCTGCTTGTCCGACGGGTAGAACGACTCGATCGCAATCTCTGCGAGCGTGACGTCGCGCGGCGTACCGAACACTGTGGTGGTGCTGAACATCGCCAGTTCGGTATCGCCGGCGCGTACACGCAACGGAACCAGCAGGGAATTCGCACGGTCGTCGTGCCAGTCCCCTCCGCTCGGGTAGGTGCGCAGCTCGTCGAGCAACGACGCCAACAGCGCATCGGCACTCACCTCCACTTCCCGCGCCAGCCTGGCTAGCAGGTGCGTCCGCCACTGCGCGAGGTTGACGATCCGCGGCGCCATTCCCTCGGGATGCAAACTCAACCGCAAGACGTTCACCGGTGGTTCCAGAAGGAACGCAGCGGCGCCCTCGGTCAAAATTCCCACGGCCTGGTTCCCGGCTACCATCTCCCACTGCTGATCGACCACCACCGCCGGATACGGGTCATGCGCGTCGATGATGCGATCGATGGCCTCACTCACTGCTGACATCGGCGCTTCCGCCAACGACTTCTGCGAGTACTCCGGGGCGTGACCACTTGCCAGTAGAAGCGTGTTCTGTTGCCGTAGAGGAACATCCAGGCAATCAGATAGGTGAAGAATCATGTCCCGACTGGGTTTGGAGCGGCCGGTTTCGATGAAGCTCAGGTGTCTGGTCGACACTCCTGCCGCCGCCGAGAGTCCCAACTGAGTGAGCCTTCGCCGCTCCCGCCACCGTTTGAGTTCTGTGCCAACGTCCATCGTCTCGAAGGTCATTCCCCCACGGTAGCGACCCGAGGTAGCCGAGGACATGACCTCACAGGTAATCGACCCGGAGCAGTCTCGGCGCAACAGTGGTATCAGCCGGCGAGAACGTCGGGTACTGATCAAGGGAGTTACCATGAGCGACTTCGACGCCATTGCCGATGCCTACATCGACATGTGGAACGAAACAGATACCACCGCCCGCAAAGCGCGGATCGAGCAACTGTTCACTCCAGCCGGTCGCTACACCGATCCGCTGGCGGACGTCACCGGACACGAACAGATCGACGCGATGATCAACGCTGTGCAGCAACAGTTTCCGGGCATGCGCTTCACTCTCGTCGGACCGGTGGACGCACACCACCGGCAGGCGCGATTCGGCTGGGCTCTCGGCCCGTCGGGGGCCGAGTCACTGATCGACGGATTCGACGTACTCGAACGCGATGACGACGGGCGTCTGACGCTTGTCCTCGGGTTCCTCGACAAGGTGCCTTCGGCCTGAAGCGGCCTTCCACCGACAGCGTTCGACACGAAGGCTGTCGGTGGTTCGTGCCATCATCGTTGCCGATGAACGCCGACGGATTTACCTGGTCCACACCGATTCCCGAGCCCGAGGGCGCCGAGTACAGTGCTCACACGCTGACCGTCAACGGACTCATGATCGTGTATCGAATCGCCAAGACGACGCCTACCAAACTGGGCCAATTCGTCACGCTGTGGCGCCGTTCCGATGCCGGGCCCATCCGCCCCTTCGACACCACCGACGGCGTCATGCTGTTCGTGGTGAAGGTGCACGACGAAGAACATCTGGGGCACTTCGTCTTTCCTGTCGAGACCCTCGTCGAACACGACATCGTGTCGACCAACTTCTCGGGCGGTAAGCGCGCTATCCGGGTCTATCCGCCCTGGGTCACGCCGACCAGCACGCAAGCAGTCAGAACTCAGCGCTGGCAGTTGCGGCATTTCGGCGAGTTCCCCGATGTGTTCAGCTCAACTGTGTTCAGCTCACCTGATAAGTCGCAATGATGACGCCGGTTGTCGTGGGGACGCTGTCGACGAGGGTGAACTGAGCGAGCGCAGCGCCGTCGGGGAACAATCTGCGCCCGGTTCCGAGAACGAGCGGATGAATGAGCAGGGTGTAGGTGTCGACGAGGCGCCGCTCGGCCAATGACGTGATCAAGTCTCCACTGCCCAGAATCACCAGATCCGGGCCCTCGCTTTCCTTGAGCGCTGCTACGGCATCGGCAGCATCACCTTTCAACAAGGTCGAGTTCTTCCACGGGAGCGGTTCACCCAAAGTTCTTGAAGCTACGTATTTCTGCGTGTTGCCGAGAACCTCGGTGAACGGATTGTCGGTCTGAAACGGCCAGTACGAGGCGAAGTTCTCGTAGGTTCTGCGCCCGAAGAGCAACTCGGATTTCTTCGCCATCCCCTCCCCCATCTTCTGCGCCATGACGGAGTCGTTGAAAGGGGCCGCCCACCCTCCGTGCTCGAATCCGCCACGACGGTCTTCGTCCGGCCCACCAGGTGCCTGCATGACACCGTCGAGAGTCACGCTGTTGGTCACGCTGAGTTTTCTCATAACTTCGATCCTGCGCCTGAAGGACCATCGGGGAAAGAGAAAACGGGCGGTCCTTCTCGATTGAGAAGAACCGCCGTCAGCTTCGAACGGGAATCAGGAACCGATCAGCCGTGCGGCCAGGTAGCTTTCCACCTGATCGAGGGCGACGCGTTCCTGCGCCATGGAGTCACGCTCACGAACAGTGACGGCCTGATCTTCGAGGGTGTCGAAGTCGACCGTGATGCAGAACGGCGTGCCGATCTCGTCTTGGCGACGGTAACGACGACCGATGGCGCCGGCGTCGTCGAACTCGACGTTCCAGTTCTGACGCAGCTGCGCTGCAAGGTCTTTTGCCTTGGGCGTCAGGTCTGCGTTACGCGAGAGCGGCAGAACGGCAGCCTTCACCGGAGCGAGTCGACGATCCAGGCGGAGCACGGTGCGCTTGTCGACGCCGCCCTTGGAGTTGGGCGCCTCGTCCTCGGTGTAGGCGTCGACCAGGAAGGCCATCAGCGAACGCGTGAGACCGGCCGCCGGCTCGATGACGTACGGCGTGTAGCGCTCGCCCGTCGTCTGGTCGTAGTAGTTCAGCTCGGTGCCCGAGTGCTTGGAGTGCGTCGAGAGATCGAAGTCGGTACGGTTCGCGATGCCCTCGAGCTCGCCCCACTCGCTGCCCTGGAAGTGGAAGCGGTACTCGATGTCGGTCGTACCCTTCGAGTAGTGCGAAAGCTTTTCCGGCGCATGCTCGTACAGACGCAGGTTGTCCTTGTTGATACCGAGGCCGGTGTACCAGTCCAGGCGGTAGTCGATCCAGTACTGATGCCACTGCTCGTCTTCGCCCGGCTTGACGAAGAATTCCATCTCCATCTGCTCGAACTCGCGGGTACGGAAGATGAAGTTGCCGGGGGTGATCTCGTTGCGGAAGCTCTTGCCGATCTGGCCGATGCCGAACGGCGGCTTCTTACGCGAGGTGGTCAGCACGTTGGCGAAGTTCACGAAGATGCCCTGAGCAGTCTCGGGGCGAAGGTAATGCATGCCCTCTTCGCTCTCGACGGGGCCGAGGTACGTCTTGAGCATCATGTTGAAGTCGCGCGGTTCGGTCCACTGGCCGACGGTGCCGCAGTCGGGGCAACCGATGACATCCATCGAGACGTCGTCCGGGTTGTCGAGCTTCTTCTTCTCCGCGTACGCCTCCTGCAGGTGATCCTGACGGTGACGCTTGTGACAGTTGAGGCACTCGACGAGCGGGTCGTTGAAGACACCGACGTGACCGGATGCGACCCACACCTCGCGGGGCAGAATCACCGACGAGTCGAGGCCGACGACGTCCTCGCGGCTGGTGACCATGTTGCGCCACCACTGGCGCTTGATGTTCTCCTTGAGCTCGACACCCAATGGGCCGTAGTCCCATGCGGACTTGGTACCGCCGTAGATCTCACCGCAGGGGTAGACCAGGCCTCGCCGCTTGGCGAGATTGACAACGGCTTCGATCTTGGACTTGGGTGCCACTCGATTGCTCTCCATCTGGGTAATAGATGCATGATTTTCGTGCGCTTTTCGCACCATCAGCCTATCTGGCGGCTGCCACGCACTTCCGTCCAAGGTTGACATGCATACTTGTGCATATCAAAATGAAAGTGATTTGCAATAATGTGGTGAGATGGCTATGCCCGGACATCATGATCTACCCCTCGAAGGAGCCTCGCTGTGAGCATTGCGGATACCGGCGATCTCCACAAAAGCCATGATCATTCCGACCTCGGACACACGCACGACCCGTTCGAAGCCGCACCTCCGGCGCCCGTGCCACCCAAGGAGACCTTGGCGGCCGCCGGCGAAATTCTGCGGGCACTGGCTGCACCCGTCCGGATCGCGATCGTGCTCCAACTGCACGAGTCGGAGCGCTGCGTTCACGAACTCGTCGGCGCTCTCGGTGTCACTCAGCCACTCATCAGCCAGCATCTGCGCGTTCTCAAAGCAGCGGGCGTCGTCCGCGGCGAACGCAACGGACGAGAAGTTCTCTATCGACTCGTCGACGATCACCTCGCACACATCGTCGTCGACGCTGTCGCCCACGCCGAAGAAGGATGAGATTCCACCGCATGAACACTCCGGGCAGTACGACCTCGAAACGTGGACCGGCCACCGTCGGCGTTCGTTCCACGAAGCAGCGCAGCGCCATCTCCGCCTTGCTCGACGACATCGACGAATTCAAGTCGGCACAGGAACTGCACGACGAACTGCGCAAGCGCGGTGAGGGCATCGGCTTGACCACCGTCTACCGCACGCTGCAGGCACTGTCCGACGCCGGAACCATCGACGTTCTGCGCACCGACACGGGCGAGTCCGTTTACCGTCGGTGCTCCTCCGGCCACCATCATCACCTGGTGTGCCGCAACTGCGGATTCACCGTCGAGGTCGAGGGCCCGACCGTCGAGCAGTGGTCACAGACCATCGCCGAGGACAACGGTTTCACCGAAGTGAGCCATACCGTGGAGATCTTCGGTACCTGCCGCGACTGCGCCGCCTCCTGAGAGCGTCAGGGAATCAAACCCTGCCGGGCGGTATCGGCACCGGTGAGCGCGAGTAGCAACATCGTGGTCAGTGCCTCGTCGTCCAGTCCGGCCGCCGGGAACGTGTACCGCAGGATGACGTCCGCCAGACTGCCGTGACCGAACACCGCGATCGAGCCGAATTGAATGGTCCGATTCCGCTCGGCCACCTTGCGATGCAGTGCCGCGCTGACCGGCCGGTCCCACGCGAGAACACACGTCATGGACAGCACGTCCAGACCCTCGGACAGATTCATCGCCTGGATCGAACACAGCGCGCCGGAGTACTGAAAACCCAGTGATCCGTCGGCAGCCACATCGACCGTCACGAAATGCGCCAGCGAGGCGGCCGCACGTTCTTGTAGGCGGGCTGCTTCGTCGGTGGTGTCGGTCATGTTCTCCCCTGTCATTTGACGCCACCGAATCTACGGTCGCGTGAGGCGTATTCGACGCACGCGGCCCAGAGGTCGCGGCGATCGAAATCGGGAAACAGCTTCTCCTGGTACACCATTTCGGCGTAGGCGGATTGCCAGATCAAGAAATTCGACGTCCGCTGTTCTCCCGACGGACGCAGGAACAGATCGACGTCGGGCATGTCGGGTTCGTCGAGGTACTTGGCCACCGTCGCCTCGGTGATCTTGTCCGGATTGATCTCGCCCGCGGCGACGCGCTTCGCGATTTCCTTTACCGCATCGGCAATTTCGGCCCGGCCGCCGTAATTCACACACATGGTCAAGTTCATGACGGTGTTGTTCTTGGTCAGTTCTTCGGCGATCTCGAGTTCCTTGATCACACTCGCCCACAGGCGCGGTTTACGGCCGGCCCACCGAACACGCACACCCATTTCGTTCATCTCGTCGCGTCGGCGACGGATGACGTCACGGTTGAAGCCCATCAGGAATCGAACCTCGTCGGGACTGCGCTTCCAGTTCTCGGTGGAGAAGGCGTAGGCGGAGAGCCACTCGACGCCCATCTCGATGCAACCGCACACCGTGTCCATCAGGACAGCTTCGCCGCGTTCGTGCCCGGCGGTTCGCGGCAAACCGCGCTCCTGAGCCCACCGACCGTTGCCGTCCATCACCAACGCGACGTGGCGCGGGATGAGTTCGGTTTGCAGGATCGGCGGGGTCGCCCCGGACGGATGTGGGTCCGGTGGCCGGATCACCCGTTCAGCAGCAGAATCAAGCGGAGTTCGCGGTTCGCGTCGTCGAATCACGGGTTCCATCCTGCCTCACGGGCAAGTCGACCTCGACGGCTGCATGCGGCCTCGAACGCTCGATCAGCGGCAACGTCCGCAATTGGCGCTCGAGATGCCACTGCAGGTGTGCCGCGACCAGTCCGCTGGCTTGCGTCCGCAGAGTCGCGGGCGCCGAATCGGTACCCTCCCACTCCCCTCGGAGCAGGGCTTCCATCAAGTCGAGCACTCCGGGCGACGGCGTCGCGGCACCCGCCGGTCGGCAATAGGTACACACGGCTCCACCTGCGGCGACGTGAAATGCCCGGTGCGGTCCAGGAGCGCTGCAGCGCGCGCACTCTTCGAGGGCAGGTGCCCAACCCGCATAGCCCATGGCTCGCAACAAGAACGCGTCGAGCACGAACTCGACCGGTCGTGCCTGCTCGGCGATCGCGCGCAGTGCGCCCACCGTCAATCGTTGAAGTTGTGGGGCGGGCGCGCGTTCCTCACCGGCCAACCGCTCGGCAGTTTCGAGTACGGCGCAGGCCGTGGTGTACCGGCTGTAGTCGTCGACGATGTCGGTGGCGAACGCATCGACCGTCTGCACCTGGGTGATGATGTCGAGATTCTTGCCGGGGAGAAGCTGTACGTCGATGTGAGCAAACGGTTCGAGTCTGGCGCCGAATTTGGAGGTTGTCCGGCGGACACCTTTGGCCACGGCACGCACCAACCCGAATTGACGGGTGAGCAACGTGACGATGTGGTCGGCTTCGCCCAGTTTGTGCAGGCGCAGCACCACCGCCGTGTCTCGATACAACCTCACTCGACCAGTGTCCCACGTTGTGCCGACGAGATTGTGCGATGCCGCGCCTGATCCCGAGCCGGGTGGTGTCCGGATAGACTGACCCGATGCCGAGCGACGCAATTGCGCAACCTGCCACTGCGGAGTTGACCGGTCGCGAAGCTCGGTGGGAGCGGCACAACTCCGAGCGTCAGAAACGGATACTCACCTCCGCTGTCGAACTGATCGAAGAGCGGGCAGCAGGTGCCGAGGTGTCCGTTCAGCAGATCGCCGACCGGGCCGGTCTCGCCAAGTCGGTGGTATACCGGCAATTCAGCGGCCGGGACGACCTCGATCGACGAGTCCGAGCGTTTGTGCTCGGCCAATTTGCCGCTGCCCTGGATGCGTCGATGAGCATTTCGGTGGGCACTCTCGACGAGATCCTGACTCGCACCATCAGCGCCGTCGCCGAGTGGATCACCGAGCATCCTCGTATTCACGAGTTCATGGGTACCGGCCCCACCGACTACGACGACGAGAGCATCGACGCGATCAGCAGTCTGAAGGCGACAATCGCCGACTCGGCCCGCGCAATCATCACCGAAGTCGGCCGATCCGTGGGGATCGATTCGTCGCCCTTCGATTCACTACCGTTCGCAGTGGTGACGATGGTCGAGGGCACGCTCACCCACTGGGTCCGAAGCACTGATCCGAAACCGAGCCGCGCAGAGATCGTCGCCGACCTCGCGAAATACACCTGGTACATGTTCGACGGTGTTGCCCGCTCGAGCGGGCTCACGATCGATCCCCACGTCGAATTGTCCACGCTCATCGCTGAACTGGTGTCCTCCGACGGCCGGTCCTCGCTACCTGACTAGATCCGGGCCGCCTGACTAGATCCGTGTTTTGTCGGAGCGCTTCGGCTCGCCGCGATAGCGTGCGTAGTCGCCGTCGATGCCCAGCTTTCGCCACACCCGCTTCGACACGGGGTTCATGAGACCGAGTTCGTCTGCCAGGGCACGCATTTCACCGAAGTAGTTCCCCAGAATTCGGCGGGAATGCGGGCTACCCCAGAAAGCACTCGTCATCACGTCTTCGGGAATCCCGAATTCTTCGGCGAATTCCTTGGGCGGTGACATGATTTCTCCTGCCAGCCAACGCATCGCGCCGGGGAAGGCAACCGATGTCATTGCCCGACTGGTACGACTGAGCCTGGGGACGTGATTGCGCAGCAACTCGTGCGCAAACGAAATATGTCTCGCTTCTTCGGCGATGTGAATCTCCATGGTGCGGAGCATCGCCGGCGGGGTGTCCTTACCTTCGCGGATCAAGTCCTTCTGGAAGTGGTCGATCGGTTCTTCTCCGGCAAGAATGCCGATGAAGAAGATGACCGGGAACTTTGCACCCAGCACTCCGATGATGGGCGAGAGTCGCCGGAACATCGGACGCATACCCGGCACGTCGATGTCCATACGATTGACGAGTTCCTGGAACATCTGGATGTGATTGCACTCTTCGGTCATCTCGTGCAGGCAGTACCGGAACTCGGGTGACTGATTGGGAAGCGCCATGATGTACTGCAGCATTCCCCGGATCAAGATGCTCTCGAATGCCGAACCCACCTTGGTCACGTTGGCCTGACGCCACATTCCCATCGCGATTCGACGTTCCAGGGACTGCTTCTGGTACCACTGCGTCGCGCCGAGGGGGTCCGAGACGGACGAGAGCACCCATCTCGGATCATGTGGATCGATCGCGAACTCTGGTGAATCCCAGTCGATGTCAAGGTAGGGATCAAAACTGCGGGCCACTGAGCCCTCGGACAAAGTCTGCAGTACCTCGTGGTACGGCATTTCCACTTCGATCGACGCTGACCGAGCCATCGGTGTCTCCTCACGGCCAGTCCGCCGATTGCAGTCGACGGACTTGAATGAGGTCAAACATAATGGGACACCGCGTCCCACGCAACCCCTTCGGTAGCCTGATTTCAGGCCCGACGGAGCGGAATGATCTCGCGAACCTTCTCATCTCGGAGATACAGTCCAGCCCACATCACGATTCCGGCGTAGACGGCAAACAATGTGGTGCTCACCAGAGGCTGTTCAGCTCGAAGGTTGGTCAACACAGCGCCACCCAGGTAACCGGTGAGCAGAATCGCGCCGAGCACGGACGTTCGCGGAATCACGTACAGCGCAAGGCAGATCAACTGCACAACCCCGGCTGTCAGGGCAAGAGAGTCGGGCAGCCCCAGTTCGGCCGAGGCGTCCTTGACCGTCTGCAGATTGAGGATGTGGATGATGCCGTCGAACAGCATGAAAAGTACGAACAGACCACTCAGGACGTATCCGACCTTGCGCGCGGTCCCCGAAGGTGCCGTTCGTGTTGCATCACCGGAAAGGGTGTCGTGGTGGGCAGGCTGGGTAGTCATCGGAATCTCCCGGGGCGAAGGCGAGCGGCCGGTTGCCACTTCGCTTGCCAATAACGACTCCCCAGCGATCGAAAACTCATCGCGCCGGCAATTACCACGCACCCGGCGTTCAGGTGGGTTCACCTCTCGTGATCTGATGGACGGCGACACGGGGTGCCGAAAAAGTCGGCTGAGATCAGACCCGATGAACCTGACCAGTTAGCACTGGCGGAGGGATGTCGACATGACCGAACAGCAATTTCAGCGCGCTCTCGAACTCAGCGAGCAGATCGTCCTGATCACCGGTGGCGCCCGCGGGCTCGGAGCCGCACTGAGCCGAGCATTCTCCCGCTCAGGCGCCCGGGTGATCGTGAACTACAACAAGAGCCGTGATGCCGCCGAGGCCCTGGTCGCCGAACTTGGCGAGGATCGCACCTTCGCAGTCCAGGCGGACGTGACGGACCGCAGCTCCGTCGATCAGTTGTTCGCCGCTGCACTCGAGCGATTCGACGCACCGATCTCGACCGTGGTCGACAATGCACTCGTCGACTTCTCGTTCAACGGTGACGCCCGGCCGAACGCGGACACGATCACCTGGGCCGACTTCGACTCCCAACTACGCGGAGCTGTCGCCGGGACACTCAACACCACCCAGGCAGCACTCCCCGGCATGCGAGAACTCGGGTTCGGCCGAATCATCACTGTCGGAACCAATCTGGTCCAGAATCCGGTAGTTCCGTACCACGACTACACCGCCGCCAAAGCCGCACTGCTGGCACTGACGAGGACATTGTCCGCGGACCTCGGTCCGGACGGGATCACCGTCAACATGGTCTCCGGCGGCTTGCTCCGCACCACGGACGCGAGTGCCGCGACGCCGGAAGCAGTATTCGACATGATCGCGGCAAGTACTCCCCTGCGCCGGGTCACGACACCGGACGAATTCGCCGACGCCGCACTGTTCTTCGCCTCGCCCTGGTCGCGGGCCGTGACCGGCCAGAACCTGGTTGTCGACGGCGGACTCGTCAAGAACTGATGGGAACACAGCTACGGATAGGTGCGTTTCTTCTCGGGTGCGGACATCACAGTGCAGCGTGGCGTCACCGCGACTCACCGGTCGAAAGGCTCGGCGACATCACGTATTACGAGTCGCTCGCCCAGATCGCCGAACGCGGCAAGCTGGACGCCGTCTTCTTCGCTGACGGTCACAGTGTTCGCGAACCCGAGTCGGGTGCGTCGTGGTTTCTCGAGCCGATCACCGCATTGACTGCCATGGCGCGAGCGACAACGAACATCGGTCTGGTCACCACCATTTCCACGACTTTCTACACGCCGTTTCACGCGGCGCGGCTGTTGGCATCACTCGACCACATCAGCGGCGGCCGGGCCGGCTGGAACGTCGTGACCTCGATGTTCGACCAGGAAGCGCGCAACCACGGACTGGAGGCGATGCCGGACCACGCGTCCAGATATGAACGAGCCGACGAATTTGTCGAAGTAGCCCTCGCACTGTGGGATTCATGGTCGGAAGACTCCCTGATCCTCGACCGCGGCGGGCGTTTCGCCGACGCCGGCAAGATTTCTCGAATCAATCACGACGGCAAGCATTTTCGGGTGGACGGCCCGTTGACGGTTCCGCGATCCCCGCAGGGTAGGCCGGTGTTGTTCCAGGCCGGGGCGTCCGAGCAGGGTCGCGATCTGGCGGCGCGGCGCGCCGAAGCAATCTATTCGGTTGCCTACGACCTCCCCAGCGCGCAGAAGTACTACGCGGACGTGAAATCGAGAATCGAACGCGCCGGCAGGGATTCCGCCGCCGTCGCGGTCATGCCGGGCTTGGTCACCTACGTCGGCAGCACGGTCGCCGAAGCCAGGGCGAAGAAGGCCGAACTCGATCTCCTGCTGCCCACCGAACAGTCGATACGCCAACTCTCGTTGTTCACCGGACAGGATTGCGAGAACTGGGATCTCGACGGGCCCGTGCCCCCGTTGCCTCCACTCGAAGCGTTCACAGGGCCGCAGGGACGCTACGCCACTATTTTGCGGATCGTCGAGAAGGACGCACCGACTGTGCGGGAACTCCTCGGGACGCTGGCTGCGGGTGGTGGTCACGCAACGATGATCGGAACACCGGAGTCGATTGCCGACGAGATGGGATCCTGGTTGAACGGCCGCGGCGCCGACGGCTTCAATCTGATGCCACCGACCTATCCCCACGGTCTGGAAGATTTTGTCGATCACGTGATTCCGGCATTGCAGGCTCGTGGGTTGTTCCGTCGCGAGTACGACGGAGCAACTCTGCGAGAAAATCTCACCTAGTCCGGAAGCAACGGCACCGACAGATCCGGGTCGCGCCCCAGAAGGACTCCCCTCGTGAGGGCTGCGGAGCCGAACTTCTTCCGGACGCTGTCCATCGCCGAGTCGAGGGCGGCAGTGTCCGGACCCGCGAATCCTGGACCGTCGAAGGGCAATTCGAGTTGTTCGGCGCCGTCCCGATCCAGGTTGGAGACTGCCACACCGATCAACGTGATGCCCTTGTCCGCGATCAGCGGTATCGCTTCGTCCAGCAGCACCATCGAGGCGTTCAGCAGTTCCGCTGTGTCGGCCGTGGACCGGCGCAGCGTGTGAGATCGAGTAGCCCGCGTGAAATCTGCGAAGCGGAGGCGGAGCGTGACCGTACGCCCCGTCCGCTGCGCCGAGCGCATGCGTCGACTGACACGGTCGACCAGGGACATCAACGACGCATCGAGTTCTGTGCGGGGATGGGATCCGCGACCCAACGCATGCTGCGCGCCCATCGAACTGCGGCCGCGATAGGCCCGGACCGGGCGCGGATCTCGGTTGTGCGAGAGCGCATAGAGATGCCGGCCGGCGCCGCCGCCGAGAATCGACACGATCGAGGATTCGTCGTGTCGAGCAATGTCGCCCACCGTCACGATGTCGAAGTTTCGCAGCTTCTGGGCGGTGATCTTGCCGACGCCCCACAGCTTCTCGACAGGCAACGGATGCAGGAATTCGGTTTCGCCCTCTGGTGGCACCCGCAGCAATCCGTCGGGTTTCGCGAACGCGCTCGCGACCTTGGCCAGGAACTTGGTGCGCGCGATGCCGACCGTGATCGGTAGTCCGACCTGCTCGGCGACGTCACGCCTGAGGTTCGCACCGATCTGCAATGGCGTGCCGACGATCCGGGCCAATCCCCCGACCTCGAGGAACGCTTCGTCGATCGAAATTCCCTCGACCAGCGGCGACGTGTCATGAAAGACGTCGAACACGTCTTTGCTCGCTTGCGAGTATGCGGACATTCGCGGAGGAACGACTATCGCCTGGGGACACAGGGAACGGGCCTGACCACCGCTCATCGCAGTTCGAACCCCGAAGGCCTTGGCCTCGTAGCTTGCCGCCAGGACCACGCCACCGCCGACGATGACAGGCCTACCCGCCAGAGTTGGGTCGTCGCGTTGCTCGACTGATGCGTAGAACGAATCGAGGTCCGCGTGCAGGATCGTTGCGTCACCCGGAGGCCGACTGCCGTCAGAACGAGTAGCGCCAGAATGAGTGCCGCCAGAACGAGTAGCACCAGGGTGATCACCTGGCGTTTCTTGCTCGAACGGTTCGTACGACACGAACATATGTTCCCATGCCCTGCCGACAAAGAGGAAGCCCGAAAATAGATTCCATGGAATTTATAGCGGATCAGGCGTACGGTGAAAGAATGATTCCACGGAATGCATATCGATTCGGAGTCTGGTTGTGACCAGGTCAGACCTGAGTAGCCACTTCGACAATCTCGTCCGCTTCGAAACCGAATTGTGGACGGCCATCGACCAGAGACTCCGAACCGAGCACGACCTGCCGCTGAGCCGATTCGAGCCGATGCAGATCATCGGCAGACTCGGTTCCTGTCGGGTCTTCGACATCGCCGAAGCACTCGCGATCACCGTCGGCGGCACCAGCAAGTTGGTGGATCGGATCGAGTCCTCGGGCCACTGCCGTCGACAATCCAATCCCGCCGACAAACGGTCCTCACTCATCGAGTTGACCCCCGAGGGCAATGACCTTTTGGGGCGGGCTAATGCCACGTTCGACGACGAACTGGAACGCCGTCTCGGTTCCGCCCTGACACCCGAGGCTCTCGATCGGTTCGGCGCCACACTGGCCACGCTCCGCGAGGTCAACCGTCGACTGACACCCGCCACGAAGGAGAAATCATGACTGCCACAATGCGGGCAATCGTGCTCGACGCCCCCGGTCCACCAGAAGCATTGAAGATCAAGGAGATTCCGATACCGGTGCCGGTCATCGGGTGGGTGCTGATCCGGGTGAAGGCCTTCGGTCTCAATCGATCGGAACTTCACACCCGACTCGGCCTCGCCGACGGCGTGACATTCCCGCGGGTGCCTGGCATCGAGGCCGTCGGTGAAGTGGTGAACTGCCCCGGCGGGGAGTTGGCCGAAGGACAGCACGTCGCAGCCATGATGGGCGGGATGGGGAGGACGTTCGACGGCGGATATGCCGAGTACACGTGCGTTCCCGTCAGTCAGGTCGTTCCCTTCTCCAGCGAACTGGACTGGCCGACGGTGGGAGCAGTCCCCGAGATGCTGCAAACGTCCTACGGTTCACTGACTGTGGGACTGGACGCGAAATCCGGTCACACCCTACTGATCCGAGGCGGAACCTCTTCGGTCGGCATGGCAACCGCGGTCCTGGCGAAGCAGTGGGGACTCACGGTCCTCGCTACGACACGTAATGCCGACAAGGCCGCGTCGTTGACCGCGATCGGTGTCGATCATGTCCTCACCGATGACGGTGCCGTGGCCGGCCAGGTGCGGGACATTCTCCCGGAGGGCGTCGATCTGGCTCTCGAATTGGTCGGAACACCTACACTTCCCGACACGTTGCGCGCCACTCGCATTCACGGCACCGTGTGTTTCACCGGCATGCTGTCCAACGAGTGGACAGTCAAAGACTTTTATCCGATCGACTACATTCCACGCGGAGTGCGATTGACCTCGTACGGCGGGGACGCGTCCGACCTGCCTGCAGACGTCCTGCAAGACTTCCTCTCCGCTGTGGCGTCAGGCGATGCAGTGGTACCGATCGACGAGGTATTCGCGTTCGAGGACATCGCCCGAGCCCATGCCAAGATGGAAGCCGGTACGGCACGTGGCAAATTAGTAGTTGTGCTCTGACCTGGCTTCTCACACCACGAATCGATAACCCATCCCCGCCTCGGTGATCAGATGCTTGGGGTTCGCCGGGTCGTCCTCGAGCTTCCGACGAAGTTGAGCCAGGTAGACACGTAGATAGTGGGTCTCGGTGTCGTACGCCGGTCCCCACACTTCCCGAAGCAATTCCTTCTGCCCGACCAGCTTTCCGCGGTTGCGCACAAGCATCTCGAGCATGCCCCACTCGGTCGGCGTCAGGTGCACCTGTTCACCGCGCCGACTCACTGTTTTCGCAGCCAAGTCCACCGTGAAGGACGCGGTCTCGACCGACGGTTCCGAAGTGTCCGCCGCGGAGGTTCCCCGCCTCGCCGCAGCGCGCACGCGGGCCAGAAACTCGTCCATCCCGAAGGGCTTGGTGACGTAGTCGTCCGCACCGGCGTCGAGAGCCTCGACCTTGTCCGCGGAATCCGTGCGCGCCGACAGCACGATGACCGGCGCCGTGCACCAGCCACGCAGGCCGGCAAGCACTTCGGTGCCGTCCATGTCGGGCAGTCCGAGATCGAGTACCACGACGTCCGGTGGACGCTCGGCAGCAGCCCGCAAGGCACCGGCGCCCGTCGACGCGGTCACCACCTCGTACCCGCGCACCGAAAGATTGATACGCAGAGCTCGCAGAATCTGCGGTTCGTCGTCCACTACCAGGATTCGACTCATGATCCATTCCCATTCGTACCGGCCGCAGCCAACTCCACGATCATCGTCAATCCCCCACCAGGTGTGTCTGTGGCGCTGACCGTTCCGCCCATCGCATCGACAAATCCGCGCACCACGGAAAGTCCGAGGCCCACTCCGCCGGTGTTGTCGCGATCTCCCATCCGTTGGAACGGCTGGAACATCGTTTCGGCCTCACCTCGCGGAACACCTGGGCCCGTATCGGCAACACTGATCACCACACGATCACCGAGTTGCGCCGCCCCGACGCGCACCGGGGTTTCTCCCCCGTAGCGCAGAGCGTTGTCGACGATGTTCGCAATCACCCGCTCGAGCAGACCTTGATCTGCTTGCACTGCAACGGTACCCACGTCGACGACTACACTTCGAGCCCGCGAATCCGAGCGTCCACCGATGCCGAGGCCCAGCAACGCGCGGTGAACCACCTCGTCCAGATACACCGGCCGGAGCGTGGGTTTCACCACCCCGGCGGCAAGGCGGGACGAGTCGAGCAAGTTCCCGACCAGTGCCGTCAACTGATCCGCCGACTCCTCGATGGTTGCCAACAATTCAGCGGTGTCTTCGGGCGAGAACTCGATGTCGTCGCTGCGCAGACTCGACACCGCCGCCTTCACTCCGGCGAGAGGCGTTCGCAGGTCATGGCTTACCGCTGACAGCAGGGCTCGCCGCAGTTGATCAGCCTCGGTGAGCGCGGCAGCCTTGCTCGCCTCGACTGTCAGTTTCTCCTGGCGGATCATCCCAACTGCTTGGTGAGCCACCACCGTCAGCACTCGTCGATCCCGCGCACTCAGGTCGGGCCCAGCCAACAACAGCGCGTATTCCCCGTCGTTGACCTCACAGACCGTATCCGCTTCGTCGTCCGTGGTCGGCGGCTGCGTACCCACGGCGGCGATGACTCCGTCATCGTGATGAATGACGGAAACCCCTCGCTGGCGATAGATTTCGAGTGCCTTCGCCAGAAGTGTCGACAGATCCGCTCCGCGGAGAACTGATCCCGCGAACAGTGTGAGCAGTTCGGCTTCCTCGGATGCGCGCTTCGCCTCGCGGGCGCGTTTTGCTGCGGCGTCGACCAGAACTGCAACTGCCACAGCCACGATCAACAGCACGACAGTGGTGATGAAGTTGTCAGGTTCGGCGATGGTGAAGCTGTACCGCGGATCGGTGAAGAAGTAATTGAGCAGCAGTCCCGAGATCAGTGCCGACAATATCGCCGGGCCGACGCCGCCGAGGAGGGCAACCAGAACGACCACGACGAAGAACAGCGCGTTCTCGCCGTTGACCCCGGAGATTCGGTCGACGAGACCCATGATCGCGGCCGCGAGCGAAGGCACGACGATCGCCGCAATCCACGACAGGACCCGGCGCTCCGAGCGCCCCAGCACCGAAATGCGTCGTCGCGCCGTCGCTTCCTCGTGCGTGACCATGTGAACGTCGATACCACCGGACTGCTGAACCACCGCAGCGCCGATCCCCTCGTCGAGAATGCGAGCCAGGCGGGAACGCCGCGACGTTCCCAGCACCAACTGTGTGGCGTTCTCCTCACGCGCGAACTCGAGGAGCGTCGACGGTACGTCGTCACCGACAACGGTGTGAAGCGTGGCGCCGACTCCGACAGCCAACGCGCGCACCTTGCCCATCTCGGGGGCCGAGACTCCGGTGAGTCCGTCACCGCGTACGACGTGGACCACCATCAGCTCGGCGCTCGACTTCGACGCGATTCGAGATGCGCGTCGTACCAGGGTTTCCGACTCCGGCCCCCCGGTAACGGCAACGACGACGCGCTCACGCGCCTCCCACGTGTCTGTGATCTTGTTCTCCGCCCGGTAATTCGCCAGTGCGGCGTCCACCTGATCGGCCACCCACAGCAGCGCCAGTTCGCGTAGCGCCGTGAGGTTTCCGCGTCTGAAGTAATTACCCAAGGCCGCATCGACACGTTCCGGTGAATACACATTTCCGTGAGAAAGTCTGCGACGCAGCGCTTCCGGGGTGATGTCCACCAACTCGACCTGCGCCGCACTCCGTACTATCGCGTCCGGAACCGTCTCCTGCTGCACAACGCCGGTGATGTGTGCGACAACATCGTTGAGGCTTTCTAGGTGCTGGACGTTGACCGTGGACAGGACGTCGATCCCGGCTTCGAGCAGTTCCTGTACGTCCTGCCAGCGCTTGTGATTCTTGCTTCCCGGGGTGTTGGTGTGCGCCAACTCGTCCACCAGGACCAGGGCTGGACGCCGAGCCGACACGGCCTCGACGTCCAGTTCCGGCATCCGAGTTCCGCGATAATCCACCAGCTTGGGCGGCACGATCTCGAGGTCCCCGATCTGCGCCGCAGTGCGGGCGCGGCCGTGTGTCTCCACGACGGCCGCGACCACGTCACAGCCCCGATCTCGACGCCGATGAGCTTCACCGAGCATCGCGAAGGTCTTTCCGACGCCGGGAGCAGCGCCGAGGTAGATACGCAATTCACCACGTTTGCGCGCCCTACCGAAAGATTGACCGACCTTCTCCGAAGAACTCACGTGACAATCATCCACCAGTCGTCGGCGTAGCACACGCAGGTGCCGTCAATCCGAGTGCCAGATTCAATTCGAGGACGTTGACTCGCTCGACCCCGAGAAATCCGAGTTGTCTGCCGTCGGTGTGCTCGGCCACCAGATCCCGCACCTTCTCTTCCGAGATGCCGTTGTTCGCCGCCACCCTCGCGACCTGCAATTCGGCGTACGCCGGACTGATGTGGGGATCGATACCTGATCCCGAACCGGTGACCGCGTCGACGGGAACCGATGCCGGGTCGACGCCCTCACGGGCCGCGATGGCGGCCCGACGTTCGATGACGAATCCGGCCAGAACTTCGCTGCTCGGCCCCTGGTTGGACGGCAATGCCGCAGCGGGATCACCGGCGGCAAAAGGATCCTCGTCCGATACCGATCCGACTACACGGTTGTGGAAGAACGGGTCCTGCTGCCCTTCGGCAACCTGTGGATCTACACCCACCCAGGCACTGCCGACCACGCAACCGGCGGCATCGGTGACCGGTGAGCCTTCGGCCGATCCGGAGCTGATCCGGCTGACACCCCACACCGCGGCGGGATAGACCACACCGAGAACGACGGTGAGCGCGAGCAATACGAGCAAACCCGCCCACACCTGTTTGGCAAAACCGATAGTGAAACGCATGTCAGGTCACCCAATTCCAGGAATCAAACGTACGACGAGATCGATCAGCCAGATACCGACGAACGGTGTGATCACACCGCCGAGACCGTAGACGAGCAGGTTACGTCCGAGCAACTGCGATGCCGTCGACGGCCGGTATCGAACACCCTTGAGTGCCAACGGAATCAAACCGATGATCACCAAGGCGTTGAAGATCACGGCCGAGACGATCGCCGATTCGGGGGTGGCGAGACGCATGATGTTCAACGCGTCCAGCTGCGGGTAGATGCCGCTGAACAAGGCCGGCAGGATTGCGAAATACTTCGCCAGGTCGTTCGCCAACGAGAATGTGGTCAACGCGCCGCGGGTGATCAGCAATTGCTTGCCGATTTCCACCACCTCGATCAGCTTGGTGGGATCGGAATCGAGATCGACCATGTTCCCGGCCTCTTTGGCTGCCGAGGTTCCCGTGTTCATCGCGACCCCGACATCGGCCTGGGCAAGGGCGGGAGCATCATTGGTCCCGTCACCGGTCATCGCGACGAGACGTCCGCCTTCCTGTTCCTTCCGGATCAGGGCCAGTTTGTCTTCCGGGGTGGCCTCCGCCATGAAGTCGTCGACGCCGGCCTGGTCGGCAATCGCCTTTGCGGTCAACGGATTGTCGCCGGTGATCATGATCGTGCGAATACCCATCGCCCGGAGTTCGGCGAACCTGTCGGCCATTCCCGGCTTGACGACATCCGACAATGCGATGACGCCGAGTATCGAGGTGCTTTCGCTGTGCTTGACGGCTACAACCAGCGGAGTTCCGCCGGCTTGGGCGATGTCGCCCACGGTGTCGGTCACCGCGGTCTCCGCGTGTCCACCACCACTGACGACCCAGTTCATCACCGCATCCGCTGCACCCTTTCGGATTTGGCGTCCGGAGTGGTCGAGTCCGCTCATCCGGGTTTGTGCCGTGAACGGAACGAACTCTGCGCGTTCCTCGTCCAGCGTCGGCTCGGCAGCGAGACCGAACTCCGCTGCGCACAGCTCGACGATGCTCCGTCCCTCGGGAGTTCCGTCGGCGAGGCTCGACAAGCGAGCTGCCGCAGCAAGATCGTCGGCGGATACACCTGGCGCCGGATGGAGTGCGGTGGCCCGGCGGTTACCGAAAGTGATGGTTCCGGTCTTGTCCATCAACAGGGTGTCGATGTCGCCCGCAGCTTCCACCGCGCGCCCCGACATCGCGAGAACGTTGCGCTGGACGAGGCGGTCCATGCCCGCGATACCGATCGCCGAGAGCAGCGCTCCGATGGTCGTCGGGATCAGGCAGACGAGAAGTGCGATCAGCTTGATCGGATCCTGCTCGTGCCCCGCGTACAAGCCCATCGGGCCGATGGCTACGACGGCGAGGAGGAAGATGACGGTCAACGACGCGAGCAGGATGTTGAGCGCAATCTCGTTGGGTGTCTTCTGACGTGAAGCACCCTCGACGAGCGCGATCATCCGGTCCACGAACGAACTGCCCGGTGCTGCGGTGATTTCCACGACGATGCGGTCCGAGAGAACCGTCGTACCACCGGTGACGGCGCAGCGGTCGCCACCGGATTCACGGACCACCGGCGCGGATTCACCGGTGATCGCCGATTCGTCTACGGAGGCAATACCTTCGACCACGTCGCCGTCGCCGGGGATGACCTCGCCGGCAACCACTATCACCCGATCGCCGACCACCAGTTCGGTGCCGGAAACCGATTCGATCGCACCGCTCATCGTGATCCGATGTGCTGTGGTGTCCTGCTTCACCTTTCGCAGGCTCGCCGCCTGCGCCTTGCCGCGCCCTTCGGCCACGGATTCGGCGAGGTTCGCGAAGATCACCGTGAACCAGAGCCACAGGGTGATCACCCAGGAGAACACCGAGGGATCGGCGATCGCCATGACAGTGGTGATGACGGAACCGACGAACACCACGAACATGACCGGGTTGCGGGCGAGGTGGCGTGGGTCGAGTTTGCGCACGGCCCTCGGCAACGCGGTGATCATCTGCCGCGGGTTGAAAACGCCTGCGTGTACTTGACGGGACTGCCCTGGATCAGCCTTGTCGGCAGCGTCTTGCGCTACCACGGGTTTCTCACTGATACGCACGGTCATTGAAGAGCCTCCGCTAGCGGGCCCAGCGCGAGGGCCGGGAAGAATGTAAGTGCAGCAACAAGAACGACGGTGCCGGTCAACAAACCGGTGAACATCGGTCCGGACGTAGGGAGGGTGCCGGCCGTCGGCGCCACCTTCTTCTGCGAGGCAAGAGCACCGGCCAAAGCGAGAACGAAGATGATCGGCAGGAATCGGCCGAGAAGCATGCAGATTCCGAGAGACGACTGGAACCAGTCGCTGGTGACCGTCAGACCGCCGAAGGCGCTGCCGTTGTTGTTGGAGGCGGACGCGAAGGCGTAAAGCACCTCACTGAACCCGTGGATCGATCCCGGCGTGCCCGGATCTCCCCCATTGCCTTGATAACCGGTGGTCGAACCGAGGATGACGGTGATGGCGGTACCGATCAAGACCAGCGCGGGCATGACCAGAATCGACAGCGCCGCAAGGGTGATCTCGCGTCGACCCAACTTCTTGCCGAGATATTCGGGCGTGCGACCGACCAGCAGTCCGCCGACGAACACTGCGATCAATGCCAGCACAAGAATCCCGTAGAGGCCGGTTCCTACTCCGCCCGGGGCGATTTCGCCGAGCAACATGTTGAGCAGGACCGCTCCGCCGCCGAGGGGCGACATGCTGTCGTGGGCCGAGTTCACCGCACCCGTCGACGTTCCCGTTGTCGCCACCGCGAACAATGCCGATCCGGGAATTCCGAAGCGAACTTCCTTGCCTTCCATCATCGAACCGGCCGCAGTGGCAGCGACACCGCGGGCACCGGATTCGGCCGCCAGCGTCATCGCGAGCAGTCCGCTCCACAGGATTCCCATCACTGCCAGCAGGGTGAGGCCTTGCCGTCGGTCACCGACCAGGGTTCCGAATGTCCGGGTGAGGCAAACCGGGATCAGCAGTATCGCCAGGATCTCGACGATATTGCTCACCGGGGTGGGATTCTCGAACGGGTGCGCCGAGTTGGCAGCCAAGATCCCGCCACCGTTGGTGCCGAGTTCCTTGATCGCTTCCTGGGACGCGACGGGAGCAAGTGCATTGGTCACCGCATTGCCGTCGAGGCCGGTGGAGGCGAAACCGCTGTGGAAAGACTGGATCACTCCCTGGCTCAACAGGATCAGGGCGATCACGAAGGAGAAGGGCAGGAGGATGCGCAGAGAACCACGCGTCAGATCGACCCAGAAGTTGCCGATCTCACCGCCCCTGGCCACACGGATGAAGCCACGCACCAACGCGATTGCCACTGCCATGCCCACTGCAGCCGAGACGAAGTTCTGCACCGCCAGACCGACGGGCTGAACGAAGTTGCTCATCGTGGTTTCCGGCGTGTACGACTGCCAGTTCGTGTTCGCCACAAAGGAAATCGCGGTGTTGAAGGCAACGGCGGGGCTGACACCTGACAGTCCGTCGTTCAGCGGCAGTACACCCTGGATCCGTTGGAGGAAGTACAAGAACAAGGCGCTCGCCAGCGAGAATCCGAGAACGCTTGCGGCGTAGCCGTACCACGTCTGCTCGGCGCGAGAGTCGATCCGGCCGACGCGGTAGATCACACTCTCGACGCGCAGATCTCGCGTCGACGAGTAGACACGCGCCATGTAGTCGCCCACCGGAACGTAGGCGATGGCCAGAACGACGAGGACAAAAGCGATCTGCAGGCCGGCTGCAAGAGCGGGCGACATCAGAACCTCTCAGGATCTACGAGTGCAACAAGCAGATAAATGACCAATGCCGCGGCGACGGCGATCAGAACCACGCTGACCACGCCGGCAACCGTCATTTGGGAGCGCTCGCCTGTAGGGCGCGCAGCACGAGCGCGCACACGAGAAAACCGCCGAGAATCAGAGCAACGTAGGCCAGATCGGCCATGAGCTTCCCTCTTCGAAATCTTTTGCCGTGCTGCTGTGCATCGCAGCCATGACGCTCGGTCGCCTCGACCGGGTGCGCTCTCTCAGCTTCGACCTCGGATAGGACGGATTCCGCGTCTCTGACGATCCACTTACGCACCGACCTGGCGTCTTGACGCGATCTTGACGCGGAACCGAACGTGCCTAATACTGAAACAAGTTACTGTTCGTTCGAACGAACAGTTTGTGCGAAGGGAAACCGATGACTTCTCGAACCGACCACGATCTCGCCCCCGGTCTTGTCGACCAGGTTGCGAGTCTGGCTTCGGGCGTTACCTCGTCCGTCGCAGCGACCGAGGCAACGCTGGCCCGGATCAACGCAACTCAGCCTCATCTCAATGCATTCAAGATCGTTCGGCGAGAGAAGGCTCTCGAGGAAGCTGCCGAGGCCGACAGACGTCTCGCACTCGGTGAGCGTCTACCGCTACTCGGCGTGCCGATCGCAGTGAAGGACGATGTCGACATCACCGGCGAACCCACCGCCTTCGGTTGCCCAGGTGATTTCCCGGCCAAGACCGAGGACTCGGAGATGATTCGACGCCTCCGCGACGCCGGCGCAGTGATCGTAGGCAAGACCAACAGCCCTGAACTGGGCCAGTGGCCGCTCACGAGCGGCTCCGCCTTCGGTTACACACGCAATCCGTGGTCGCGTCACCACACCCCCGGAGGATCGTCGGGCGGCACCGCCGCGGCTGTCGCGGCCGGATTGGTCAGCGCCGGAATAGGTTCCGACGGTGCCGGTTCCATCCGGATACCCGCGGCCTGGACCAACCTCGTCGGAATCAAACCGCAGCGCGGGCGCATCTCCACCTGGCCCGACGCCGAAGCTTTCTACGGCCTCACGGTCAACGGCCCGCTCGCCCGCACCGTCGCCGACGCCGCACTGTTGCTCGACGTCGCTGCGGGCAACCACGACGGCGATCTCCACAAGCCGACTCCGGTCACCGTCAGCGACGCGGTAGGACGCGACCCCGGAAAGCTCAAAATCGCCCTCTCCCTGCGCAACCCGTTCACCGCCACTCCCGTGAAGCTGGATCCGGAAGTGCGCCTGGCAGTGCATTCGATCGCCGACACGCTGCGGGAACTCGGACATCACGTCGTCGTCGACGATCCCGCGTACGGCCTGATCTTCGGCCTGAACTTTCTGCCCCGCTCCCTCGTCGGGGTTCACGACTGGCTCGGACGCGTACCCGACCCGACACTGGTCGATGCCCGAACACGCGGAAATGCACAGAACGGCAAGCTACTTCGCGGCGCACCTCTGCGCGCCGCCCGCGCAGCCGAGCCGCGGATGCGAAAGCGGATCGGAGCGATCTTCGACACCTGCGACGTCGTCCTGGCACCCACGACGGCAACTCCACCGATCATGGCGACCGCCATCGACGGCATCGGCGGTTGGGACACCGACAAGGTCATGACCGGCGCCTGCCCGTACGCGTGGCCGTGGAACGTCCTCGGCTGGCCCTCGGTCAACGTGCCGGCCGGATTCAGCAAGGCCGGCCTGCCCATCGGTGCGCAGTTGATGGGCAACGAGAACACCGAACCGCTGTTGGTCTCGCTCGCTTCACAATTGGAATCGGTCCTACGTTGGGATCAGGTCCGCCCCGAGCCGTGGTGGTGAATCGATGAGTAACCGCGACGTTCGCGAGCGAATACTCGATGCCGTTCTGCACGTCGTCGGCACCGACGGCATCCCCGGCGTAAGTAATCGGCGCATCGCCGCGCAGGCCGGCGTCTCACTCGGATCGATCACGTATCACTTCGCGAGCCAGTCGGACATGCTTCGGGCAGCGCTGTCTCGTTTCGTGACAGACGAGACGACGCGCCTGCGAGCCTTGGCCGAGGAGTACCGCGACAAAGGTCTGAGTGTCGAGGACGCGGCGGCAATTGCCGAGAAGGTGACGCGAGACCTGTCGTTCTCGGCCGAGCGGATCGCGCCGTTCGAGATGTACATCGCCGCCGGCCGAGACCACGAGCTACATCAGGTGGCGGTCGAATGCTTTGCCGCATACGACGATTTGACCGTCACGATTTTGACGGCACTCGGCGTACCGGATCCGGAGTCGATTGCATCGACTCTCGTCGCCGTCATCACCGGCTTGCAACTCCGACGCCTGGCTACAGGCGTCGACGATCAGGACATCGGTGCGGCGATCCTCAGGGTCCTTCGCCCCCTGTGAGCGGTTAGGCAGTCACTGGGCTCCTTAACCACTCACGGGGCCGGAGGCCCTAGAAGCCCAGCCGGCCGAGCTGTTTCGGGTCGCGCTGCCAATCCTTGGCTACCTTGACGTGCAACTCCAGGAAGATCCGCACACCGAGCAGCTTTTCGATCTGCAGGCGCGCACTGGTTCCGACTTCCCGCAGCCGCGCGCCGCCCTTACCGATGACGATGCCCTTCTGGCTGGGCCGCTCGACGTAGAGCAACGCATGGACGTCGAGCATCTCGCCCTGCTTCTCGGTGCGACCCTCACGCGGGATGACCTCCTCGATCACTACGGCCAAGGAGTGCGGCAATTCTTCACCGAGACCCTCGAGCGCAGCCTCACGGATGAGTTCGGCCATGAGCACCTCTTCGGGCTCGTCCGTCAACTCCCCGTCCGGGTAGAAGGCCGGGCCCTCGTCCATCAGACCGGCAAGGACGTCGACCAGGATCTCGACCTGCTCACCCGACTGCGCGGACACCGGGACAACCTCGGATTCGGGGCCGAGCAGGGTCGACAGCGCGAGCAACTGCTTGCCGACGGCGTCGCGGCTGACCTTGTCGATCTTGGTCACGATGCCGACCAACTTGGTCTTGGGCGCCATCTGACGGACCTGCTGCACGATCCAGCGGTCGCCGGGCCCGATGGCCTCGTCAGCCGGGATGCACAGGCAGATGACGTCGACCTCGGAGTAGGTGTCACGAACCAGGTCGTTGAGGCGCTGCCCGAGCAAGGTGCGGGGCTTGTGCAGTCCGGGGGTGTCGACCAGGATCAGCTGCGCATGCTCGCGGTGAACGATGCCACGAATCGTGTGGCGCGTCGTCTGCGGGCGCGAGGACGTGATCGCGATCTTGCTGCCGACCAACGCGTTGGTCAGCGTGGACTTACCCGTATTGGGTCGACCCACGAAACACACGAAGCCTGACCGGAATTCGTTGTTGCTCATAACTGCTCCTCGCTGAACACTCGCTCAGTCATCGGTGTCTTCTGTCTCTTCGTCTTCGGACCGCGGGATGCGCTGCACGAACACTGTGCTGATGCGTACCCGTCCCCGGCCCGTGTTGGTTCCCTCGCCGCGCAGGATCAAACCGTCGTACTCCACTTCGGAACCGGGAAGCGGAACTCGGCCGAGTACGTATCCGATCAGCCCGCCGACGGTTTCGACCTCGTCGAGTTCGAGTTCGAGATCGAACAATTCGCCGAGGTCTTCGATGGGGAGCCTTGCGGATACGCGGAACATTCCGTCACCGAGATCCTCGATCGGCGGCGTCTCGTCCTCGTCGTATTCGTCGGCGATCTCACCGACGATTTCCTCGATGACGTCCTCGATCGTGACCAGCCCGGCGATTCCGCCGTACTCGTCGACGAGGATCGCCATGTGGTTACGGTCGCGCTGCATCTCGGCCAGCAAGCTGTCGAGCGGCTTCGAGTCGGGAACGAACACGGCGGGCCGCATGACGTCGCAGACGTTGACGTTTCGTCCACCGTCAGGCAGGTGGTAGGTCTGCTTGACCAGGTCCTTGAGATAGACGACTCCAAGCACGTCGTCGACGTTCTCCCCGATGACCGGCAAGCGCGAGTGACCACTCCGGACCGCCAACGACGTTGCCTGCCCGGCATTCTTGTCGTTCTCGATCCACACCATGTCGGTGCGGGGCACCATCACCTCGCGCGCCGACGTGTCTCCGAGTTCGAAGACGGACTGGATCATTCGGCGTTCTTCGTCGGCCACTACGCCGCGTTCCTGCGCCATGTCCACGAGTTCGCGCAGCTCGATTTCCGAAGCGAACGGACCGTTGCGGAAGCCCTTACCCGGGGTCAAGGCGTTACCGACGAGGATCAGGACGCGACTGATCGGCCCGAGCAATACACCGATCCAGAGCAGTGGCAGAGACGCTGCCATCGCGATCGAGTACGCATGTTGGCGCCCAAGCGTTCTCGGTCCGACGCCGATGACCACGTACGAGACGAGAACCATGATCACCGCGGTGACGGTCAGCGCCCAGCCCAACGAGAGGACGTCGATCAGGCCGCCCACGAGTACGACGGTGGCCGTGATCTCGCACAAAATGCGAAGCAGGACCATCAGATTCACGTATCGCGGACGATCGGTCAGGATGCGTTGCACTCGCGCGGCACCGGCTCGCTCTTCCTTTGCCATCTCGTCGATGCGCGCCGACGAAATGGTGTTGAGCGCCGAGTCGACGGCCGCGAAGACACCACCGACCGGGACAAGAGCAATCGCCAGAACAAAGAGCGCTATGGCGCTACTCACTACAGAACCCCCGGATAACTGTTATCGGTCCACTCCGTCGACGAAACCCGTCTTACCGAGCAGCTTCTGATCACGTTCGGCCAGTGCCGCTTCGCGGTCGATACGGCGAAGGTCTTCGTACCACTCTTCGAGGAGGCTGTTCTGCAAGCCGAACATCTCCTTCTCCTCTTCCGGCTCCGCATGGTCGTAGCCGAGGAGGTGCAACACGCCGTGAACGGTCAGGAGTGCCAGTTCGTGAGCCAGTGAATGCCCGGCCTTGTCGGCCTGATCCGCAGCAAAAGACGGACACAGCACGATGTCGCCGAGCATCGACGGTCCAGGCTCGGGGGAATCGGGACGGCCACCCGGCTCGAGTTCGTCCATCGGGAACGACATGACATCGGTCGGGCCCGGCAGATCCATCCAACGAACGTGCAGATCCGCCATCGTCGCGGAGTCGACGAGAACCATCGACAGCTCGGCCGCCGGATGGACATCCATCCGAGCGATCACGAAACGGGCAACGCTGATCAACTCCGGTTCGGAGATGTCCATGCCCGATTCGTTCGAGACCTCGATGCTCATGTGCGACGCTCTTTCCTGGGAAAAGTAGGGGTTGATGCGTCGCTCAGCCTACCGTCGCGGTGAATGAGCATGTGCAGCGCGGCGCTGCGCACGGTTTCCGACCGCCAACTCGCCGGACCGATCCGATTCGTGACGCTCGTATGCGTCGACGATGTGAGAGACCAGCCGATGACGTACGACGTCGCTGCTGTCGAGAGCGGCGAAATGAATATCGTCGATCCCGGTGAGGATTTCGGATGCCGCACGCAGACCCGAACGGGCCCCACCCGGCAGATCGACCTGGGTCACGTCTCCGGTGACCACGATCTTGGAACCGAACCCGAGACGGGTCAGGAACATCTTCATCTGTTCGGCCGTGGTGTTCTGCGCTTCGTCCAAGATGATGAAGGCGTCGTTGAGCGTCCGGCCACGCATGTAGGCGAGCGGAGCGACCTCGATGACCCCGGCCTGCATCAACTTCGGAATCGCCTCGGGATCCATCATGTCGTGCAATGCGTCGTGCAGCGGACGCAGGTACGGATCGATCTTCTCGTGCAACGTGCCGGGCAGAAAGCCCAGCCTCTCGCCGGCCTCGACTGCCGGCCTGGTCAAGATGATCCGAGAGACTTGCTTGGCCTGCAACGCCTGTACGGCCTTGGCCATGGCGAGGTAGGTCTTGCCAGTACCGGCGGGGCCGACTCCGAACACGATGGTGTTCTCGTCGATGGCGTCGACGTAGCGTTTCTGGTTGAGGGTCTTCGGTCGAATCGTCTTGCCCCGACGCGAAAGAATGTCGAGGGAGAGGACCTCGGCCGGAGACTCGCCGACCTCGTTGGTGAGCATGCCGATGGTTCGCCGGACAGCATCCGGTGCGATGGGCTGCCCCCGGCCGGCCAGCGACGCCAATTCACTGAACACACGTTCTGCCAGCGCTACATCGGCCGGCGTTCCGGACAAGTTGACGGTTCCGCCACGTACGTGAATGTCGGCACGAAGCTCACGTTCGATCGCGGTGAGATTCTCGTCCGTCGCCCCCAGGATTTGACGCACGGTCTCCGGCGCCAGATCCATACTCGAACGGACGGTGCGCTCTGCGGGCAGAGCGCGCTCGGTGATGGTGGTTACACGGTTCCCGTCGAGTTCACTGTGTTCACTCACGTGGTGAATATGGCCTGCTTTCTGGTCCGATCAGCCCACTCGACTCGTGAGCCTCGATACTTCGAAGTCTAGCGCCAGAGTCGGACACGGCCCACTTGTTAATCGTCGCGGCTCAATCCTCGCGGCGACCGGACGGCAGCGATTCGCGGATCCATTCCGACGCTTCGGCGACGATCTCGGAGCTTCTGTCCGGACTGATACCCGCGATGACCAGGCACACGGCGGCAAAGGATTCGCCCGAGTCCGTGATGAGCCCACTGTTGGCCTGATCGAACAAAGTGATCGTGATCGCCTCGGTCATCGCTACCAGAGTCTCGGCCGGCAGGTATTTCGAGAAGGTTCCGTCACGCTGACCGCGCTCGACGACGCTGATACTCACGGCGCGCGCGGGCTCCATCAGATCGAGAATCCGCTGCTCCCCCAACTCTTTGCGAGCAAAGCTGAGCAGCATCCGGAAGCGATCACCGACCGGCCATGACAGCAATGCCAGTACGGCAGTCGCCAGATCCGGGCGCTCGGGCGGCTCGCCGGCTTGGCTCAGCGCAGCTACGAGATCGGTCGACGCCTCGTCCACGATGCCGTTGATCAGGGCCTCACGGCTGTCGAAATGCGCGTAGACGGTTCGCCTGACCACACCGGCGGCCTTTGCGACGTCGTCCATGCTCGCATCCGGATCAGCAGCGAACGCCGTGATCGCCGCCTCGATGATGCGATTGCGATTGGCCGCGGCCTGACTACGACGCTGCCGTCCGCCCGATTCGGCAGTTCCCGAAACGACTGTGCCCGAATGCGTCAACGCGCGTTCCACCTCTTTCGACTGCCCAACTGTGATCTAGATCAATCATAGTTGCACATCGGTGTGCAAGTTATTAACTTACACATCAGTGTGCAAATAGATCGAGGAGTCTCTTCGATCATCAGGAACGGAGTCGCGCCATGACGACACTCATGAGCAAACCTGTCTCGGAGATGGACCAGCCGTACTCACGGCGATGGGCCGCCCTGGGGGTGTTGTGCCTGAGCCTGCTGATCGTCGTGATGGCCAACACCGCGCTGATCGTCGCTGCTCCGGACATGACCAGAGACCTCGGCCTCACCAGCACTCAACTTCAATGGGTCATCGACGGCTACACGGTCCCCTACGCCGCGCTGATGCTGCTGTTCGGCGTGATCGGTGACAAGTACAGCCGCCGTGGAGCGCTTCTGGCCGGACTCGCCGTGTTCGCCGGCGGCGCCGTGTTCGGCAGCATCGCTGACACCACCAACGCTGTCATCGCGGCACGAATGATCATGGGCGTCGGCGCCGCGATCATCATGCCCGCGACGCTCTCCCTTCTGGTCGCAACCTTTCCCAAAGCGGAGCGTTCACGCGCCATCGCGGCGTGGGCAGCGACGTCGGGTCTCGCGATCGCGCTCGGCCCGCTGCTGGCTGGATGGATTCTCGACAGCCATTCCTGGAGCATCACTTTCCTGATCAACGTCCCGATCGCCGCGGTCGCTGCCGTCGCCGCGATCTTCCTGGTGCCGCCGAGCAAGGCAGAGGACCTGGGCCGGATCGACTGGATCGGCGGCGCACTCTCGGTGGTCACCATCGGCTCGCTCGTGTACTCGATCATCAACGGATTCCACTTCGGGTGGAGCGGCGGACCCATCGGTGCCGCTGCACTCGCCGCGATCGGCCTCGTCTCGTTCGTGGTCTGGGAACTGCGCCACCCGCAGCCACTGCTCGATGTCCGTAAGCTCGGCCAGCGCATGGTCGGCGGCGCGACGCTCGCTGTACTTCTGTTGTTCCTGGCCGCCTTCGGTGCCATCTACTTCATCTCGCAGCAATTCCAGTTCATCCTCGGATACGGGGCACTCGAAACCGGTGTTCGTCTGCTGCCCTTGGCAATTGCCGTCTCGATCGGCGCAGTGGTCAGTGGCCGGGTCACCCCACTGATCGGCGTCCGAGCGTCCATCGTCGGCGGCATGGTCGTCGCCGCGATCGGCGTTCTGATTCTCACGCAGGTCGAGGGCGATTCGGGCTACTGGATGTTCGCAGTCCCACTGATCCTGCTCGGCCTGGGCATCGGCCTCAGTGAACCGCCGGCCACCGACGCCATCATGGACAACTTCTCCGAGGACGATCTCGGCGCTGCGGGTGGCCTCAACGACACCGCCATCGAACTCGGCGGCTCGCTGGGAATCGCGATCCTCGGCTCGATCCTCGCTGCGAGCTACAAGGATTCGATTGCCGGATTCATCAATAGCATGCAGGTTCCGCAGTTGACGGGCGAACTTGCGCAACAGGCCGCGTACGCGATGGAGGTGTCGGGCGAATCCGTCGGCGGCGCTTCGTTGGTCGCCGAAGAGATGGCAGGCAACCCGTTGGCTGCAGCTCAGGCACAGCCGTTGCTCGAGGCGGCCGGCAGTGCCTATGCCGACGCGATTTCGGCGGCCAGTTGGGCGGGAGGGCTTGCATTGTTCGTGGGCGCAGTTGTCGTCGCGTTCATCCTGCCGGGCAAGAAGGTCCCCGTGCAAGAAGGCCCTGTGTCAGTCTGACGTAATCGGAGCCAGCGGGTCTTCGGCGAGAACCAACTCGCGGGAGACCCGCCAGGACTCGGTCGAGGGTGAAAGAAAGGCATCGTGTCCTTCGCCCTCGATCACACGCAGCGCCACGGGATCACCAGCCGCTTCGGCAGCTTGTGCATACCGGGAGCTCACCTTGGCAGGCACCTGCAGATCCTGCGCACCCGTGACGCACACAACGGGAACGCCGATCGGCAGTCGATGCTGCGGCGACGCACTGCGATACAGATCCGGGTCCGCGTCGAACGGAACGCCGAACAGATCCTCGATGAAACTGATCCGTCGTCCACGCTCGCCTGCCGACGCCAGATCGAGTGCGGCAGCCTGGGCAACGACCCGTTCGGGTCGGGTGAACGTGTCTTTCTCCCCCGCCAGCCACACGGCGAGATGTCCGCCGGCCGAATGCCCGAGCAGGCGTACCTGATTCAGATCGAATTCGGCCGAAGACTTCGCGGCAACCAGTCCGGGGATCTCGTCGTACGCGGCTTTCACGTCGGCGGACATCTCCGGCCAACGACCGCCCGCCCCGAGACGGCGGTATTCGATGTTCCACACCGCGACGCCGTGCCGCGCGAGTTCGACGGCAAACGCGGTGCCCAGAGTCAATCCGTACTGCCCGCTCCAGAAGCCGCCGTGGATCTGCATGACGATCGGGATCGGGCCGTCAGCGGCTCCGTCGGGAACGTAGAGATGCCCGAACTGCTGCTCGTGTGGACCGTAAGGAATCTTGAATCGAGGCACCGGAGGAAATCTTTTCTCAGGCGAGGGCGCTGCCTGCGGCCCAGTCGGCCCACGAGAGCGTCCAGTCGCCGTTCTGCCAGACCTCCAGCGGAGCGCCGCCGGTGTTCTTGATCTCGACGACGTCTCCTGGCTGCGAGAAATCGAAGAACCATTTGGCGTTGGCCGCACTGAGATTGAGGCAACCGTGCGAGGTATCGGTGTTTCCCTGCGCCCAGACGGTGCTCTCCAACTCGTGAAGATAGATGCCGTCGGTGCTGATGCGGGTGGCCCAGTTGATGGATTCCTTGTACCCGAGGCGCGAGTTGATCGGCAGGCCGTAGGTAGACGAATCCATGATCACGGGATTGGCCTTGTCCATGACGGTGTACGTGCCGGGCTGGGTCCAGAACGAGAGCGTCGTGCCGCCGATCGTCTCGGTGCCGCCCATTCCCATCGAGGTCGGCATTTCCTTGATCACCTGACCGTTTTCGTAGACGGTCACCATCTTGGTGTTGTCGTCGGCGACCGAGACGTGGGAGTCACCGATCTTGAAGGACACGGTGTCGTCCTGCTGGCCGTACAGACCGTTGCCCAACTGCTTGCCGTAGATGTTCGCGTTCACCGACACCGTCGTGCCTGGTGCGTAGTAATTCTGTGGTCGCCAGTGAACGTTCTGACCGTCGACCCAGTACCACGATCCCTGCACCGGCGGATTCGTGGTGACCACCAGAGACTTCTCGGCCGCGGCCTTGTCACCGATCAACTCGTCGAAGTGGACGGCGACGACCGTGCCGACGCCGTACGTGCCACCGTCCGAGATCGAGGCGCCGCCGGTGGTGTTGATGTACGCGCGAGTCTGATTGCTCGGAGCGACCGTCGTCAGCGTCGTGTTCTTGGTCGTGGCAACACCATTCGCGTCGACGGCGTCGACGATCAACTTGTAGGTCTTGCCGTACCCGAGTGGTTCGCTCGGCTTCCAGGACGTCTTGTCCGGCGTCGTGATGCCGGCGACTTCCTTACCTTCGGGATTGGTCAGCGCGACGGTCGTCAGCGTTCCCTTCGCGACCTGGACCTCGATGGGATCGAGCGGACTCACCGGGGTTCCGCCGTCCGCCGGTGTGACGGTGACGAGCGCCTCGCTGGTCGGTGTGGTGGTGACTGCACTGCTGGAGGAACCCGTGTTGTCTCCGGTGGAGACTGTGCACCCCGCGACCAGCATCATCGCCGCCGCGGCACACACCGCTCCAACGATTCGCATATGCGCACGTGACAACATCTGGCCTCCTGAAATCCCCGAACCAACTCACGCCGAAGGCGACCCCCGACGTCCCTACGATAGTGCGCAAATCTGACACTTCGCTGAGCGCCGGATCCGATTCAGCTCGGGATCACAGCAAGATCAGTGCAGTGGTCGCGGTCCCCAGCGATCGGTCAGCACTCCGATTGCTCCCAGAGCAACGGCTCCGGCGGTCGATGTGCGCAGGACCGTCGGGCCGAGAAGCACCGGAGTGGCCCCGGCCTCCGACAACGCACTGATCTCCGAATCGTCCAGTCCACCTTCTGGACCGACAACCAGAAAGACCTCGTCCGCGCTCGCCAGCGGCAAGCCGGCCAACGGCGTCGTCGCCGATTCGTGAAGCACCGCAACCACAGCGCCGCGGGCAACGGCGTCGCGAACCAACGTGATCACCGCCGCCGTCTTGTGCAGCTCCGAAATCTCCGGGACGAATGCGCGCCTGGATTGCTTTGCCGCAGACACGGCGGCACTTCTCCAGCGTGCGACGCCCTTGGCGAGCTTCGGTCCCTCCCACTTGGCAACACACCGCAGGGACTGCCACGGAATCACCGCGTCGATCCCCGCCTCGGTCGCCAGTTCGACGGCCAACTCGGAACGCTCGGCTTTGGGAAGTGCCTGAACTAACGTCACCAGCGGCTTGGGCTGCTGCAGAACCTGGACGTCACCGACCAACAGTTCCAGGCGATCCTTGCCGACGCTCGTCACCTCGGCATCGGCTACCCGGCCACGACCGTCGGCCAGAACCAAACGCTCGCCGACGCCGATCCGACGGACGGTCGCCGCGTGGCGACCCTCCTGCCCGTCCAGAACCGCGATTTCACCGACTCCGGGAACCGGGTCGAGAAAGAAGACCGTTGCGGCCACCGTCAGCGGCCGCTGAATGCTTCGCGAAGACGCGAGAACAATCCACCGCTGTTCTGCGAGTTGGTCGAGACAACTTCGGCCTCGTCACGATCGCGGAGCAGCTTGAATTCCTTGAGCAGCTTGGACTGCTTGTGATCGAGGCGGCTCGGGATGACCACTTCGAGGTGAGCGTGGACGTCGCCGCGCACTCCCGACCGCAGTTTCGGCATGCCGTGACCA
Organism: Rhodococcus sp. NPDC055024; assembly: GCF_053608585.1. Taxonomy (NCBI): domain Bacteria; kingdom Bacillati; phylum Actinomycetota; class Actinomycetes; order Mycobacteriales; family Nocardiaceae; genus Rhodococcus; species Rhodococcus sp. NPDC055024. The sequence continues at coordinate 193,178 of NZ_JBSGVT010000010.1, forward strand.
CGAAGAACAGCAACGTGCCCGGGCTGGGTGCCTGGCTCGATGGTGATTTCCTTGGGGCCGTCGATGATGGTGTCGACGGTGACAGTCGTACCGAGCGCTGCGTCGACCATCGGAACGCGGATCGTGCAGTGCAGGTCTTCACCGTCTCGAACGAAGACGTCGTGCTGCTGCTCGACGATCTCGACGTAGAGGTCGCCGGGGTGTCCGCCGCCTGGGCCCACTTCACCCTGCGCGGTCAAACGGATGCGCATGCCACCTGCAACGCCCGCGGGAACCTTCACGGTGATGTCACGCTTAGCCCGAACTCGGCCGTCGCCGCCACACTTGTGGCAGGGATCCGGGATGGTCTCACCGGCACCGCGGCATGTCGGGCAGGGACGCGAAGTCATGACCTGGCCGAGGAACGAACGCTGGATGGACTGAACTTCACCGGCACCGTTGCAGGTCTCGCAGCGCACCGGCTTGGAGTCGCCATTGGTTCCGGCACCGGTGCAGCTGTCGCACAGGATCGCCGTCTCGACGGTCACGTGCTTGCTGACTCCCGTCGCACATTCTGCGAGGGTGAGCTTGGTGCGAAGCAACGAGTCGGCTCCGGGCTGAACTCGACCGCGCGGGCCACGTCCGGCGCCGCCACCGCCGCCGAAGAATGCTTCGAAGACGTCGCCGAGGCCACCGCCACCGAATCCGCCGCCGAAACCGCCACCTCCGCCGCCACCGGACTCGAGGGGGTCTCCGCCGAGATCGACGATGCGACGCTTCTCCGGGTCGGTCAGGACCTCGTAGGCCGTCGAGATCTCCTTGAACTTGGCCTGCGCCGCCTCGTCAGGGTTGACGTCCGGGTGCAGTTCGCGTGCCAGCTTGCGGTAAGCGCGCTTGAGCTCCTGGTCTGTCGCGTTCTTGTCGACGCCGAGCAATCCGTAGTAATCCCGTGCCACGTTGAGTCTCTCGTCCTTCTCTTACTTCTAGGTTTTCCTCAGTCCTCGCGAGGAGGCGTGTCGACGAATGTCGACGTCCGTCATCGCTCGGAGAGAACTTCGCCGATGTATCTGGCAACGGCGGCAACCGATGCAATTGTTCCCGGATAGTCCATCCGAGTGGGTCCGAGCACACCGACACCACCGAAAACGGTACCGGCCGCGCCGTAGCCAGTCGAAATCACGGAGGTTCCGCGCATCTGCTCGACCTGCGTCTCTTCACCGATCTGAACGGTGACCGTGCCGGAATTCTGCGTCGCAGCGAGCAGTTTCAGGACCACTACCTGCTCTTCCAGTGCCTCGAGCACTGCGCGCAGCGATCCGGGGAAGCCGGCCAGACCGGAAAAATCGGCGGCGTTCCGCGTGAGATTTGAGGTTCCGCCCAAGACCAGGCGATCTTCCGGATGCTCGACCAGGGTCTCGACCAGAACGGTTGCCGACCGGATCACGGCGTCGCGCAGGTCGGCCGGAGATTCGTCGGCCAGTTCCGCCACGGCAATCGACGCGGCAGCCAGGCGCTTACCTTCCAGCGCTCCCCCGAGAAGCGTGCGTAACCGGGACAGATCCTCGTCTTCGAGAACGTCCCCTAGTTCGACGATCCGTTGATCGACTCGGCCGGAATCGGTGATGAGAACGAGGAGCAGACGCGCGGGCGTCAGCGCGACCACCTCGAGGTGGCGAACCGACGATGCGGACAGCGACGGGTACTGGACAACCGCGACCTGACGGGTCAGTTGCGCGAGCAGTCGCACACCTCGACGCAGAACGTCGTCGAGGTCGACGCCTGATTCCAAGAACTCGAGGATCGCTCGACGCTCCGGTCCGGACATGGGCTTCACGTCGGCGATGCGATCGACGAACTCGCGGTATCCCTTGTCGGTGGGGACGCGCCCGGAACTGGTGTGCGGTTGGGCGATGTAGCCCTCGGCCTCGAGGAATGCCATGTCGTTGCGCACAGTGGCGCTCGACACTCCGAGGTTGTGACGCTCGACCAGTGCCTTGGACCCCACCGGGTCCTGGGTGGAGACGTAATCGGCCACGATTGCACGTAAGACCTCGAAACGCCTGTCGTCGGTACTCGACATCGTTGCCACCTCCGTTTCCTGAACAGAACGAACACCGACATTTACACATCGGTTCCCACTGGCAGTCTAATCGCCCGAGCGCCAGAGACGGCTGTTGCCCTTACTGTGGAGTGAGATCGGTGAACGGCCGATCGCACAACCACGGACAAGGCGGCACATGATCTTCAAAGGCGTGATGGACGGCAAACCGTATCCCGATCACGGGCTGTCTCTACGCGACTGGTCGAAGTTCCCTCCACGTCAGGTTCGACTCGACGAGATCGTGACCACCACGAAGGTCCTCGAACTCGATCGCCTGCTGTCCGAGGACTCGACCTTCTACGGCGATCTCTTCCCTCACGCGGTGCAATGGCGCGGCACCCTTTACCTCGAGGACGGCCTGCACCGAGCGGTTCGCTCCGCCCTGCGAAACCGCGTCGTACTGCACGCGCGTGTCTTCGACTTCGACGCAATGCCCGGTGTCATCGAGGGTGTCCGCTGACGCTCACGCGACTCGGGTACCGAGACTCAACCGACGAACGCGAGCAGTGCGGGATTCGTCTGCCCCGGCCAGGTTCCGGTGAGCGTCGCCGAGCCTGACACTCGATCTGCGTCGATCACTCTCACCACGGTCAATTCCAGATCTCCCGCGCTGATGATCGTGTCGGTGCCGACTGTCGAGCAGGTCACGGATTCGACTGCCCGTACGTAAGCGCGGGCCGTACCGCTGCCTACTACGTGAGCCGTCACGGGGATGTGATCGGCGGTGTCCGCGAAGACCAGTTCGACTCCGGCCCCACCGGTCAGAATCGCGGTCGCCAACGCGGTCACGTAAACCGGATCACAGCACGCGTCGTACACCCACCGCTCGCCCAGCACCGAATGATCCATGGTTGCGATCAGTGCAGCGTCCGCCCCGGCCAGCGGAGCACCACGGTAGGTGAGAGGGACCTGAAGAATTCGACCGTCTGCCGAGCGGAGCAGGTGCGTCTCGATTCCGACCTCACCGTCCGGGTCGTCGAAACGATAGGCGTCGACGCGTTCGAGCGTCGAACAGTCGACGGCGCCGAGCCACGGCTGCGTGGGTACCCACGCTCGGAGCAAGTCGTTCTTGGACGGATTCAACTGCGCACGATGAATGATGGCCACCACGGCCACATTACGCGGCGAAGGATGGTGGCGCGTCAGGTCAGGATCGTACGAATCACCGCATCGGCGAGCAGGCGACCACGGTCGGTCAGAACCACGTGATCTTTCTCGATCACAGCCAACCCGTCGACGACCACCTGTTCAGCCGAAACCCGTTCGGATACAGATAGTTCCGAGAGCGGAAGCCCGGTACGCAAGCGTGCGGTCAACATGACGCGCTCCATGTGTTCGTCCTCGGCCGTCAGTTCTTCACTGCCGCCGACGGGAAGTTCACCGAGCGCCAACTGTTCCGCGTACCGCGCCGGGTGTTTGACGTTCCACCACCGCACTCCACCGACGTGACTGTGCGCGCCCGGTCCGGCGCCCCACCAGTCACCGCCGTCCCAGTACCCGAGGTTGTGACGGCAGCGGGTGTCACCGGAGTCCGCGGTTTCCGCTTTTGCCCAATTGGAGACCTCGTACCAGTGCAAACCCGCTTCGGCCAGGCGTGAATCGATTCGTTCGTATCGTGAGGCCAGCACGTCGTCGTCCGGGGCCGGCAACTCGCCGCGCCTGACCTTGCGAGCCATCGCGGTGCCGTCCTCGACGATCAGCGCGTAGGCCGAGACATGGTCGACGTCGGCGGAGAGAACCGCATCGAGTGAGGCGTCGAGATCCTGGTCGCGCTCCCCCGGCGTTCCGTAGATCAAATCCAAGTTCACGTGCGAAAAACCAGCTGCGCGAGCCTCTTTCGCGGCAGCGACGGCGCGGCCCGGAGTGTGCGTGCGGTCGAGGATCTTCAGCACGTGCTGAGCCGCGGACTGCATGCCGAGGGAGATCCGGGTGAATCCGGCACTGCGGAGAGCACCGAAGAATTCCGGCGAGGTCGATTCGGGGTTCGATTCCGTGGTCACCTCGGCGCCCGATGCCAAGCCGAAACTGCTGCGCACCGCCGACAGCACGTCGGACAGTCCGTCGCCGCCGAGCAGCGACGGCGTTCCGCCACCAACGAACACCGTGTCCGCCGCCGGGGCGCCCGTCATCTCGGCTGCGAGATCGAGTTCGCGCCGCAGACCTTCCAACCACGACTGCGGCGACGCCGAGGTTCCGAGTTCACCGGCCGTGTAGGTGTTGAAATCGCAGTACCCACACCTGGTGGCACAGAACGGGACGTGGATGTAGATCCCGAACGGCCGTTTCCCGACACCCTCGAGCGATCGCGAAGGCAAGGCGAAGGGTGTCGCCTCGCTCTGTCGAGTGGGAGTCGTGCTGGTGGCATTCACGACTCCAGTGTCCCAGCATCCGGAATGCACACCTATTCAGCCTGCGATGCAGGTCGGCACGTGGCTTGAACTCGATATTTCCCCCATTTTTCGTGGAAATATGTCCCCGAGTCGGAATTATCGAGTTGACGTGGCACAATGGTCCGCATGACCGGACTCGGAGTGCGACTTGTGGCGCGTCGCCATGTCGACTTCAAGCGTGTGTGCAGCTCGTCGTGTCTGCACCTGTGTAGCTGTTGATCCTTCACTGATCCTCCAGCCTTTCCCGCTCATCTCCATCTGCTTCACCGAAACAGCTCTTCCAGAGACGGCTTCTCCAGCTGTTCGTTTTCGTGAGCACACCTGCCGGCCGCGAGCTTTCCGAGACCGAGGACAGCCCCCTCGATTTCCGACACGGACCGGTGCGTCCCGATCAGACACCGCCACAGTTCGTCGCTAGTGCGTGCCGCGTGCCGATCAACCGCCCAGATCCAGGAGTTCATCGATGACGTCGACCACCGACGCCGCCACACCCGCCGATTCGGCAGCACCTGCTGAAGCTCGGCCCGCCCGCGCCGCACGTCCTGCCAAGCGTCGCGCCGAAGGTCAGTGGGCCCTCGGCTACCGCGAACCGCTCAACGCCAACGAGCAGGCCAAGAAGGACGACAACCCGCTCAACGTTCGGGCCCGCATCGAGAACATCTACTCCAAGCAGGGCTTCGACAGCATCGACAAGGGTGATCTGCGCGGCCGCTTCCGCTGGTGGGGTCTCTACACCCAGCGCGAAGAAGGCTACGACGGCACCTTCACCGGCGACGAGAACATCGATCTGCTCGAGGCCAAGTACTTCATGATGCGTGTGCGTTGCGACGCCGGCGCGCTGAACGTCGAGCAGCTGCGCACCATCGCCGGTATCTCGAAGGAATTCGGCCGGAACACCGCCGACCTGTCGGACCGTGAGAACGTCCAGTTCCACTGGATCGAAGTCGAGAACGTCCCGGAGATCTGGAAGCGCCTCGAAGCCGTCGGACTCAAGACCACCGAAGCCTGCGGCGACTGCCCTCGCGTCGTCCTCGGTTCTCCCCTGGCCGGCGAATCGCTCGACGAGGTCCTCGATCCCACTCCGGCGATCGACGAGATCGTGCGCCGCTACATCGGCGATCCCAAGTACTCCAACCTGCCGCGCAAGTTCAAGACCGCCATCTCCGGTCAGCAGGATGTTGTTCACGAGATCAACGACATCGCCTTCATCGGCGTGAACCACCCCGAGCACGGCCCCGGCCTCGACCTCTGGGTCGGCGGCGGCCTGTCCACCAACCCGATGCTGGCGCAGCGCGTCGGCGCCTGGATCCCGCTCGACGAGGTTCCCGACGTCTGGGAGGGTGTCGTCTCGATCTTCCGCGATTACGGCTACCGCCGTCTGCGCGCGAAGGCCAGGCTCAAGTTCCTCATCAAGGACTGGGGCATCGAAAAGTTCCGTGAGGTTCTCGAGACCGAGTACCTGAAGCGTCCGCTCATCGACGGCCCAGCGCCGGAGAAGCCCAAGCGCCCGATCGATCACGTCGGCATCCAGAAGACCCGCAACGGCCACAACGCAGTCGGCTTCGCTCCGATCGCCGGCCGCGTCTCGGGAGACATCCTGGCTCAGGTCGCCGACGCTGCCGAGAAGGCCGGCAGCGACCGGATCCGCTTCACGCCGTACCAGAAGCTGATCATCCTCGACGTCACCGACGAGACCCTCGAGCCGCTCATCGCCGATCTCGACGCACTGGGCCTTCCCGCCCGTCCGTCGCACTGGCGCAAGAACCTGATGGCCTGCTCCGGCATCGAGTTCTGCAAGCTCTCGTTCGCCGAGACACGCAAGCGTTCGCAGGTGCTCGTGCCCGAACTCGAACAGCGTCTCGCCGATATCAACAGCCAGCTCGACGTGCCGATCACCATCAACATCAACGGTTGCCCCAACTCCTGCGCTCGCTCGCAGATCGCCGACATCGGCTTCAAGGGCCAGCTCGTCGACGACGGTGAGGGGAATCAAGTCGAGGGTTTCCAGGTTCACCTGGGAGGCAGCCTCGGATTCGACAGCGCCTTCGGACGCAAGCTGCGCCAGCACAAGGTCACCAGCGTCGAGATGGGTGACTACATCGACCGCGTCGTACGTCAGTTCGTGAAGAACCGCAACGAAGGTGAGCGGTTCGCCGAATGGGCAGTGCGCGCAGACGAAGGAGATTTGCGATGACAGTGGACATTTCGCGAGCAACTGCCGACGAGCTTCGGTCCATCGCCGAGCGCGGTGCCGTAGAACTCGACGGGGCCAACGCACAGGAACTGTTGCAGTGGACCGAGGACACGTTCGGCGACTCGTACATTGTTGCGTCGAATATGCAGGATGGTGTGTTGGTTCACCTTGCCGCACAGGTGCATCCGGGCGTCGACGTACTCTTCCTCGACACCGGCTACCACTTCCCCGAAACCATCGGCACGCGTGACGCGGTCGAGCAGGTGTACGGCGTCAACGTCATCAATGCGCGTGCGCTGGCAAGCGTCGCCGAGCAGGACGTCGCCGAGGGCAAGGACCTGTTCGCCCGTGATCCCAACCGCTGCTGCGCTTTGCGCAAGGTCGCACCGCTGAAGCAGACACTGTCCGGGTACAGCGCATGGGTGACCGGCATCCGCCGGGTCGAGGCCCCCACCCGCGCCAATGCTCCCCTGATCTCCTTCGACGATGCCTTCGGCCTCGTGAAGATCAACCCGATCGCTCCGTGGTCGGACGAGGAGATGCAGAACTACATCGATACTCATTCCATCCTCGTCAATCCTCTTGTCGACGAGGGATATCCGTCCATCGGCTGCGCACCCTGCACCAGCAAGCCAGCCCCCGGCAGCGATCCGCGTAGCGGTCGTTGGGCCGGTGCCTCCAAGACAGAATGCGGGTTGCACGCATCATGACAGTTGACTTGACACCTTCACGTCCTCAGCTCGACGGCACACAGTTCGATACTCTCGACGCCCTCGAGTCCGAAGCGATCCACATCTTCCGAGAGGTGGCCGGCGAATTCGAACGCCCGGTCATCCTCTTCTCGGGCGGTAAGGACTCCACGGTGCTGCTGCACCTGGCGATCAAGGCCTTCTGGCCTGCGCCGTTGCCGTTCACCCTGCTGCACGTCGACACCGGCCACAACCTGCAGGAAGTCCTCGACTTCCGCGACCACGTGGTGGCCAAGTACAACCTGCGCCTGCACGTGGCCAGCGTCGAGGAGTACATCGCGGACGGCCGCCTCACCGAGCGCCCCGACGGTATCCGCAACCCGCTGCAGACCGTGCCCTTGCTGGACGCGATCTCCGAGAACCGCTTCGACGCCGTCTTCGGTGGCGCTCGCCGCGACGAGGAGCGGGCCCGCGCCAAGGAGCGGATCTTCTCGCTGCGCAACGCTTTCGGTCAGTGGGACCCCAAGAAGCAGCGCCCGGAACTGTGGAACCTGTACAACGGTCGCCACTCCCCCGGCGAGCAGGTGCGAGTCTTCCCGCTCAGCAACTTCACCGAGCTGGACATCTGGCGTTACATCGCCCGCGACAACGTCGAACTCGCCAGCATCTACTACGCCCACCAGCGTCCGGTGTACCAGCGCGACGGCATGTGGATGACGCCCGGCGTCTGGGGTGGACCGGCTGACGGCGAAGAGCTGCAGACCCTTTCGGTGCGTTACCGCACCGTCGGTGACGGTTCGACCACCGGCGCAGTCCTCTCCGATGCCGCCGACAACGAGGCCATCCTGGCCGAGGTTGCGGCATCACGTTTGACCGAGCGCGGCGCGACCCGTGGCGACGACCGAGTTTCCGAAGCGGCCATGGAAGACCGCAAGCGAGAGGGCTACTTCTGATGAGCGATCTGCTCAGGCTGGCAACTGCCGGCAGCGTCGACGACGGAAAGTCCACCCTCGTGGGCCGTCTGTTGTACGACACCAAATCCGTTCTCGCCGACCAGATCGACGCCGTCACCCGCGCGTCGGTGGATCGCGGTCTCGACACCCCCGACCTCTCGCTGCTGGTGGACGGTCTTCGCGCCGAGCGCGAGCAGGGCATCACCATCGACGTGGCGTACCGCTACTTCGCGACCCCCAAGCGCACGTTCGTGTTGGCCGATACACCGGGCCACGTGCAGTACACCCGCAACACGGTCTCCGGTGCCTCGACGGCGCAGCTCGTGATCTTGCTGGTCGATGCCCGCAAGGGTGTCATCGCACAGACACGTAGGCACGCAGCAGTTCTCGCGCTCCTCGGTGTTCCGAAGCTGGTTCTCGCCGTGAACAAGATCGACCTCGTCGAGAATCCCGAAGAGGTCTTCACCTCCATCTCCGCCGAGTTCAACGAACTCACCAGTTCGCTGGGCTGGGCAAGCGAAGATGTCGTGGAGATCCCGGTGTCTGCCCTGCACGGAGACAACGTCGCGATTCGCTCGGACAAGACCCCGTACTACACCGGTCCCACACTGATCGAGCACCTCGAGTCGATTCCGGTCGATGCCGAGCCACATCGCGTCGGCCTGCGTTTCCCGGTGCAGTACGTGATCCGTCCCCGCACCGCCGAGTTCCTCGACTACCGCGGCTACGCCGGCCAGGTTGCCGCCGGTTCCGTCGTGCCCGGCGACGAAGTGGTGATCCTGCCCTCGGGTACGCGCACCACCGTCACTCGTATCGACACGGCCGACGGCGAACTGGACGTCGCCCACGCGGGACGCAGCGTCACGTTGATCTTGGCCGACGACGTCGACGTCTCACGCGGCGACACCATCGCCTCACCTTCGGATGCACCTGAGCCGATCGGCGAATTCGACGCCACCGTCTGCTGGCTGGCCGAGAAGTCGCTGCGCCCCGGTGCACGTCTACTGCTCAAGCACGGCACGCGTACGACGCAGGCCATCGTGGGCAGCTTGGTGGAGCGCTTCAACGAGCAGGACCTGACCACAGATCAGGGCCCGGAAACGCTCGAGCTCAACGAGATCGGCAAGATCTCGATCCGGGTTGCCGAGCCGATCGTGGCTGACGACTACGCCGTCAACCGCCACACGGGCAGCTTCCTGCTGATCGATCCCGCGGGCGGGAACACCCTCGCCGCAGGCCTCGTCGGCGACGTCATCTCCGCCGTCGAATTGGGCGAACGCGTCTAAGTAGATGGTTCCGCTCATTGCTGTTGCGCACGGCAGCCGCGATCCCCGTTCTGCTCGGGTGATCGCGGCCGCCGTCGCGGCTCTTCGTGAAACGCGGCCCGATCTCGATGTCCGGCTGGCTTTCCTCGATCTGAACGCGCCGTCCATCGATCAGGTCCTCGATGGTGTTGCTGCCGACGGACACACGCAAGCTGTCGCTGTCCCGATGTTGCTGGGCAACGCGTTCCATGCTCGGGTAGATCTGCCCGGGCTCTTGGCCGCAGCCGCGATCCGCCACCCCCAACTGACCGTGTTCCAAGCTGACGTACTGGGTCGCGATGCTCGGTTGATCGAGGCGGTGCGTGAGCGAATCCTCGAAGCAGGCGCCCAGCTGGACGATCCGTCGGTGGGGGTCGCTCTTGCGGCAGTCGGCTCGTCCGACGCGCGCGCCAACGCCGCCACCGCAGAATTGGCATCCACACTTCTGACCGGAACCAACTGGTCGGGTGTTCGAATCTGCTTCGCCACGTCTGCGGAACCGACAGTTGCCCAGGCGATCTCCGCTCTCGAGCAGGACGGTGCCGAACACGTTGTCGTCGCACCGTGGTTCTTGGCCCCCGGCTTACTCACCGACCGACTGAGCGCTGCAGCAGCAACGGCATGTCCGCGCGCGCGTTTCGCCGACACGATCGGTGGGCACTCTCTACTGATCGAAACGATGATCGACCGTTACCGACAAGTCGCTGATGCACTACCCGACCGTCTGGTCCGCTCCGCCTGATCCGGTTTCACAGGCCGTTATCAGATTGTTACCGTAGTGTTGGATCTGTCCAGCTCGCGAAGGTTCCTCCTTCGCCTGCGAAACAGATCTTTGGGTGCAATCCCCTCAGAGCGCCGCGAGAGGGAACACCATCACTCACAATCTTCGCCTCGGCACAGCTGGCACCGCATGGGTCCTGTCGGTGCTCTACCTGCTGGTCGAAATCTTCACGGCCGGAGCCTGGAAGACGCCGTACAGCTTCGCGCGCGACTCCATCAGTTCGCTCGGTGTGACGACGTGCAGCGCGGATTCGTGTTCGCCGATGCACGACGTGATGAACGCAGCTTTCATGATCCTCGGTGCGCTCACCATCCTCGGTGCGGCCTTGCTGCACAAGTACATTCCGGACGGTCGTGCGAAGAAGTGGATTCTCGGACTTGCCGTCGTCGTTGCACTGAGCACCGCGGCCACCGGCCTCTTCCCGGCCAACGACGGGACCTTCGTTCACTGGACTGCCGTGCTCCCCGGCTTCGTCGCCCGGCACGCAGTTCTCGTACTCATGGCCATATCTTTCTGGCAGCATCGTAGGTGGATCGCAGTGTGGTCGGGACTGTGCGCGACCACCGGAATCGTCGGCGCCGTACTGCTTCTCGGACGAACCCTCACCTTCGGCCTGGGTGAACGCCTGACGCTGTACCCACTGCCCATGTGGATGGCGGTCACCGGCGTCGCAGCCCTGCTCGCATTGATGCGCCGAACCGTGTTGAAGAACGTGGAACTGACACTGCCCGGTAACGGATTCATCACCGCTCTGTTGTCGTTGCGCCCGCGCCGATCTCGCGCAGCAGTGCCCACCGACGTTCTCGCACCACGGGAGCTGACCAGCTTGTAGCGAACCGAGGGTGAGCAGGGACACACTGGTAAGGAGGCGACGCGAGGAGACTTCCATGACCAGTGCACCTGTTCGACACGGAATCGTGGCCGGTATCGACGGCTCGGCAAGCGCGGTCAACGCCGCGAGGTGGGCAGCATCGGCTGCAAAGCGATTCGACGAACCACTTCGCCTGACCCACGTGCTGCCAGGACAACCCGAGTCCGGTGGAGGCACCAACGTCACCGACGAAGAGATGTTCGACCACCACCTTCGCGTCGAGGGTGCAAAATTACTCGACGAGGCCGAGGACGCCATCCGCGATGATCACACCGACGTCGCCATCGAACGCGGCCTCGTGACTGGTACTCCCGCAACCACACTCGTCGAACTGTCGAAGTCGGCTCGCATCGTTGCACTGGGTCAGGCCGGCACCAGCGAAATGCAGTCCGTGTTTCTCGGATCCGACACCATTCGGGTGGTCAACCGTGCGCACTGTCCCGTGGCCGTATTCCGAGGTACGGGTGATCACGCCATGGCCGACACCAGACCCATCGTCGTCGGCGTCGACGGAAGCAAGCTCAGCGAACTCGCCGTCGCGCATGCTTTCGAGTTTGCCGCGTTCCTCGGCGCACCTTTGGTGGCGGTCCACACGTGGAACGAGCACGCCTCGCTGGGCGGGTATTCCGAAGCCAGGCGCTTCGTCGACTGGGGTCCGTACGAGCAGCATGAGCACGCACTGTTGTCCGAGTGCCTCGCCGGATGGACCGAGAAGTACCCCGACGTCGAAGTCACCCGCAGCGTCCAACGCAGCGGACCGATGAAGGCGCTGCTCGAGCATTCAGCGGAGGCGCAGCTCGTAGTCGTCGGTAGCCACGGCCGCAGTCCGTTCATGGCGTCGATAGTCGGTTCGACCAGTCAGAGCCTGATCCACCACGCCCAGTGCCCGGTCCTCATTTGCCGCGAGGGCTGAACCCGCCTCGCTGTTGCCCCACCCCCCTCTTCCTGAGCGAACGGCACTTTCGGCGCCTTCAGTAGACCGAAAGTGCCGTTCGCTCAACCAGAAGTGGGGGTGAAGCAGGGCAAACAGGTCAAACCTGGCCGACGACGCTCACCGTGACCGGCTCCTGCACCGGCGTCGACACCGGGGTCTCCGGCAGATCCGGAACCCGAGTTGCCCGGGCGTACACCGTCTCCCCTGCCTCGAGGTGCAGCGCTGCACTGTCACCGCGAGTGACCTGAGCCGAGAACAGCTCACCGGTTGCCTCGTTGCGCAGGTCGACCCGAACCTCGAAGCCGAGGTACACAACGCGCTCGACGGTTGCGCGTGTGACGCCGAGAGACTCGGCCGTTCCGGACTCCTGAGCGAGAGCCATGCTCGGGTCGCGGCCGAGGCGGATGTCGTGCGGACGAACCAGCTGCCCGTTGAGCTTCGCGACGGATCCGAGGAAGGACATCACGAAGTCGTTGGACGGGCGGTCGTACAGGTCGGCAGGTTCACCGATCTGCTCGATTCGCCCCTTGTTCAGCACTGCGATCCGGTCTGCGACGTCGAGAGCCTCTTCCTGGTCGTGGGTGACCAGGACGGTGGTGACGTGCACTTCGTCGTGCAGGCGACGCAACCATGTGCGCAGGTCGGCACGGACCTTCGCGTCGAGCGCACCGAAGGGCTCGTCGAGCAGGAGAACCTGCGGATCGACAGCCAGAGCGCGTGCCAACGCCATGCGCTGACGCTGACCACCGGACAGCTGCGCCGGGTACCGATGTTGAAAGCCGTCGAGGCCGACGATCTCGAGTAATTCGTTGACCTTCTTCTCGATCTCCGGCTTCGGGCGCTTGCGGATCTTGAGCCCGAACGCCACATTGTCCCGCACCGTCATGTGCTTGAACGCGGCATAGTGCTGGAATACGAAGCCGATGTCACGCTTCTGCGGTGAGACGCCGGTGACGTCCTTGCCTGCGATGGTGATGGTTCCCGAATCGAGATCTTCGAGTCCGGCGATCGAACGCAGCAACGTCGACTTTCCCGAGCCACTGGGTCCCAGCAATGCCGTCAACGAACCCGAGGGAATGTCGACCGTCACGTCGTCGAGCGCCGCGAAATCACCGTAGTTCTTGCGGGCCCCGGTCACTGTGATCATGTGGTGCTCCTCTTACGGTCCAGCAGCGTCATCAGCAACAGGACAATGATGGCGATGCCCATCAGCAGCGTTGCCGCCGAATACGCACCAAAGGTGTTGTGGTCGTCGATGTATCGCGAATGCACCAGCAACGTCAGCGTCTGGGATACCCCCGGGAAACCGGAAGAGACCATGATGACTGCGCCGAATTCACCGAGCGAACGCGCCACCGTCAACACGATTCCGTACGTCAGGCCCCAACGAATCGCGGGCAGTGTGATCCGCCAGAACGTCTGCCAACCCGAAGCACCGAGCGTCGCGGCAGCTTGTTCCTGCTCGTCGCCGATCTCGTGCAGGACGGGTTCGACCTCCCGGACGACAAAGGGAAGCGTCACGAAAATGGTCGCGATCACCATGCCTGGCAAGCCGAAGATGACCTTGAACCCCAACGATTCGATCCCGCCGAACCAGCCGTTGGCGCCCCAGAGAAGGATCAAGGACACACCGACGACGACGGGCGAAACCGCGAACGGCAGGTCGACTACCGACTGCAGAACTCCACGGCCCGGGAACCGACCACGGACTAAGGCGAGTGCGGTGACGACACCGAACACAACGTTGATCGGGACCACGATCGCCACGATGATCAGCGACAAATTCAGCGCGGAGACGGCTGCAGGCGTCGTGATCGATTCGAAGAACGGACCGATTCCGTTCTCGAACGTTCGTGTCAGGATCACGCCGATCGGCACGACCAACAACACGAACAGGTAGACGAGCGCGACGGTCCGAAGACCGATCTTCGATCCTCTGGACACGTTCATCGGGAACTCTCCTCACGTCGCTGTCCGCGCGAAGCGAAGATTCGCAAGACGAACAGCGTCACGAATGCGATGACCAGCAGCACGACCGAGACGGCAGCGGCGTTGGTCGGACGATCGATCTCGATCTGCTGCTGAATGTACTGCGACGTCATCTGTGTCACTCGTGGGATGTTGCCGCCGATCAGGACGACCGAACCGTACTCGCCGATCGCTCGGGCGAACGCCAGTCCCGCACCCGAGATGACGGCGGGCGCCAACGTCGGAAGAACGACGGAGCGAAAGATCGTCCAGTTGGACGCGCCCAACGATGCAGCGGCTTCCTCGACCTCACGGTCGACCTCCATCAGCACCGGCTGCACAGAGCGAACGACGAACGGCAAGGTGACGAAAGCCAGCGCCACGATCAGACCAGGCTGAGTTGCGTTGAGGTGGATGTCGATCGGCGACTGCGGGCCGTAGAGGGACAACAGCACGATCGACGCCACGATTGTCGGCAACGCGAACGGCAGGTCGATCATCGAGTTGACGATGCGCTTGCCCGGGAAGTCGTCCCGGACCAGCACCCACGCGATGATCGTGCCCATCACAACGTTGATCAGTGCCACGATCACCGAGACGAGCAATGTCACGCGCAGTGACGCCAAGGCAACTGGTGCAGTGACAGCGTCCCAGAATCCCGCGATCCCCTCGTCGAACGCGGTGGCGGTCAACGCGGCGAGCGGAAGCAGAACGATCACGGAGAGCCACAGGGTGGCCACTCCGATTCCGAGCGGCCCCACACTCCCCGTGACCCGCGCGAGTTTTCGCCGACGAGCCACGGGGGTGGGGTCAATAGTGTCAGTCACGTCAGTCTTACTTGGTTGCGTTGTCGTAGATCACTGCGATCGAACCGGTGTCCTTGGTGAACAGTGCACTGTCCACGGCCTTCCAGCCGCCGAGGTCAGCAATGGTCCACAGCTTGGTCGGCTCGGGGAACTTGTCGGTGAACTTGGCAGCGACGGCGGGATCGACGGGACGGAATCCTGCTTCGGCCCAGAGCGTCTGGCCCTCGGTCGTGTAGAGGTAGTCCTTGAACGCGGTCGCCTTGTCGAGGACCTTGCTGTTCGAGATCACGGCAACCGGGTTCTCGATCTTGAAGGTCGTGGGCGGGGTGACGTGCTCGACCGGGTCGCCGTTGCCCTCGATGAACAGAGCCTCGTTCTCGTAGCTGATCAGAACGTCGCCGCTGCCCTGAAGGAAGGCTTCCGAAGCCTCGCGTCCCGACTTGGGCTGGATCTTGACGTGATCATTGACCAAGGCGGTGACGTAGTCGAGGCCCGCTTGCGGATTCTTGCCACCGTCGCTCTTTGCGGCGTAGGGCGCCAAGAGGTTCCACTTGGCCGAGCCTGAACTGAACGGGTTCGGCGTGACGACCTCGAGGCCGGGCTGAAGCAGGTCGTCCCAGTCCTTGATGCCCTTCGGATTGCCCGGACGGGTCACGATGGTGACCACCGATCCGAACGGAATTCCGTTGTAGGCGTCCTGGTTCCAGTTCTGATCGACCAGGCCGGCATCGACCAGGCGGGTGATGTCAGGCTCGACGGAGAAGTTGACGAAGTCGGCTTCGGCACCGTCCTTCACCTTGCGCGACTGGTCGCCCGAGGCGCCGTACGACGGATTGAAGTTGACGTTCTTGCCCTCGTCGGTCGCCTGGAAGGCTGCGGTGAGCTTGTCGAAGCCGGGCTTCGGCACGGCGTAGGCGAACAGGTTGATCGTGCCGGCGCTACCGTCGCTGGCAGCGCTGTCACCACCCACGGTGTCGCTCGAGCCACCACTGCACGCTGTGAGTACCACGGCCCCCATGGTCGCGATAGCGGTGAGAAGTGTGCGGGAACGGCGTTTCATTGCAGATACCTTCCTGAAAGGACTGACAAGAGAGTGGTTGACTAAATCACAAAAGTCCGAGACCTCTGGGGCTGAATCCATCGGGACGTTCAGACATGGAGAGCCGACGGGCAAAGTGCCCTGAATCGGGGGCGCGAGTGACGCGCAGAGAAGTTCGAACGGGGTGCGCAGCACCACCGGAGAGGTCGAACTCAGGAAATCAACAACAGGCGACGTCAGCGACGTCGAGCATGCCGACAGCAATCAACGCCAACTGGTGGCGGATTACGGGAGCTGCTGCTTCGGACACGCGGTGGACTTTAGCAGAGCACCGGCGCCCGCTCTAATCGGGAGAACTAACGGGTGAGAAGCCACGCCACGATCACGAGGAGAATCAGGGCGATCAGGGCGAGAGTGACCCGTGAGCGGGGCATCAGCTTTCCTCTACTTCTCGAGAATTCCTACGCAACCAGCCGAACAGCGGCAGAGCGAGTACGGCGGCCAACGCGCGATCCAGACCGATGGCCACCAGGCGGCACAGCGGAACGACGACGATCAGGACCAACGCGACCTGCGGGATGAACGGGAGCCCCGCCATCCACAGCTCGAAGCTGTCCCACCAATCCGCTATCCGATCCACGCCATCACCCTATCCTTCGGACGATACGGTCCCGACAGCGTGTGGATTGGACGTGTGTCGATTCTGGCCGGATGATGTCCGAATGAGTGCTGACGACGAAGTGGTGCAGACGATTCCTCCCGCCTCCACGGGTCACCATCGAAGCAACTTTCCCCCGATCGACGACTACGCGTTTCTTTCCGATTGCGAAACCTCGTGCCTGATTGCCCGTAACGGATCTGTCGAGTGGATGTGCGTTCCCCGCCCCGACTCCCCCAGCGTGTTCGGTGCCATCCTCGACCGCAGCGCAGGCCATTTCCGTATCGGCCCTTACGGCCAGAACGTGCCCGCAGCCAGACGCTATCTGCCGGGCGGACTCATCCTCGAGACAACATGGCAGACGGAGACCGGCTGGCTCGTCGTTCGTGACGCTCTGGTTCTCGGCCCGTGGCACAACGTCGACAAGCGATCGAACACGCACAAGCGCACACCCACCGACTGGGACGCAGAACACACGCTTCTCCGTACGGTCAAATGCGTCAGCGGCACCGTCGAACTCGAGATGAGCTGCGAGCCCGCGTTCGACTATCACCGCGGCACCGCCAATTGGGAATACACCGGCAAGGTCTACGAGGAAGCGACGGCAACGTGTCGCTCCGCCAAGCCCGGCGACCACCCCACTCTCCGCTTGACCACCGATCTCCGATTGGGTCTGGAAGGTCGCGAGGCCCGGGCCCGGACGCGACTGGTCGAAGGTGACAACGTGTACGTCGCGCTCTCGTGGTCGGATCTTCCCGCGCCGCAGACGTTCGACGAAGCAGCCGACAAGATGTGGCAGACCTCGAAGTCGTGGCGCGAATGGGTGACCATCGGCAAGTTCCCCGATCATCCGTGGCGCGGATACCTCCAGCGCAGCGCGCTCACACTCAAGGGCCTCACCTACGCACCGACGGGAGCCCTTCTCGCGGCTTCCACGACGTCGCTACCGGAAACACCAGGCGGAGAACGCAACTGGGACTACCGCTACGCGTGGGTTCGCGACTCCACTTTTGCATTGTGGGGCCTCTACACGCTCGGGTTGGACCGTGAAGCCAACGACTTCTTCAACTTCATCTACGACGTGTCGAGTTCGGACAACGGGCAGCCGCACCCACTGCAGGTGATGTACGGCATCGGCGGCGAGCGCACGCTCGAGGAATCCGAACTCAACCACCTCTCCGGATATGACGGCGCCCGCCCGGTGCGAATCGGTAACGGTGCGTTTGATCAACAGCAGCACGACATCTGGGGCACCATGCTCGACTCGGTGTACCTCCACATCCGTACCCGCGAGCGCGTCCCCGAGGCGTTGTGGCCGCTGCTCAAGAAGCAGGTCGAGGAAGCGATCAAGCATTGGCGCCAGCCCGACCGCGGGATCTGGGAGGTGCGCGGTGAACCGCAACACTTCACGTCGTCCAAGATCATGTGTTGGGTCGCGCTCGATCGCGGCGCCAAGCTCGCAGAGATGCAGGGCGAGACGAGCTTTGCTCAGCAATGGACGGCCATTGCCGACGACATCAAGGCCGACATCCTCGCGCAAGGTGTCGACTCGCGTGGAGTTCTGACACAGCGCTACGGACACGACTCACTCGACGCGTCTCTACTGCTGGCTCCGTTGCTGCGCTTCCTGCCGGCCGACGATCCGCGTATCCGGGCGACGGTGCTGGCGATCGCCGACGAGCTCACCGAAGAAGGTCTGGTCCTGCGCTATCGCGTCGACACCACCGACGACGGGTTGAGCGGCGAGGAAGGAACATTCACCATCTGTTCCTTCTGGTTAGTGTCCGCCCTCGTCGAGATCGGCGAACTGGATCGCGCAAAGCATCTCTGCGAGCGCCTGCTCGGATTCGCGAGCCCGCTCAAGCTGTACGCGGAAGAGATCGACGCGCACACCGGTCGCCATCTGGGTAACTTCCCGCAGGCGTTCACACACCTGGCGCTGATCAACGCCGTGGTCCACGTGATCCGAGCCGAGGAAGCTGCCGAAGCCGGCGCATTCCAGCCCGCGCACAACGCAACCTAGACCCCCTGCTGTGCGCCTTTATTAACCGCCCGCGGTTAATAAAGGCGCACAGCAGTTTTAGTCGGCCACCGCTTCGAGCTGCGGCGTGATCGATTCGAGCGAGTACTTCAGCGACAGCGACGACGGAGTGTTCAGGCCGGCAACAGTCGGATAGTCGACGATGGCCAATCCGCCACCCTTCACTGCAGGCAGGTCGGCAAACCCCGGCAGCTTCATCATGTCGTCCAGCGACCCGCCGTTGGGCAGCAGCACCACGACGTCGGCACTGAGAGCGTCGACCCGTTCCGGGCTGAGTATCAGCCGACCACCGGTCACACCGGCCTCTTCGACCAGCTTGGGCGGCAACGACATTCCCAGACGCGTGAACAGTCCCGAAGCACCGTCCTTGGGATCGGCGACGATCACCAACTGAGACGTCGGGAAGACGTACTGCGACAGAAGTGCCGTCTTTCCCTTCAGCCCCGGCAGTCGCTGTGCGAGCGCATCGATCTGCCCGTTAGTGGACTCGACGATCTCGTCGGCCCGAGACTCTTTGTCGAGGACTCGACCGAGAATCTCGACTTGGTCCTGCCACGGATCGACCTGGACTTCGGACAGACCGGCAATGGTCGGTGCAATCTTGCTCAACTGGTCAAAGTCGTCCTGATCGGCGACGGAGAACCCACCGAGAATCAGATCGGGATCCAAGGCTGCAATTTCTTCGACTTTGAGCGGGACACCGAACTGCTGGATCGCGGAGCGATCGAGTTCCTTCGCAGACGCGTCGACGCCGCTCTCCCACGGGAACAGGCCACGCTCGTCACCCATCGGGCCGGCAGCCAGGTACCCCACCGGTTGGATTCCGAGTTCGAGCAGGGCGTCGAGCCACTGGGTGTCGGCCGCGACAATGCGCGTCGGCGTGCCGGTGATCGTGGTGGCGCCGAACTTGTGGTCGACCGTGGTGACCCGACCGTCCGCGATCTCGTCGGCATCCGAAGACGAACAACCACTGATACCGACGACCAGTGCTCCCAAAAGAGCCACCGCCGAGAACTTCATCGCACGCACGAAATACTCCTCCACTAGTTAGTAGAGGCTTACCTTCTCATATGGGACGCGTCCGTGTCCGACCTTGCTTTCAGGCGAAACGAGCGAGCAGACGCTCCGATTCGGCGCCGATGCGTCGAACCACGTCGCCGGCCGGATGGGTTCCGTGCACGAGTCCCACCGCTTCTCCGGCGTAGACGACACCGCTGTGCGGATCCGACGGGTCGTACGCCTTTGCCAATGTTTCTTCGTCGGCGTCGACTCCGTGCCATGCGGCGGTGAACTCGTTGGCCACCGCGCGGCCACCCCACCGCTGCGGCCACGGCTGACTTCGGGCACGGTCGAAAACTGAGGTGTAGATCGTGTCGGTGCTTCCGGCTTCGACGACGCGGTCGCGGGCGTAGTCCGGTCCGACTGTCTCCGGGCTGGCGAGCAGCGCCGTGCCGATCATCACGCCTTCGCCACCAGCAGCCAGTACTGCAGCCAAGCCGCGTCCGGTTCCGATTCCGCCTGCTGCCAGCACCGGAAGCGTCGTCGCTTCGAGGATCTCCTGCAGCAGCGGCAGAGTTCCGATTCGGCCGGTGTGCCCGCCTGCCTCACCGCCCTGTGCGATCACGCCGTCGACACCCGCGGCCTCGACAATGCGAAGGTCTTCGAGCGTATTGATCTGTGACACAACAGGAATACCGGCGTCGTGGATGCGTCCGACGTACGCTGCGGGATCCCCGAACGACAAGGTGATCATGGTCGGTGCGACGGCAATCGCGGCGTCGAGCATCAGCTCGTTCTCGGGCAGCGACCACGTCATCAGGCCGACGCCGAATTTTCCGCCGATCGAAAGGGCATCCTCGGCTTCGGCCTCGATCCACTCCGGTGTGTTGTACCGGGCTGCGCCCAGTAGACCCAAACCACCGGCAGCCGAGACGGCTCCGGCGAGCGCACCGCCGGCGCGGCCACCCATGGGCGCCCCGAGAACGGGGATTTCGATTCCGAACTCTCGGGACAACCAGGTGGTGACCATGCGCTCCTACTTCTTGGGCTTCTCGCCAACCGATTCCGACGTCAGGGCTGCGACGAATGCTTCCTGCGGCACCTCGACGCGACCGATGGTCTTCATGCGCTTCTTGCCTTCCTTCTGCTTCTCGAGCAGCTTGCGCTTACGACTGATGTCGCCGCCGTAGCACTTGGCAAGAACGTCCTTGCGGATTGCGCGAATGTTTTCGCGCGAGATGATCTTCGCGCCGATCGCGGCCTGAATCGGAACCTCGAACTGCTGGCGAGGAATCAGCTCACGAAGCTTCGACGTCATGCGTCCGCCGTAAGCGCCGGCGTTGGAGCGGTGCACGATCGACGAGAATGCGTCGACGGCCTCGCCCTGTAGAAGGATGTCGACCTTCACCAGGTCGGCCTGCTGTTCACCGGCCTCCTCGTAATCGAGGCTGGCATAACCCTTGGTGCGGGACTTGAGGGCGTCGAAGAAGTCGAACATGATCTCGCCCATGGGCAGTTCGTAGCGCAATTCGACGCGAGTCTCGGAGAGGTAGTCCATGCCGCCGAGTTCACCGCGACGGGACTGGCACAGCTCCATGATGGCGCCGACGTACTCGCTCGGGGCGATGACGGTGCACTTGGCGACCGGCTCGTAGACCTCACGAACCTTGCCTTCCGGCCAGTACGACGGGTTGGTGACGATGACCTCGGCCCCGTCTTCCATCACGACGCGGTAGACGACGTTGGGCGCGGTGGAAATCAGTTCCAGGCCGAACTCACGCTCGAGGCGGTCGCGGGTGATCTCCATGTGCAGCAGGCCGAGGAAGCCGCAGCGGAAGCCGAATCCGAGGGCAACCGATGTCTCCGGCTCGTAGGCCAGTGCCGCGTCGTTGAGGCGGAGCTTGTCGAGAGCGTCGCGCAGCACCGGGTAGTCCGAGCCGTCCATCGGGTAGAGACCTGAATAGACCATCGGCTTGGGATCGCGATAGCCGACCAGCGGTTCGGTCGCGCCGTTGCGGGTTGTGGTGACGGTGTCACCGACGCGCGACTGGCGGACGTCCTTCACACCCGTGATGAGGTAGCCCACCTCGCCGACGCCCAGACCGATACTGGCCTTCGGCTCGGGCGAGATGATGCCGACCTCGAGCAGTTCGTGTGTGGTGCCCGTCGACATCATCGTGATCTTCTCGCGGGGACGGATCCGACCGTCGACCACGCGCACGTAGGTGACCACGCCGCGGTATGCGTCGTAAACCGAGTCGAAGATCATGGCGCGAGCCGGACCGTCAGCATCACCCACTGGTGCGGGGATCTGCACGATTACTTCGTCGAGCAGTTCCTTGACGCCCACGCCGGTCTTGCCCGACACGCGCAGGACATCGCCGGGCTCGCAGCCGGTGATGTGCGCGATCTCTTCGGCATAGCGGTCGGGGTCCGCGGCCGGGAGGTCGATCTTGTTGAGGACGGGAATGATCTTGAGATCCTTCTCCATCGCCAGGTAGAGGTTGGCCAGCGTCTGCGCTTCGATGCCCTGAGCAGCGTCGACCAGCAGAATCGCGCCCTCACACGCCTCGAGCGCACGAGAGACCTCGTAGGTGAAGTCGACGTGGCCGGGAGTGTCGATGAGGTGGAGAACAAACTCTTCGCCGTCGACAGTCCAGGGCAGACGAACGTTCTGGGCCTTGATGGTGATGCCGCGTTCACGCTCGATGTCCATGCGGTCCAGGTACTGCGCACGCATCGCCCGCTCTTCGACCACACCGGTGAGCTGCAGCATGCGATCTGCCAGCGTCGACTTACCGTGATCGATGTGCGCGATGATGCAGAAGTTCCGGATCTGCGCAGGATCCGTGAACGTCTTGTCGGCGAAGCTGCTGATGGGAGACCCCTTAGTCGGACCGGCACCGGCCCGGATCCGGGCCACTGTCAACCCTCAGGATATCCAAGTCTCGGCGCCGCCGTACCAGGGGTTCCCACGGGCAGGTGATTATGCTCGAACGCTATGGCAAGCATGTGGAAGCAGATCGGCAGAACCCTCGGCGCTCTCGCGGTGGAGAAGGGACCTGCGCTACTACGCCAGTTGCAGTCGTCAACGTCTCAGTCGTCGACCTCGAAGCCGGGTCCGTCCGGCCGACCGGTCGCCGCGCGGACATCTCCGACCGCACATCGTGCCAGGAAGGTGGAGTACTCCCCCGACCTCGACGGCAAGGCCGATCCGGGCGAGATCGTCTGGACCTGGGTTGCCTACGAGGAAGATCCGACCCAGGGCAAAGACCGTCCGGTGCTGGTAGTCGGCCGCGACGGCGACACGCTGCTCGGCCTGATGTTGTCTTCGCAGAGCAAGCGCGAAGGTGAGCGCGATTGGCTCGCAATCGGTTCGGGCCCGTGGGACGGCGAGGGCAGGCCGAGCTGGATCCGGCTCGACCGGGTGCTCGATGTTCCCGAGAGTGGGATCCGCCGCGAGGGCGCCGTCATGGATCACAAGAAGTTCGACGCGGTCGCGGCAAAACTTCGGGCCGACTTCAGCTGGAGCTGAAGCCGACCCGAAGGGATAGAAGCAGTATCGATCAGCTGTCCATACGGTTGAACCGTCCGAAGAGTGCTCGATAGATGAGTGCGCCGAGTGCACCGCCGATCAGTGGGAACACGATGAACAACCACACCTGACCTAGAGCACCGTCCTGGAACGGCGCGACAGCGAGGCTTCGAGCGGGGTTGACGGAGGTGTTGTCGATCGGGATCGAGATCAGGTGAATGACGGCCAGGGTGAAGCCGATGGACACTCCGGCGAGCGGTACGTCCGAGATCTGATCGGTCGATGCGAGAACGACGAACACCAGCAGCGCCGTCAGCAGGATCTCGATAATCATGGCGGCACCGATGCCGTAACCGTCCGAGACCACGTTGCCGAGAAGGTTCTTCTCCGCAGAAGGACTGTGTGCACCCCAACCATTTGCGCCCAGCCCGTCAGCAGCACGGTTGTACGCCGGAAGACTGTTCGCGACCGTGTAGATGACGACGCCGGCTACCAGACCGCCGATCACCTGCGCGACAACGTAAATCGCCGCATTGACGGCTGAGATTCGCCCGATCACGAATTGGCCGAGGGTCACCGCCGGGTTGACGTGGCAACCGGAAATCGGCCCGATCGCATAGACGAGGAACAGCAGGGTCAAGCCGAATGCGAAGGCAACTCCGAGATTGCCGACTTTCGCACCTGCGAAGACGGCAGTTCCGACCGCGGAGAACACGAGCACAAAAGTCCCCACCGCTTCGGCCGCATACTTCTTCACATCCGAGATCGGTTCGATCTCAGTCAATTCCTGTGCAGTTGGAGACATATTCCCACCTTCTTCTCATCGAACGGTAGTAATGCTCACGCGCCTAGATTTGCCGGACTTTACGCAAGCCTGGTGATCTCCACAACAACTTCGAGATCTGTGGAGCGTCCACCGGAAAAGATTCCCTTCAAAGGCGGCACATCCGAATAGTCCCTTCCTATTCCGACGGAGACATGCTGTTCATTCACAGCTATCGCATTGGTCGGGTCATATCCCCACCACGCGCCGGTCCACGCTTCGATCCACGCGTGCGATTCCCCGACCACCGTGTCCCCGACTGCCGCATCACGTTTGGGGTGGAGATAGCCGGAAACGTATCGACACGGAATGCCCATCGTTCGTAGCAATACCAAGGTCAGATGCGCATAATCCTGGCAGACACCTTTCCTGGCCGACCAGGCCTCGACCGCCGACGTATGCACTCCAGTCGTACCCGGAACATAAGACATTTCACCGTAAACCCATTGCGACGCCGCCACTACTGCATCTTCAGGTGATTTATCTTTGCGCAATTCCTTGGCAATTGTCGCCAGCTTACGATCACGCGGAACATATCTCGTGAAACTCAGTTGCTCGTTGAATCGATCTTTAATCGCTTCACCCGACAATTCATCCCAATCGACGGTTTCCTCGGGCTGAACGAACGGTTCTGTTTCCACCACCGACAGTCCGGTCACTTCGAGTTCGGTGTGCGGCGCGTGCAAGTCGAACGCAGTCACCGCGGTGCCCCAGTAATCGGTGTACCGGTAGGAACGCGTTGCCGGCTGGGTTTCGACGCGCGTGAGGATCACCGTCTGCCTGGTGTCGCCGCGGGGTGTCAATCGCGCCTCGTTGTACGACGACGTCACCGGGGCGTCATACGCATATCCCGTGGTGTGCACGACCCTCATTCGCCAGCTCACAGCTCTCCCTCCACCGTCGAATCCGCGTACGCGGCCCCGGCATCCGTCCATGCGACCCACGGCGCGGCGTGGAAGTACTGCAATGCAATTGCCTCACCCAGTTCGCGGCACGTCTCCTGCCAACCGAGCAACCGTCCCTGCAGATCCTCGAGCAACACGCCCTGCGGCAAAAACTCGAGCTCACTGCGTGCGCGGCCCAGAAGCCGCGGCGCCTCCGCCCGGATCCCGACGCGACTGCCCGGCTGCGGGTCGAGCTCCTGTAGGCACTTCTCTGCCTGCCTGATCGAGTGGAACACCGAGCGCGGAAAGAGCCTGTCCAACAAGATGAACTCGACGACGCGATTGGCGTCGAGTGCTCCGCGATACGTACGCAGATACGTGTCATGCGCACCCGCCGAGCGAAGAACACTGACCCACGCCGGCGAAGACGGTCGGTCACCGGCGCGCGCCAGCAGCATTCGCACGATCATGTCGACACGTTCGATCGAGCGCCCCAGCAGAAGGAACCGGTAGCCGTCGTCGCGACTGAGCGTGGAATCCGCCAGGCCCGCGAACATCGCTGCGCGTTCCTCCACATAGCGGAAGAACTCGTGCGGGCCCAGCCGGCGTGATGCACGCTCACGCTCGGCCAATCCGTTGTACGTGGTGTTCAAGCACTCCCACATCTCGCTCGACGTGACCTCACGCGCTCCGCGCGCATTCTCGCGAGCGCTTGCCAGCGAGTCCACGATCGAACCAACCTGATTGCGACTGAACGCAACCAGATCGGTGAGGGAACGCACGTCGAGCTTCTCCTCCGGTGCCTCGATGCCGAGAACACGCAAGAGCAAGCGCGACGTGCGGTCAGGATCGACGGTGGCGTCGTCGAGAAGTTGGTGGACGGCGACATCGAGAATCCGAGCGGTGTCGTCCGCCCGCTCGACGTAGCGGCCGATCCAGTAGAGAGACTCTGCGTTGCGAGCAAGCATCAGTCACCACGCTCCGTTCGCTGATAGTTCTTGGTAGCTGGGCAGTTCAGTGGAGTTCACTGTTGCTGCTGCTGCTGTTGTTGTTGTGAGGTGCTCAGCTCCGGTCCCTGCACCGGTTCCGCGGATTCCGGGGGCTCGGACACCAACTCCTCGCCGGACAGCTCCGGGTCCTCGTGAGAGGTGCGGCTCGCAAGCACCCACGTGTCCTTGCTTCCGCCGCCCTGGCTGGAGTTGACCACCAGCGAACCTTCCGGAAGCGCCACCCGGGTCAGGCCGCCGGGCAACACCCACACGTCGTCACCGTCGTTGACGGCAAAGGGCCGCAAGTCCACATGGCGCGGCGAGAGAACGTCGTCGATCTTGGTCGGCACCGTGGACAACTGCACGAGAGGCTGCGCGATCCACCCGCGCGGGTCCGCCTTGATCTTGCGGGTGATCGCGGCCAGCTCCTTGGGGCTCGCGTCGGGCCCGAAGACGATTCCGTAGCCGCCGGACCCTTCCACAGGCTTGATGACGAGTTCCGCGACCCGGTCGAGGACTTGCTCGCACTCCTCGTCCAACCAACAGCGGAACGTGTCGACGTTCTGCAGGAGCGGCTTCTCACCGAGGTAGTAGTCGATGATCTGCGGAACGTAGGTGTAGACCAGCTTGTCGTCACCGACTCCGTTGCCGACGGCACTCGAGATCACGACATTGCCCGCCCGCGCCGCATTCAGTAGGCCTGCGACGCCGAGAATCGAATCCGGGCGGAAGTGCATCGGGTCGAGGTACTCGTCATCGATGCGGCGATAGATGACGTCGACCTGGCGCTCACCTTCCGTAGTGCGCATGTAGACCATGTTGTCGCGGCAGAACAGGTCGCGACCTTCGACGAGTTCCACGCCCATCTGACGAGCGAGCAACGAATGCTCGAAATAGGCCGAGTTGGCAATACCTGGTGTGAGAACAACCACTGTGGGGTCTGCTTCGTTCAGTGCAGCACCCGCGCGCAGCGCCCTCAGCAAGTGTGTTGCGTAATCCCCGACGGCCCGCACCTTGTGGGACATGAACAGGTCGGGGAACACCCGAGTCATCGTGCGACGGTTTTCCATCACATAGGAGACGCCGGACGGAGATCGCAGGTTGTCCTCGAGTACTCGGAACTCCCCGGCCTCGTCGCGGACCAGGTCGATACCGGCGACGTGGATTCGCACACCATTGGGCGGCACGATGCCGGCCGCCTCGCGGTGGAAGTGCTCACACGAGGTGACCAGACGGCGCGGCAGCACGTGATCGCGCAGGATTCGCTGCTCGCCGTAAATGTCCGCGAGGAACAGCTCGAGCGCCTTCACCCGCTGCTTGATGCCCTTTTCCAGCCGCGACCACTCCTGTGCGGCGATGACCCGCGGCACCAGATCCAATGGAAAGGGTCGTTCCTGGCCGGACAACGAGAATGTCACGCCCTGGTCGATGAATGCGCGTCCCAGCGCGTCCGCACGCGCGGCGAGGTCGGCGCTGCTCGTCGGCGCCAGGGCTTTGAACACGCCCTTGTATGGAGCACGTACCGAGCCGTCGGGCTCGAACATCTCGTCGAAAGCCAACTCGTAGCGACCGATGTCTGAATATCCGTCGAACACTGCAGCGGGACGCGCTCGGGTGGTGGTCGAACCTGTTTTACTCGAACTTTTCGAAGGCGGCGGCGTCATAGGGCAACATGCTGCTACAAGTGCGGCTATTCGGCAGCCCGGCGAGAGATCGGGCGCTCGGTGTACTCTTCTCGACAGACGCACCGTGCGACGGTTTGGGTTCTTGGGCCCTCGGCTGGTAATCTTGCCAGTCGGTGCATCACTGCGCCCACAGCTTTCTCGACCGTAACCAGCTAAAGACGACAAGGATTTTACGCGTGGCCAACATCAAGTCCCAGGTGAAGCGAATCCGTACCAACGAGGCGGCCCGACTCCGTAACCAGTCGGTGAAGTCCTCGCTGCGTACCGCGATCCGTTCATTCCGCGAGGCTGCGGCAGCCGGTGACAAGGACAAGGCCAACGAGCTCCTCGTCTCCACCAGCCGCAAGCTCGACAAGGCAGCCAGCAAGGGCGTTATTCACGCCAACCAGGCTGCCAACAAGAAGTCTGCTCTCTCGCAGGCTGCCAACAAGCTCTGACGTTTCCACTGTGACGGTTCGCCGTCATATTGGTTCGTCTCGATAGCCGCCAGGTCGAAAGACCAGGCGGCTATTTTGCGTTCTCGATCAGGCTTGCTGGGTTAGTGGACGGGTGTCTCCACGGCCGCGAGACTACTGTCGGCCAACCTCGCGCTGAGACATCGTGTCCTCAGTTCTTCCGCAGTGCACACACTTTCCGCACTGCCATCTCCAGGGCGAAGGACGAGTCGACTGCGGCGCCCTTCACGTCGGCATTGAGGGCGGCGACGATCTGCATCGCAGCGCCGATCGACGTGGGATCCCAGCCGCCGACTTCCTTGATCGCCTTCTTGACCTTCCACGGCGGCATCCCGAGATCCGACGCCAACCGGAACGGGTCACCGCCCCGGGCAAACGGGCCGACCTTCGCGATGGTGTGGACTGCGTCGGCGAGGGCATCAGCGAGCAGGACATGGGCAGTTCCGATCTGATCTGCCCATCGGAGCGCCTCGAGCGCACCCCGGGTATCGCCGACGATGACTTTGTCGGCCACGTCGAATCCGGAAACCTCGGCCTTGCCCGAGTAATACTTGTGGACCGCATCGACGTCGATCTTGCCGCCGGTATCTGCCGCCAATTGTGAGCAGGCCGATGCCAGTTCGCGGAGGTTGGAGCCGACACTTTCGATCATCGCTGCGATCGCGTCGGGCGCAACCCTGACGTCGGCGGTCCGGAACTCACCGCGGACGAAGTCGACCAGCTGACTCTTGTTCAGTTTTCCGCAGCTGTGCACCGTGGCACCGAGCTTCTCGAGGGCCGGTGCCAACGCTTTCGCGCGACCGCCGCCCGAGTGCACGACGATCAGAACGACGCCTTCTGCCGGCTCACGCGCCGCCTCCAGGACAAGAGCTACGGCATCTTTGCCTGCTTCTGCGGCCGATTCCAAGACGATCACACGGTCTTCGGCAAAAAGAGAAGGGCTGAGCAGCTCAGCCAACTCGGGAGCATTGGTGTCTCCGGCACGCATCTTGGTTACCGGGAGATCCGAAATGCCCTGGCCGCGGTCACCGCGGACGGCTCTGATG
This sequence comes from Rhodococcus sp. NPDC055024, assembly GCF_053608585.1. Lineage (NCBI taxonomy): Bacteria > Bacillati > Actinomycetota > Actinomycetes > Mycobacteriales > Nocardiaceae > Rhodococcus > Rhodococcus sp. NPDC055024. The sequence continues at coordinate 222,302 of NZ_JBSGVT010000010.1, forward strand.
AGCTGCGATACCGTGCGGTCGATGAGGAACTCGTCGTCCCCCAGAACAAGATGCAGCGGATCGACACCAGACGGATTACTCACCCGAAGATGGTCCCACGAGGAACCGACACGATCGACACAGACCCGCCGCCACCGCCGTACACCGCGACAGTGCCGTCGACGTCCGTCCGAACCACCGCCCCACCCAATGACGCCAGTTCGTCGAGAACCTCAGCATTCGGGTGCCCGAAACTGTTGCCGGCGCCGACGCTGATCATCGTCAACCTCGGACGCACCGCTTCCAGAAATGCCGACGACGTAGTCCGGGAACCGTGATGGGGCAGCTTCAACACATCGGCCTTCACGTCCGTTCCCGATCGGAGGATGGCCTCCTCCCCCGCAACTTCGGCGTCGCCCGTCAACAGAATTCGACCCGCGCCCGTGTGCGCCATCACCACCAGCGACTGATCGTTGGCAGCATCCGCGGCGTCGACGGAATCGCGGGGAGCCGGAACCAACGGACCGAGAACCTCCATGCGCACCGATCCCAACGTCAACTCTGCATCCGCCCGCAACGAGACAACCGGAACGGCCTGCGAGTCGGCAGCGCTCTTCACCGACCGAAAACCCGACTCCGGCAACAACATCGAACCCACCCCTATCGCGGCGACCGAACGCCCACCCAGAACTGCCTCCAATCCTCCGATGTGATCGGCGTGAAAGTGACTGATCATCAGCAACGCGATGTCGTTGACGTCCAACATGTTCAGGCAACGATCCATCGACGTGGGATCAGGACCGACATCGATCACGATCACCCTGCCGTCGCCGGTCGAGAGCACAAGACCGTCCCCCTGACCGACGTCGCACATCACCAGCACCCACCCCGGAGCAATACGACCACCCCCGAACACGTGTTGAAAGATGAGCGCTAGAACAACTCCCAGAACGAGGACGCCGACCACCCATCTCGAGATCCGATTCCACAGCGTCAGTGCTACGACCAGTAAGACGCCCACGACGACGAGAGCACCGATGAGTCCTGACGGCACCACCACCGACGCTCCGGGAAGCGCCGCCGCTCGCTCGGACACGTACAGCAGCCACCCCATCGGAGGCCGGACGAGCGGAGCAATGAACGCGGCAATCGACGGACTGATCAGCGCGCACAGGGCAATCACCGCACCGAACACCGTGACAATTCCGATCACGGGAGCTACTGCCATGTTCGCGGCAATCGTGACGACACTGATTGTTCCCGCCATGGCGCCCACCAACGGTGCAGTCACGACAAACGCAGCACTCGAGACGGCTGTCATCTCCGCGAGCCATCGAGGCCAACTTCGTCGACGGAGAACATCCACCCACACGGGGGCAATGATCACCAGTGCACCGGTGGCCGTGGTCGAGAGCGCAAATCCCCAGTCGACGGCAAGCTCGGGCATCACGACAACAAGAACGATGACGGCGGCGGCAAGAGCAGGCAGTGCCTGTTTGCGACGACCGGTGACCACACTGAGCAGGCCGATCAGGCCCATCACCGAGGCACGCAGAACACTCGGCGACGGCCTCGCGACGACAACAAAAGCGACGAGGGCCATCAGTGCCAAGACGGCGCCGACCCGCGGACTCAGCGCCGCTGCTCTGACCAACAGCAGAACGGCCCCGAGCAGAATGCTGATGTTGGCGCCGGACACCGCGGTGAGATGGGAAAGCCCGGCAACGGTGAAGTTGTCCTTCACCACCGGCGACAACGCCGACGTGTCTCCGACGACGAGGCCAGGCAGCAGACCTGCCTGATCCGGCGGGAGTGCAGCCGAGCACGCAGCCGCGAAACGAGTGCGTACCACACTCGCCCATCGCTGGTACCAAGGCACGTCTCCCACCGCGACGGGAGGGCCTTCGGACGTGATCACGGCGAGCGTGGAATCGCTACGCCAGGGCTGACTCGCCCGGCCGCGAACCGTGAGGCTCTGCCCTGGAACAACTTCGAGCCACGACGAACTGGGCGCCCGGATGGTGACCAAGCCGCCTCCGGAGTACCTGTGGTTGTGTGCAGTCACTGAATTGACGGTTGCCCGGAAGAAGACCTGACCTTGACCCACCGCGCCGGAGACCACGTGCGGATCCTCAATGGGTTCCACTTCGACACTCACCCACGATCCCTCGAGGGCAGCCCGGGTCAGTGGGTGCCCCTCGACCTCGGTCGCTCGCCACCCGCTGACCGCACTACACCCGGCGCCGAACAGCAATGCAACCAACATGATTCGTGCCCACACCGTAGATGTCCGGCGCACGACCACGACAGTCAGGATTGCCGCTGGAACCGCACATGCCACCGCCAGTACCCACGCGGCGACCGCGCCGAACAGTATCCCCACCGCACTGCTCCCCCACACTGCGACGGCCGACAAAAGCAGTCGAGCGTCGAGAACGGGCCGGACCTCCGATTCGTTCATACCGACACCAGCACTCGCAGCTTCGCCAACCTCGCGGGGCCGATCCCGTCGACTTCCCCCAATTGCTCGATGTCCGTGAACTTTCCGTTGGAGGTGCGCCAGGAAACAATCGCCGCAGCCGTTACCGGCCCCACCCCGGGAAGCCCGTCCAATTCGGCCTCGGTAGCGGTATTGAGGTTCACCAGCCCGGCCCCGCCCGTTTCACCTGTAGCGGCAGCGCCGGTATCTCCCGCGGTGGTGCTCGAACTCGGCGATACACCGCCGGACTGATCGGCCGCACCCACCACGATCTGATCACCGTCGGCAAGCTTCTGCGCCAGATTCAGGCCCACTGTCTCGGCGCCCTCGAGCACTCCACCTGCCGCAGCGAGCGCGTCGGCAATGCGCGAGCCCGAATGTAGGTTGACAAGACCCGGCGTGCGCACGAGTCCGACGACACTGACCACCAGAGCCTCAGGCCGCTGCTCTGCTACGACACCGGAAGGTACGGGACTGGGTGATTTACCATCGTCGGCAGTGACATTCTGCGCCGTGACATTCTGGGGCGAGGGCAGCGGTGGGACCGCCTGCATACTCGGAGAATCCCACCACACGGTGAACAAGCCGATAGCCGTGGCCAGTGCAGCGACGATCGCCAACACCCAGGTCGCCGATCGACTCGGGCGCCAACGTGTTCCGCGCCAACGCTCGGGCAGTCGATCGAACCGTGACGAGTCGGGTTGAGCTTCGCACTCTTCCTCGTCGAAGTCCTGAAGCCACTCGGGGGATCTCTCGAATGGCTGCGGGGACCTCTCGAAAGACGCTGAATCCTCGAATTCTTCGACGTCCTCGTGTCGCTGCCTGTAGTTGCCGTCCATCGCCGCGAGGCGATCACGCGCCCGCTCGCGCTCCTCGCTGATCCTCATGACTGGACGCTAACGAGAGACCTCACCGCCAATGACGAACAATTTCAATCTGTGGAGAACTCGCGGGTTGTGGAGAAACGCTCAGGCGCTCGTGTCGATCGTCATGTCGATGTCCGGCAGCGGGCACACCACAACACCGATCGCGCCGACACCGACGTGCGCTCCGATGACCGCGCTGAAGTCGGTGACCACGGATTCCGCTACGTCGGGAATGCGCTCGGCCAACTGTTCGGCTATCCCGTCCGCACGCTCTCGGGCTCGCATGTGATGCACGGCTATCGCCACACGGCCGAGACCGGCGCGTTCTACTGCCGAATCCACCAAGCGTGCAAGTGCTTTGGTGGTGGTACGTGTTTTCTCGCCGAGCACCAGCTTGCCGTCCACCAGATGCAGGATCGGCTTCATCGCCAATGCAGTACCCAGCAACGCGGCTGCGGTTCCGATTCGTCCGCCCCGGCGCAATTGATCAAGTTTGTCGACGACGATGTAGCAGCGCCCACGACTTGCAACGTCGACCGCCCGGCCATATGCCTCTTCGAGTGAAGCGCCCTTCTCGGCCAAGCGTGCAGCTTCGAGAGCGGGATATCCCAAACCCATTCCGGCGGACTGCGAATCGACGATCCGGACGGCGCCACCGAACTCCTGGGCCGCGACTCGTCCGGCTTCCCACGTTCCCGAGAGTTGACGTGAAATATGAACGGCGAGGACGCCGTCACCGTCGCTCATCTCCAGGGCGCGTGCATACGCTTCGGACAACTCGGCGGGCGACGCTCCGGCCGTTGTCACTCCCGACAGATCGTTCGGCATTGCGTCGACGCCCTCACGCAAGTCGCAGCCGTCACGGAGCACATGGAGCGGAACCACCTGAATGCCACATGCGTCGGCCGACTCCTGCGGAATGCAGGCGGAGGAATCCGTGACGACGACGACCGGCACTGTGCTACCCGACTTCGCTCGGAGGTGAAACTAGTTGCGGCGAAACCGGTTTCTGCGCTTCGACCCCGCGGATCGCGGCAATCATCGCCCGGGCTACGCCGACGTGACCGTCCCAACCCCAGTGAATGCCGTCGGGATTCCCGTTCTCGGAAAAGACGTTGTCACGCACTGCATCCGCGAGATCGACCACGGGAACGTCTTTCTCCGTTGCCCACTCGGTGATCGCGGACACCGCGGCCGGTCGGCCGGCGTGCACGCTTGCGTAGGCATCGCTGCGGTGCACGGACGGCAAGGTCGCGATCATCGGCAGTTCTGGCCGCATGTACTCCAACGCATTTCGCGAGCTTTCCAAATACTCGACGCTCAGCTTGGGCGGAAGCGCGACCGGGCGGCCCAGAGGTGCAAGCCGCGGCTGCAGCCACTGATAACCCTCGCGCACCACGCGTCGAAGCGCCGGAGGACGAACGTAGCGGATGGTCTCGCGGAGCGCCGTAGGCAAGGGGGACGGCAGCGAGTCCATACCGCCGACTGCGAACACGACGGCGCCGGCCCGCGGCACCGCCGCCCACACACGAGGATCCTGAGTCAGTGCCCACCACGCGTCGCGGCACGTCCAGCCGATACGGGCGACCAGCTCGACATCCCAGCCGAGTTCGTCGGCCACGATGTTGGGCCAGATGCGTGGATGATCTGCCGCGAGCCCGCCTTTGGGGCCGAAATACGACAGCGAATCCGCGAGCACGAGGAGGACGGGGCGCTGCCCGTCGGCACTTTCAGAGGACGTCATTTGCGACACTCGCAGAAGCATTCCATACGTCGAGTCGCCACTCGATCGACTTGACGTCACCATGTCCGCTGAGTTGCACCCAACTGGTGTTTCCCAATCCGCCGAGTACAGCCCAGCGGTCGATGGGCAGGTCGAGCAATGCCGCTGTCAGTGCCGCGATCAAGCCTCCGTGCGCCACCAGAACCACGGGCCTCTCGGCCCAGTCCGGGTGCGTCTCGAGTAGTTCGTGAACTACCGGAAGGCTGCGATTTGCGACGTCGATTCGGCTTTCACCGCCGGGCGGCGCCAACGTGGCATCTGCCCGCCAGGCAGATCGCACACCGGGAGTGCGCTCGTCGACGTCGTGATGCGTCAGGCCTTGCCACTCGCCCAGGTGTGTCTCACGCAGACGCGTGTCGGTGAGGACCGGAAGGCCGGCAGCGTCACCGACAGCGACTGCCGTGAAATACGCGCGCCGCAGATCCGAGGACACGATCGTCAACGGCCTGCGATCGGCGATCACCGGACCTGCACTCTTGGCCTGCGTACGCCCCAACTCCGACAGGTCGGTGTCGAGTTGCCCCTGCATCCGAGAGTCGGCGTTGTATTCGGTCTGTCCGTGACGCAGCAGGATGAGCCGGCGGACAGGGTTCGACGCCGCTCTGGGCGCCGATGAAGTCACAGCGAGGGATCCTGCGCGTCCGGCTCGGAAACCGTGTCGGTCTCGAACACCGTGTTGGCGTCGGCGGGGCCGGGACGGTTCTGTCCGAGGCCTTCGACCTCGACCGTCGGGCAGTCCTTCCACAGGCGATCGAGAGCGTAGAAGTTGCGCTCCTCGTCGTGCTGGACGTGGACGACGATGTCGGCGTAGTCGAGCAGCGCCCAGCGGCCCTCGCGGGTGCCTTCACGACGGACAGGCTTGTGTCCGGCTTCGCGGAGGCGATCCTCGATGTTCTCGACGATCGAGTTGACCTGACGCTCGTTGGTCGCGGACGCGATCACGAAGCAGTCCGTGATGACCAGCTGTTCGGACACATCGAGCACCACCACTTCGGTGGCCAGCTTCTCGTCGGCTGCCAGGGCCGCGATGCGTGCCATGTCGATGGCTTCGGTATTTGCGCTCACTCGATGTTCTCCAGTTTCGTCTTCAGAAAATACATATTGTTCTCGGCAAGCGAGAACGTGCTTTTAGTTCTCGGCTAGTTCGAGTCGGTTGCGCCCGGGACGGCTTCCGACTTCCCCGGCGCGGGCTCCGACATCGTTGTAGCTCCGTCGCGGCGCTCCGCGTCGACAGGTCGATACAGGTTCCGCTTCGAGATGTACTGCACCACTCCATCCGGCACCAGGTACCAGACGGGACGGTCTTCACTTGCCCGACGCCGACATTCGGTCGACGAAATGGCAAGTGCCGGAATCTCTATCAACGTGACCGCGTCGGCGGGCATGGTGTCGAGGTGACCGGCCAGGTGTTCGGCATTGAGATCGAAACCCGGTCGCGATACCCCGACGAACTTCGCCAATGCGAACAACTCTTCCCAATCTTGCCAGGAAAGGATGCTGGCCAGCGCATCGGCACCGGTGATGAAGAAGAGTTCGGCGTCGGGGTGATAGGCCCGGAGGTCTCGCAGCGTGTCCACGGTGTACGTGACTTTCTCACGATCGACGTCGACCCGAGAGACCGAAAACCGCGGGTTGGAGGCGGTGGCGATGACCGTCATGAGGTAACGGTCCTCGGCAGGACTGACGCCCTTCCCCTGCTTCTGCCAGGGTCGTCCGGTGGGGACGAAGATCACTTCGTCGAGTCCGAACCTGTCGGCGACCTCACTGGCCGCAACGAGGTGCCCATGGTGAATGGGGTCGAAAGTGCCACCCATCACTCCGAGGCGTCGAGCACGTTCCACCGATAGTCCCTTCTGCACGAGTGTCGAGCTTACGGGTCAGACCGGCAGCAGGCGGGACACGACGTCGGCGAGCTGCTGGGCCGAGCGGCACTCATGCATGCTGATGACCTCGTTGTAGACCTTCGCCGCGGAGTCGCCCGTTCCCCATTGCCCCTTCGGCTCAGGGTTGAGCCAGTGCGCGTGCTTGGCTACTGCCACCATCTGCGACAGCGACTGAAGGTTGGGGTCTCGGTAGTTGTTGCGACCGTCGCCGAGGACCAGCAGCGACGTGCGACTGGTGATCGACTGCGCGAACTTCTCCTGGAACACACCGAAAGCGTGCCCGTAGTCGGAGTGCCCGTCGTAGGTGATCAGTTCGGCTTCACGCACCATCCGTGACATCGCGGACCCGAGGTCTGCGTTCGAGTCGAAGAACCGCGTGACCTCGTCGGTCGTGTCGATGAACGCGAACACCCGCACGCGCGAGAACTGCTCACGCAAGGCGTTCACGAGCAGCAGGGTGAAATGGCTGAACCCCGCCACCGAGCCGGATACGTCGCACATCACCACAAGTTCCGGCCGTGCTCGCTTCGGCTTGCGCTGCACCAGATCGATCGGCACTCCACCCGTCGACATGGACTTGCGCAAGGTGCGACGCAGGTCGATCGAACCCGCGCGGGAGCGGCTACGACGCACGGCGAGACGGCTGGCCAGCAGACGAGCCAGGGGTGCGACGTTCTTCTTCAGCGTGGTGAGTTCGGCGTCGGAGGCCCGCAGGAAGTCGACTTCCTCCGCGAGTTTCGGAACGCCGTACGTGGCGACCCGTTCCTTGCCCAGATTCTCAGCGGTGCGTCGACGCGTTTCCTTCTCGACCATCTTGCGGAAGTCCGCGATGCGCTGCGCTGCCGTGCGTTTGGCGACCTCGGATTGATAGTCGGAGTTGTCCTTGCCTTCCGACCCGGAACCCTCCTGGTTGCCGAGTAGACCCTGCAGGATCTTGTTGAGCAAAGTCTCCGGGGCGACGTCGCGCAGTGCCTGGTAGGCGGAGAACGACGGGCCGTTGCTCGACTGGTACTGCCCGAGTTCCTCGACCATTGCGGCGGTGAGAAGTTCGGTCAACTCCATCGCCTCGTCGCTGCCGTCAGTCAGCAATTCGGCGATCAACTCACGCAAGGCCTGCAGATCGATCGAACCGTCGGGCTTACGCGGCAGTGAGACGTCGACGTCTCCGACCGCCCGGTCACCGATCGCTTTGGGGAACCACAGATCGAAGACGGCGTCGAACGTGGCCCGGTGGGTCGGCCTGCGCAGGAGCGAGCACGCCAGCCCTTCACGAAGAGCCTCACGATCGAGCAGATCGAGAACCGACATGACCTGACCGGCGTCGACGGTCTCGGACGGGCCGACCATGATTCCGCGTCGTCGCAGCGCCTCGACAAAATCGACGAGGTGACCGGGAATCCCGTGCGGCGCTGCCAGGCCGCCAGGCGAGAGCGGCGACGTCGATCCTGCGGGAGCCATGTCAGACCTCAGTTCAGCCGAAGTTCAGCGGCGGCACGCACCTGGTCCGACTGGTGCTTGAGGATCACGCCGAGCGTGGCGCGAACGGCATCGTCGTCGAGAGTGTCCATGCCCAGAGCCAGGAGTGTGCGGCCCCAGTCGATGGTCTCCGACACCGAAGGGACCTTCTTGAGCTGCATTCCGCGAAGAACACGAATGGTGTTGACCAGCTGCTCGGCAATCGCTTCGGGCAGTTCCGGCACCCGACTGGCGAGGATGCGGCGCTCGAGGTCCGCATCCGGGAAGTCGAGATGCAGGAAGAGGCAACGACGCTTGAGTGCCTCGGAGAGTTCGCGAGTGGCATTCGAGGTCAACACAGTGAAGGGCTTGCGGGTAGCGGTAATAGTTCCGAGCTCGGGAATCGTGACCGCGAAATCGCTGAGGACTTCGAGGAGCAGGCCTTCGATCTCGACGTCGGCCTTGTCCGTCTCGTCGATCAACAGCACCGTCGGGTCCTCGCGGCGAATGGCCTTGAGCAGTGGACGAGCGAGCAGGAACTCCTCCGAGAAGACATCCGCCTTCGTCGAGTCCCAGCTGTGGTCGGAGCCGGACTGAATCCGAAGAATCTGCTTCGCGTGGTTCCACTCGTAGAGTGCACGAGCCTCGTCGACGCCCTCGTAGCACTGCAGGCGCACCAACTCGGCGCCTGTCGTCTGGGCTACCGCGCGCGCCAACTCGGTCTTACCGACACCGGCCGGTCCCTCGATGAGCAGGGGCTTGCCCAGTCGGTCGGCAAGGAACACTGCCGTTGCAGTGCCCTTGTCGGACAGGTAACCCGTCTCGGCCAGACGCTCGATCACGTCGTCGACGCTCGAGAAGAACGGTGTTGTATCGGGAAGAGCTCGGTCCACGGTTAACTCCTAAAAAGGGTGGGGCAAGTCTGGTGAACTTTTCAGGCGGGTCGGGTGTGCCCGTCGCCCCAGACGATCCACTTGGTGGACGTCAGTTCCGGCAGCCCCATGGGGCCACGCGCGTGCAATTTCTGGGTGGAGATGCCGATCTCGGCGCCGAATCCGAACTGCTCACCGTCGGTGAATGCAGTCGACGCGTTGACCATCACTGCGGCGGCGTCGACGCGAGCGGTGAACTCGCGGGCAGCCGAGAGATCGGACGTCACGATGGCTTCGGTGTGGCCGGTTCCGTACTGGTCGATGTGCTCGACGGCAGCGTCCAAGTCCTTGACGACTTTGAGAGCGACGTCGAGGGTGAGGTATTCCTTCGACCAGTCGTCCTCGGTGGCGGGGACCAGTCCCGGCAGATCACCGTGCACTACAACGTCGTGCATCTGGAGCGCTTGAAGCAGCTTCGGCACGGCGGTCTCGGCGATCGCAGAGTCGACCAGCACGGTTTCGGCTGTATTGCAGACACTGGGCCGACGGGTCTTGGAGTTGAGAAGAATCTTCTCGGCCATCAGGAGATCGGCGGCCGAGTGAACATAGACGTGGCAGTTACCGACACCGGTCTCGATGGTGGGCACGGTGGCATCACGCACGACTGCGCTGATCAAGCCGGCACCGCCGCGCGGGATGACTACATCGACGAGGCCGCGAGCCTGGATGAGGTGCGTGACCGTCGACCGATCTGCACTCGGCAGAAGTTGAACGGAGTCCTCGGGGAGCCCCTGAGCAACCAACGACGCGCGCAGCGCCTCCACCAACGCTTCGTTGGACTTGACCGCCGAGGACGAACCACGAAGCAGCGCAGCATTTCCCGACTTGAGAGTCAGCCCGAAAGCGTCGACGGTGACGTTGGGGCGAGCCTCGTAGACCATGCCGACGACACCGAGCGGAACGCGCTGCTGGCGTAGTTCCAAGCCGTTCGGCAGAGTGGATCCACGAAGAACCTCACCGATCGGATCGGGTAGCCCGGCAACCTGACGCAAACCCGAAGCGATGCCCTCGATCCGGTCAGCGGTCAGCCGAAGGCGGTCGAGCAGCGATTCCTCGGTGCCACCGGCCTTCGCAGTGTCGATATCGAGAGCGTTGGCCGCGAGAATCCGATCACTGGCCGCGAGTACCGCGTCGGCTGCGCCGTGGAGCGCAGCGTCCTTCTGCGCGGTGGTCAGCAGAGCCAGGACGCGCGAAGCCTTACGGGCTCGGCGCGCCGCGTCGTGCACGACGGCTTTGGTGTCGGACGCATTCGAGTCGACGGTTTCTGCGTTGGATGTCACAGCGGTCATGAATACACATTAACCACCCACCGCGGCGGCCTGCTCGGCGGAACAAGGCTGTGACCACCGGACAACATTGCGGCGGACCGCCGGGGAACATTCCGACGGACCGCCGGGGAACAATTCCGGCGCGAGGCACTGTTGCACCCACCGACCTTCTTCTTCGAGTCAGGAGCCATCCGTGAGTGTGTTGTTCGAGCCATTGACCCTGCGCGGCGTCACCATTCCGAACCGCGTCTGGATGGCACCGATGTGCCAGTACTCGGCTGACGTCATCGGCGACCAGGTCGGAGTGCCCAACGAGTGGCATCGCACGCATCTGGTGAGCCGTGCGATCGGCGGCACCGGCCTGATTCTCACCGAGGCGACGGCCGTCAGTCCCGAAGGCCGGATATCGGCAGCTGATCTGGGAATTTGGAACGACACGCAGGCGCAAGCCTTCGCCGAGATCAACGCACAACTCGCGTACTTCGGCGCAGTGCCCGGGATCCAGTTGGCACACGCCGGACGCAAAGCGTCGACGCAGGTTCCGTGGCGCGGAGGCAAGAGCCTGCCGGCCGACGACCGTCTCTCCTGGCAGACAGTGGCTCCCAGCGCGGTTCCGTTCGGTCATCTCGCCGATCCGGTCGAGCTCACCACCGAGGGCATCGAACAGGTCGTCGCGGACTTCGCAGCGGCGGCAACCCGTGCATTGAAGGCCGAATTCAAGGTCGTGGAAATTCACGCGGCTCACGGATACCTGATCCATCAGTTCCTCTCCCCCGAGAGCAACAAGCGAACGGACCGCTACGGCGGCAGCTTCGAGAACCGCATTCGGTTGCTCCTGGAAATCCTGAGCGCAGTCCGCGAGGTGTGGCCGGCCGAGTTGCCGCTCTTCGTCCGGGTCTCGGCGACGGATTGGCTGACGGAAGAGCGCGGACTGGAGGTCGACAGCTGGACCGCCGATCAGACCGTTGCCCTCGCCAACATCCTCTCCGACTACGGAGTCGATCTCGTCGACGTCTCCACCGGCGGTAATTCACCGGCGGCGCAGATTCCGGTGGAACCGGGATATCAGGTTCCGTTCGCCCGTCGCCTGCAGAACGAGAGCCTGCTACCGGCCGCCGCCGTGGGCCTCATCACCGACCCCGAACAAGCCGAGAAGATCGTCGAGGACGGTAGCGCCGTGGCTGTGCTCCTCGGCCGCGAGCTGCTGCGTGATCCCTACTGGGCGCGCCGGGCGGCCCGGGAACTGAACGCCGAGGTAGGACCACATATCCCGTCGCAGTACGCCCGTGCCTTCTAGCCCGAAAATCGGCTCCCGCGCACAACTTTGATAGCGTAAGCGTCTTACTTGCCGGTAGTCCGGAGCCCTGTGGGCTCCGGACACTGCCGCGGGCCAGAGCCGTGCGACGGGGGTCGCAACGAGCCACAGGGCACGCGGACGCTCGATTTCCCGACCGGCTCATCGGCGAGTGGGCAACGAAAAGATGCGTGCATCAGGTACGTGCCCCGCTCGGTTCGATGATTGCGCTGGGGAGCGCATGTCATGACTACACCAGAGAACTCGATCAGCGCTCTCGAAGTGGCCGAATCACCCGATGTCTGCGTCACCGACAATGCGTCCGTCAAGCGCGCTGTCAAGGCGACGATGCTCGGAAATGCCATGGAGTGGTTCGATTTCGGCGTTTACGCATATCTAGCTACCACTATCGGAAAAGTGTTCTTCCCGGACGCGAGCGGCAGCGCTCAACTCCTCTCTACCTTTGCAATTTTTGCGGCAGCCTTCATCGTCCGCCCACTCGGCGGATTGTTCTTCGGTCCACTCGGTGACCGCATCGGACGCAAGAAAGTCCTGGCCACCACCATCATTCTGATGGCGGGCAGCACCTTCGCCATCGGCCTCATTCCGAGCTACGAATCCATCGGTATCGCCGCCCCGATCCTGCTGGTACTCCTACGCCTACTGCAGGGCTTTTCCACCGGCGGCGAATACGGCGGGGCCAGTACGTTCGTCGCCGAATACGCACCGGACAAGCGGCGCGGCTTCTTCGCCAGCTTCCTCGAATTCGGCACCCTGGCAGGATATGTGGCGGCAGCAGGCATCGTCACGATCATCCAGACCGTCGTCAGCGCCGAGGACCTCCTCCAGTGGGGCTGGCGCATCCCCTTCCTCATTGCCGGACCGCTGGGTCTCATCGGTCTGTACCTCCGCCTGCGCTTGGAAGAAACCCCTGCGTTCCAGATGATGGAGCAGGCCGAAGAGCGCTCCCTCGCAGACGAATCCACCGGCAAGAAACTGCGCGAAACTCTCGTCGACAACTGGCGACCGCTCGTCCTGTGCATCGTTCTGGTGGCGACGTACAACATCGCTCACTACGGCCTGCTCAGCTACATGCCGACGTACCTGACCAATACGTTGGGTTACGACGAATCCCACGGACTCATCCTGATGATCATCGTCATGATCGTGATGATGATGGGAATCAGCTACGTCGGAAAGTTCTCGGACCGAGTCGGGCGTAAACCATTGTTGCTCAGCGGTTTCATCGGATTCTTCCTCCTTTCCCTGCCCGCATACCTGTTGATCGGCGTCGGCAATTACGTGACGGTCTTCTTGGGACTCGCAATTCTCGGCGGATTGCTCCTGCTGTTCGTCGGAGTCTTCCCGTCCGTGCTGCCCGCACTGTTCCCGACCGGAATCAGGTACGGCGGCTTGGCAATCGGATACAACCTCGCGGTCTCCATCTTCGGCGGAACCACTCCCCTGGTGCTCACCGCCCTCGAAAGTGCAACGGGCAGCAACCTGGTCGCGCCGATGTACATGATGATCGCCGCAGTGATCGGCGGTATCGCGGTACTGCTCATCCCCGAGACGGCACGCAAGCCACTCGACGGTTCGCCGCCCTCCGTCGCCACCGACGAGGAGGCACGTCGGATCATCCGCAAGGTTCGTCGAAAGAGAATGAAGGCCGATAACCTCGAGGTATGAGCACGCCTCGAATCGTCGTCGTCGGCAGTATCAACATGGACCTGGCCACCTCAGTGTCCAGATTTCCCGCTCCGGGAGAAACACTGCTCGGCACTGCCTTTGCCACAACCGCGGGAGGCAAAGGCAGTAATCAGGCCATCGCCGCCGCGAAGGCAGGAGGCGATGTGTCGTTCGTCGGAGCGGTCGGCGACGACGGTTTCGGTACCCAGTTGCGAGACACGCTTGAAGACGCCGGCGTCGACACCGCATTGCTTCGTAGTGTCGACGGCCCGAGTGGCGTTGCCGCCATCACCGTGAGCGAGGACGCGGAGAACAACATCATCGTCGTCCCGGGCGCCAATTCCTCGGTCACCTCGTTGTCCGAAGGAGACCTCGACGCGATCGCACACGCCGACGTTCTCCTGTGCCAACTCGAAATACCCCTCGACACGGTCACCGCAGCGGCCCGGCACGCGCGTGCCAACGGAACAACCGTCATCCTCAATCCTTCGCCGGTACAAGACCTTCCGGGCGCCCTGATCGAGTCTGTCGACATCCTGATCGTCAACCAGACCGAGTCGGAGCAGTTGGCCGCGGCCACCGGCCACGTCCGATACCTCGTCACGACGCTCGGGGCGGGCGGCGCGGATCTCAGGTCGGGCGAGATGACAATCCACGCCGACTCCCCGGCCGTGACACCCGTGGATACAACCGGCGCAGGCGATGCCTTCACCGGCGCCTTCGCCGTGGAGTGGGTGCAGGACCAGGAACGCGCCCTGCAGTTCGCTGCCACGGCGGGAAGCCTGGCGACGACGGTTCGCGGTGCCTCGGTGTCGTCACCTACTCGCGCTGCGATCGAGAAAGTGCTGAACCGGCAGCTTGACTCTGACACAGCAAGCTCGGCTTGACTCTGACACAGCAAGCTCGGCTTGACTCTGACACCGTGTGAGGTCGTAAACCTGTAGGTATCGGGTTTGTGAGAGAGAAACGGGGCGAGCAACCATGTTGAGCATCGGAGACTTCGCGAGAGCAGGTCGTGTGTCGGTGCGCATGCTCCGCCACTACGACGCCATCGGCCTGCTCAGACCCGCGAGGGTCGACGCATCCACCGGGTATCGCTCGTACACCGCGGGCCAGTTGGCGCTGCTCAACCGCATCGTCGCTCTCAAGGAGTTGGGCCTGACTCTGGCCCAGGTCCAGCAAGTGGTGGAGTCGGCGGTCACCGTCGACGAGATCCGCGGGATGCTCACGCTTCGCCGAGCAGAACTCGAAACCCGAATCCAGGAAGACACCGCGCGACTGGCGCACGTACAGGCGCGCCTACGCATCATCGAAAGTGAGGGACAGATGTCTGCATACGAGGTTGTGATCAAGTCCGTTCCGGCGCTGCGGGTCGCGGAGTTGACCGGTACCGCCAAGACGATGGATCCGTCGTCGATCGGCCCGGTGGTTCGCGGGTTGTACGAGCGCCTTTGTACCGGTTTGGATCGTGCCGGTATCGCCGCGATCGGACCCGCTGTCGCCTACTACGAGGATTCCGGTGACGACGAGAACGTCGTCGTGCATGCGGCGCTACCGGTCGACGCGGATCCCGATGGCGACTACGAGTTCGCTGTGGTGGACCTGCGGGCCGAAGAGCACGTGGCCTCGCTGCTGCACAAGGGTTCGATGGACAACTGCCTGCCCGCCTATCAGGCGTTGGCCCAATGGATCGACGCAGCGGGATACCGCAATGCCGGGCCCAGCCGTGAGGTGACGCTGGCGTGCCCGGAGGATGTCGACGGCTGGGTCACCGAGCTGCAGGAACCTGTTGCCAAGGCCTGAAGCCCGCACGTGTCGGCAGGGTCGTGCACCATGGGGTCCATGACCACCGCCACTGCCCCAGCCATGCGCGACGAAGCCGAGCGGCTGCTCCGCGAACTCGCGGGGCCGGATGCCCGCCTACGCGAGGACCAGTGGACGGCCATCGAGGCGCTGGTGGTGCAGCGCAAGCGCGCGCTTGTCGTGCAGCGGACCGGTTGGGGCAAGTCGGCGGTCTACTTCATCTCGGCGAAGCTGCTCCGGGCAACAGGCCACGGCCCCACGGTCATCGTCTCTCCGTTGTTGGCCCTGATGCGAAACCAGGTCAGTTCTGCCGAGCGTGCCGGGGTGCGAGCCGCGACCATCAACTCGGGCAATGTCACAGAGTGGGACGACATCCACGCCCGCGTCGCAGCCAACGATCTCGACGTACTTCTGGTCAGCCCCGAGCGCCTCAACAACCCCGACTTCCGCGATCAGGTTCTTCCGTCCCTGGCAGCTGACGCCGGCTTGGTAGTGGTCGACGAGGCCCACTGTGTTTCCGACTGGGGACACGACTTCCGTCCCGACTATCGGCGCATCAGGACGTTGATCGCCGAACTCGGCGAAGGCATTCCCGTCCTCGCGACCACGGCTACGGCCAACAACCGCGTCGTCGAGGACGTGTCCGCCCAACTCGGCGTCGGCGGCGAGGAAACGCTCGTACTTCGTGGCGGGCTCGAACGCGAGTCACTTCACCTTTCCGTGGTTCACATTCCTGAGGCGACGGCGCGCGCTGCTTGGCTCGCCGACATGCTCGAGACGCTGCCGGGATCGGGCATCATCTACACGCTGACGGTCTCGGCCGCACGCGACCTCGCAAGCCTGCTCTCCGAACGCGGGCATACCGTCGCCGCCTACACGGGCCAGACCGATCCCACCGAACGTGAATCCCTCGAGCAGGACTTGTTGGGCAATCGTGTCAAGGCTCTGGTGGCCACCTCGGCCCTCGGGATGGGCTTCGACAAGCCTGATCTCGGGTTCGTCGTCCACCTCGGCGCACCGTCGTCGCCGATCTCGTACTACCAGCAGGTGGGCCGCGCCGGTCGTTCCACCGACAGGGCCGACGTGATCCTGCTGCCGGGCGCCGAGGACAAGCAGATCTGGAGCTACTTCGCCTCGGTCGCCTTCCCCCGCGAGCATCTCGTCCGCAGCGTCATCGCGCACCTCGACACCGAAAAGGCCACGTCGACACCGGCACTCGAACCTCTGGTGGAGCTCAATCGAACGCGTCTCGAGATGGTCCTCAAAGTCCTCGACGTCGACGGCGCCGTCAAACGCGTCAAGGGCGGCTGGATCAGCACCGGCGAACCTTGGGTGTACGACGCCGAGCGCTACGGCCGACTCGACGACGCTCGCCAGGCCGAGCAGGCCGCAATGGTCGAGTACCAGAGCATCACGACGTGTCGAATGACCTTCCTGCGTGAACAACTCGACGATCCGGGCCTGACCTCGGAGAACTCACAGTGCGGTCGCTGTGACAACTGCACGGGCGATCGCTACGACACCACTGTCGACACCGCCGCCCTCGACGAAACTCGGGCGCGCTTGCAGCGCCCCGGATTCGACCTGGAGCCGCGCAAGATGTGGCCGACCGGCCTGAGCAAGCTGGGCGTCAAGCTGTCCGGGAAGATCACCGAGGGCCCGGAAACCGGGCGCATTCTCGGACGGATGTCGGACCTGGGCTGGGGCCAACGTCTCCGGGCGCTTTTCGACGGTCCCGACGCAGAGGTACCCGATGCGGTGGTCAGCGCGTGTATCAGCGTTCTGGCGGCCTGGAATTGGGCCGAGCGCCCCACCGGTGTCATGGCCCTCGAATCCACGACGCATCCGTTGCTGGTGTCGAGCCTGGCTGCCAAGCTGGCCGAGGTCGGGCGATTGACCGACCTGGACACCCTTCGCTTGCGCCCCGACCACCCTCCGGTGTCGGCAGCGAACTCCGCCTATCGCGTGTCCGGACTGGTCGATGTTTGGGAAGTCCCGGACATGAGTATCCACCAGGGACCAATACTCCTTGTCGACGCAATCGCCGATACCGGTTGGACTTTCACGATGGCCGCACGCGCACTTCGACAGGCTGGTGCTCACTCTGTACTTCCGTTGGCGCTCGCGAGCCCGAAATAGCGAGTTTTTGCCCGAAATAGTCGCTCCGACAACGGCAAAAGTTACATAATGTGAGCACCATCACATTCATGTCCTCACCTGGGGCGCAACGGGTTCCACACGGCCCGAAACGGACATCTGCATGACTTCGACAGCAATGATTGTTACGTTCAGATGACCGATGAAGCCTGTTGATACGAGAGCTATCCCGACCACCGCGCCGGACGCGGTGTTGTTCAGAAGCCCACAGATCGATGACGGAGTCCGGCTCTGGGAGATCGCACGTGATTCGAAGGTGCTCGACCTCAATTCGAGTTATGCATACCTGTTGTGGTGCAGGGATTTCAGCGCGACGTCCATCGTCGCAGAGGTAGACGGCCGCGTAGTCGGATTCGTTTCCGGTTATACCCGTCCCAGCGCGCAGGAAACCCTGTTCGTGTGGCAAGTGGCGGTCGACGAAGACCAGCGCGGCAAGGCAATTGCTGCCCGCATGCTGTCCGACTTGATGGATCGCACTGCCCCGCTGGGTGTTACACATCTGGAGACGACGATCAGCCCCGACAACGAGGCTTCGATCGCACTCTTCACCGCGCTCGCACGTCGACGCGAAGTACCGATAACCAGGCAGACTTTGTTCTCGCCCAACGATTTTCCCGATGGACACGAAGCCGAAGATCTTTACACGATCGGCGCCTAGCGCACTTCGCGCTCGGCATACAGCATGCCCCGGAGGAACAAAGAAGATATGAATATCAACGAAGCAAGCATTTTCGAAACCCTCGAGTCCGAGGTTCGCAGCTACTGCCGTGACTGGCCCGCAGTGTTCACCAGCGCATCCGGATCCTGGATTCGTGACGAGAACGGACGCGACTACCTCGATTTCTTCGCCGGCGCCGGCGCACTCAACTACGGTCACAACAACCCGGTGCTCAAATCGGCACTGGTCGACTACATCATGAACGACGGCATCACGCACGGCCTCGACATGTCCACTGTCGCCAAACGCGAATTCCTCGAGACCTTTCAGCGCAACATCCTCGAGCCACGCGGCCTGGACTACAAGGTCCAGTTCCCCGGCCCGACCGGCTCGAACACCGTCGAGGCTGCACTGAAGCTGGCTCGCAAGGTAACCGGACGTTCGGCAGTCATCAACTTCACCAACGCATTTCACGGAATGACACTTGGTGCACTCTCCGTGACCGGTAACTCGATGAAGCGCGCGGGCGCCGGTGTCCCCCTCGTGCACACGACACCGATGCCCTTCGACAACTACTTCGACGGCGTCACCGAGGACTTCCAGTGGTTCTCCCGCGTTCTCGATGATTCCGGCAGTGGAATCAACCGCCCCGCGGCAGTGATCGTCGAAACCGTGCAGGGTGAAGGTGGCGTCAATGTCGCTCGCCCCGAGTGGCTTCGGGCACTGGCAACACTGTGCTCGGATCGCGGAATCCTGCTGATCGTCGACGACGTGCAGATGGGTTGCGGCCGTACCGGCCCGTTCTTCTCCTTCGAAGAGGCCGGAATCGTTCCCGACATCGTCACACTGTCCAAGTCGATCAGCGGCTACGGAATGCCCATGGCGCTCACGCTGTTCAAGCGTGAACTCGACGTCTGGGGACCGGGCGAGCACAACGGCACCTTCCGTGGCAACAACCCGGCGTTCGTCACCTCCAAGGTGGCACTCGACCACTACTGGTCCGACGACGCACTGACCAAGACAACGCTGAAGAAGGGCGCACGCATCAGCGAATGCTTCGCCAATCTCTCCGATCAGTTCCCCGGCGAGGTCTCTCACCGCGGACGCGGCCTGGTCCAGGGCCTGGTCTTCGACCAGCCGGAGCGCGCCGGAAAGGTCTGCCAGTTGGCATTCGACGAGGGATTGCTCGCCGAGACCTCCGGACCCTCCGACCAGGTTGTGAAACTGCTTCCCGCACTGACGATTACCGACGACGAGCTCGAGCACGGCCTCTCCATCCTGGCCGAGGCGACACTCAAGGTCTGCAGCTAGAGGAAGGACTCTCCCATGATCGTTCGCACCACCACCGAGATCACCGACACCGACCGCGACATCACGAGCGAGGACGGCAACTGGCGCAGCAAGCGCATCGTCCTCGGCGGCGACCGCGTCGGGTTCTCGTTCCACGAGACCACCATCAAGGCGGGTTCGGTCAACGAGTTCCATTACGCCAACCACGTCGAGGCTGTCTGGCTCGTCGAGGGCACCGGCAAGCTGATCGACCTCGACAACGACAAGGAATACGATCTCGCACCGGGGTCGATGTACCTGCTCAACGGCCACGAGCGTCATCGCGTCGAGCCCGACACGCAGATGCGCATGCTGTGCGTGTTCAATCCGCCGGTCACCGGGCGTGAGGTACACGACGAGAACGGTGTCTACCCACTGGTGGAGGTCCCCGCGTAGCGTCTAGTCATGGCGACTGACACCTCTCCACGCGTAGCGATCGGCCCC
Organism: Rhodococcus sp. NPDC055024; assembly: GCF_053608585.1. Classification (NCBI taxonomy): domain Bacteria; kingdom Bacillati; phylum Actinomycetota; class Actinomycetes; order Mycobacteriales; family Nocardiaceae; genus Rhodococcus; species Rhodococcus sp. NPDC055024. The sequence goes on from NZ_JBSGVT010000010.1 coordinate 242,321, forward strand.
GTCCCCGATGCACTGCTCGACAGCGCGGTGCTTCGGGGCGGTGGTCTGATCAGTCCGATCGACACTGCCGACGCCCTGATCTGGGCGGGCTCACCCGAAACATTTCCGTCGGAGTTACCGGCGTCGGTCAGGTGGGTGCAGCTGCCGTCGGCGGGAATCGAGGATTGGTTCGACTCCGGTGTGATTCCGAAGGACACCGAAATCACGTGGACCTCGGCGGCCGGCGCGTTTTCGGCCTCGGTGGCCGAGCACGCGCTCATGCTGCTGTTGGCCGGAGTTCGTCACCTGCCCGCACACATCGAAGCTCGAACGTGGCGTCAGTTCGAGTTCTTTCCCAAGATCGGCACCCTTCGTGGTTCGACGGTTGCGATCATCGGCGCAGGCGGTATCGGCCGCGCGCTGATTCCGATGCTGGCCGCGCAGGGGGCGGACAGCCTCGCAGTCAATCGTTCCGGTAGCCCGGTTCCCGGAGCGATCTCCACGTACCCCGCCTCCAGGATGGATGAAATCTATTCTCGCGCAGATCACTTCGTGATTGCAGCCCCGGCCACCCCAGCCACCCGTCACCTCGTGGGCCGTGCGCAGTTGGCCGCAATGCAACCCCATTCCTGGGTGATCAACGTAGCGCGCGGATCACTGGTCGACACCGACGCGCTGGTCGAGGCGATCGAGTCCGAACAGATCGGCGGCGCCGGTCTCGACGTCACCGATCCCGAACCTCTCCCGGACGGTCACCCTCTGTGGGACCTGACGAATGCGATCATCACACCCCACGATTCCAATCCGCCAGGCGTTCGCCCCGCCGCGTTCGCGGATCACGTCTCCAAGAACGTGACCCGCTTCGCGAAGGGCGAGGCGCTGGCTGCCCTCGTGGACCCGGTCGCCGGATACTGAGCACGCCGCCGAAGCCCGAATGATCACGCGGATTCGGCGCCTGATCCGAGGCGGGGAAACGGTTCGGTGGAGAACACTATCTCCACTGCTACGTCGAAGTACGTCGCGATCCGCAGTGCAAGGTGCAGGCTGGGGCTGTATTCGCCACGTTCGAGGTATCCGACCGTCTGATAGTGGACTCCCAGCGCCTCGGCCAACTCCCGCCGCGAAATGCCCCGCTCGGCTCGCAACATCGCGATCCGGTTGTAGATGACTTCAGAAGGCACGCTGCATCGCCTTGTCCCGACGCTCGGCCATGGTGGATCCTGATTCGTGACGTGCCATGCGTCGCAACACTACCGGGGCGACCAGTAGACCCACGACCGCCCAGACACCGAGCACTGCAACGGTCTCCAGGTGTCGCCAGGACTCGTCGATTTCGATTGCCGCCGCGTCATCGGGAAGCAAAGCCGAGCGCATACCGAGTCCGGTCCAGTACACCGGGAATGCCTGACCGACGCCCTGCAGCCATCCGGGCAGCGCAGTGATGGGATAGAAAATGCCTGAGATCGCAACAAGTCCCATCAACGGCATGGTCAGCAGGAATGTTGCCCGACTGCCTTCGAGAACGCTGCCGAGAATTGCGCCGATCGGTAATGTTGCGAGCAAGCCCAGAGCCAGAACCCACGCGAAAGTCAGCCACGCCCCCGCACCGTCGAACGACGATCCCCCGATGATCAACATTCCGACCGCCAACACCACAACCACCTGCACGACGACGGACGCCGCCGCGGCCGTGATCTTGCCGACGAAATAGCCGGTCATGCCGTTGGGTATGGACTTTGCGCGCAACAGCGTGCCGTCCTCCCGGTCGAGGACCAGTACGTTGGCAATCGCGAACAATCCGTTGAACGTGATGATGCTGCCCAGAAGACCTGGCACTGCAAGCTCGGCAACCGAGAGATCAGTACCCGCGTATTCGCGATTTCGCAACAGGTACAGAGCACCGAGCGAAATTGCGGGAGTGAGGAATTGGCCGATCAGGTCAGGACCGGTGGTCAGCAGTTGGCGGAGCTCGATCCACCCTCGCACGAAGCCTGCTCGAATTGCGTTCGTCGTGGGATTCATCGCGCAACCTCCGTCAGCCTGCTTGTTGACTCACCCATCAAGGTGCGCGTTGCCGGCTCTATGCCTTCGCCAGACTCCTGGGCTCGAACCAGTGTCATGTAGGTGTCCTCGAGTGAAGCTCGGCGCACTTCAAGTTCACCGATCCCGTCACCATGTTGCTTGAACAATTCGTGCACGAATTTTGTCGATTCGGCAGTCGTATGGACGAACCGTTGGTCGTCGACAGTCCAACGCACCTCGGCGTCCGCCGCGATCGAGCGGGACAGCTCGTCGGCCGAACCGTTCGCGATGATACGTCCGCCTGCCAGGATCAGAATCCGATCCGCGATCTTCTCCGCCTCGTCCAGATCGTGAGTAGTCAGTAGGACGGTGGTGTCCTCCAAGTCCGCAAGACGGTGCACGATGTCGTGGAAGTCCCGCCGTGCTGCCGGATCGAAGCCCGCCGTCGGCTCGTCCATGAACAGCAACTCGGGCTTACCCACGATCCCGATGGCAACGTCGAGCTTGCGACGCTGCCCGCCCGAGAGCGTTGACACTCTTGCGCTCGCCTGCTCCCCCAGCCCGACCAAATCGATGAGTTCACCTGTCGTCCACGGCTTTTGGTGACGTCTATCGAAGTAGGGCCGATAGAACGCGGCGAGGTGATCGAGTAGTTCGTTCACCCGCCATTTGGCGTGATCGCGCCAGGATTGAAGCACGACCCCGATCCTGGCCTGCCACTCCTCGCCTCCGTTTTCGGGATCGGATCCCAAAACCGAGACGTGACCGCCCGATCGGCGCCGAAAACCTTCGAGGATCTCGATAGTGGTCGTCTTGCCCGCGCCATTCGGACCGAGCATGACCAACACCTCGCCGCGCTTCGCCTGAAATGTCACGTCGCCGAGAACGTCCACCGGGCCGTAGCGCATCTGCAGCGCCCGCACGTCAACGACCACATCGTCCGCAAAACCGTTTTGATGCACGTTCATCAATCCTCCCCATCGTCGATGTTCGACGATATGTAGCATAACTACTACATTATGAGGTGGCAATGCTTCACGAGGATTCGATCAAGAACGACTCCCACAAACGAGATGTAACGACGACGCTGCCGAAAGTTACTGTGGCGACTCCGCATCCGGGAAGAAGAGTGCCCTCGCCCGGCGAGCGACTTCCTCGGCAGGCACATCCTCGACCTTCGTGCATACTGCCCACCTGTGGCCGAACGGATCGAGAAACACTCCATGCCGGTCGCCCGAGAACGTATCGGCCACAGCCGTGACCAGCGTGCCTCCCTCGGCGACGGCCCGAGCGACAAACTCGTCCGTGTCCTCGGTGTAGACGACGATCGACGAATGCACCCAGCCGTCCTGCGGTGATTTGAGACCGAAGTCCGGCATCTCCTGCGAAAGCTGCAGCATCGAATCGCCGATCCGGATCTCCGCATGCATGAGTGAGCCGTCAGGTGCGTTCATCGCATCGACTATCTCAGCTCCAAGTCCTCGCTTGTAGTAGTCGAGTGCGGCATGGCCGTCCGGCACCGCAAGGTAGGGAGTGATCGTGCGGTAACCGGCGGGGATTGGGTTCACTGTGTTCATGTGTACGAGTGTTGGCGATCGCACACGTGTTCTATTGAACATTTCGGACTTCCTCCGCGCCTTCGTCTCGCACACGCGCCTATCCTGGAACGGTGCCTACCGACAACAGCCGCCTCGACGCCCTTCCCGAGCTCCTGGCCGGCCGTCGCCTGGCAGTTCTCACGGGCGCCGGCATCTCCACCGACTCCGGAATCCCGGATTACCGCGGACCCGATTCACCCCCGCGCAACCCGATGACGTTCCAGCAGTTCATCGGCGATCCGGCGTTTCGGCGACACTACTGGGCGCGCAACCACATCGGGTGGCGATACATGGACAGCTCCCGCCCCAACCAGGGCCACCGGGCCGTCGCAGCACTCGAGCGAACTGGGCGAGCAGTCGGCGTGATCACCCAGAACGTCGACCTCCTGCACACCAAGGCCGGCGCGCGAAACGTCATCGACCTCCACGGCACCTACGCGCAGGTTCGATGCCTGAGCTGCCAGCGGCTGATCTCCCGCACCACTCTCGCGGAGAGACTGGAAGAAGCCAATCCCGGATTCGCCGAAACGGTCGCTGCTGCAACAGGAGTCGAGATCGCACCCGACGCAGATGCCGTGATCGAATCCACCGCACACTTTCGCGTCGTGGATTGCGCCGTGTGCGGTGGGCTGCTCAAACCAGACATCGTCTACTTCGGCGAATCCGTCCCCAAGGAACGCGTGGCCCGGGCGTACAGCCTTGTCGACCAATCCGACGCACTGTTGGTAGCCGGGTCGTCGTTGACCGTGATGTCCGGCCTACGTTTCGTCCGGCATGCCGCCAAGACCGGGAAGCCGATCGCCATCGTCAATCGTGGCACGACTCGCGGCGACGAATTCGCCGACCTCAAGCTCGAAGCCGGTTGCGCTGAAGCACTTTCCGCTCTGGTCGAGCACGACAGTTACAGCGCCACCAAGTCGTCCGCGTGAACCACGGGACGCTGCATGTCGGCCGGTAGATCGGTGGTGGAGCGCCCCAGGATCTCCTCGATCTCCGTAGCGTCGAATGCGACGACACCCCGGGCGACGGGCTTCTCCCCCGGCCCCATCAGGGACACGACGTCGCCGGCGTGGAAGTCACCGGATACACCGACAATGCCCGCGGACAGCAGGCTTCGACGCTTGGACACGACCGCGCGAACGGCGCCTTCGTCGAGGTGGAGGTCACCCGATGTGTCAGCGGCGTGACGAACCCAGAATCGGCGGGCCGACAATCGCGTCGGCCGGGGCGCAAATGCCGTTCCGACATCGGCACCACTGAGTGCCTGCGCAGCGTCCGATGCCGCCGCGAGCAGAACCGGCACGCCGGAATCAGCGGCCAGGCGTGCTGCTGAGAGCTTCGACGCCATGCCTCCGGTACCGAGGGCGCCACCCGAACCGGCAACCACACCGTCGAGATCCTCGGGACTGTTGACCTCGGGAATCAGTGTGGCATCGCCCTTTCGGGGATCACCGTCGTACAGTCCGTCCACATCCGACAACAGGATCAACGCGTCGGCGCCGACGAGATGAGCAACCAGTGCAGCCAGCCGATCGTTGTCACCGAATCGAAGTTCGGTGGTGGCGACAGTGTCGTTCTCGTTCACGATCGCCACCGCGTGCAATGCCCGTAGACGATCGAGTGTCCGTTGGGCGTTGCGGTGCTGCGTCCGTCGAGCGATGTCGTCCGCCGTGAGTAGAACCTGCCCGACGGTACGCCCGTAACGGGCGAACGACGTACCCCAGGCGTGAGCCAGAGCCAACTGACCGACGCTGGCCGCAGCCTGCTTGGTCGCGAGATCCCGCGGTCGCTTGGTCAGTCCCAGCGGCGCCAGTCCGGCGCCGACGGCACCGGACGAGACGACGACGACATCGGAACCCGCACGCATGCGAGCCTCGATGGCATCGGCCAACAGATCGAGTCGGTGAGTATCGAGTCCCGCCACCAAACTGGTGAGCGCAGACGACCCGATCTTCACGACGATACTGTGAGCCGACGCTATCGACTCCCTGGTGGACCCGAGCACAGTCCCGTTCCCTCTCTTCGGTTTTCGTCCTGAAATCGCGTGGGTCAGGCGTCTTCGTCGAGCAAGCCGCGGCGGACACGACGCGCGTGCTTGCGCTCGTCGGCGCCGATGCGCTCCACCTGATCGAGACGCGGATCGGTTCCACGGCCCGTGCGGGTCAGATCGATACCGGCCGGCGTCATCGGCTCCCACTCGAAGCTCACGTCACCGATGGTGACGGAAGCTCCTGGCTGAGCGCCCTTCTTGACCAATGCGTCCTCGACACCCAATCGAGCAAGACGGTCGGCGAGGTAGCCCACCGCTTCGTCGTTGTCGAAGGCGGTCTGACGAATCCACCGCTCCGGGCGGGTGCCGCGGACTACGAACCCACCGGGAATATCGGGATCCTTCTCGATGGTGAAGCTGGAATCCTTGACCTTGACCGGGCGAATGACCTGGCGCTTCGGCTCGGGCTTCGGATGCGCTTCGCGGTAGTCGCGGACCATCTTCGCAAGCGCGAATGTCAACGGTCGCAATCCTTCTCGGCTCACCGCCGAGATGGTGAAGACCGGCCATCCGCGAGCTTCGATCTCAGGCGTGACCATTTCGGCCAATTCGGCGGCCTCGGGAACGTCGGTCTTGTTGAGGATGACGACGCGCGGGCGCTTGTCGAGGTCACCGAGTCCCGAATCGCCGGAGAGCGCAGGCGTGTACGCAGCCAACTCTGCTTCCAAGGCGTCGATGTCGGAGATCGGGTCACGTCCCGGATCGAGGGTGGCGCAGTCGATCACGTGCGCCAATACGGCGCAGCGTTCGATGTGGCGCAGGAAGTCCAGGCCCAAACCGCGGCCTTCGCTGGCACCGGGGATCAGACCGGGCACGTCGGCGACGGTGAAGGTGGTGTCACCGCTCGAGACGACGCCGAGGTTGGGGACCAGAGTGGTGAAGGGGTAGTCGGCGATCTTCGGCTTGGCCGCAGAGAGAACGGACACAAGCGAAGACTTACCGGCGGAGGGGAATCCGAGCAGACCGACGTCGGCTACCGACTTGAGTTCAAGAACCAGGTCACGTTCGACACCGTCCTCACCGAGGAGTGCGAAGCCGGGAGCCTTGCGGGCCTTCGACGCCAGCGCTGCGTTACCGAGTCCGCCGCGGCCGCCCTGAGCAGCGTCGAAGCGCGAACCGACACCCACGAGGTCGGCAAGCACGTTGCCGTCGGCATCGAGAACCACAGTTCCATCCGGAACCTTGAGGATGAGGTCTTCACCGTTCGCACCCTCGCGGTTGCTGCCGGCGCCCTGCTTGCCGTTGGTCGCCTTCGCGTTGGGATGGAAGTGAAAGTCGAGGAGGGTGTGGATGTTCTCGTCGACCACGAGGATGACGTCGCCACCGCGACCTCCGTTGGCACCGTCCGGACCGCCGAGCGGTTTGAACTTCTCGCGGTGTACGGAGGCGCAACCATTGCCGCCTTTTCCAGCGCTGACGTGCAGCACAACACGGTCAATGAATCGGGACATGACTGCCGGATCCTTCCTCAGTCAATTGCGGGTCTCACGCGATGAGCTGAACTTCTGGTGAGCAGGGTTGCTCGAGGTAAACAGGTACTGCTTAAACAAACGATAGGGGCGGACCGGGTTATTTCAACCCTGGTCCGCCCCTATCGGGAGCTTGGAACGCGTCACTCTCTTACCGAAAGCAGAACCGGCTTACCGAAGTAGAACCGATGACGCACAACTAGCGAGAAAGACTAGACCTCAGCCGCAACGACGGCCGGAACGATGTTCACGGTCTTGCGTCCACGCTTCTGGCCGAACTCGACTGCACCGGCAGCGAGAGCGAACAGGGTGTCGTCGCCGCCACGGCCGACGTTGACGCCGGGGTGGAAGTGCGTGCCGCGCTGGCGAACCAGGATTTCGCCTGCGCTGACCGACTGGCCGCCGAAGCGCTTCACGCCGAGGCGCTGGGCGTTTGAATCGCGACCGTTACGGGAGCTGGATGCACCCTTCTTATGTGCCATGCTATTGACCCTCCTCGGGTGAAATTAGCTAGAAAGAACTGGTTACTTGATGCCCGTGACCTTGAGCACCGTGATCGGCTGCCTGTGGCCCTGACGCTTGTGGTAACCGGTCTTGTTCTTGAACTTGTGGATGCGGATCTTCGGGCCCTTGGTGTGCTCGACGATCTCACTGGTGACTGCGACCTTGGCCAGCTTGGCCACGTCGGTGGTCAGGTCGGATCCGTCGACCACGAGAACGGGAGCAAGCGAGACAGCAGTGCCGGGCTCACCCTCGATCTTCTCGACCTTGACGAGGTCACCAACAGCGACCTTGTACTGCTTTCCGCCGGTCTTGACGATCGCGTACGTTGCCATCGGAGGGCTACCCCTTGCTTCTTCGAACTTGCTCGCGCTGCTGCCTGAGGCTTCAAATGCATCGCGACTGGTCTGGTTTATGTCACCTCGGCTCGGTACTGACGTACCGGGACATTCACGCGCACTCTAGGCACACGGAATCTCTACCGCCGGGTGGCGACCCTCCAAGGTTACGGGAAAGCAACCGTCAGGGTCAAACCGCCCCGCCGAGGGGTGGTGCTCACTACTCTGTACTGCTTCTACCAGCTGAAACTTCGGATAACGGTTGGATGTCCTCGCTCATCGCCAAGACATCCAACCGACCGAAAGACGGTAGTTCTACTCTCCGTCGACCGGCGGACCCGCGGGACGGGCCGCTGCACGCCTGCGACGGGGCCGCTTGACGACGACAACTTCTTCCTCAGCCGGAACTTCGGTAGCCGGAGCCGGAACGTTTTCCACGACCGCTTCCGCCACGGGTTCCGGAGTCGGAATCACGAAGACCGTGCCCACCTCGGGAGATGCTTCGGCAACCGGTGCCGACGCTGCCCGCGACGCCCGGCGACTACGCCGACGACCTCGCGGAGCTGCTTCCTGCTCGTTACCCACTGCGGGAGTTGCTTCCCGCTCGTTACCCACTGCGGGAGTTGCTTCTTCCGAAGCAGAGTCCACAGCAGGAACGTCAGGGCGCTCAGTAACAGCAGGAGTATCACTCGGCCGATCCTGTTGCCGATCGGCACTTTTGGATGCATCATCCCCCGAAGACGTACCGGCGGAATCAGACTCGATCGAGTCGGTCGCGACGGTCTCGTCGTCGTTGTGATGCGAGGCCATCGCCAATGCCACCGGATGAGCCCGCTTGACCGTCGCGTCGACGGCCGGAACCTCCGGCGCCGGAGCTTCCTGTCCGTTGGACTCGGTCGAAGCCGACTTGTCTCCGCGGCCACGCTTGTTCTTGCGCGAGGTACCGGATTCACTGCGCTGCGAGCCCGAACGCGATCCGCCGTCGTCCGAGGACTTCACCTCGACGGGCTCGGAGTGCACGATGATGCCGCGGCCGTGGCAGTGCTCACAGGTAGTCGAGAAGGCCTCGACCAATCCGGTGCCCAACTTCTTGCGCGTCATCTGCACGAGTCCGAGTGACGTGACCTCCGACACCTGATGGCGCGTGCGATCGCGACCCAGGCATTCGGTGAGTCGACGCAGGACCAGGTCCCGGTTCGATTCGAGGACCATGTCGATGAAGTCGACGACGATCATTCCGCCGATGTCCCGCAGGCGCATCTGGCGAACGATCTCCTCGGCAGCTTCGAGGTTGTTACGCGTGACGGTCTCTTCGAGGTTTCCGCCGGCTCCGGTGAACTTGCCGGTGTTGACGTCGACGACGGTCATGGCCTCGGTGCGGTCGATCACCAGGGTGCCACCGGACGGCAGCCACACCTTGCGATCGAGTGCCTTTGCCAACTGCTCGTCGATACGGCGAGCCGCGAAGACGTCGATTCCGTTGTTCGGCGTGTACTTCTCGAGCCGAGGAAGCAGGTCGGGAGCGACGGAGTTGATGTAGTTCTCGACCGTCGTGTGCGCCTTCTCGCCCTCGATGACCAGCTTGGAGAAGTCCTCGTTGAACAGATCACGAATGACCTTGACCAGCATGTCCGGCTCTTCGTACAGCGCCTGCGGGTTGCCCGACTTGCCGGCGTCCGCAGCGGCGGCCTGCTCCTCGATGCCGGCCCACTGCGCCTGCAGACGAGTCACGTCGCGCGCCAACTCTTCTTCGCTGACACCCTCGGACGCCGTGCGAATGATCACTCCGGCGTCGGCGGGAACGATGTCGCGCAGGATTTCCTTGAGACGCTTGCGCTCGGTGTCCGGGAGCTTGCGGCTGATACCAGTGGACGTGCCGCCGGGCACGTAGACGAGGAAACGACCGGCAAGCGAAATCTGTGTGGTCAGTCGCGCACCCTTGTGACCGACCGGATCCTTGCTGACCTGAACGAGCACCTGATCGCCAGGCTTGAGAGCCTGCTCGATCTTGCGCGAGTTACCACCGAGACCGGCTGCCTCCCAGTTGACCTCACCGGCGTAGAGCACGCCGTTGCGGCCACGCCCGATGTCGATGAACGCAGCTTCCATGCTGGGGAGCACGTTCTGGACGCGTCCGAGGTAGACGTTGCCGACCATCGACGCGGAAGCCGAGTTGGTGACGAAGTGCTCGACCAGGACGCCGTCTTCGAGGACTGCTACCTGTGTAGTCGCGTGCGGCTGACCGCTGTCCGCTCGATCGCGCACAACCATGACGCGGTCGACGGCTTCACGACGGGCAAGGAATTCCGACTCGGTCAGAATCGGCGGGCGACGACGGCCGGCGTCACGACCGTCGCGGCGACGCTGACGCTTCGCTTCCAGACGCGTCGAGCCACTGATGCCCTGGACCTCGTCCTTGACGCGGGTCTTGTTGCGCGGTTCGCGCTCGTGAACGACGGTGTTCGGCGGATCGTCCTCGGACGTCGCAGTCGCGTCGGTGGCGGCATCGGTGCCGGTCTTACGACGGCGACGGCGACGGCGGCGACGGCTCGATCCGTCAGCATCGAGGTCGGAATCGTCGGCGTTCTCGGATTCCGCATCCGCGTCGGACTCGGTCTTGTTTCCGGATTCTCCGCCGGAAGCATCTTCGGTTTGCTTTTCGACCGACTCGGGGGCAGTTTCCTGCTCCACTTCGGTGGTCGTCTCCGACTCTTCGTCCGAGCCTTGATCACTACCCTGCTCGCCGCCCTGTTCGCCACCCTGTTCTCCGCGGCCACGGCCACGTCCACGGCGTCCACGACGACGGCGACGCGGCTGATCGTCGTCCTCGTCCTCGGACTCGGCGATCTCACCCTCGGTTTGCGGGGCGGTCACAGCCGGCTCTTCGACGGCTGGAACTACAACCGGCGAGACCTCGGGTGCGACTGTTTCGGTTTCCGCAGTTGCCTGCTTCTCTTCGACGACTGCTGGTGCAGCAGGCTCACGGCGGGCGCGACGGCGACGCGGGGCCACCTCGGCTGCCTCGAGATCCGGCTGCAGGAACAGCGGAACCTGCGGCGCGGCGGGAGCCACCTCGGGCTGATGGGTCTGCGGCGCCTCGAACGAGGTGAACAGATCGGACTGCTCGGCTTCCTTGCTCTGCAGCGCAGCAGCGGCGTCGAGTCCAGCGCTGATCTCGGCGACAGCCGGATCCACCGCTTCTTCTGCTGCCGGTTCTTCGACAACTACTGCCTTTTTACGGGTTCGACGAGCCCTCACCGGCTTCTCGGCTGGAATCTCCGCAGCAGGCTGCTCGGCCGGAGTTTTCGCAGCAGGCACTTCGACAACCGGGTCGATGAGGGTGTCGAGCTCAGCGACGACAGGCTCGATGGCCTCGGCCGCGGAGGTCAACGAAGCGTGAATCCGCTGAGCGATGTCACGTTGGAGACTCGACTGCGCACTGCGCAATTCGGTACCGAGCGCTGCAGCTTCGGCAAGGACCTGCTTGCTGGTGACACCGAGCAGCTTCGCCAGCGCGTGTACGCGCATCTTGTCGGGGAATTCCGGGGTGGTGCTGGAATCTGATTCGGTTGGGGATTGATCGGCCACGTAAGTCTCCTCAGCCCCCGGGCGCGTCCAACCCAGAAGTCGAGTTGTCACGCGGCCACGCGGGAGCGTGCTGTGTGTACTCGCACCCAGAAGTGAGTACGAGATTGTAAGGTCTCGCTCCGCATGGTCCGCAGTGCCCGTTATTCACTGCGAGCACATGAAGTGCCTGGCTGGATGGCCGTTGTCCTGTGCGCGAGCGCCTGATCATCCAGCGTGCAGAGGTCCAGGGATTTCCTGTTGACCTGGAGCAGCGATGAAAGGGCATCGAACCTAGGTGTCATCCGGTTGAACGTGCGTAAAACAAATTGCGGTTCAACTGAAAGCAGTATCCCACACCAACGCGCCTGCAACTGCAAAGGGCGCACCGATGTGGGATACGTGCCGAGAATTCGCTGTGGAGATGTGGGCCGAAGGCCCGGATAGAAGATTCAGATGGACGACAGCGCGGGGAACCACAGAGCGATTTCACGCTCTGCCGACTCCACGGAGTCACTGCCGTGAACGAGGTTCTGCTGCGCTTCGAGCCCGAAGTCACCGCGGATCGTGCCCGGAAGAGCCTTGTCGACCGGGTCGGTTCCGCCGGCCAACTGACGGAAAGCAGCGATGGCGCGGGGGCCTTCGAGCACTGCGGCCACCAGCGGACCGGAGGTGATGAACTCCAACAAGCTCGGGTAGAACGGGCGCTCGGCGTGCTCTGCGTAGTGGCTACCAGCCACCTCTTCGGAAGCTACGCGGAGCTCGAGTGCTGCAATTGTCAGGCCTTTGCGCTCGATACGGCTGAGGATTTCTCCTACGTATCCACGGGCAACGGCGTCGGGCTTGATCAGTACGAGGGTGCGCTCAGTCACAGCGGACAGCCTAAATGGTCAGTCCCGCTGGCCGGGAAGCAGGCCCTTGTCCATCCGGCGCTTGATGTCTCTCTGCAGGTAGACGAGGTATCCCCAGACGATCCCGAAGGTGATGGCCACACCCACGATCGACGGGTGGACGAAGAAACCGAACAGAAGAATCACCTGCAGTGCGACGTTGAACCCCATCGCCCACGGCTTTCCCTGGACTCCGGCTCCCAGAATCATCAGTACCGCCAAGCCGATGATGAATCCGGCCGAGAGCGCGGTGAGGCCACCGCCGACGACCGCAACGACCGGCAATGCCAGCAGCACGACTATCGCCTCGAGGATCAGAGTTCCGGCCATCACTCCGCGGAAACTCTTCCACGGGTCCTTGGTCGGAGGCCCGAACTCACCGGCAGTTTCGCCGGACTCGGGATTGGATTCTGACGGGGTGCTCACGCGGGGTCCTTTCCGAACAGCGTGCGGGCGGCGCCTGCGGTCACGACGGATCCCGTCACCACGACACCTGCCCCTGATACGGCTTCACCGGGTTCGGCGACCTGCTCGGCGATTTCGATCGCGACTTCCAAGGCGTCGGCAAGCACCGGTGCGACGACGACGCGCTCGTCGCCGAACTTTGCGACGGCAATGTTGGCCAGTTCCTCGACGTCCATCGCCCGGGGTGATCCGTTGTGGGTGACGACGATCTCGTCGAAGACGGATTCGAATGCGGTCAAGATTGCGTCGACGTCCTTGTCCGCCATGACGCTGACCACTCCCACGAGCTTGCGGAAGTCGAACTCCGCGGCCAGGGCGGCCGCGAGGGCGCGGGCACCGTCGGGATTGTGGGCGGCGTCGAGAAATACGGTCGGCGCACTCCGAACACGTTCGAGGCGACCAGGATTGACGATCGAGGCGAAACCGTTGCGGATTGCATCCTGATCGAGTTGTCGATCCGGACCGGCACCGAAGAACGCTTCGACAGCCGCGAGCGCGAGAGCCGCATTGCGTGCCTGATGCTCGCCGTGCAGCGGGAGGAAGATGTCGGTGTACACACCGCTCAAACCCTGGAGTTCGAGCTGCTGTCCGCCCACCGCGATCTGGCGAGCAAGCACCTTGAACTCCGAGCCCTCGCGAGCTACCGCAGCTTCGACCTCGACTGCTCGCCGCAGCAGTACCTCCATGACTTCGGGAGTCTGCTCGGCGATGATCGCGACGGTGTCCACCGGAACCAGGTCCTCGCGGCCCTTCTTGATGATTCCGGCCTTCTCCTCCGCGATCCCGGCCAGGTCGGTACCCAGATACTCGGCGTGATCGAGACTGATCGGGGTGATCACCGCGACCTGTCCGTCGATCACGTTGGTGGCGTCCCAGCGTCCGCCGAGGCCGACCTCGACCACGGCGACGTCGACCGGTGCCTCAGCGAATGCCGCATAGGCCATCGCGGTGAGCACTTCGAACTTGCTCATCGCCGGTCCCCCGGCTTCCTTGGACTGTGCGTCGATCATCTGCACGTACGGCTCGATCTCGCGGAACGTGTCCACGTAGAGCCGCGGTGAGATCGGATGACCGTCGATGCTGATCCGCTCGGTCGCGATCTGCAGATGAGGGCTGGTGGTTCGGCCGGTACGACGATGCAGAGCGCTCATCAACGAGTCGATCATGCGCGTCACCGACGTCTTGCCGTTGGTCCCTGTCACGTGCACCGATGGATAGTTGTGCTGCGGCGAGCCCAGCACGTCCATCAGCGCCTCGATGCGGGTCAGTGACGGCTCGATCTTGGTCTCGGGCCAACGCTTGTCGAGTTCGGCCTCGACCAGCGCCAGCTCGGCGATGTCGACCGGAGTCGGAACCGAACTCTGAGCGTCGAACTGGGACGGCTCGTACGAACTCACTTGTCGGCCAACTCCTTCAGACGTCCTGTGATGCGCTCGATCTCTTCGACGGCGATCTGGCGACGGTTCTTGATCTTGTCGACGACGGCGTCGGGTGCCTTCGCCAAGAAGGCCTCGTTCGCAAGCTTGTTGTCGGCGGTGACGAGTTCCTTCTGCGCTGCCGCGAGGTCCTTTTCGAGCCGCTTCTTCTCGGCACCGAGGTCGATGGTGCCCGAGGTGTCGATGTCGACCGTGACGGTGCCCTGGCTCAGACGCACCTCGACGGAGATCGATGCGGTGAATCCCTCTTCGGGTTCGGTCAGCTTGGCCAGCGCTGCCACGTAGGCGAACTGGCCGTCCATGCCGGCCTCCGAGAGCCCGGACGCACGCGCCGGGACCTTTTGGGAAGGCTTGAGCCCCTGATCGTTTCGGAAACGTCGCACCTCGGTGATCAGTTTCTGGGTGTCTTCGATCCGGGTGGCGGCCGCAGCGTCGACTGCGACGCCGGACAGCGTCGGCCAGTCGGCGACGACGACGGATTCGCCTCCGGTGAGCACCTTCCAGAGGGTTTCGGTCACGAACGGGATGACCGGGTGCAGGAGGCGGAGCAGTGCATCGAGAACGTTGCCGAGCACTGCGCGGGTGTTCGCGGCGACGGCCTCGTCGTCGGCGAACTGCACCTTGGCGAGTTCGAGGTACCAGTCGCAGACCTCGTCCCACGCGAAGTGGAACAGGCCTTCGCATGCCTTGCTGAACTCGTAGCGATCGAAAGCGGCATCCGCCTCGGCCTGGACCATGTCGAGACGGTCGAGGATCCAGCGGTCGGCGTCGGTCAGTTCGCTTCGAGCGGGCAGCGGCGCCGGAGCGGCGCCGTTCATCAGCGCGAACTTGGTCGCGTTGAACAACTTGGTCGCGAAGTTGCGTGAGGACTGCGCCGAATCCTCACCGACGGACAGGTCACTGCCCGGGTTGGCCCCGCGTGCGAGTGTGAATCGCAGGGCGTCGGCGCCGAAACGATCCACCCAGTCGAGTGGGTCGATACCGTTGCCGCGAGACTTCGACATCTTCTTGCCGAACTGATCGCGAACCAGTCCGTGCAGGAACACGTCCTTGAACGGCATCTGCGCGCCCGACTTACCCGGACCGGCGGTGATCGACTCGTCCTCGGACACATACGTGCCGAACATCATCATGCGGGCGACCCAGAAGAACAGGATGTCGTAGCCGGTGACGAGAACGCTGGTGGGATAGAACTTTTCGAGTTCGGGGGTCTTGTCGGGCCAACCCATCGTCGAGAAGGGCCACAGTCCGGAGGAGAACCAGGTGTCGAGGACGTCGGGATCCTGGACCCAGCCTTCCGGTGCCGCTTCGTCTGGACCGAAGCACGCAACTTCGCCCTCGGGGCCATACCAGACCGGGATGCGGTGTCCCCACCAGAGCTGACGGGAAATGCACCAGTCGTGCATGTTGTCGACCCAGTCGAACCAGCGTGGTTCCTGACTTGCCGGGTGAATGACGGTGTCGCCGTTGCGAACCGCGTCGCCGGCGGCCTTGGCCAGGGTTTCGACCTTGACCCACCACTGCAGCGACAGGCGCGGCTCGATAGCTTCACCACTGCGCTCGGAGTGTCCGACGCTGTGCAGGTACGGGCGCTTCTCGGCCACGACGCGTCCCTGCTCGGCGAGGGCTTCGCGAACCTTGACGCGAGCCTCGAAGCGGTCCATACCGTCGAATTCGGTTCCCGTGTCGGCAATCTTGCCGGTCTTGTCCATGATGGTGGGCATCGGCAGGTTGTGCCGCAGGCCCATCTCGAAGTCGTTGGGATCGTGAGCCGGCGTGATCTTCACTGCGCCGGTTCCGAACTCGGGATCGACGTAGTCGTCCGCGATGATCGGGATCTGACGCCCGGTGAACGGATGATCGAGAGTTGTGCCGATGAGGTGCTTGTAGCGCTCGTCTTCGGGATGGACAGCCACTGCTGTATCACCGAGCATCGTCTCGACACGGGTGGTCGCGACGATGACGTGCGGCTCGTTGTCGTCGAGCGAGCCGTAGCGAAGGGAGACCAGCTCACCCTCGACGTCCTCGAACTTCACCTCGATGTCGGAGATCGCGGTCTGCAACACCGGCGACCAGTTCACGAGACGCTCGGCGCGGTAGATCAGGCCCTCGTCGAACATGCGCTTGAAGACGGTCTGGACGGCGCGCGAGAGGCCCTCGTCCATCGTGAAACGATCGCGGCTCCAGTCGACGCCGTCACCGATGCGCCGCATCTGGCCACCGATGGTTCCGCCGGATTCGCGCTTCCAGTCCCAGACCTTGTCGATGAACAGCTCGCGGCCGAAATCTTCCTTGGTCTTGCCGTCGGCAGCGAGTTGCTTCTCGACGACGGACTGCGTGGCGATACCGGCGTGGTCCATGCCCGGCAGCCACAGAACCTCGTAGCCCTGCATCCGCTTGCGGCGGCTGAGCACGTCCATGAGTGTGTGATCGAGAGCATGACCCATGTGCAGGCTGCCGGTGACGTTCGGAGGCGGCAGCACGATGGAGTAGCCGGGCTTGTCGCTGGTCGCGTCGGCCTGGAAGTACCCGGCGTCTACCCAGCCTCGATACAGATCGGCCTCTACTGCGCTGGGGTCCCAGCTCTTGGGTAGGGCGTCGGCGGGGGTCTGGGGGTTCTCTGGAGCTGCACTGGTCACCACTTGATCCTAATGACTCCCCCGTCGTGAACGAATTCGCCCGTCAGGCGTCGCGGTGGCCACGAACGACGGTCCCCGCAGTCCGGGGGTCAGCCGAACAAACGATATTCACCGATCCGCTCCGCTGACAGGATCGCTCTGAAGGACGACCGACCAACGACCTGTGGAGCAAATATGTTGAACAACTGGAGTTCTCGCCGTCCCGGCGTTCGAACCTTGGCGGCTGCCGCGACGATCGGAGCGGCGGTTGCCCTGGTGCTTCCGGCGACTGCGTCCGCTGCACCCGGCATCGAAGGAAGCGTGCAGGGCAGCGTCGACAGTGGCAGCGCCACGATCAACGGGAGCATCGGCGACCTGGGGAACGACATCGCGAACGGCATCGCCAGCGGCAGCGTGGGCGACATCGTCGGCGGAATCGCCACGGGGAACGTGAACGACATCATCGGCGGCCTGTCCGCGGGATCGACCAGCGCTACGGACATCGTCAACGGCCTGGCCAGCGGCAATGTCAGGGACATTCTCAGTGGGCTGGCCAGCGGCAGTGGCGGCGGTGGATCGTTTGCACCGACGCAGCGGTGTGACGCCTCGACGGTCTCCGGCGGCGCAGGAATCACCAGCACCAAGCACGAGCTCGGCCGCGGCGGCCCGACGTCGTTCGTTCTCGGCTATGAGACCGAGGACATCCCGGATCTGATCGAGGTGTACTACGAAGGACGATTGATCCACAGCACCGGATACGTCGGCGACGACATCAACGAGGGAACCGGTTCGGCGGTCGTCAACGTGCCCGCCGGCGGGGCCTCGTCCGTCCTGGTTCGTGTTACCGGCCCCGACCACACCGAGTGGGCGTACACCGTTCGCTGCCCTGGCGCCTGATTCCGGTCCGGATCCGCGCGAAGAAGAGCGTGCCTCGTTCGGCCGTTGCGGCCGAACGAGGGACGCGCCGGTAAGC
>NZ_JBSGVT010000011.1:0-258173 GCF_053608585.1 Rhodococcus sp. NPDC055024
GGCCGCACCCTTCGGTGCGGCCCGCTCGTGTCTCTCGGTTCCATCTCGACTCTTGCTCCACCGTTGATCTCCGGAAACAGGCTTCGCCGCTTCTGTCGAGGCCTGACTCGGTTCGTGTTGAGTAGTCGCCGTTCTCACGGGGTGCCTGAGCCAGACACTCTCGGATTGAGGCGCGTTCGATCCGAGCAGACGGCGATCCCTTCTGTGGCATAGATCGTCATGGTCGATTGAGATATCGGCGACTGGCCTCGAAGAAGCCGAACCTACTTTCGTGTTTCCGAAAGCACAGGTGCGTACCGTTCCCGGCGCACGATCTCAACCGCTCGACTGTCGGCCCGTCATCCCCATCGATGGTGGCGCGACGATCCGTCTTGTGCGCCGCATTGTCTGCTGCGAGCTGCTCGCGTCACTACTCACACATATCGACGCCTGGCCACATGCACCGACGAAGCGTTTAGGCGGCGATTCGCCAGCACATATTGGCACGCGGCGATGACGTTCAATAAGGCGACGAACCCAGCCTCCACATAGGACGACCAATGCCCCTCGTCGATCACGGGTCGCCGTGACCACGTATGCAGGACAACTTTCAACGGGCGCATCGAAAGCACCGATGACACTGGACTTGATCAGCCCACCCGGGAAGACAAGGAATCCCTTCATCCCGGCCACCCCTGGATCGTCTTCAGCTGCTCGGAGAATGGCCCCGATCCCGCCACTGCAGCCGGGGCCGTGCTCTTCACACGGGACGCGCTCACGGCGAGCTAGATCGACGGCTGGTAACACAGCGGCGAATTGTTTCGTGGAGAATGAATTTGTCCCCTGGAGATTGACGTGAGTCTGCCGTTCACCAGGCATGCGGTCCCCAGGTCGTCGACTTTCTGGTCGAAATATACTTTTCAATGTAAGACGACACATGAACAGGCTGAATTGGTCCGACAAACGCGCGGAGGGCGACTGATCAGCATCGACGCCTGCTCCACTCCGTCGATACGGGGTCACATCAACCGTTGACACCTCGTTATATTCTTCGGCTAGCCAAATCGAGGAGTTAAATGTCCGGATTGTCTCGTCGTCAGTTCATGAGCTTGACGGCCGCGTCGGCTGCGCTTTGGGGTGTAGCGCCCGCCATGCTGGGCAACCGCGTGGCATTTGCGCAGACTCCGATTGGAGCTGCCTCGTCGACGCTGACCGAAACGATTCTTCGTGCTGCGGGAGACTCGCATTCGTATCGGACATTGAGGGCAGGTCCGGGTGAGGAGCATCTTCCGCGCCTGGACATTTTGCGCAGAGCGCCGGCCGAGGCCAGAACGCAATCCCGGAGATCGATTCTCTACCTCGGCCATCTCTCGGACATGCACGTCATCGATGCGCAGTCACCGGCGCGAATCGAACCGATGATCATCCAAGATCATTCGGCATGGGGTTCTGCATTTCACCCACAAGATCCGTTGACCGTTCACGTGACCGCTGCGATGGTCAAAGCGTTCGCCGACAACACCATCAGCTACGTCACCGGTGCGCCGCTCGGCGCAGCGACTATAACCGGCGACAGCGCCGACATGCACTCGCACCTCGAATTACGTTGGTACATAGATATTCTCGACGGCGTTCCAGTCACACCGAACAGTGGATCTCCGACGACGTTCGAGGGTGTCCAGGCTTGGCCGGACGCGCACTGGGCATACAGGCCGGACGATCCGTCGGGAGGATCGTTCGGAGAATACGGATTTCCGGCGCTGCCCCGACTGCTCAGCGACGCCATCGCCAAGCCCGTCGAATCGGTAGGACTGCCGGTGCCGTGGTACGCGGTATACGGCAACCACGACACCCTTCTACTCGGCACGTTCGGATTGTCTTCGCAACTGCATTCCCTTGCAGTCGGATCCGAGAAGTCCTACACACTGCAGGCGACTGCGACATCCGCGCTCGCCGGCTATGCCTCGACGGCAAGCCCACTGCAACGGATGATCGACGCCCTGGGCGTACAAACCGGAACCAGACCCGGATTCCGACGGGTGACCGCCGATCCACAGCGCTATCTGTTCGAACAGCGCGAATTCATGGCAGAACACTTCGATACCGCCGATACGCCAGGCCCCATCGGACACGGATTCACCCAACACAACCTGGATTCAGGCGAAACCTGGTGGTCGACCGACATGACGCCACATGTTCGAGCGTTCGGACTCGACACCTGCAACGCGGTCGCCGGCGCCGACGGCGCCGTACCCGAGGATCAGTTCGACTGGCTCCGAGAACAATTGGAACTAGCACAGACGCAGAAGAAGCTCGTTCTGATCCTCACCCACCACAACAGTCTGACCTTGGAAAACCGCGCTCAGCGTCCAGGTGTGAACAAGAAGCTTTACGGGGCTGAGGAATTCGTCGATCTGCTGTTGAAGTATCCGGTAGTGATCGGTTGGTTGAACGGGCACACACATCAGAACCAAATCCTGGCGCACCGAGGCGGCGACCGCGGATTCTGGGAGATAACCACCGCGTCGTGCATCGATTTCCCACAACAACAGCAAACTGTCGAGATCGTCGACAACCGCGACGGAACGCTGTCGCTGTTCACCACAGTTCTCGATCATGCGTCTCCGATCACTCCGGGCCCCTCCGGCAGCTACCTCGATCTTGCGTCACAGAGCCGCGAACTGGCCGCCAACGACTGGGCTGAGAACCCCTTGATGAGAAGAGGATCGGCCTTGGACCGCAACACCGAACTCCTTTTGCCCGCACCGTTCGACATGGAAGCCGTCACGGACGGATCGCTCGAACGGCAGCACCTCGACGAGCATGCCCGCCTGCTCTCGTATCAGCAACGGGCACCACGGTGAAGCGGCTCGTCGCCGGACTCGCACTGGTGGTGGCGCTCGGCGGATGCTCCCAGGTCGACGCCCTCGCGCCCGTGGGAGGGGCCGCAATCGCAGACATGCGCTACGCGTCCAACGAAGTGCTGCTCGAGAAGAACATCGACATCCTGGTGGCACCGGTATGTTCCGGCGAAGGTCTCGAACTGCGCTGCACCGGCGAAACCGTCAACAGCGAGACCATCACGGCTACGTCGACAGCCGAGGACGAGAGCACGTTCGAGTTGGTTGTCGGCACCGAGACGCTCTACTCGGGAGACGTGCAATCCGTCCTCGATCGCAACGGGACGGTCGGTGCGCCGTGAAGAGCCTGCCGCGCGCTCTCCTCACGTATGTGCCGATCATTTTGGTGGGCGCGGTGTTTCAAGCCCTGTTGGTTCTCGGCGAGCCGGTCCCGACGACATCGTGGTGGTTTTCCGTCCGAGTACTGGCTTCGGTGTTGGTGTTGATCCTCATGCTCTGGCTGACGATGGGTTTCGCTGCGCACACGGACAGCCGATTTTCTCCGCGGTTGTTGCTGGCGGTGACAGTCACTGTGCTGTGCGGGATCGTCGCGGGAGTTCTGAACCCTATTCTGCCTCTGCTCGTCGCCTTGATTTCCCTGCCTGTCTTGTCGGCAGCCGCCGTTGGACCGTCGAAGGCAGTCGCACGAACTATCGCATTCGCTCCGATTCGTGCCTTCCTCGGATCTGTCGGCTCTGCCGTGCTAATCATCGCGAACGTGGTAGCCGGACTGCTTCTCGGGTTCTTCGTCACTGGAGTCGTCGCCGCGGCAATCACGTGGCTCGTCTTCGGAATCAGTGCAACGATTCTCGCGACGTACTGGGCATCCCTACATCGACGCGCGCACGCGCTGCACACCATTCCGCTCCACGAGTGATTGCCAGTTTTGCCTGGAACCCCCTCGTCGGCAAAAGTCTCGTTGCGATCCCGGTATGACCGTGACAGAACAGCGGTGAGATCAGCGTCAGTTTGCGGCGGTGTCGGACTCCAAGACCCAACACCAACTTTGCCGCACCGCCGAGGAAAGGCCGACAGCGCGTAACTGTGGGGAAAAGCTGCCATGACGTTGCATGAACCGTGAGTCGGGCCCGTCGCGGCCATTCGTATCGTCTGGAACGGGTACAGCAGGTGAAAGCCACCCCCTCAGTCGGCGGAATTCATGCCAGGCAGAACTGATCGAATCACATTCACGTCAGAGATGCTCACGCGTTCGCTACTGACACACGATCGTGTCCGCCCCGACAGTATTTGCCGCGGAGCGGATCTCATTCCACGCGTCGGCAAGAAGTTCGCGATATCGCCCGATGTCACCGAACAAGCCCGGATCGACGGTGATGTTGATCGTCGCAGTCTCACCGAGGGTGTCGATCCTGTGTCCCACCCCGGCGATCCCTTCCAAACTGATCATCCCGAAACTTCCCACTGCTGTGGCACCGCCAAGGCTCCAATCGCCCTCTCCCCTTGGCACGCTCGAGACCGAAGTGTGAAACGACGTGACCGGCCTGCGGTGTCGACGCCGCTCGATCAACGCGACGGATCTCCGGAAGATGAACCCGGGCACCGACGCCAACGCACCGAAGATCATCATGTGCCCAGGGCTTTTCACCGCGGTGATCGAATCGCGGGCCGAATCGTGGATCCGCCGCAGTCGATCGATCGGATCGGACACATCGGTATGCAGATCGACTCCACACGCGACGAACTGGTTGACCGACGTCTGCGCTGGTGTGATTCCGCGGATCGAGACCGAAACCGTCGCGCCGAGTGAACCCGGCAAGCGCACGTGCCGTCCGCTGAGGTAACGCGAGAGCTCGAGCGAGACGATGGCGAGGAAAATGTCGTTGATGGTGACATCTCCGAGTGCGGCTCTGACGTCCTTCACCTGGGCGAAAGGAATGAACACGCAGTCGAATCGACGATTCGGTCCCAATGCGCCGTTCAGGGGCGTCGCGAAGGGCTCACGCACCGCGATCTGATAGTCCCCTCGTGCACGTTCTTCTCGGGCCACTCGCTTCCCGGCCCCGATCGCGCGGAGGCTGACAAGAAAACGCATCAGAACCCACGGCACACGAATCAACGCTTCGAGAGCGAGGGAGATGCGGGAAGGCACTGGCACTGGCAGCGCAGGGCAGACTTTGATCTCAGGAGCGAAAACCGAAGAAAAGAGATGTCTGGCTATCCGCACACTTTCCTGACCGTCTGCGATCGCGTGATGAAACTGAATCATCACCACCGTAGCTGGGTCGGAGCGCCCCAGGACCCCACGAACGTCCTGCGCGATGTGAATCCTCCAGAGTGGATGCGCCGGATCCATTCTCCGGGCGATTAATTCGGGGCACAAGGCGCGCAGTCATCCCAGTCCGAAACGTCGTGGAAGACGAGGTGCCTGTCGATGTCGAACTCCCCGTCCGGATACAGCCGCGGTACCGCAAGACCGAAAGGAACACGTATAACCCGATTCCGTAACGTCGGTAGCCCGTCGACGCGTTCGGACAGCCACTGCACAATGGCGTCCCTACCCGGATTCGGGGCACCTGGCTCATCCGGGAAGAACACGTAACCCGTCACAAAAGATTGTGTGACCGCCGACCGCCGACCGCCGCCGCATCGCTCAGCTTGAGACCGCGCTTGCCATTGCCACACGGTCCGCCGAGTTGCTGAAGTCGGTGGAGGCCTAAATGCTGTTCGAAACGAGCGCATCACCGCAGCCCTCAACCTGCCCGTCTACTTCTACGCGCCGCACCATCCGTGGCGATGCGATGCGAGGCGAACGAAAACGCGAACGGCTTGCTGCGTCAGTGCATGCACAAGATCCGTTATCCTCGGGGACGCGTCGACCTGCTGAGACCAAGATCGTTTCTGAGGCACCGGAAGCTGAGACACCGTGTCACTGACAAGTGCGTTCAGATCACAAGCCAACACTCAACGGTCGGTAGAAACCGGTTTCGGCGCAGAATCGACTGCACGAGTTGTCGATCGCAACGGGTCTCAGACACCCGTCTGAACTTGTGCAATACCACAAATATCGAGTCTGTCATTTCTGGTGATTTCCTAGCCCCACGGCCGATTTCGTGTGTGATCCGGACACCGCGGCTCTGGCACTCGCTGTCCATTCGCTCGTGGTGGGGTCAGCTATCACGGCTGAGTAAGCAAACATGCCACCTAACTGTGGAAAACACTCGTGTGACACATCAAACGAGGGCGTGGAAGGTTCGCAGGCCCACCAACGCCACATCAACGGTGGGCGTACATGCGGGCTCAATTCAGTTGCAGCTCCGGCTTGTAGAGGTCCAACCGGCTGTAGATATCGACAGTGCGATCCAGATCCGACCGAGTGGCCGGATCCATCCGCATCGGATCCAGTGCGGTCAGCTGTTGCATCCAGGTTCAATCGATCAGATTGAACAACGGAGAATTGGTCTCAGACCAGGATCTCCTTCGCGAGCTACTGCAGATTCGTCGCCTAGGCCAGGCCCTGCGCCAAGGGGGTAACCGCTCTTCAAGCGATCGAGGACCGATTGCGGAAGCACACGTTTCGTGGCGTGGCGCAGCAGGCTCTTTTCGCGGCTGTCGAAGGTATTGACCGGCCACGGAGTGTTGTAGACGTATTCGATGAGACGATGGTCGCAGAACGGCACCCGAACCTCCAGGCCGACCGCCATCGACAGACGATCCTTACGCTCCAGCAGGATCCGAACGAACCGAGTCATATGCAGATAACACACCTCGCGCATACGGTATTCCGCCTCGGATTCACCAGGCAGGCGTTCGACCTCCGCGCAAGCTGTCCCGTCCCCACCATGTCTAGGAGTGATCAGCGAGAAGCCTTCTTGTCATCGTCGTCACCCTGTAGCGAGGGCCGATGCGTATCAGGGACCTTTCTCGTCGGTCT
The DNA here is from genome assembly GCF_053608585.1 of Rhodococcus sp. NPDC055024. NCBI lineage: Bacteria > Bacillati > Actinomycetota > Actinomycetes > Mycobacteriales > Nocardiaceae > Rhodococcus > Rhodococcus sp. NPDC055024. The sequence goes on from NZ_JBSGVT010000011.1 coordinate 6,772, forward strand.
CCAATGGCTAACAACTCGGTAAAGCCCTGCACAGTGTCGGTGACTCGGCGACTCGAATGCTCTCTAACTGTTTACGAACGAACATATTGCGAATAGTTGAGTTGGCCGGTAGCGGACTCCTTGGTCAGTACCTGCACAAAGAGCGCTGACATGCGCACTTTCAGCCAAGGTGACCCGAATGCGATCGCTGCCCAACTCACTCAACTGGGGATAGCCCATGTTAAGGGGAAGAACAGGTTCTCAATTCCTGCGCAGCCGGATGACGAAGTCGGCAATGACAGTTGGCATGATGATAGGCGTCGCTGCCGTCGGACTTCCCGAACTCGATGTGCCGCACCAACGCTGTGGGCGGGGTAAACGCGCAGCGATGAACCGAGCACCTCTCACAGTGGCTCCGCCGAGAGATCCACGTGATGCGTAGTGCGACTGCGGTCTTCTGATAAAACTGTCACATCGGCCGTCAATAACCGTGTCCGCGGCCTATTTCACTATTCAAGGAGCGCTGTACATGTTTGATTCTATGTGGGATATTTTCTGGTACACCCTGACTGTGTTCGTGTTCGTGGCGTACCTGTTGGTGCTGTTTCAGATCATCGGTGACCTATTCCGTGACCGCTCGATGTCGGGTTTCGTCCGAGTGTTGTGGATCATCTTCCTTGTCGTGTTCCCCTATCTGACGGCATTCATCTACATCATCACTCGCGGACGCGGAATCACCGAGCGTCAGGCAACAGCCCACACTGCGGCCAAGAAGGCCTCAGACGAGTACATTCGGGATGTTGCGGGTAAGATCTGCACCGGAACAGATTTCCGAAGCAAAGACGCTTCTCGATGCTGGCGTGATCGACGCCGCGGAATTCGCGACGCTCAAAGCGAAAGCCTTGAGCTGACCCCGATCCAGTCCGTTCCGAGAAACAACCGGAAAACCGGAAGACCGATGATCCCGACCTGCGGCTCAGTCCGGAAAGACCGAGCCGCAGGTCGGGATCATGATCGACGGCTTCGCCAAGTGTGGTCTCGAACTCGCCTGAATCTTTACCTCTCTTACTGACAAAAGATCACCGGATGTAGGTGCCCTACTCGTTCACGTCAATGAGAAGAAAACCTGTTCATAGGTCAGTGTGCGGAGTCGAAAGCTTCGATGACGTCGGCTTTGATCCGTCCACGTGGGGAGACGTCGAAACCGTTCTTGCCGGCCCAGTCACGGATCGCCTTCAGTTGCTCGACAGATCGTCCAGACCCTGACGTTTTGGCCACAGTCGACGTTCTCGCAAGCACCTCACCGGCAAGGGACGCTTTCTCCGCGACCTTGATAAATGGGGCGAACGTCGCCGCGATCTTGTCGGCATTGGTGGGCCGAAGATCGATCCGATAGTCGGCTCCCTGATAGGAGAAGGTGATCTCGTGTCCCAATCCGCTTTCGATGGGTTTTCCGTCGAGATCGTCGATAAGTTGGCGAATAAATATCTCGGCCACAGGGAATCCTCTTCGTTACATGCTGCGAATACCGCATTCATATTATCCACAGTATCTGATAATCCAAAACTCCCCTACTGTCGCCTGCGAACCACTAGCCGTGCAGTCGACCTCGAGTCGACACCTTCCGCGACAACTACTCCCGAGTAGAAAGCGCCGGCGACGACTACCCCGGCTGTGGCACCTTCTCTAGGACGTCAGCAGATGCTCCGACGTCGTCGACTCCGTCGCAGAAGGTTCCCGTCGGCGAGTGAACTCCAACAGAGAATCTCAAATCGAGTATCGTTGTAGGTCATATGCGTTCGGACCGCGAAGAAATCCCGGAGCCCTTCACACGACCGATGCCGACTATGCCGAGACCGTGGATGCGCGAATCTCGATATCCCGCCTGACTGCAGGTTGCCAGGTGTACTGACCCTCACCAGTACTGAGGTGTGCGGCGCGATCTAAAACAAATACAACGGCCTCGGCGTTCCCAGTGGCTTCCTGTTCTGGCCCAACTCAGCAGAATTGACGAACCCGGGGAATACCGGGAAGCACCCAATTCTTGCACCCCAGCGAAGACGACATCGACAACCACCGGGTGCGCGAAGCCGGCGGCGGACTAGTAGCACGCGAAGTCGATGGTTGCGAACACGGTGTCGAAATAGCACCGGCCGTCGAATAGCATTTGAAGGCGTCCAATATTTCGGCGATCCATTCTCGGTAGCCCGTCTTCGAATCCGCGCGACGAGCTACCGCGAATCGACGGAATCCTGGGAACGCTCTGAACAGGGCAATCAAGAGCCTGAAACCGCCTCCTAGCGGAATCGTGCGCGCCGATCCCGGATCAACGAGTCGATCAAAGTGACTGCAGTCCCCAACTCGATCGTCTTGGGTCGGATTCCTGTGCAGGCCTGCCCGATCATGCCGACCTTATTTCACCTTTACGTGCGGGTGTGATCCCGGTACAGCCACTTATGATAGTTGCGGAGCACGAAATACAGCACGACCGCGACCGCACCGGCGACAAGGACGGCGACAACGCGTTGTGCGCCCAGATCGACCACCCTCGACGATCCGGTTAACGAAGCCATCAGAATCACGGTCGGTGTAAGCAACGAGATGTAGAGCAGCCGTTTGTCATCCTCGAGATACGCGAGCGTCAGTATCGCGCAGACGAGAAGCAGAGCCACCACGAGCGGCGTCGGGAGAAACGACGCCAATGCCGTGACGGCCACAGCGCCGATCGCAGTCCCGAGGATGCGTTCACTGATCTGTCCTGGGTGCTCGTGTGGATCTGGAACAAAGATCAGGCAGAACGCGAGCAATGCCCAGGTCACTCTGGGCAGGTCGAGCAGATCCATCACACCGACAATCACGACACAGCCGAGTGCGAGCAGAATTCCGTATTCGAATGCTTGCCGTACCGGCAACGCGTGCCGGATAGGGGCCACGCGGGCAATGTATGCCGCCGCGACGACGAGCAGGGAACCGAGCAAGGTCCCCACCGCGGCCTGCCACGGCGACGAGCCCGGCTCGAAACCACTGAACACTACGAAGTTCACCGGCGACCCCGAGATCGCGGCCACGCTGCCACTCGCGAACGCGCCCTGCACGAGGCACACGCCGATCAGGACGACCAGGATCAACCACCTGTCGCTGCCGGCCATCTGGACGCCCAGGAAACTCACCGCGCTGGCCCACAGTGCGGCGAGCAGTTGCTGACGTCGGGACAGCCGACGAATCGCTGGAACCAGAAACATCATTCCGAGGTAGGCAGCATTTGCGAAATGGGGTCCGCCGACGAACGCAATGCTGCCTATCACGATGACCGCTGTCAGGACGAGACCGGCAGCCGACATCACCGATTTGCGTGAAACACCGAATGCCTGAACGTCAGCCATCTCACTCCTGTGCTCCCGGGTACGGCCCGGTTCGAAAAGTTGCTTACTGCGTTAGAAACATGCTGGTTAGCGACGATCAATCGTTGCAACACTGGTCCATTGACAGGCCAATGGCGTGCGACTGTGCTGCCTGCCGCCCGTCCAGCTCGCCAATGTGACTGTGTCTCGGTCACGAACTGTGCCAGCGAGGGTGGCCACCTGCGTGGGTGGCCACCCTCTCTGCGAACTGATGACTTCGGTCAGGTCGGCAGGGTCAGGAATTGCATCGCGGCTGTCTTCTCGAATCGGCGAGAGACGTTGCCGGCAAGCCCTCCTTCGAGGGATGTATCGCCCATCAGATCAAGTTTGCCCGCAGACGCCCCCTCGCTGAAGTTCAACTTGTCCAGATCCACCCAGACGACATTGGGCCTGGTGGTCGAGTCGAAGACGTACCGCTTGTTGGTCAGGTCTGCCACCGTCTGCCAAATTGTTTGCGACGCATAGGGTTTGTCCGGGTCGGGGATACGGAAAGGTTGCGCCGCATTTCGGATGACACTGAAGATCCCCGCGACAGCCTCGATTTCACTCTGCGGTTGGGGTAGCCGGCCTACGTAGTATGCGGCGCGGGCGAACCGGTCGGCTGCGAGTGTGGTGCCGGGCAGAGGATTAGCGCCCCCGAAGCCGTCGACCTCTTTGAGAAGTTCGATCTGCTTGTCGTAGGCCGGGGAATTGGTCATCACGAGGTGTTCGCGGCTGTGCCAGACGGTGGCCTTGCCATCCAGGTATTCGATGATCGCCGAATCACCGGTCGCATCGTCCAACGCGAGATGAACTGCAGGCACTTCGCCGGTCGCCGGATCACCCAGTGGGACAACCTGAACGTCGACGTCGCTGATCCACGCGGCGGCATCGGCAACAGTGGAGAAGTTGTCCAGGAAGTACTGCAACCAGACCGCCATGCTCAGAGCCGGTCTCGACGCATCGTGGGTACCGTAATCCGATTCCGCGAGCCACAGAATATGACCTGCCAACCCCGCTTCGTTCATACCGTCGACCGACATCATGTCGAAGGCGCCGGCCACGACACTGCCGTATTCGGCGTTCCAACTCAGAGAACCTCCCACTCCGTCGTCGCGTTTGATCCCACGCGGAAGCGACCACAGGTTCGTACCGGTGTCGCGATGGTAATCCATATTCCGCCCGACAAGAACAGATCCGGCCGCATCAGGCCACATCACCCTGGTACACATTGATTTTGCCCTCCGTAGTTATTCGAAAGATTCGATCTTCGCGCGAGGTTCAGCTCCGACGCGACCCTTCGGCCGCACCCGAACGGGCATTTTCTCTCAGAAGCCCTCATTGACATAGACATTCAGTAAACTGGGTCATTCTCGGGGGAGAATGTGGTACTCGTGCAGTAGTTGTCCGATCTCGTTCTCGTCGAGCTTCTTGCCGAGTCGACGGCGCAGTAGCTTCGGCAACGGCACGCTCTCCTCCTTCTTGTCATTGAGGAAATAGGTTGCTTGGAGGAGTTTGCGGATGTCGTAGGTGGAGCCGAAAACTTCCGGGACCCCCCGTTCGATACCGAGCAGACTGTACGCGGCCTCCATACCGGTGCGGACCGAGTACTCCGTCGTGAAAATGCAGTCACGCGTCGTTTCCGCGAACTGCCCGAGGAACGCGAAGTTGACGGCACCATCCGGTACAACTGCCGGCCGGTCACCGGCCTGACGGGGCATGAAAAAGGAAGTGACATAGGGCATCATCACTGGAACGGCCTTCGCCGCATTGGCCGCAAGTTCCGGGATGTCCTCGACTGGAACGCCCATGTGATAGAGCCACTCTTGGGTGATTTCCTCGCCGGTGCATTCTTGCATCGGCTTGTCGACGTAGTCACCGGGGACGTCGACGAATAGTGAGTAGACCCAGACGACGATCTGGTCCTTGGGTTGTTGTTTGAAGTGCGGTTGCCGGTTTACGGTCCAGCTCATCAACCACTTCGAATCTCGTGCCGTCACGATGCCGCCGGTAACTACGCGCCCACTGAATGGGTCACGCTTGCATATTTTTTCGATGTATTCCGGGATTCGGGCATCCAATGTAGTCACTGTCGCCGATTCCCACTTGGTTTCTGCGACGTGCCCACCGAAGACGTCTGGTCGCCCGAATGCGGGGTCTTTCGTTGCTATCCGGCGCCACAGATCCCACGCTGGAGCAGGGCCCTCGTCGAGCTTCGCCGGCGTGTGATGGTCTCCGTTGTTCGAGTTCTCTGTGAGCGAGCCGATGGTAGTCAACACCAAATCGCCGTCACCGAGGTCGACCCCACCCGTCACACCCGCGGATTTCCAGTGAATGCGTTTGGCCCGCTTGACTTCACCTGTGATATCGAAGTCGATGTCGGTGACTTCGGTATCGAACCGGAAGTTCACTCCCTGATCGAGCAGCCACGTGTACAGCGGCAGCACGAGAGACTCGTACTGGTTGTATTTGGTGAACTTGAGGGTACTCAGGTCTGGCAGGCCTTTGATATGGTGGATGAATCGATGCAGGTACAGCTTGATTTCGAGAGCACTGTGCCATTCCTCGAACGCGAACATCGTGCGCCAGTACAACCAGAAATTGCTTGCGAGGAAATCCTTGCCGAACACCTCGTTGATGCGCTTGTTCTCGAGTTCGCTACGCGGAGTGAGAAAGACCTTCATGATGTCCTTCTGCGCCTTCGGGTTCAGATTGAACTTGAAGTCTGTATGCGCGTCCTCGCCCTGACGTTCTGTGACGCGCTGGAGCGAATAGTTCGGGTCGTCTTTGTTCAGCCAGTAGAATTCGTCGAGCACACTGGCGTCCTCGACCTCGATCGAGGGGACAGAGCGGAACAGGTCCCACAGACATTCGAAGTGATCTTCCATCTCGCGACCACCGCGAATGACGAAGCCCTTCTCCGGTTCCTTGATCCCGTCGAGTGCACCGCCTGGCAATTTCAACCGCTCCAGGACGGTGATGCTGTTTCCCGCCATCCGACCGTCGCGGATCATGAATGCTGCACCGGCAAGCGATGCAAGCCCCGATCCGACGAACCATGCAGTCTTGCCGTCCACCCCGTCAGGCTTGCGTGGCCGTGCGAACGCTTCGTAATTTCCACTGCTGTAATACATTGTTCCCCATCTCATTTAGAGGTATAGCGACAGAACGCTTCACCGGAATAGATGCCGAGCTTTCTCTTGGTGATGCAGTTATACTTCGGCCGCGCCGAAAGTGCCTGCGATGCAGTGACACCGCGAGCCAAGATGTCGTACGGGGGCAGAGGCTCTTGATGTCGTAGATCTGGAAGAGGGCGCAGCGGGCACCGGTGGCGATCTTTGACGTTGGTCCACCGCAACCAGGTCCGCATATTCGCCGGCCGCTGGTGCGGCCGCCGCATTGAGGAACGGCACGAGCAGCGAGTTCAGGATGCGACCACCCTTTTCCTTGTGCAGCTTGATCGGAGCCATTCCGATGACACTCGCGAAACCGGCCATAGCGGCGAAGGCTGCCGTATCGGTCTCAGCGGTTCCCCCAAATTTCGACAGAATTGAATCGCCACACCTGATTAGCGAAGTGTGATGCGAGAGAAGATCGACGTCGGTCACGGAAGCGTCGAGAACTGCTGTGAATAGGATACTTTCGGCGGCGGAGGCTGAACTGTCAGTAGCCCCGGAGACATCGCGTTCGGACGCCTCGAAAACTCCCAATCCCGTCCACGTGCTGCGATCTGTGATCCCCAAGCACCAGCACAGAGGACTTTGACCTTCCGGATTGCGACCATTGTCCATCCTCGAGGTTCAGGTGTTGGTTTTCGCGCGCCGAGTGGTCAACAAGCCAGCAATCCAGCCTAGGAAGAGGATCACGACGAGGGTGAGCCAGAGCGGGGACTGCACAGATACCCAGAACAATTGGATCGTGGTCGCGGCGCGGTTCTGGAGGATGAAGATCAGCGACAGCACCACCAACAGCGAGGCGAGGCGATTACGGGAGGTGAGCAGCGATCGTGCGGATCTATTCCTGGTTTCCGAACTCATGGAGAGTGCCCCAATTCATGCCGAGTGATACGGATCGAAGCTCTTGTGTGAGGAGATACCGGAGGGTGAGTCGACAATCCCTCCCCGTTGCTACAGAATTTCTCAAATTGAGTGCGGGCGTGGCGCGATCAGACTGCTTCTGCCAGAGAAGGCGCCGGTCGGCTGCTTTTTCCGAGGAAGACCGCGGAGGCCAGCAGGAAGAACACCGCACCGACAAAGGTTCCGATGTTTGCCATGTTCGGGTCTAATGTGTTCCCGTCGCGCAGGACGAACGATCCGATAGCGGAGACTCCGAATGCGATGGATCCAAGCGTGTTGAGCCACACGCTTTGCCATTCCTTCGATTGTGGTGCCCAGTAAGTTCCTTCCCTCAGCAGGATGAGGACGGCCAGTCCGCTCGAGACGAGGAAGGCTATCGAGCCCTCCGCGTTCGGATTCCAGACCAAGTGCATCTCGCCTCGTAACGTCAGCGCGTGCAGCGCAGCCCCGGTGCTGACGTTGAACAAGATCGTCCCGAGTAACTGCACAGCCGCGGACAGCCAGACCGCCCGGATCGCGGGACGGCCAGAGTCGGTGGTGGTTGCTGGCCCCGCCAGCACCAACTGAACGAACGCCGCGCAGGTAAAGAACCAGGAGCCCGCGAAGAAGAAACTGTTGGCGAGTGCGGCACCGAAGAAGACCGACAGGAGGGGTGCCGACCCGAGCGCGAAGAGTGCGGATCCGATCACGAATCCCCACGACTGCATTCGAATGGTCGGGTGAATCAGCATGTGCTGCAGTGTACTTGGATTCCGTATAGAAAGTCCTCCAATCGGGACCTAGGTCATCAGGCACTGATTTCGATTCATCCATGGCGGGTATACAGCAACAAATTCAAACCATCTGATTGTTTTTTACTTTACCGAAGCATGACTCCGCTTTGGGTGCTAATGTCCGATTTATGACAGCCAATCCTCGAGTTGGAAATCGTTTGCTGTTTCGCAATGTCCGCGTCTTCGACGGCACCTCCTCGTCCCTTGTTGCCGGGGACGTTCTGATCGACGGCACCACGATCGTCGCGGTGTCGGAGTCGCCTGTCGGGGACGATCCGAGTCGCGAGACCACTGTCGTGAACGGCGGGAATCGAGTCCTCATGCCCGGCATGAGCGATGCCCACGTTCACCTTGTCGGTAACGCGAATTCGTACGTCGACATGGTGACCGGTAGTGAAGCCCACATCGCACTCAACGGCCTAGCTGAAGCAAAGAACATGCTGCACCGCGGGTTCACCACGGTCCGGGACATGGCCGGCGACACCAGCAGCATCAAATCGGTCATCGATCGAGGCCTGTTCGAGGGACCGCGCATCTACCCTTCCCAAGCCGCCATCTCCCAAACCAGCGGACACGGCGACTTCAGCTTCGTCTACGAATGCCCCACCGCTTTGGGCGGCAACCAGTCTCGCGCCGAGCAGATCGGTTTCATGCGCGTCGCAGACGGTCCCGAGCGCGTGCTCGCCGCGGTTCGCGAACAACTCAAAAAGGGCGCATCCCAGATCAAGATGATGGTCGGCGGCGGCGCAGCGTCGATGTACGACCCCCTCTACACGGTTCAGTTCACCGATCCTGAACTTCGTGCGGCAGTGAACGCTGCCACCGACTACGGCACCTACGTCGCCACACACGTTTATAACGTCACCGGCATTCGCCGCGCGATCGAGGCTGGCGTGAAGTCCATCGAGCACGGTCATCTCGCCGACGAGGCGACGATCGCGCTGATGGCCGAGAAGGACATCTGGCTTTCGATGCAGCCCTTCGCGCTGGGAGATCATCACTATCCGGATCCCGGCCGCGCGGAAAAAGATCGCGAAATCTGCACCGGCACAGATGATGTGTACGGCTGGGCCCGCAAACACGGTGTCAAAACAGCGTGGGGCACGGACCTGTTGCTCGAGCCGCAACTCGCACCGCGGCAGAGCGAAATGGCGGCACGACTCGGCGATCACTACAGCAATGTCGACGCCCTTCGGATGCTCACCTCCGGGAATGCTGAACTCTTCCGCCTCGCCGGCGAACGCGACCCCTACCGACAGGCGCCACTCGGAGTAATCGCTGAGGGTGCCTGGGCGGATGTACTTCTCGTCGACGGCAATCCGCTCGAGGACCTGAGCCTGCTCGCAGATCCAAACAAGAGCCTGACTGTCATTGTCAAGAACGGCCAGGTCGTAAAAAACACTCTGTGACACATCTCGTCGCCATCTCTCGTCGAGGCGCGATATCAACGCGTGACGATCCCACTGCGGTCGGATTCCGCAACGGGACTGTCTCGCATAGGCGTAGGGATAGTGGCGCCGTGCAGCATTCAGGGCTGGAGGCCTCAGTTGGTTGAAACTAGTTTCGAGAGTTGGGAGACACCCACAGAACCCGCTGCGGGGACCTTGATCTCGGCCCGGGGCATCGAAGTGCATGGGCCCTGGGGGCACGTGTTCGGTCCACTCGATTTGGACATCAACGCCGGTGGTGTGACGGTTCTTGCCGGCCAAGCCGGAGCGGCGCGAACCGCCTTGCTGATGGCACTGTGCGGACGAATGCGATTGTCCGCTGGGACGTTAGCGGTACACGGCTACGACAATCCGAGCCGAATACTGGCCATCTCGGCGATCGCATGTCTGAACGAGCTCGACGAAGTCCGGCCCTCTGTCACCGTACGCGACATGGTGACCGAACAACTGCGATGGGATTCCCCGTGGTACAAATTCGTTCCCCGCGTGAGCGAGACAGAAGTCGCAGACATGTGTGCGAGAACATTCGGTGACGTCGACCTACCACCGCTCAATGCCTTCGTCGACGACCTCCCGGAGATCCAGCAAATGTTGTTGCGGATCGCCGTCGCGAACACCAAACGCCCACCGCTATTGGTGGTGGGCCGAGTCGACAAGCTCGCCGACGATCTCGAAAGAGCCGTTTTGCTGCAGCGGCTTGTCGCACTCGGTGAGCACCAGTCGGTGATCACCGCAGACGTCAACACACTTCCACCAGATACCGGCGTCAACGCAGTAGTGAACATGCACGGACTGCTCGGGGCCGGAGATATCGGCGTCATGACCGAAGGAAAGTAACTGATGCTCGCAGGTATATCTCTGGGCAGTGATGTCAAACGCTACTCCCGCGGCACCCTGCCACGAATCGCGATCGTCACCATCATCTTGTTACCGTTGCTCTACGGCGCCATGTACCTGTGGGCGTTCTGGAACCCGTTCGGCGAAGTGAACAAGATCCCCGCAGCGATTGTCAACAACGACTCGGGACGAACATCGACAGGCCAACAAGTCGACGCCGGCGATCAAGTCGTCAAATCGCTCATCGCCTCCGGACAACTTGACTTGGCAGAGGTCTCGGATCAAGAAGCCCAAGCCGGACTCTCCAGCGGCAAGTACTATTTCACGATCACCTTGCCGGAGAACTTCAGCGACGCTGTCGAGTCCCCCAACGGCGACGACCCCGAGAAGGCCGATCTCACCTTCACCTTCAACGACGCCAATAACTATCTGGCCACCATCATCGGGCAGGACGCGTCCGAACAGGTCATCAACCAGGTCAACTCGACCATCGGCGCCCAAGGCGTCGGCCAGGTCCTGACAGGTTTGCAGACCGCCGGTTCGGGCCTGGGCCAGGCTGCCGACGGAGCGAAGACCCTCGCAGCCGGTATCGACACAGCCAAAGGTGGGGCCGATCAACTCAGCTCCGGCGCAGGCGAACTCGCCACCAACATGGTCACCGCACGCGATGGTTCAGCGCAGCTCGCAGCCGGGGCCGGGCAACTCGCCACGGCGATCGACGGTGTCGCCGATCCATTGCTCAACGCCCTCGACTCCGGTAACGTGCCCAACCTCGGAGCCCAAGCGGGGCAGCTGCGGCAATCGCTGACTGCGCTCGGAGATCGCCTCCCACAACTGCCACAAGTTACGGTCTCCCCGGCAATCCAGCGGGTGCTTGACCTTCTCGGACCCAGCACCGACCCGCTCGCACAACAGGCCGTCGCAGCTCTCACACCTCTCGCGGTTGCACAGCCCCAAAGTGACACTGCCGCACTACAGGCAGAGATAGCGCGACTCAGCGATGATGCACGCGCGCTCGAATACCAGTTGACGGATCCATCCAGTCCCCTGCAATCCGGACTCGCTCTGCTGCAAAACGGCGGACTCGCCTCGGACGTGCGGCAACTACGCGACGGCGCCGACCAGCTCAGTTCCGGAGCCACGACTTTGAACTCCGGGCTCATCCAGTTGACCGACGGCAGCGACCAGCTCGCGAGCGGAGCCGATCAGTTAGCTTCGGGGATGGTGGAGCTGCAATCGGGCTCGGGCGAATTGGCAGACGCACTCGCAAAGGGCGCTGGACAAGTCCCGAGTTGGACCGACGAGCAACGCACCGCTACCGCGGACACCCTGTCCACACCAGTCGCACTCAAGCAGGACTACACGAACGAGGCACCCACGTTCGGCACTGGATTCGCGCCGTTCTTCCTCTCCTTGGCTCTGTTCGTCGGCTGCATCATTACCTGGATGTTGTTGACCCCGTTACAATCCCGTGCAATTGTCAGTAATCTCGGCCTCTATCGAACGGTTCTGGCTTCGTACTGGCCGGCGCTGCTCATCGGCATCCTCCAAGTGATCACGATGTACGCCGTAGTACACATAGGAGTGGGCCTGGACGTCAAACACGTTCCCGGAACGATCCTGTTCCTGATGTTGGTCTCGGCGACCTACCTGGCGATGATCCAGATGTTCAATGCTCTCTTCGGAGTCGCAGTCGGCCGGGTGGTGACCTTGGCATTCCTGATGCTGCAGCTGGTCTCCGCCGGCGGAATCTATCCAGTGCCCACTACAGCTACACCCTTCCAATACATTCATCCCTTCGACCCGATGACCTACACCGTGAACGGACTGCGCCAACTCATCACCGCCGAACACGTCGATTCGCGACTCTGGACAGCAATCGCCGTCCTAACCGGCATTCTGCTCGTCTCGATAACTATCAGCGCACTCTCGGTTCGCCGCAACAGGCGTTACACCATGGAACGCCTGTATCCGTCAATCGAAGTGTAATTCACTGCAATACAACAACATTCGAGTTGATACTCGACTGTCCGACTGATCCGCAATCGCTCGTTCGACTATTGGAGGAGAAAGATGTCAGATATTTTTGCAGCTCCCACCGAAACCCTCGCACCTGCGTACACGGGACGGCTCGGTACCGATCCGATTCCGGCTCTCAGAATGCCCAAGGCCGAGTCGGATCCTGAAGCGGCGTACCGGTTTATCCACGACGAACTAATGCTCGATGGCAGTTCCCGACTGAACCTGGCAACTTTCGTCACTACCTGGATGGATCCTCAGGCTGACAAGCTGATGGCCGAGACATTCGACAAAAATATGATCGACAAGGACGAGTATCCCGCGACAGCGGAGATCGAAACACGTTGCGTCAACATGGTTGCCGACCTCTTCCATGCAGAAGGGCTGACCTCTGACCCTGCGTCCGCGACGGGGGTTTCGACGGTCGGGTCCTCCGAAGCTGTCATGCTCGGCGGACTCGCACTCAAATGGCGCTGGCGCCAGCGCCGCGAACAAGAAGGTAAAGACACCACGAAGCCCAATCTCATCCTCGGCAGCAACGTCCAGGTCGTCTGGGAAAAGTTCTGTCGCTACTTCGACGTCGAACCGAAATACCTCCCCATGGAGAAGGGCCGCTACGTCATCACTCCCGAACAGGTCCGTGACGCCGTCGACGAGAACACCATCGGCGTGGTCGCTATCCTGGGCACGACATTCACCGGCGAACTCGAACCCGTCGCCGAGATCGCCGAAGCCCTCGACGAGATCGCCGCAAACGGCGGTCCCGACGTCCCCCTCCACGTCGACGCTGCCAGTGGAGGTTTCGTCGTCCCGTTCCTGCACCCAGAACTGATGTGGGACTTCAAGGTTCCACGTGTGGTCTCGATCAACGTCAGTGGCCACAAGTACGGCATGACCTATCCTGGCATCGGTTTCGTTGTCTGGCGCTCGAAAGAACATCTGCCGGAAGATCTGGTGTTTCGAGTCAATTACCTCGGCGGCGACATGCCGACCTTCACCCTCAACTTCTCTCGATCAGGTAACCAGGTCGTCGGCCAGTACTACAACTTCATCCGCCTCGGCGTCGCCGGATACACCCAAATCATGGAATCGCTCCGTGACACCGCGCTAATGCTCTCCGCTGCAATCTCCAAGATCGACAACATGGCGATCATCACCGACGGCACCGCTATACCGGTCTTGTCCTTCGAAGTCGTCGACGACCCAGGCTTCACTGTCTTCGACATCTCCCACGAACTCCGAGCACGCGGATTCCAAGTACCTGCCTACACCATGCCCGCCGACGCCGAAGATGTCGCCGTCCTGCGGATCGTCCTACGAGAAGGTTTCAGCCAAGATCTCGCATACAAACTCGCCACCGCCATCAACGAAGTCGTCGAACAACTGCGCAAGAGCAACGCCGATCGACCCCAAAGGACTGCCTTCTCCCACTGACCGCGGTTGCGGGGAATCCACGACACCGCTCCCTCAACAACGTTCACTCCGGTCCGAGGTACATTTGGGTCAGACCGGAGTGAACGCGTTTCTCGATAGCCTGCCTGCTATTTCACCAAAAATACGGGGTTGTGTGGGCCGTTGTCGTTGCGGGATCGTCGCCTCGAGTGTCACCGCTACCAGTTGGTTGAGTGCAGCTGTTCAACTTTCCTGATCACGTCGAAAACAGCGAGGGCCCGATATCCTGGGGTTTATCCGCTATTACCGGTACTGCTCTGAACTGTTGAAATCAACCCCGCATGTGAAGCATTCGATACAATGGGGCGGCTAATCCGGCCAGCAAGTATGTCTGGTAGCGGAAATCCTCGCATGCCTGATCTATGATTTCCCTACGCCGACCCTCAACGTATCCAACAGTTGGACGATTATCGATTATTCGCGACAGGCCTCAATGCCATGTCGGATATCTTCAGAACTAATACCGTTACTGATGCGGCGAGTAGCGTAAACCCTGCTCTTTCAGCATATCCGAGCATTACCGTCTCCGGAGTGAACGACAAGCACATGAGCGCAGCAGTGAGAAGAGCGGCGAAGACCCAGTACGGCGCTTTCAGATATGCGATTCCACTGAGGACTGCCACGAACACCCCAATCGCCGTAGTGACAGAGTTAATACCGATGATGTTGACCAACAATGCAGCGACGAACCCACCGGCCACAGTTCCCAATACACGATGAAGGGTTCTTCTACTGGTTCCAGCGATACCAGGTTGAAGTACTACGAGGATTGTCAGTACCACCCACCACGCATGGCCCCCTGGTAGCCAGAGCTTGGCGGCAAGAGTCCCGAAAAAAACCAGACAGACTAACATGATCGTGAACCGGCGTAGGTCCTCATCAGTCGGTTGGTCATGGGTCTTGTGTGGGAGATCATCCAGAAGCAGGACACCCAACAGGACAACCCATGCACCTCCAAACAGTACGAAACCCGTCACCACCGCTGCAGAAGCAAGCGAGTTCGGTGCAGAATCAGCCAAGCGCGCGCCAGGAGCCGCGATTGCTGCCAAAGCGGCTTGGCTTGCTATGTACGTCGCGGCTCCTTCCCACCCTCTGGTGTACGACCATGCAACACCTACACATATCGCGGCAACGAACACGCCCGAGAGCCAAGCGGACCCACTGACTACAAGGCCGAGGAACACCGAAATCGGAGTCAGTACCGCGGTTACCGCTGCGACGCGTACCCCGCATTCAAGGGCCACTAAAGCCGGAAGAAGTCCAAGGTAGATAAACGGCGCGTACGAACTCCACCCAATCAGATAAATACAAATCATTGGAACGAAGCATAGGAGCAGGCCCGACACCCATCGCACCATCGACGTACTGCTCGTGCTCATACTATTTATGCCCATGCACGGTGCCGATCTTCGAGATGCCGTAGATACGGCACTTGCGAGCAAGGATTCCAGATGTCGACAAGAAATCTTTAGAAGAACCTACAACTTGAATCTGACATGAACAGCAGAATCATCAATACAGGCCATCTTACTCGAAGGGAATCGAACGGTACGTTATCAACATACCGGCACCAACCAGAAATTGTACGGTCCAGCCCAATCCTGTCTGTGGTGGTAGCGCTTTGCGGGATCGTCTCGTAGGCCAGCATTAGCGCGGGCCCGCTGTAGTCATGAGGCATCGAGTCGGCGTAGGTGCTGCGCCGTGGCCGAACACTGCGGCGCTGTCTCTGCCGCCCGCGAGTACCACCGCGAACAACATCAGCCTGAAACCCGCTCACCCGGAACGGATGAGGTGCAACAGCCCCACGGTGAGGTCAACTGGAGCATCCAACTGATCCACCGTCGACAGGGTTCGACTACCTGGGAATCCACATCGTCGGCGAACGCGCCGCGACAGTCGACATCCGCATCAACACGACCTTTACCGATATCGGTGACGAATGGACAATGTGGGTCCGCAACGGCGTCCTCAACGCGCGCCGAGCCCACCATCCCGACGCCCAACTCACCATCGCCGGCCCCAAACCGGCCTTGGCCGCGGTCCTGCTGCAACCGCACAACGCCAAGGCCGCAATAGAAAAGTTCGGCCTGAGCACCGAAGGAGACCCCGCCGTTCTCGACGCACTCGCCGACATCGTCGAAGACTTCGACCCCCACTTCAACATCGTCACACCCTGACAACACGCCAGGTAATCCTGAACCTGCCGGGAGAGCACCGCAGCGAATTCAATCGGTGTTCTCCTCGACGGACCGCTTCGCGGGCTAAAAATCAAAAGGACTGCTGCGGGACTACCTCTCCACGAGCACCGACCTGAGCGCACACTTGCCCCAACATCTCCTGGCGGTCGATAACAACATCACCGACCCGCCGAACTATCCAAGACTTCACTCCCACAAAACTATTCGAGCCACGGTGAACCTCAATCCATGTCGACTGTTGCAACGATGACTAGAACCCGCCCCGTCGTTTCTGGACTACTTTCCAATCGTCGCCGACAACATATCCAGCGCAAGAATCCATCGCACCCGTAACCAGTCGTCTTCAACGAGATCGATCCCCTGTGGTCGTGGAATCGCCAGAATCACAGATATTCAGCACGCTGGCCCCTCCCTGGACGAACCGGCCCTGGCTGCCCTGCAGCTGGGACCCACCGCCCTCAACCGCTAATTTCGTATTACACTAATATTCATGACTGACGAAACGATCAACGGTCAACCTGTCACCGAAAACATGATCGAAGAATGGGCACACGAAGCCGAGACCGGCTACGACGCCGAAAAGTTGCGCAAACGAGGCCGACCCACCATCGGCGCCGGCCCCGGGGCAGTAGTGCCCGTCCGTATGGACGCCGCATTGCTCGAAGCGCTGAACGCGCGAGCAGAACAAGAACACGTCTCCCGATCCGAAGCGATCCGAGAAGCAGTGCGCGCCTGGACCCAGATCGAGTGAAGACATAAATCCGCTCTCAAACACGGAATCAGCGAAGACGCCGGGATCTACGCGCCAGAGCACCACGTGTGGATCGCAGATCTTGACGACGACAACCCTGCCCGCCAATTCAGGCTGGCTTCGACCCCGACGGCCGCCTCCTCGAACTAGTCGTCCTGCGCTTAGACAGCAGAGACCGACTGCTCATCCACGCTATGAAAGCCCGATCCCACTACCTCGACCTCTTGGCATGACCCGTGCCGATCACCGCGTAGGCGACACCCGTCGCTGTCGCGTCGGAGTCTTGCCGTCGCCCTGCAACCGAACCACCTGCCCGGTGGATCGACAGGACTGAACTGTGCCCCGGCCTTTCGACAGGTGGCGTTGAACGCCGATCCGCAACTCGATGACCGGACGTGACATCTCGTGCACCGACTCAGCGTCCGCCACCACCCGAACGAAGTACAGATATTGGCATGGCGACTTTCACCCTGACGACTAAGGAAATAAACCCTGCCGCGGGCAAATGCCCGACCACAACCGCCCGCTTTGGGCAGTCTGGAAGCGCATTCCACCACCTCGTACTGTTGATTGTCGGCGAAACTGGGCCTATCTCGATGTAGGTGTTTCGGCCGGTTTCCATCAGTACGTTGGCACGATTGGCGAACGTGATCGCGAACGCGTTCAGAGCAGGCTTCCACCTCATTGTCCATCGCGCCTAGCCCTTACCTTGTCGCGGCCAGTGAATGCGTTACCAAATAGAGGCACTTCAGCGCAGCGCCCTCGGCGGGGAAGTGCCCACGAGCTTTCACAGCCCTCCGATACCGGGCATGCAGTGATTCAATAGCATTGGTAGAGAAGAGAACTCGTGGCGTCGACCAGTAGGCCCAGCAAACTTGGCGCTATAGAAGACGACTCGTTGGGAAGTCGCGTGTCGCCCCATCCGGATCACTGGGCGGGATGGCCTGCGCTTGAACGAAAACTCCGATGGTCTCCCTGTCGAGTGGGTTCGACGGGCAGAGCGGTGGCGGTCTTCTCGGCAGTCACCGAGCAAGTGACAGCAACGGGGTGGTCCAATTTGTTCCAGCGGTCAGGGAAGAGTTCGGAATGACCCCGATCCGACGACCATGCCATCGGCTTCCAGAGTGTAGTTGTACGCCGTACTCGGCGCGAGACTGGAGACGATGCTCAGGGTCCGAAATCCGGTCAGGGTTGTGTAGTTGTATACGTAGAACGGGCCTTGGGTAGCTGTGACTCGGAACGTCGTTCGACTAATGCCGGCAGGAATGGGCACGACCACATTTGCGCCGATTCTCGTCGGAGTGAGTGTGTAATTCCAGATTGCCGGGGGCGGCGCTGTGGTGGTTGCCGGGGGCGGCGCTGTGGTGGTTGCCGGGGGCGGCGCTGTGGTGGTTGCCGGGGCCGGCACCGTTGTTGTGGCTGGGGTCGTTGCTGTCGTGGTCGTCGTCTGCGTGGTTGTGGGGATTGTGGTTGCCTGGGTCGCGGTCGGCCCGGGAGTGGCAGCGACCGTGGTAGTGAGAGTGGGAATGTTCGGCGCATGATTATCGAGGTGCCCCGCCAGAACTGTGCCAAATGTGCCGGAAAGGTTGTGTCCAAGGCCTGCGGGAGATTCGAGATCTACCGTAAAGCCTTGTGCCGAATACCAAGCTAACCCTTTCTGCGCGTCCAGAAGAGCGTTGTAGCCGTCGCTGACATTGGTACCGTTGTCGGCGCCCCCGGTGTACCAGTGCATGGGAAGGCCGGCGACCAGGCCGCTGGCGAAGGGCTGAACCGGAACACGTGGCCCACCGCCGCCGCCGAAGACCAGAGTCCCGCCGCCGTCGATCTTGCTCGAGTATTTTGGCAGGAAGAACTGGGTGATCAGCTGAGAGCCTCCGCTGTAACCGACGAGCCAGATGTCCTCAGTGTCGATGTTGTAGCCCGCTTTCAGGGTGTCGAGTAGGTCGGCGACAAAGTCGGCGTTTGCGCTCCCATTTTCCCACCAGGTGATGTCCCCCGTGGAGTCTGGAGTGCGTATCGCGACGGTGATGTAACCCCTCGAACGGGCTTGGGCCACGATGCCCGACGAACCGCCCAGGCTGTACGACGAGGTGGGGTTCGCGAATTCGTATGCCCCGTCGCCGTGGAACTGCAGCACCAAACCGGCAGCGTGATCCTGGGGGATGCCGGCGGCGTACACGTGGTACTTCGACGACAGACCGTTCGACGCAGTGAAGGGTTGAAAGGTCCGGTCCGTATAAGCCATCCCGGTGCCGTGCGTGCTTCCGGCCGAGGCGATCGATGGCGCGACGACGATTGCCGCGAGACCGGCCAGTATGGCCAGAGTCGCCATGGCCAGGGCGGTCACGGCGGTCGCGGCCTTCAGTCTGACTCGGTGCATCTGCGCCTGCCTTTCATCTCAAGGGCGCGTTGTATCCGCGTCCCTCCAACTTCGAATGAACAATGCCACTTCTGGTACCGCACAGTCGGCACTTCCCGATAGCGCACTGCGGTGGCGGGTTCGGATTGAACGGTCCGCATCGTGAGCAACGAGTCCCGGTTATCCGATCGGTGTAGTCGGCGATGACCCTTCCGCGTGTCCGCGCTGACGTACCATCGAGCGATCCGCCAGTCATCGCACATTTTGCATTGAAGTAGCCGGGTTGGTCCTCCTTGGCGGTAGTTTCGAAACGGATCATCGTCAACAATGGGACCGGACGTACCGTGAAACCCCGCTAGCAGTCGAGCGTGTCGGCGGAACCTCATCGATTGATCCACGACCGCCGATTGCCGATGTCGATCGGCAAGAGCGACCGCCCGATCGGGTGGCAACCCCACCGGCGGACGTGCGCCCATCGAAACTGGTCGGCAAAGCCAGCTGTTCTCGCCTCTACAGAGACGGTGCCAGCGAACCCTTTGAGCATTACGTCGCTCATCGGGGTCAAGCTCACCCCCGCGAGTACCTCACTGAAGTCCAAGTTACCCGATCCATTCAGGCGAAATCGGGCCACATAGACGAATCGTAGAGTTAACATTTGTCGGTCAAATCATCAAACTTCGACGAAATCGACTGCAAGGAAGAAGATTCCGGACCGAAGGAAGGAACTGTCGCACCACCTTACAGATGACGCTGCAGACTATGCTCTGCCGACTTCGGTTATGGGGTTGGGTAGCCGACCTACGCAGGTAGCCGGCACGGGCGAACCTATCGACCGCGAAACGGGCCCGAGCGGCAGGTGGTACCCCGATGACGGCGACTTTCTGTGCAGTTCGATGCACTTGTCGTGAACAGGGAAAGAAATAGGTCACCACCGGCAACCCGGGGTTGCTGCAGGCAGTGGCGCCACAATTTCGTCCCGCGCAGCGACCGGTCAGCGATGACGCAGTAACATCGGCGACGGTGGAGCGCTGCTTTCCACCTCGGTGCCAGCCCATCACCCACCCCACCAGGCAGGAAGCCGCCTCTTCCGTCTGTCTGCATGATCCGCACGTGCAGGAGCTGCTGCGGCCTCCCTACCGAGCGGCTGACCGCCAACTCGAGAACAACTGCCCATTAACGACGACGCTCCCATGTGTTCACTCCTGCGAACAACGCGGCTCAGCCACGTCCAGTTCGGCAACGACGTTGCCGAACACACCCTGCTCGGACTCCTCGCCATAACCGGAGTCCTCGAAGAACGCCTCATCCGACTCGAAGCACCAATCCAATCCACCCCTCCCCCGCACCATGACCTCACCACCAGCTCGACACCCGCCGGACACGGCAACGCGGATGGCTCGACATGACAGTAGAAACTGCCTTCGTCCTCGGCTGCAACACACCCGCCATCGCCCTCGTCTGGCGGGCAGTCTGAAGAGACCTCCCTATCTCGACCAGCCGGATTCATCGCAATTTCGCGAGATCATGGCGATGGGGGTGGCGGGTCCCGATTGCTGGACTTCCGGAATTACGCAGCAGAACGTGTAAATACCTCGTGGGTATCGCCTTTCGCAGAAGACGAGTTCAGAGTTCAGTAGTATTTGGGAGCCCGTCGACCGCCTGGTCACTCAACGGAGGCGGGCGCCCGTCTCCTCACCTCGGCTCTGAGCCTGCGCCCGCCGAATTTCGCTCAAACAGCCGGCACCGCTGATCCCTTACACGATCCATCGCACATCGACTCCCTACGGTCGGGAGAGCACGATCTCGCGGCCCACATCGTCGTCGTCGAAACCTGCGAAAACTTCCCAGCAACAGAGGCATGGCGGAACACAGACCCGTCATCACGGGCGCAGGAGCTCGCTGACAATCGGTCTGCTCGACGCCTGAGACCGGATTCCGGGCACTCGATCATCGATGCATCCGCCACCTACCCAGGCTCCGTGCTTGAGTCCAGACTTACATAGTTACCAATCGGTAAGGATCAATTCCGCAGCACCACTCGATATCGGGAATGGTGAGAGGAACACGAGAGGGCAGTCGTCCTGCGCGCTCTTCATTGGGCAATTTTCTACGGTCGATTGCGCCGGAGGCCGGGGGTCGCTGGCTTTTGTCCATTGCCCTCGGGTGCTCGACGGTAGGCAATGGACGAGGGATGTATCGCTCGGAGTTTCCGCATTTTTCGGTTCCCTGCGAGCTCTGCGTCGGGACCTTTGGCGTCGTTCAAAATTCCCGACGTGAGAGCTGAAATTCGGACAAATGATGCGCTGTGCTGCACATATATCCATGTCTCGGATGTGTGGAGCCTGTGATGCATCAAGTCTTCGACGGTCGTCACGGAACGCAAACATGCACAATGGGACTAAAGTCACATTTCCCGCGACTGCGAAATTTCGTCCACTCTCCCGGAGTTTGCTACGCGTGTTACCTGACAATTACCTGCAAATATGCTGGCAGCGGGAATTTCCCGACAATAGGGACGTTTGCCGCTAGGCAGCAACCGAATTTCGGAGATGGTCGGTGGGCGGATTCAGATGATTCGCGCGCTAGGTTTTTCCCGAGAAACGACGTAGCGTTCCCCACTGCAATCACTCAGCTAGTTAATTTCTGAAGCACAGAGCTGCGTGCGCTGATGTACGTAGCGCACGCCGTGGAACGGCGGGACGGATCCCGCGAAAGGGACGTCATGTCGGATTACAACGGTCTGTGGATTGACACCTGGGCCGGGTCGAATACCCGGCACGGTGTTCGGTCGTCGCGGCCTCGCCGGTTGAATCATGTCTTCGAGGCGAGTGCGGACTCGGTTCCAGGCGCTATTGCACTCGAGTGTGATGGTGTCGCAATCACCTACCGCCAGCTCGACGAGCGATCGAATCAGTTGGCGCAGTTGTTGATCACGCGAGGGATCGGGGTGGGTTCCCGCGTTGCGATCTTCCTGCATCGTTCGATGGATACGTATGTGAGTTTGTTGGGTGTCCTCAAGGCCGGAGGTACGTTCGTACCGATCGACCCCGGCGCGCCGTCAGACCGTGTGGCGTACGTTGTCGAGGACGCCGCGGTCCAGCTCGTGCTGACCTCGTCCGAGCTGGCGCCAAGGACCAAAGAATGCGCGGTCGAGTGCCTTTCGCTGGATGCGGCTATAGACGAGTTGAACACCCACGGACGGCAGCGTCCGGTTTTGGATCCGCGATCGGATCCGGATCCCGCGTGCTACATCCTGTACACCTCGGGTTCGAGTGGTCGCCCCAAAGGGGTCGAGGTTGCTCAGTCGAGTATCTGCAACTTCCTCGACGTGGTCCCGGACGTGTACGACGTTCAGCCGAATGACCGTGTCTACCAGGGGATGACGATTTCGTTCGATTTCTCGATCGAGGAGATTTGGCCTACCTGGGCTCGCGGTGCGACGATCGTCGCCGGGCCGACGGACAGTCGTCGCCTCGGCGGCGAGTTGGCGGATTTCCTCGACGAAAACGCCGTGACCACGCTCTACTGCGTGCCGACTTTGCTTGCCACGATCCCACGCGACCTACCCGAGATTCGGAATCTTTTGGTCGGAGGTGAGGCGTGCCCGCGTGAGTTGGTCGAACGGTGGTCGCGTCCGGGGCGCAGGATCCTCAACACGTACGGGCCGACCGAGGCAACGGTCACCGCGACGTGGGGTGAGCT
Source organism: Rhodococcus sp. NPDC055024 (assembly GCF_053608585.1). Classification (NCBI taxonomy): domain Bacteria; kingdom Bacillati; phylum Actinomycetota; class Actinomycetes; order Mycobacteriales; family Nocardiaceae; genus Rhodococcus; species Rhodococcus sp. NPDC055024. The sequence goes on from NZ_JBSGVT010000011.1 coordinate 29,746, forward strand.
TCTGCCGGGCCGTGCGGTGACGATCGGGCGGCCTCTGCCGACGTATTCCGTGGTAATTCTCGACGAATTTCGTGGGCTTGTTCCCCATGGGGAGGTAGGTGAGATCTGCATCGGCGGGCGCGGAGTCGCCCGCGGATACGTCGGACGCCCCGACCTGACAGCAGATCGGTTCATCGATCATTTTTCGGTGCCTGCGGGCGAAAAGCTCTACCGGACAGGCGATCTCGGCCGATGGACGACCGAGGGTGAGATCGAATATCTGGGCCGCGCGGACGCCGAGGTCAAGATTCGTGGGCACCGTGTCGATCTCGGCGAGATCGAGAGCGTCCTCCTCGAGCATCCGTCGGTATCGGAGGCTGTCGTGGCACTCGTACCGGCCGTATCGGGCGAGGCGACGCCGTCGGAATTGTGCGCCTACATCGTCCTCGTCGACCCGATCGAAGACGAATACCTTGTCGGGGAACTCGCAAGAGCAGTCTCGCAACGACTCCCTGCCTACATGGCGCCCACCTTTGTCGACGTCATTTCCGAGCTGCCGGTGATGCCTAGCGGCAAGGTGGATCGGTCGAAGCTTCCGGATCCGACCCGGCGGCGGTTCTCGGCACCGAAGGGGCCGGTAGTCGAACCTCGCAACGAGCCGGAGGCCCAGATCCGCGCGATCTGGGCCCAGGCGTTCGGTGTGCCGACAGAAGAGTTGTCGGTCGAAGCGAGCTTCTTCGACGACCTCGGCGGGCACTCGCTGCTAGCCGCCACCGTCGTATCCGCCTTTCGCGAAAGCGGAATCGGTGCTGCTCCCTCGATCCGCGATCTGTACAGCCACCCGACCATCCGCTCGATCACGGCGAAGCTTGCAGCAAACGACTCTAATTCACCGATCGACGCGAACGTCACTGTCACACATGCCGATACGGACGTCGCGCGCGCGGGCGGCATCCAGTTGGCGGTGATCTATGTGTTCCTACTGATCACCACGCTCCCTGTCTCGTTCGTCTACACGAAGAACGACGGTTTCGTCTCCGTGCCGGTCCTGTTCGAGATGTTGGCAGCGATCATGCTCACGTACCTCTGTGTGCGCTGGCTCCTGCCGGTGCTCAGCGCGCGGCCACTTGCGGCCGGAATCAAGCCGGGACAGTACAAGCTCTGGGGCCCGACATATCTGCGACTGTGGACCCTCGACTTACTCCTGGCGATCGGCGCCTTGCCGGTAGTCAGCGGATCACCGCTGATGTCGATCTATCTCCGTATTCTCGGCGCGAAGGTCGGCCATCGCACGACCATCGCGACGTCCTCGATATCGTTGCCGACCTTGGTCGACATCGGCGCCGGGGCATCGATCGGGTACGGCGCGACCATCAGACCCTGGCGCGTGGAATCCGGCGCGGTCGTGGTCGGAAAGATCGTCATCGAACCAGGGGCGTTCGTCGGCGCTAACGTCGTCCTCGAACCGGGATCGACTGTCGGAGCGCGCGCGGTCCTCGGAGATCAGTCCTTGTTGCCCTCCGATCACATCGTGCCGCAGGAAGCGAGATGGGCCGGGTCGCCAGCAGCACCCACCGAAGCAATGGATCCGGCGGTGGAAACCATGATGCGCGCCGACAGTGTCCGGGCGCGTTGGAAAGTGCGGCACATCCTGGCCGCGCTCGTGGGCCTGACTGCCCTGGAAGTGGGTGCCATCGCTCTGATAGTTCCCGGCATAGCGCTGGTCTGGGGCGCCCTGCTGGCATGGGGTGTGTTGGCGGGCTTAGTGGCGACCTTGCTGAGCGGACCGGTCTTCGTGGTCTCGGTCTGCGTGTTCGTCGCCGTGAACAAGTATCTCGTTCTCCGCATTGCTCCCACCGGGATGCATCCCGCCCGCTCGGGTCTCGGCATCCGCAAGTGGATGGTCGACAAACTGCTCGAATTCAGTTTGCTGTTCACGAACTCGCTGTACGCAACGCTGTACACCGCACCATGGTTGCGGCTACTGGGGGCGAACATCGGCCGCGGCGCAGAAGTCTCCACCGTCTCGCACATCGACCCGGACATGCTCACCATCGGCAAGGACAGCTTCGTCGCCGACATGGCCAGCGTCGGCAGTGCGAGCTTCGCGAACGGCCGGATAATGTTTCAGCCCACGACGATTGGTGAACGCACCTTCATCGGCAATGCAGCCGTCGTCCCGTCCGGCATGGACATCGGCGACAATGCGCTGATCGGCGTCGCGACGGTACCGCCCGTCAACGGCGTTCCTGCAGGTACGTCATGGCTCGGGTCACCGGCCATCTATTTGCCGAACCGCCAGGACAGCGGCGACTACGACGACGAACTCACCTACACACCCCCACAGGAGGTGGTGCGCGATCGCTACGTAATCGAATTCTTCCGCGCCACACTGCCACCCACAGTTCTCGGCGTGAGCTTCTACCTGTATCTGCTGGTCCTGTCCTCGCTGGCGTTCGGACGTGAGCTTGCCGTACCGGCACTGGTGGCACCGCTCGTCGCAATGGCCTCCAGCCTCGCAGTGATCGGATTCTGCGCCGCAGTCAAGCGAAACACGGTCGGGCGCTATCGACCCCGCGTGGAACCGTTGTGGAGTAAATTCGTTCGCCGCTCCGAGTTCGCGACAGGACTCTACGAGAGTGCAGCCGTGCCGATAGGCGTCGGAATGCTCGTCGGCACACCGTTCCTGCCGATGATATTGCGTTGGTTCGGTGCGACGATCGGCAAGCGCGTGTGGTTCGGAACCACGTATCTCACCGAATTCGACCTCGTCCACGTCGGCGACGACGCCACCATCGGCACTGAAGCCTCGCTCCAGACACACCTCTTCGAGGACCGCGTCATGAAAATGTCCACGATCACCGTCGGAGCCGGCGCCAGCATCGGGACACGGTCGATCATCCTCTACGACACGATCATCGGCGAACAAGCCTCGCTGAGTCCACTGTCGCTCCTCATGAAAGGCGAGGAGCTTCCACCGAAGACGAGTTGGCGGGGAATCCCTGCCGAAGGGATCCGCGCCGACACGACCCATCCCCCCGCGGACAGGTCGACGAATCACTTCGACGTCACCGTCATCAACGTCGCCGAAGGAGTACCCGCATGAAATGGGTATCACTGTCCGGGAACAAATCCCGCGCTCGCGGCAACTACAGCACCCGGCCCCACCCACGAGCACTCGTCTACCGCGGCCCCGCATCACTCCCCGGATGCCCGGAAGCTGTCGCTGATTTGTTGTCGTCGAGCGCCTGGAACTTCGACGTGCACTTCGTCGGACCCGACGAACAACTGCAGATCGACGAACAAACCCTCCATTCCGCAGTACTCTATGCCCAACCCGGCGGCGGTGACCTGGACAGCGCCTTCACACACCTACGCCGACACGTGCCCGCGATACAACACTTCATCCGCGCCGGCGGACGCTACCTGGGATTCTGCCTCGGCGGCTATCTCGCAGGCCGCAGCCCAGGATTCGAACTGCTACCGGGCGATGCCGACCAATACGTAGCCCTGCGCAGCGCCGAAGTGCACGACACCAAAAGCACTGTCCTCGAAATTGATTGGCGGGGCCACATCGAGGAGATGTACTTCCAGGACGGACCGTACTTCTCGCTCGATCACCGCTACCGGGACTATTACGCCAACGAGGCTGACATTCTCGCCCGGTACAGGAACGGAAGCATCGCCGCACTGAAGGTCGACTACGGAACAGGGCGCGTCGGAGTAGTCGGACCGCATCCAGAAGCAGACGAATCCTGGTACACGGACGACGGATTAGTCCCGCCACACCATGTCGCCACCGATCTGGGTCACCGCCTGATCAACGCGGTGATGACCCGATGACCGCCAGCCCGCTCGCACCAACCGAAGCCATCCCCGCCGCAACGAAACAGCGCCTTCTCGGCATCGATGCCGCCCGCGGCATCGCACTGCTCGGCATGATGGCCGTCCACTCCCTCGTCGCAGTCGGCGACAACGGATCACCGACACTGTCCTACAGCATCGCGGCAGGTCGATCATCAGCGTTGTTCGCGGTCCTGGCCGGAGTCGGAATCGCGTTCACCACCAGCCGTGCCCGAGTAGAACGCGGCGTCCGTGGAGCTACCGCCGCGTCACTGGCAGCACGAGCAGCAGCAGTCGGCGCTATCGGTTTGATCATGGGATACACCGACGCCGAGTACGCCGTGGTCATCCTGCCGTACTATGCGATTCTCTTCCTCCTCGCAATCCCCCTGGTCTTCCTCCCCACCCGCACCCTCGCCGCCCTCGGGCTACTGATCGCGGTCGCCGTACCAGCTGCCATCGAATTCTTCGGAACATCACTGCCTGCACCGAGTCTGGACAACCCAACGCTGATCGGCATCATCGAGAACCCGGCCGGCTGGGCCACCGAACTCCTGCTGAACGGCGAATTCCCGGCTCTGCCTTGGACGGCATACATCTGCGCCGGAATCGTCATCGGACGCCTGCGGCTGACCTCAGCCACGGTTGCAGGCTCCCTGCTTATGTTCGGTACCGCACTCGCTGTCGGGGCCCGCATTCTCTCCGAGATCCTCATCTTTCACTTCGGCGGACTCGAAAGCCTCGTCGCGAGCAGCGAACTGCCGCGCCAGGAGATCCTCGACCTCATCTCCTACGGAGCCGACGGCTCGGTCTACGGATCGACGTGGTGGTGGCTCGCCGTCGACGGCCCTCACAGCAGCACACCATTGGATCTGTTAGGAACGATCGGCTCGTCGACAGCAGTCATCGGAGCAATGCTGTTCCTCGGTCATCTCGCAGGCACACGATTGGGAAAGTTGACCAATCTCGTCATGATGCCCTTGGCAGCGGCTGGCTCGATGACATTGACGCTGTACGTACTCCATATCTGGTTCATCAACTCGAACTACGACACCTACAGCGCCTGGACGGGATACCTTCTGCAGGCGATGACCGCGTTCGCGATCGGAATTTTCGTGAGGCTCACTACTGGCCGCGGACCATTGGAAGCGTTCGTGACGATGGTCGCCAATCGAAGTAAGCGAGCAGTTACCGAACAGGCACTCACGCGCTCTGCCCAGGGACATGGCTGACCGAAGCGATCAAATCGTGGCCAAGGTCGAAACAAATCCCGTCCGGATTCGTCAGACCGTTCGTGTACCAAGGTTGGTCGGCTTCCGGATGCGGTCCGACGACACCCACGCGACCGCGCCCGAAGCCGACCGTCGCCGCTGCAATTTTCCCGTTTCGGTACCTCGCCAAGACCTCCACCGAAGCATCGTCACGCAGCACGAATATCGGACCGTCCTGGAAGAACATCGAACGCCCCTCGCCCCGCCAACCCACCTCGACCGCCGTGATGCCGGTGGTGTCGATCTCCGAGTTCCGGGACGAGATATACCGCGCGGTGTCACCCGGAAGGAGCCCAAAACCCGGTGTGACTCCTGCCAAATAACCGCCTAGACAAAACCCGAGACAACGCCCGCCGGGGTTAACCCACTCGCGAATCGACTCTGCATGTTGTTCCATGTGGACCCACGCCGATGCGAGCTCCCCGCCGCCTGGTTGCGCGTAAAGCGACACAGTTGCCAAGGAGGCCGCGGTCAGCGGAATCTCCTCAGCCGGACCGCAAAAAGTGACCTCGTACGGGTCCGGCGCAGACTCCAACAACCGCACAACAGCCTCAGGACACCCCGGCGACGACGCCGGGCCCCGATATACAAGTGCACGCCGCACAGGGCACACGAGTGGGATCGGCTGGCGTAACACTCGCGCCCCCACGACAGCCAGAGCAGCGGAAAGAACAAATGTTCGGCGCTTCACTGAACAAACCTCATCAACGATCTCCACCGTCACGGCTCACCCTATCGAACTACGCTCCCGCACTGCAGTGTCCGTCAACGTCGCCAAACGGAGTGCACGGTCTGCTCCGGCTGGCATGACAGGACGAGTCCCCCCGTTCAACCAGGTTCCGAGACCTTCTCCTGGACAGACAGACGCAACGCTGGGGTCGAACTAAGCCTCCGCTGCCATCGGCAATCTGACCATGCGCTCGGCGTGTGGAACGATGGATCCTCCGACCTGCGCCCTCCCCAGTGTCAAACATGCGCTTGCCCATTACACTCGCGCCGCCAACAACCAGTACACCAAACACTTCCTCGGGACGCTCGGGGCGATCTGTCAACTCTGAAACTAACGAAAATTGTTTGGCGGTTGCAACTTCCGATGAGGTAAGGCACAGCCGTCGGCTGCACTGGCAAGGTTGTCGGCGCGAGTTGGCCCCTGGCTCTCGCAGCTACCAACCACGGTCGAATCTCTGATCGGCTGGGCGGTGTTGAGGTCGCCGGGGCGCCAACGAGAGTACTCATTTCGTATTCTTCGCCGAATTCAGCAAGGTCGCCAACATCGCGTTGCCGAGCCACATCAATTGCGTCCGAACGAAAGCTCTTCCTATTGAAAGGCACCGGGGCCACTTCGCTTCTCGACTCGGTGGTAGTGGTTGATCTAGAACCGACGACATCTTGTCAATCCGCCTCCTTCCAGCGATTCGGCAGGTGACGGAACGTCACGATCGGGGGGAGCGCCGCTAACCCGAGCGCAGAGAGGCTCGCCGGTAGCGCGACCAGCCTGGATTCGACGTTGATCTCCACCGCCTGATCGAGTTGCGTCGAGGTCAGTTCTATCCCGGCGAGACTGGCGCGGAGGTCATCGTTAGCAACGAAACCTACCGAACTGGCAGTTACGTCGATACTGCTGCTGGACAGTAGATTTGGGCAGTTCGCGATTCGGACCGAAGCGGACTGTGCGAGCTCGGACATCAGGATCGCCCCGGCGACGACGGTGCCGGTGCAGAGGCCGAGAGAGTTCGCCATTTCCCGAGCACTTTCGATCTCGCCAGCGATAACAGGAGGGTTGGTCACCATGAGAAGCGCACTGCCCGCGCTCAATCCGACTCCGATACCGATACCCAAGCAAACTTCGCTGACCAATATCCATGCACCGGACCATCGGTTCGAGAGAGTCAGTTCCAACAGAATCGCCGACGCCGCGGCGAGTGCATGCGCCCATGTCAGGAGCCTTTGGCACGCAAGCAGTCGCATCAGTGCAGGTGTTGCCGACGCGGAGGCGAGTGCGGTCAATGGGATAGGTATCAACATCATTGCCGTGCCCAAAGGGCTCGTCCCCAACACCATCTGGGTGTACAGCGGTAGCAGGTAGCTCACACCGGCCATCAAAAGGTTTACCGCGACCAACCCACTCAAACATGCTCGGTTGAGATCAGACTCGAACACCGAAGGTTCGAGTAAGGATGTTCCTTCGCCCTGGAGCAACAAGTGCTGGCAGGCGACGAACATTTGCAGGACGAGGCCGCCGATCACCAGCAACGCGAGCACAGATGTGAGTCCGAGCACACTCACCGGCGCGGACTCGGCGGCGAGAACGAGCCCCATGATCAGATCCATTTGATGGTGGCGATAAACAACAGCACCCCGACGGCTGACAACGCGATACTCGTCTTGTCGACGGTCCCACGGAATTGAATCCAGATAAAGACCAAACGTGATGCGATGACCATTGTCCCTGCCATGATGGCGAGCAACAGCGCGAAGGGCGCCCTCCATCCCAGGGCTTGGATGAGCAGACCGCCAATTAACAAAGCAAACGCGGCACCCGCCAGGACCGCCACCGCAACGGTCCGCTGTGGACCGGAATACTCCTGCCCTAGAATCGCCAACGCGTTGGGCACGAGAAGCGCGCCGCCGAGTCAGGCGATCGCCTCGCGGGCAATCAGCATTGAAATAATCGGGGCCAGAAAGCAAGACAGCATGCCGAACGCTTGATGCCCAACCCGAGGAACTGAGCGTTCTTGGCACTGAGCACACCGCTGATCTTGCCGCCCGTGATCGCGAAGGACCGTTTTCGTGACAGTTGCGGAATACGGTCGAGACGCTGGGGTTTGCAATGGGCAGGCCTCAGCAGGACCAATACGGTAGAGGTCGATCAACGCTCGAGCGCGTTAAAACGGGCACAGCTCGCGAATCAAGGAGGCCCCGGCGAACCACAATTGTCTGACAGGCCCGTCTACAGGTTAGTAACTACTGTCAGCCGAGTTCGCAGCAGATCCCACTCCGCACGCCCCTCGGCCGGTCGTCGAATATCGATCAACTCAGACTCAAACCACCAAGCAGCGCACGCAGCGGACCCAGCAGATCTTCGACACTCGAGACCACGGTGGTTTCACCCACACGCACCGAGACTGTGTTCTGGAACTTCGTCTTGTTGTTGTCCTTGCATTCCCAAGACACGGAATAGAGACCTGCTGCGTACGGACCGAAGGTGATCGACTCGACGGCAGCACCGTCCTTGTACTTCGCTTCCTTCTTCGCCACCCGAGTCTCGGACGAGTCGTAGATCTTGAATTCACACTCGCGCAATCCGTTTGAATCGGCAGTCGGCGTGATGGTGATGGTCAAATCGCCGTTTCCGGCGACACCGACGGTCGGTGCTGCGGCTGCGACACCGCTCGGAAGCAGAACAACCGGTGCGGCGAGTGCCGCGGCAACAGATGCACGGAAAAGTGTTCGGTTCATGAATCCTCTATCTGGAGTGAAAGCCAAGTGGGACAGTTCAGTTCATGGTTCTCCGCACGCGACGCAGTACAGGACCGGGCGAATCAGATCGAAAGATAGCAGAGATTCTTTGGCAGTAGTTGGGCTACATTTTACCCGGATGGGTCATCAATTGAGGTGACGTGAAGCCAGATATCGACCTACATTTCAAGTGGCAGCACTGCAGCAAAGCTACGGACGTAGCTCACCATCTCGAGAAGCTTTAGTGTTATCGTCCAGCACAGCCGCTCATCCGAGATGCGGTAATCCACATGGCACCAACCACTTTCGCGCTCGCGAGGACTCTGAGTACACCTGTCTCGTTTGAAGCGCTGGACGAAAGAAACACCCGAACATGAAAAGCATTTCCATCCGTACCGCCGCTATCGCCGGCTTGACCGTGCCATTGTTCCTCCTGACACCGGTATTGGCCTCGGCCGACCCCGCCATCACCGTCATCGCAAATCCCGACCTCACTATCACCGTGAACCCGACCGCCGACGAGAACAGCTTGAAAGAATGTGAGTTCAAGGTCAAGAACGCTGCAGACAAGACGGTCGACGAAAAGAAGATCAAGTACATCAAGGAGGGTGTCGATGTCGGCCCCATCTCCTTCGGCCCGCTCGCAGTCGGCGACTACGTCGTGAAGTCGGAGTGCGAAACAATTCCGGGCAAGAAGTTCAAGACGAATATTCCCGTCTCGGTGGTCGAAGCACCGATCGTCGACCCCGGCACAACCGAACCCGGCACAACCAACCCCAGCACCGGATCTGCGGATCTCGGATCGTTCTTCGAATCCATCTTCGGCAAGCTCAGCCAGAGCTGACCCACTTCCGCGGAAAAGGAACACTGTTCGTGAAATCGATGCCGGTAGCGCTCGCGCTCGCAGCAGCAACGACGCTGGGCGCCCTCGCCCTGATTCCGACGGCGGAAGCTACGCCGAGCCCGCAGCGCACCGCCGTCGATGCTTCCTCGTGGAGGGCCTTGTGCACTCCGACCGACGAGGGACTCGAGGAGTTGTCAGGCTTGACCGTCGCCGGCGGAAATATGTATGCCATCGGTGACAGCAATTCCGACGACCGTGTGGCAGAACTGGATGCACACTGTCGCGTGAGGCGGTGGATACCCGTCCCTGTGCCGCGAGTCGACGTCGAGGACCTCGCGGCTACCACCGATGGAACTCTCTGGCTCGCCGACATCGGTGACAACAAGGCCAAGCGTTCTACTGTCGCCCTGATTCCGATGACACCCGCGGGTGTCACCTCCGGCGCTCGTCGACTGTCCTATCCGGACGGCGCCCACAACGCCGAGGCACTCCTGCTGACTCGGGCCGAAACACCGATCATCGTGACCAAAGACTTCTCGGGGACCGCCGGAATCTATACCCCCGCAGATGCTCTCACCACTTCCGAGCTTGCCGTCAATACCGTCACAGCGCTCCGCAAAGTCGGGTCAGTGACCATCGCGCCAACGGCGACGCCCGGGGGCTACAAGGGCACGGAGGGCAGCAAAGCCGTGACAGGCGGTGCCGTCAGCGCCGACGGCACCGTGGCGGCACTACGTACTTACTCTGACGTGTACCTCTATTCGGCCCCGGACGGAGACATCGCGTCCGCGTTCACGAGGACCACTCCGGTGCACGTCCCGCTACCCAACCAGCCGCAGGGTGAGGCGATCGCGTTCACCCCGGAAGGTGATCTGATCAGCGGTTCGGAAGCGAACGGCGGCGCCTTGCCACCGCTGTTCGTCTTGCGCGGCGCAACCACGCTCGCCCACTCGGGCGTCGGGGCAGTCGGTTCTCTCGATCGAATTCCCGCGCCGTTCGGATCTTGAGATCCTCCCTCGCTGAACCCCGTCCTGCCAGCAGCGAATTTTCGGTCGCTCCCACTCGCACATTCAGAGCATTAAATGCACCTAGATTGTGCGAGCAGGGCGCCGACTGATATACCAGTTCAAATCTGCACATTGCCGCTGGTGTTTGTAAAGCGGTACCGGGTCAGCAAAGTACCCCTGTCCACACCCATTCATCTGACGATTGGCTGAGCAGGTCCAGTCCACTTGATCGCGTCCCCAACAACGCTAGTGCGGCGTGGGATAAATACTTAGACAGTTGGGTTCGCGATACTTGACCCATTGGAGCACCCGACTGCTGGCCGATCGACTCAAGATCAGCAACAGCACTGTCGCGGAGGCATGGCGTGAGTACGGTGTGCAGCCTTGGCTGCAGTAAAACATTCAAGTTTTCCATCGATCCGGAGTTGATCGCGAAGGTCACCGACATCGTCGGCTTGTACCTGGAGCCACCGGAGAACGCGATCGTGCTGTGCGTGGACGAAAAATCGCAAAATCCAAGCGTTGGATCGGACCGCGCCGACGTTGCCGATGCAGATCAGGATCCCCGAGATGCAAACCCACGACTACGTCCGTCACGGCACGACCACCTTGTTCGCTACGTTGGAGATCGCGACCGGGAAGGTCACCGGGATTTGCCGGCCCCGGCACCGTCACCAGGAGTTTCTGGTGTTCCTCAACACGCTGCGCGGGCATATCCAGACCAGGAACTGCACCTCGTGATGGACAACTACGCCACCCGCAAAAAGCAGGAAGTGCGGGACTGGTTGGCAGCGAACCCGCGAATCCACGTCCACTTCACCCCGACCTCGGCATCGTAGATGAACCTCGTCGAAGTCTGGTTCGGGTTCATCGAACGCCAAGCCATCCACCGCGGCGCATTCCGCAACGTCCGCGAACTCACCACCAAGATTCGGGACTTTATCAACGGATGGAATCCGCGGGCGCAGCCGTTCGTCTGGACGAAAACCACCGACCAAATCCTCGCCAAAAGCCGAACACTCCCATTCGTACGCAGAGGACCAACCCGCCTACTTCAGTCCCGCGTCAGCAACGCTCATACCGACAACACCTAGTTTCCCGGCGAGCCTTGCGACCGACGAGGCTACGTGGCGTTAACCATCTCGTGCGGTTGTCGACTGCCTTCGCAAATTTCCCAAGCGAATTCCATGGCGGCGGGCTCCAGACGCGTTGATAGCTCGCTGAAAAGCTCATTCGCTTGAACCCCTAGCCATCCATTGGGCAAGAGTTCTGGTGGCAGTCCCGGATCCAGGTAGGGCACGGTGCACAGATGGGTGCGGATCCGAACGAAATCAGCAAACGCAGCAGCCGGATCTCGGGTTCGTCGTCGACGCCAGCGGGCGAGAACCGGACGGAACACGCTAATGAAGTCGCTGTACATCGTTTCAAATGCATCCAGATCCCACCATTGCGTGACCTGTTCGGGTTCTGGACGCAATCCCAAGTAGTCGGCGCTGAAGAGGTTGACGTACTTCTCCAACCCGGAATTCTTAAGCATTGAACGGGTTTCGGACTCGACATTGCGCGGAGCGATCCAAACACCCGAACTGACCGTTCCGAATCCGAGCCAAGTCAGTCGCGACCGGATCTGATACCGCTCATCACGCTTAGACTCGGGCACACTGAAAACGACCAGCAACCAGTTGTCGGTCGAGACCGCGCGTGGACGGTCGAAAATCCGTCTGTCGCCCTCGACGAATACCCGGTTTGATTCCTCGGTGACCGTGTAACCTGCTATTCCCTCCATTGAGGCGGGGAGCAGCAGACCTCGGCGCTTGAGGCGAGAAATCGCAGAGCGGACTGCTCGCTCATCGACGGCCAGCGCAGCCATCATCTTCACAAGGTTGGAGATGCTGATCCATCCGCCGATTTCACGCGCGTGCAGTCCGAAAATGGTGACGATGAGAGCACGGGGTGGATACTCGATTGGGTGAGATGGCTGATTCGCGCCTGGCTGCGTCATGGTCGTGAGTATATCGATCGATCACCGCTCGTCACAGGGGAACAATACTCGAGCCGTGCAAGCAGATTCCGTGTCCGGACCTGCACGGCTCGAGCATCAGACCGCGAGCGCGATTCGGTAAGCATCGAGCATTGCGGCATGAACATTCCGGCTCGCCACTGCATCGCCCACACGAAAAAGTTGGTACCTGCCACTCTCGTTGCGTCTGATCGTTTGCTCGCCCCCACGCGCCAACGCTTCCAGGTCGACCTCACCCTGATTGCTCGACCCCTCCAGCAGATCGAAGTACAGATCGTCGACGGGAGATGTGCCATGTTCGACAACCACATTGTCGACGAGGACGTCGGAGTGCCGGCCGGAGTACTCGTTGTACAGATGCGCAACGACGCGCCCCTCGCTCCGCGTCGCCCCAACCAGACGGGTGTTAAATACGACATTCACTTCGCGCTTGTCGAACTCGGCGATATATCCTGGATAGTTCACCCCTCCCACTTCCGCCGCGAAGGTACGGTCGGCGGTGACGTAGGTAACGGCACTCCCTCCTCGGAGCAAGTACTCCGCAGCGTCGAGAGCAGGGTAGGTTCCGTTATCGTCGTAGACCAGAACACTCCCACCCTGGCGGACACTACCGGTAAGCACGTCCCAGGTGTCAGATACCAGGTGTGACCCCGTCGGCAGAAAGTCTATGTTGGGAACGCCGCCTGTGGCGATCACAACGATGTCCGGCGACTCGGCCAGAACGTCGTCGACTTCTGCGTACTGGCCGAGTCGCATGTCCACTCTGAGTCGTTTGCACTCAGCGATTCGCCAATCAACGATCCCTATCAGATCACCGCGTCGAGGCGCCTGTGAGGCGATACGGAGTTGGCCACCCCACTCGTCGGAGGCTTCGAACAGGACCACAGAGTGCCCGCGTTCCGCTAGCACTCTCGCCGCTTCGAGTCCACCGGGCCCACCGCCGACAATGACGGCTCGTCTTCGGTGGGGAACCTTGTCAACAACATGCGGAAGAGATTCTTCGCGCCCGACGGAGACGTTGTGGATGCAGAGCATCGCATGTTCGGCACTGTATCCGGAGTCGATGCAGTAGCTTGCACCAACACAGGGACGAATTGTATCTTCTTCTCCCGCAGCAACTTTTCGCATCAGATACGGGTCTGCAACATTGGCGCGCATCATGCCGACAAGGTCGACCAGCCCATCGTTAATCGCATGCCGCGCGGTAGCTACATCGGCGATTCGCGCAGCGTGGAGTATGGGGACCGAGACCGCCTTACGCACTTCACCGGCTACCTGCAAGTGCGGTGCCGTCAGAGTGCCCATCGGAGGGATCACCTTCGATTGAGCCAGATGACTCCCGATAGATCCCTTGATGACACTGATGAAGTCGATACCTTCGGCAACTACTCGCTGCGCGATCTCAATGCCTTGAAGCAGGTCGATTCCGCCTTCTGCATCCTCGTCGACCGACATCCGGATGCCGACGACGAAGTCCGGGCCGACTGCGGCCCTGACAGCGCGAATGACCGCGAGCGGGAAGCGTAGCCGTCGTTCGCGATCCCCACCCCACTCATCATCGCGGCGATTTGTCAGCGGCGACCAGAATGCATCGAGAAGATGCCCATACGCCTCAAGTTCGACCCCGTCGAGCCCAGCCGCCTTGCAACGTTCGGCAGCCGACGCGTAAGCGTCGATGATCCGGGCGATATCCCATCCTTCGGCCACCTTAGGAAAGGCGCGATTCGCTGGCTCGCGGACCATAGACGGCGCCAGCGCGGGGAGCCAGTCGTTGCCATAGGACGAAGTCCTGCGTCCGAGGTGAGTGACCTGACACATGACCGCCGCACCTTGCTCATGGACGGCATCAACGAGTTCCGCCATGGGCTTCACGATTTCGTCGCGATATAGGGCAAGGTTCCCAAAGGAAGGTGGGCTGTCGGGAGCCACTATGGCACCACCGCCGATCATCGTCATCCCTATGCCGCCTTTCGCCTTTTCAACGTGGTAAGCGCGATAGCGGGAAAGCGGCAACCCCCCCTCCGAGTAGGCGGGTTCATGGGACGTGCTCACAACTCGGTTGCGCAGACGAATATTCCTGATATCGAACGGTTCCAACAACGGATCGATCCTGCGAAGGCTCATGATGCCAATGACTCCTCGTAGTTAACAGATGCACGAATCGGCCGGACGTCCGCTGTGCGTTGACGCCTTTCTGTGTCGATCGTCAAAGATACGCGATGGATGGCATGTTGTCACGCCCCCGCCGGAACATCTATCGCGTCCTCTTGACGGTCGCAACAGATACGGATAACTTCAGATCTGTCAATCGACACGAACCCACAACAGGCGTATCGCTACGTCAGAATCGGCGATACGGGCGGAAAGGACGTAATCAGTGGCTCGGTTATTCATGACCGGCCGATCCGGGAGCATCGGATCTGGCATCAACGCTGCACTCGAAGGCACATACGACGAGGTCGTATCTTTGAGTCACGAGCAGTTCGCCCCGGATGACATCGTCGCGGACTTCACCGACGACGACGCGCTCGTCGCAGCACTCAGCAAAGTGGAAGGCCCTATCGACTCTGTCGTCTTTGCTCACGGCATCGGCAGGCCCGGCACGGCAGCGACCATCTCGCCAGCCGACTGGGAATACCTGCTAAACGTCAATCTCACAAGCATTTTCGTGACCATTCGCGAGCTCATTCCCAAGCTCGCCGAGAATGCGAGCATTGTGATCATTGGGTCCACGGCCGGCATGGACCGAAGCCCCACCAATGGCGTTCACTACACCGTCAGCAAGTGGGGCGTGAACGGTATGGTGCGTCACTTGGCTCACGAACTTGGTCCACAAGGAATACGGATCAACTCGGTTTGCCCTGGATTCGTGGACAATCCGACGGGCCGTGAGGCGTGGACCGATGAGGAGTACGAGGCCCACTTCTCGATGATTCCGCTGGGTCGAGGTGCAGAGTCACGGGAAGTCGCAGGTGCGGTCCAATACCTCTTAAGTGATGAGGCCTCCTACATTACCGGGGCGATCATCCCGGTAACCGGCGGCTGGCTGTAGCCCGTCACCCGAACCCCACCCGACAACTACTTTACCTGGAGATACTGTGCCTCGCCTTCTCATGACCGGCCGTTCGGACATCATAGGTGCCGCGATCGCTGCCGGACTGACAGACAAATTCGACGATGTCATCAACATCGATTCCGAACGGTCCGCGCCCAATGACATCATCGTCGATATGACCGACCACGAGGCGCTCGCACGCGCTGTCGACGCAGTCGAGGGACCTATCGACGGCCTCGTCCTTGCACATCGTATCGGTGATCCAGGCGCCATCGACTCGATGACGTCCACTCAATGGCGACGCACCCTCAATTACAATCTCACTAGCCTTTTCGTGATCATCAGCCGTGCGTTGCCGAAAATGACAAATTCGTCGAGCATCGTTGTCGTCGGATCCACAGCAGGCTTCGATCACAGCGCATACGCGGGCATCGACTACACCGTAAGCCGTTGGGGAACAAATGGGTTGGTTCGGCACTTCGCCGCCGAATTCGGCCCGCAGGGAATCCGCATCAACGCCGTGTGTGTCGGCTGGGTGAACCTCTCGACAGAAAACAAAGACCCAGAAGGCGACTTCTCATCGATTCCGTTGAGGCGACCTGCCCAGCCCAATGAAGTCGGTTCGATGGTCAAGTTTCTTCTGAGTGACGCGTCGTCCTACATGAGCGGCGCCCTGGTTCCGGTGAGTGGCGGTTGGTGAAGATTAACGTCATTTGTCCGACCACTTCGGACAAATGACGTGGGTTTCACACCCACGGCTTCGCTCGGGGCTACACGGATTCGGTTACGCCTTGTCCGTGTAGCCATCGTCCATTCGAAACTATCAAAAAATATCGAGTGTGCACCGCCGGTTAATTTTGCCCACTTGCTGGCACTGACTTCACGCCACTCGGTATCCGCTGCGCGTCAACCGCCGAAAAAATTGCGCAGCCCATCTCGCGTCGTGAGCGTGCGTCGACGGTCGACAACTCTTTTCTAGCCCGCACCCATACGGGTTTTCGTTCGGAACTGCACTCGGTTGACGCATCGGTTGGCTAGCTCGACGACGGTCCGACGAACATGAGCGGGTAGCTACTTCACCATTGTCCGCCCCGGATTAGAAATGTAGGCCGCGGTATGCCTCCGCCCACCGGCAGTCTCTCGAAATCCAATCGGATTTAGGCCACCCCCTACGCCATAGACGTTGTAGGACAATATGTCCCGCAAAAAGTTTCACTCCGATCCAAACTACGGAGTCCTGAACGTCGACACTCCGTAAACATCAGTTCGTTGAGGTATTTGCGGCGACGATCGCGCTGCAGTATCGGTATTGACGTGTGCACTAAAGGCGCGCTGCCTCCTTACTCGAAACCCGTCGCCTGCGCACCGTTGATCAAGAGAAGCGAGTCGAGCAGAGCGGCAACAAATACCGTGAGGTGCCCGACGGAAGGGCCAAGTTACGTCCGTTTTTCAGCGTTACAGAAGTTCCGACAGTACGAAGCCCTGATCGCGGTTGGTGGGCGTCTGCTAGTCAAGCCTTGCCGTCTACCAGTAGGACCTCAAATTGGGGTAAATGTGCCCTCATCAGCGGGAGAACGTCAGAACTGAACAGGTCATCGCCCTCAGGCATGGACAGTAACGGCCTGATAATTACGCTGTCGGCGAGGCTCAACGTGTGCATGTCATTGAGCAAGCCGACCAGTCCCCGAGGAGTCCCCACGTACCGGATCACGTCGGTTGGAACAGCCACCTTGCCAGCCACCAGGCAGGACCGGGCAACCGACACCTCGCGGGCAATCGCTGCAGCTATATAAACTTGGACGCTGACTCCCCGGTGCTCCTGCCGCACCTGCTTCACCTTCCGGGAAAGAACTTCGAGGTCGGTGGCAGTAATCGTAACCGTGTCCATTTCCGTCTCCCGGGTTTCTGCATTCGAGATTTCCACCCACCTGTCCTGGGTCCTCATGGCCCAAACACCGCTCCTGTTTGGGCGACCTATTGACGTCTGCGTGGGGCATGCCCCACGCAGACGTCTGTGTGCTAGGCGAGATTCCTGAACTTACTGCCGTGAAATATGATTGGTTTCGCTGTCGGCCCGCCCACGTCGATTATCTTGTCGACGCGTAGAAGTACGACAGCATGGTCGCCGGCTTCCACTTCACGTTCAACAGAGACATCCAGCCGAAGGCCACAGCCTGATATGAACAGGGCGCCGTTGCCGTGCACCTCAGTTTCGATACCTGTAAACCGGTCCATATCCTTCGAAGCCAGAGCACGGGCGACCTCGCGATGTTCTGAACTCAGCACACTTATCCCTATCTGCGACAGCGCAGCAAGCCGTGGCCACGTCGACGAAGTGTTTTGCACACTGATCGAAACAAGCGGTGGGTTTAGTGAAACCGGTACGAATGTGCTAACGACCATTCCTATAGGTGCTCGGCCATCGTGTCCGCACACGGCGACCACACTGGACGGAATTTGCGAGAACGCGCCACGTAGTGAAGCGCTGTCGAAAATGTCGATTGTCATGATTCCTTCGCTCCCACAGTCGACCGAACGACCGAACCCCAGCGCTCCGCGTAATCCGCGATCCGGGTGTCGGTGTTGTAACTCGAGTCAAGTAAATACAGACCAGGGGCCGGGCAAGTGGCCCCTATTTCAACGAGTACCGGCTTGAGAAGCACGTCGGGAGCCATCGCGTGGGCTGGCCCCGCACCGAGCATGACCGGCACCGCCGTCACATCACGCAGTCCTTCACCGCCCGCAAACTTGTCCAGGAACAGTTTCAGAACACCCGTATATGTTGCCTTGAAAGTGGGGCTGGCGAAGACCACCAGATCGGATGAAGAGACGACATCCACAGCAGCGGCCACAGTTTCATCACCCCAGCCGAGGAGAGCGGGGCCGAGGGTGATCACGTCGACCACCGAGGTAGGCTGCGATCCCGTTAGGGAAGCCGCAACCAAAAGTGCAGCATCGAGAGTGCGTGAGCTGGGCCTAGGATTTCCGACTACCACGGTTGACTTCATTGGGGCCTCACTGCGCCGTTACGGGGGTACGCGCGGCGAAGTTCGTAGTGACACCAAATTCAGGAAGCAGCGGAATTGTGCGAGTAGCAACAGCTTCGAGATCGGAAATGTAGTCGGGGACGGTCAACAGGATTCCGTCCATCCTTCCTTCTTTAACCACGTACGCAATCCGCTCAGCGAGCGTCTCGTACGAGCCGATGAGCGTCCCAGGAAGAACCGGGCTCATCTTCTCTCCCCCTGCGACAGCAAGCGAGGCTGCGCTGAGCTTCGAGAAGTCCTTGTTCTGCTCGTAACCGGACTTCACGTCCTGGAGAGATTCACGATCCGCACCTGCCTCAAGGTGCTCCATCCGAGCCTGCGCGTCGGCGTCCGTCTCACCTGGAATGAGCGAGATGACACCGTAGCATCGAAGCTCTGGGCGCCCAACAGACTCTGCAACTACCTTGACATTTCGTGCCGTCTCGATGGCCTTGGGATCGTCGCCGGCAGCGACGAAGGCAACATTGCAGTTCTCCGCAGCGAAGCGCAACCCGCGCGTCGATGCACCGGCGTTGATGAGCGTCGGCATCTTGGAGGGCTTCGGGCCCATGGTCGCGCCTTCGGTCGAGAAGTAGGAACCGGCATGGTCGAGAACTTCCTTCGTCCACAAACCCTTGATGACGGTGATCCACTCCTCGGCGAGATCGTACTTCTCGTCGTGATTCAGTACGTCGTTCCACATACCTAGATGCGCGAGGTCCGTCTTGCTACCACCGGTGACGACGTTGAGGCCGACCCGACCCGGGCCGATCTGATCGAGCGTGGAAAGCATCTTGGCAATAATCGCCGGCGGGAAAACAGTCGCGTGAGCGGTGCCCCACACGCTGATCCGGCTCGTCGCTTGGAGCAACCCCGCCGATGCAGTTAGCGATTCCAGAGACTCCTGAGAATTGCGGGAGGGGCCCTTGCGCCCGCGCCAGTTCGCGGGGCTGAGAATGAAGTCGAATCCCAGGTTCTCCGCGAGAACGGCAACATCGCGAACGTGCTCGTACGTGCCGGGCGTGTGCGGTACGTTAACGGAGTGAATCCAACCACTGCTCTTGGTGGGCAGGAAGACTCCGGCCTCGATGAAATTAGGCGAGGTGTTCATACCAGAACCTTTCGTGAAGGTGAACGGAAGTAGACGACGAGTACGTCTTGTTTTCTTGTTGAGCACAAATTAGATCGCTTATCGAATAAACCACTTCGGGGTAAGTTCAATCCCAGCACGGTTCATGACACTGCGCCGCGCCTTGAGGGCATCATTCCAAATGCCAATCTCGTTCATATGCACGAGTTTCCGATTCTGGACCAAGACATTTCCCTGTACGACAACGTCCCTGACGCTGGAGGCATCGGCGGAGTATACGAGGTTCGACACTGGATCAAAAAACGGATCGGGTTGCCACGATGGCCCGTCGGTGTCGAGGACCACGATATCGGCCTGCTTGCCAACCTCCAACGACCCAATCCGGTGTTCTTGGTGGATGGCGCGTGCACCGTCGATGGTGGCCATCTCAAGTGCCCTGTGTGCCCCCACGGCAAGCGGATCCACCGCGATGTCCTTATGCACAGTCGCAGCCAGATACATAACGCGAATCATGTCCAGAAATCGACTTACAGCCGCTGCATCGGTGCCGATGCTGACGAGGACGCCGGCATTGAACATTTTCAAGAACCCACCCGAACCAATGGCACCCATGCCGCCCAGCATGCTCGCTGACGGGCAATGGACAACTCTCGTCTCTGTCTCCGCCAAACGGGAGGCTTCTTCGAGGCTGACATGGCCGAGATGCACCAAGGAAATGTTTCCGCTGAGCATCTCCAGTTTGTCAAGTCTTTCGAACGAGCTCAGACCCCAGATCGCGCGACTCTTCTCATCGACTTCTCGATTGGTAATCAGGTGCATCTGTACGATGGTCGAACGCTCGCGTGCCACCTCCGTCATCCGCTGACACAGCGCATCGGAGGTGGTCTGGGCGTCCCGAAGCGAGAAGCTGACACGAAGTCGGTCGTCCTCAGAGCCATTCCACTTCGAGTAGAAGTCCAAGCTTGAAGCGACCGCTTCGTCTGCTGACATCCTGTACTCATCAGGAATCGGTAGGGAGTCCGTGCCTCGATCCTGAGCAGACTGCGCGACCAACCCCCTGATGCCGATATCTCGCGCTGCCGTGATGACAGCCTCCGGAGCGCTCCCACCCGGATCAACAAAGCAAGTCGTCCCCATGAGCAGCATTGAGGCGAATGTTCCCAACGATCCGCTGTAAGCCTCGTCGTGTGAGATCGCACGCTCGAATGGCCAGATACGGTTCGAGAGCCGCCAATAAAGTGGGGCATCGTCCGAAAATCCCTGGCTAAGGAAATGACTCGGATGATTGTGCGAATCGATGAATCCGGGGAGCACCAGCTTCCCGGAGGCGTCGATGCGGCTAGTGGGCCGGTACTTCTCGCGCAGCTCGGCAGCATCACCGATCTCAGTGATGACGCCGCCATTGATCGCAATTGATGCGGACCGCAGGATTTCTCGTTCCGGGTTCACGGTGACGACACATCCGTTTTCGATGACCAGATCGATGTCCATACTTTCCCATCTCTGCTGCCTGCAGCATATCGGCCTGGTTGCCGAATGCTCGAGTCGTCGTTCAGTCAGCGGACCATGTGGCCGCAATAGAGAATCATTTGCCCGCAAGGCGCCAATGGGCGCCGATCTCTCGCCGATCAGTTTCAGCACGAGTCGTCAATGTAAGTGCGCAATGGAAAGCTTGTCGAGAAATCACTAGTCGTTCATACCCTTCGCGATATACATCGATGAATCAGTACGCCACGCCTGTTGATCGGACGACGACGGAGTTGAAAACAACGTCCAACCGAACCCGGCCGACCCAGAACGAGAATAACGCGTCTAACTGACGACCGCAAGAGATACGGCACATCAATGAGGGGTGAGCACTGAAAGTCGTTGCGGCGCGACGGATCGCGTCGGAAAAGGCTCGGCCACCGACGCCGGGCCTGGGGGTGGATAAGAGTTGGATTCCCGAACCACGACCAGGCGCGCATGTCTCGCCCTGGAGTCAAGCCCGGTCCGTTTCAAAGGTGAACTGAACCAACATTTTTGATCTACATGCCACCTTCAGGCAACGCGACACACTTGACGAGAACAGCGCGAGGCGGGGCTGATCAACTCCGATCGAACTCTAGGCTTGATCGCTTCATGGGCCCCGAAAACGAGTCGACGATCGGCACCGCCTCCCTCAACACCCGTTCGTTGCACATCTGTCCGACAAGTACTGCGTTAGTCATATGCCTGCGGCGCGACAGTCACAACTGCACGATGGATTGTCCGGTGGATCACCTACGCTGCGGGCCACCGAGATGCCTCTTCAGCGAAAGGATTGGACGACGGAGCCATCGGCGAACCCAAGGCCGTAGAGGTTTAGAGATCCGCTAGAGGAACCGCTCAAGGAAGGACTGCGTTCGTTGGTGCTGAGGGTTTCCGAACACCTCACTCGGCGGTCCCTGCTCGACCACAACACCGTCGGACATGAACACGATCTCATCGGCGACTTCTCGCGCAAACGCCATTTCGTGGGTAACAACCACCATCGTCATTCCGTCTTCCGACAGTTGCCGCATCACACGGAGAACCTCGCCGACCAACTCTGGGTCCAATGCCGAAGTAGGTTCATCAAAGAGCATCAATTCAGGTTCCATCGCGAGGCCGCGCGCGATGGCGATTCTCTGTTGCTGACCACCAGAGAGAGACGATGGGTAGGCGTCGGCCTTGTCCGGAAGGCCGACCTGCTTTAAGAGGTCTCTCGCACGCACTTTCGCCTCTTCATGCGGGACACCCTTTACCCGTGTGGGACCGAGCGTGATATTTTCAAGCACGGTCATGTGAGGGAAGAGATTGAAGTGCTGGAAAACCATACCGATGTCGGCACGCTGCCTGTTGACCTCCGATTCCCGAAGTTTAATGAGGTGTCCGTTTTCCTCTCGGTACCCCAGCATTCTCCCGTTGAAAAATATTCGTCCCGAATCAATTGTTTCGAGCTGATTCAAACAACGAAGAGCCGTGGATTTACCCGACCCAGAGGGTCCGATCAAGCACAGCGTCTTCCCTCGTTCCACCGAAAGGCTAATTCCTTTCAAGACCTCGTTGTGCCCATAAGACTTCGAGATCCTGTCTGCCACGATTACTCGACTTGGAGCTGCAGATCCCACGTCGTCCAGTTTCGAAGGTCCGGCTGCCGCGATGTCCGCGTTTATCATGTCGCTCCTTGTGGTGTGGATTGAGGTGATTCGGGCCGTCGTCATACATTCGTCGCCTTCGGTGACTTCAGCGGTCGCTGTGTCGCTGCGCCCCTGCCGTAATGTCGTTCGATTGCCGCGAGCCCGATTGTGATGATGCCCGTGATCACCAGATACCAGATAGCTGCAACGCAGAGAAGTGGAATTACCTGGAAGGTTTGGCTATAGACGTGCTGAACCTTCGTCATCAAGTCTGTGCCACCGATTACGGAAACCAGCGCGGTACCCTTGACAAGATCGATGAGATTGTTTCCCAACGCTGGGACCGCCGACGGCATGGCCTGAGGAAGAATGATCTCGCGGAGAGTGAGTCCCCTACCCATACCGATCGCACGTGCCGCCATGTATTGACCGGGGTCGACGCTCGCGAGACCCCCTCGAATGACCTCCGCGAGGTAAGCAATCTGGATAAAGGTGAAGCCGATAACCGCCGCCATGAAGGGTGATATCAGTGCATTAGTGTCCGCGGAGAACAGCTTGATGCCGGTAAGAGGAATTCCTACCTCGAGCCGGGGGTACAGCGCAGCGAAGAAGGCCCAGAATATGAGCTGGACGATGGGCGGAATCGAGCGAAAGATCCACACATAAATCAACGAGATCGTCGAAAGCACTCGATTCGAGGACGTACGCATAAGTGCGAAAACAAGGCCACCAAGCAATCCGGTGACCATACAGATCGCGGTTAGCTCCAGGGTCGTCACAACTCCCATTAGGATCGACTTGTCGAACAGATACTCGGCGATCACTGGAATTTCCAGGTTCTCGTTGGTCACGAGCGAGTATCCGACAGCTCCCACCACGAGGGCGAAGACCGCCACCCCCATCCAGTGCGCGTAGTTCGTCCGATGTTTGAGCGTAGGTACTGGTTCCCCAAACCGCTCGAACTGCGAGCTGAGTAGAGCTGTTGGTGCAGCCATTTATTCCTCCAGCGACGTAAAAATAGATCGGGTTTTCCGAGCATGCAGGGTTACTGTCCACGCAGCGCGGCAAGATGCGCTTGTGAGAGATAAGCGCAACGCGCTTCTGTCCTTCACCGGTCGATCCAGCTCTGAAACATCGCAAACACCCTCCGCGCGGGCCCGGAGGCCGCTGGGCGGTGCCCTCTCAGGCCGAGATCTCGAGATTCTCCCGGCCGACGCCTCAGCAGTCTAAGTCGTTTCTCTTACGATCGACAAGACCCCGCGACATACCAACAAGTCGTGCGCCGCTCCGCGACGAGGTGGAAGCATTCTTCACTTCATTTCCTCGAACACAGTGATTCACAGTCGGCGAAGTGACAACAGACTCCCAGCATGTCGGCCGTCGAGGCGCGTGGCCAACCACCCTGACCGACCCCTTGACTCATTCAGCGACGGGCGACAGCGAGATACCTCTAGATCAAATCTATTGCGTGGGGTTGACGGTCGCAAATCTTCGAGTAGAGTCTCCACCACCCAACAAGCGGCGGACCGCTCGGCAACGAATGGATCGCAGGTTCCGAACGAAAATTCGTGTGAGCCCCCGCGCCGATTCCTCCAAGGAGTGAAGGTCGTTGAATAAAAGATACGTTTCCCGCGGCGGCGTTCGAGCCGGACTTGCGGTTGCAGCAATGCTCCTCGCCGCGTCATGCGGATCCCCCGAATTAGCTGGATCCGACTCGGGAACGAAGGACGCGACTGTCGAAATGAAGCCGGAAATCCGCGCACTCTTCCCCGAGTCCATGTTGGAGAGTGGAGTGCTTCGGGTCGGCCTGAGCGCGCCAAGCCCTCCCGCCGCGATGCTTGTCGCCAACAAAGTCGCAGAAGGGACCGACTACGACACACTGTCCGCAGTAGCCGCACTCGCCGGACTGCGCGCAGAGTTCACGCCGCTGCCATTCACGTCGGTTGTTCCATCGCTGAACTCTGGACGTACCGACATCACAGGGAATCTGGTCCCGACTCCCACACGAACGGAAGCCGCCGATTTCATTCTCGTCGGGAAAGTGCCCTACGGAATCTTGATCGCGAAGGGAAACCCCAAAGGCATCAGCGGAACCGAGGACCTTTGTGGCAGAACTGTCGCCGTGGTAGCTGGCAGCACCCAGTTCGACCTCATCGAAGCGCGAAACGAGGACACCTGCAAACCTCAGGGCAAGCCTCTCATCGCGTGGCGTGAATACCGGGACCAACCCGCCGCGATTCTCGCGGTGAAGTCTGGCGAGGCCGATGCTTTCCCCCAGGCCTCGAGCGTCACTAACTACGTCGCGTTGACCGTCGAGCAGGGTACGACATTCGAATCAGTCATCGATCACAAGGGGATCGGCGGCGCTGTGTACTCTCCAGTCGGATTCGGGGTCCGAAAGGGTGACGACCAGCTTAAAGCCGCTGTCCAGGCCGCAATGCAAGTGCTCGTCGACAGCGGCGCGTACCTTCCCATACTGGAGAAGTACGGAACCAGCAACGAAATACTGCAGCACATCACGGTGAACGAGCTCGATCCCAGGGACCTTGCACAAGGCTGACGTGCCGATGTTCACGAGGCGCCAGGATGCATCGAGTGGGAACGCCCCAACACTTCGCATCCTGGCGCTGACCCGCCGAGCACTACGCGATTACCCTCAGGTAGCTGTGACTTGATCATGGAGTAGCTCGCACAAAGTTTGCAACATCACGAGATCGCCGTCATCGCATGGAAGCGAACCACACCTCTAGGCAGCGAACGCCGCTGATGGAGGGCGTTCACCGCCAGCGACGCCCTCGTCGGATCGTGTATCCGACGATCTTGTTCGAATACACGTAGCGGTTTCAAGAATCCTGTCCTTGATCGCGCATAGGCACAGCTTTCCGGTATCGGCTGGGATTCCAGCAGTCGTCGCAACCTTCACGATTAAGAGACTTCCAGAAAAGCACTCAAGCGCTCGGCAAGGGTGTCCCAGTCGAGCGATTCTCGAGGTCTGGGCGTCCTTCCCACCGTCAAGATTTTATCGATGCTGTGCGCTTGCCTATAGACGCCACTCGGGAAGTATTGGCGGAGTAGACTATTGGTTTTCTCGTTACCGCCGCACTGTCAAGGCGCCCGCGTCTACAAAGTTGGTCGCGGTGATGAACGCCGTGTCCGACCATCTTGGCGCTTGATCCCGGGCCAATGTTCCGCGCAGCGATGCGACAGGTGACGGACGCCGGCGATGAGGGAGCCGGACTGCACCGGCAGTCGTTCGTGCCCGAGCCTCACGATGCGGGAGGAGCGTTCGACTAGTGACGCGATCGCCGATCCGCCCAGAACTCCCACAATGAGCTCGCCTTCCCTACGTTGTTGTGATGGGTGATTCCAGGCTGCCGTAAGGTCTCGATCACCCTCAGTAACGGCTGCCACCACACCGTAACGGTGTTTACCGACCGAAATCTAGGGGAAAGGGACCACCTCAGGTGCTGGTCGTCGACGACCGCCAACGACCAGCACCATCCCGCGAGTTTTCGGGCGACGGCGACATTCGCGATCACCGGACGCTTCTTACGGGCGGTGAACTGCTCCCACCGATGATGCAGGCGGTGATTGCCCCGAAAATCGCTGCCAGTCGCCGATCTCGACCGCCAACCCGAATCTGGTCAACGTCGAAATTCCGCGTAAACATTCCAACCGGCGCACCGTTGGAGTGTAGGGACTGTTCTCCACCATCTCCTCGATCGCCGCATCGAGTCGGTCACGGCGGCTCGGGTCAGCAGCATCGGCTCGTAGTTCGAGTCGAATGTCGCTTGCAACGGAGACTGGTCGAACCTGCCGACTACACGGCCACAGATCGTGCGCACCGGTCCACGCTGCACCACCGGAATAGACAATTCCCTGCCGCAGAAGAAGTTTCGACAAGCGATGTCGGCATCGCATCAGATCCCCACGAGCATCCTCACGGGCACAGACCAGATCACGGGCCGCCTCCTGTTCCACCGACGGAACAGTAACCTCGACAATCTCGTCCAACCAGAGCAACCTTGCCAGATGCAAGGCGTCACGAGCATCGGTCTTGACCCGGTCACCAGCAGGTCTCTGCAGTTTTGACGGCGCGACCACCACACACTCACACCTGACTGAATCACGGCTCGGCACAGACCAAATCCGGTCGGTCCAGCCTCGTAGACCACTTTCACCGGGCGCGGCAGCGAACACAACCAGCTGAGAATTTTGCCGTGATCCGGACATAATCGTTGTTCGAGCATTTCACCCGTCTGACCGTCAATCGCGCACGCCACTACCGAGAGCGCAGGCACGTCCAAGCCAACACTCGTACGCCGATAAATCACCGGGGCCTCCTGCACATGTAGGCACTACCGATCCAGGCTTCCCCCCACCCGACAACCCACAGCAACGTGCAATCGAGCCCCCTCCCCAGAACGGGCCGACCTACATACCGCCAAGTTGTCGCATTCGCGCGAACAGCATTCGGCATCACGGACAGCGGTTCCGCTCACGCCTCAGCCGAAGCGGGTAAAGACTCGGGATCAGGCGATATGGCGTGGTCGGTGTAACCGTCCTTCCGAGGTGACCACTGTCATCGGATGCGATCCCGTCCTCAAGATCGGCGATGTCGGCAGCTGTCACGCTGAAGGCGTCCACCGTGGCGGGCGGGTTAACAGTCGGGTGGGGGCAACGACGACAAAGGCTCGCGCAGTGAGATCGGTCATCAAGTTCCTTTCGAAGAGTGGCACCGCGCGTCAGTTCTCGGCTGTCATGGCACGCGGGCGGACGAGATTATCCGGGCTGAGGATGGTCTCGAGTTGCCCTTGGGTGAGCAACCCTGACTCGACTACGAGTTCGATGATGCTGCGCTGGGACACCAGTGCCTGCGAGGCCAGCGCGCTCGCCGCGTCGTAACCGATATGCGGGTTTAGCGCGGTGATCAGGCTGATGGATTGTTCCACGGTGCGGCGCATGTGTTCGACGTTCGCGGTGATCCCGGGAACACAGAGGGTAGCCAGGGTTGAGCAGGCGGCGGTCAGGTGAGTGATGGATTCAAATAGCTTGCACGCGATAAGGGGTTCGAAAGCATTGAGCTGGAGTTGTCCGGATTCGGCGGCCATGGTGATGGCGACGTCGTTGCCAGCGACTTCGAACGCGACCTGGTTCACTACTTCCGGTATGACCGGATTGACCTTTCCGGGCATGATGCTCGAGCCCGCCTGCACCGCGGGCAGGTTGATTTCTCCGAGTCCTGCCCGCGGCCCCGAGGACAGCAACCGAAGATCGTTGCAGATCTTGGAGAGTTTGACCGCGCACCGTTTGAGGGTCCCCGAGATTTGTACGAAGGAGCCGACGTCCTGGGTGGCCTCTACGAGATCAGGCGCAGTGACCAGGTCGAGTCCGGTGATGGCACGGAGTTCGGCGCAGACGATCGCCGGGTATCCGGGGTCGGAGTTGATACCTGTTCCCACGGCGGTGCCGCCGAGGTTGATCTCCCGGGCCAGTTGCGCGGCCTCGATCAGCCGCTGCGCGTCTTCACCGATCATCACGGCGTAGGTGCCAAATTCCTGACCCAAGGTCATCGGCACTGCGTCCTGCAGCTGGGTACGTCCCATCTTGACATGGTCGGCGAATTCTATTGCTTTCGCGGCGAACTCAGCACCCAATGCGGTCAGCGCGGTTTGTAGCCGCGTCAGGGCATTCATGAGCGCGATCTTGACGGCGGTGGGATACGCGTCGTTCGTGCTCTGGCTCAAGTTGACGTGTTCGAGGGGGTGTAAGACGGTGTAGTCACCGCGTGCATACCCGAGAATTTCCAGTGCCCGGTTGGCGATCACTTCGTTGGCGTTCATATTCGTGGAAGTTCCGGCGCCGCCTTGGATGGCATCGACGATGAAGTGGTCGCTCCATTTTCCTGCTCGAACTTCCCTGCAGGCGGAAAGGATGGCATCGGCCCGTTCGTCGTCAAGGAGGTGGAGTTTCCGATTGGTCTCTGCCGCAGCTTGTTTGACAGCAGCCAGACCCGAGATGAGGTCACCGAACTTGCCGATCGGGGTACCACTGATGGCGAAGTTTTCCTTCGCTCGCAGGGTGTGGATTCCGTAATAGGCCTCCGCGGGCACGTTCCGGTCCCCCAGCAGATCATGCTCGCGGCGGGTGGGGCGTGCAACCGCTTCGGTGACCTCGACGGAGGTGCTCATGTGACGTTCCTCTGGGTTGGGTGGGCGTCCCGCATTCTCGGGACTTGAGCGTATGGCGACAGCGGCTGATGCTGAAACGGAGCGGTCCCGCCGGATTGGCCGGGTACGGGTGGGAACCAGACCAGTCACCCGGTGTGGGGACAACAGTGGTGAGCGATCCGGGTGGTGCGGTCCGAGGTGGAAGCGGACGGCCATCGCCGCCGCCACCAGGCGATAGCCGTCCACTATGTGAGATTACTTCGTGAACAACTGGTCGATGTTCGCGAAGGCCTTGAATTCGAGCGCGTTGCCCGCCGGGTCCGCCGGCGAATCGGACATAGGGATCGATGACGAACCCAGTGTTCACTGCCTCGAGTTTGGCAGCGAGATTCTTGAAGTCGTCGACGCTGAGAACCAGTCCGAAGTGCGGGACGGGAACCTGGTGTCCATCCACCTGGTTGGTGCCGGCGACCCCGTCGCGAGCGGCCAAGGTGCCGTCGCCAACCTGGTGGGTGACGAGCTGATGGCCTTGGAAGTTCCAATCGATCCAACGGGTGTCCGACCGTCCCTCGCTGAAACCGAGCACACCGCCATAGAACTTGCGGGCGGCATCGATGTCATCGACGGGGATGGCCAGGTGGAAGGGGGCCAGCGTGGTGCTTATCACGAGTGTCCACTCGGAGAGTTACTGGTGAAGGGGATTCGCGTGTGATGCGCGATGTGCGCGGTCGTGGTCTCCTTACGCGGCTGGGGTGAAACGCACGGTGGTGCCGGGTGCGGCTTGGGCGAGCAGGGCGATGTCGGCGTCGATGACGACGCCAATCACCGGGTAACCGCCGGTGACGGGGTGATCGGCGAGGAACACGATCGGCTCACCCGACGGGGGTACCTGGATCGCGCCGCGCATCATGCCTTCGCTGGGAAGATCGATGACGCCGATGGTCAAAGCTGGCCCGGTCAGGCGGCTGCCAACGCGGTCGGTCTGGGAGGAGACCAACCAACGGGTGCGGGTGAAACGTGCGCGGTCGGCGTCGGTGAACAAGGTTTCGCGGGGCCCCCACCGGAATGTGATCTCGGCGTGACGCACGGGTACGCGGGAGACCACATTCTCAAGGGGACAATCGGTTACGGGCGCAGACGGACGGGGCAGCGGGAAATCGTCTCCCCGCTGTACCGGCGGCGGCCCGAGTCCGGCGAGGGTGTCGCGAGACGCCGATCCGAACACTCGGGGGGCACCGATTCCGCCGGCGATCGCCACATAGGTGCGCAGACCCCAGCTAGGTCGTCCGAGCTGGACACGCTCACCTGTCTGGACATAGAGCCGTGCCGACTCTGAAACTGTTCGACCGTTCACGCACACCGTCACCGGCGCGCCGGTGACAGCAATGTAGCGACTGTCGGACAACTCGAATGTCAACCCACCAAGGGTGGTCTCGAACACGGGGGCGCTCACAGAGTTGCCGACCAGCCGGTTGGCAGACATCAGGCTGGCACGATCCGCCCCACCAGACGAGGAAACCCCGAGATGTGCATATCCAGGCCTGCCCAGGTCTTGCACCGTGGTCAACGTACCCGGATCGACGACCCGGACGTGGTCTTCGATGGCGGGGACAGTAGGCGCTGTGGGTATGTTAGGGATCGGGGCGAGTGTCATCGGTCAATCATCTCGAACACGACGTGATCGCCGAGATTGAGCCGGTTCGGCGGAGTACAATCGATGTCCCACAACACTTCCGGAGTCGACCCGATCAGATGCCATCCCCCGGGGGTTCCGCCGGGATACACCACGGACTGCAATCCGGCGATCGCGACCGTGCCAGCCGGCACCCGTGCCCGGGGCGTCGACAACCGCGGTAGATCCAGGTGAGCCGGGAGGCCATCGATGTAAGCGAATCCGGGCGCAAATCCGAAGAAACCGACACGATACTGGGCCTCGGAGTGCGCGGCGATGACGTCGTCACGGCCTAGGCCCAGCCGGTCGGCGACCGCATCAAGATCCGGCCCGTCGTAGCAGACGGGGATGACCACAGTCCGCGCAGCGGAGTACTTGGTGCGAGCGTGAGCTTGGCGGAGCACCTCGCGGATACCCTCGGCAAGGACCGGCATATCGGCGCCATCTCGAGCAATGACCAGTACGGACTCGGCGGTGGGGACGATGTCATCGATCAGCCTTACCAGCGGCCCGGACGACAGTGCCCGCACAGTAGCCGCGATGTCCGCTCCTTCGAGGTCGGCGAGCCATCCCCGGTCGCCGGCCCGGCGCAGAATCGTCAGTGTTGTGCGGTGAGTGGTGCTCATGTCTGGCACCTGGCGGCGGCAGTGTCGATCGGTGTAACCGCGATGTCGGCGGCCAGCAAAGCAGACCGCGTCATCTCTGCGATGGCGATCGCCCCAGGTGTGTCGCTGTGCACGCACAAAGCATCGATGGACCGACCCTCGGGGACAAGGCTGATACGTTCGCCTGTGACCGCAGTGACGGTTCCCGTCGCCACCATCTCGACCGCTCGATCGGCCGCACGGTGTGGATCGGTGATCAGTGCCTCGGGATGCGAACGGGCGACGAGGGTGCCCTCACCGGTGTATCCGCGATCGATGAACGCCTCCGCATACGGGATCAATTCTGCCTCGACAATTCTGTCCCACAGCGCAGTTCGGAACTGACACAGAATCGGAAGTGATGGGTCGAACAACCGGACGGCCTCGACGATGGCTTCAGCGTGGCCATCGTGGTTTGCCGCAGTGTTATACAGCGCTCCGTGCGCCTTGACGTAGTCGACTTCTGCCCCTGCGATTCGGGCGAACACGCTCAGAGCCCCCATCTGATAAAGCAGGTCATTGATCAGCGTCGGCACCGGAACGTCGATGAAGCGGCGTCCGAACCCTGAGAGGTCCCGGTAGGACACCTGCGCCCCAATGGACACTCCGCGCCGGGATGCCGACTCGCAGATTCCGCGAAGGATATCTGGATCCCCGGCGTGGAATCCACAGGCGACGTTCGCTGCCGTCACGTGGTCGAGCAGAGCCTCGTCGTCGCCGATACGCCACACCCCGAAGCCTTCGCCTACATCCGTGTTGATCGCGGTCTTCTTGGTCACGACGACGACTCCAACCAGTAGGGTGATACGGCCCCAGTGGATTGTTCCCATGCTCGGTGCAGACCCTGCTGACCACCATCGATATGGGCGACAATGTGGCGCGCGAACGCTTCGGCGTCGCCGTCGGCGAGTGCTTGAACCATCCCTTTGTGCTCCTCCTGCACTCGCTGGTAGGCCGGTGTGCCGTGGACATAGAACCGCGAATACGGTTCGACCCTGTGGTAGGTCTGGGTGATGACCTCATACCGCATCGGCAGGCGTGCGAGTCGATACATGTCAAGGTGAAAAGCCAGGTTGATCCGGGACCATTCAGTCGCACCGATCTCGTGCACGTGATCCATTTGGTGTGCCATCGCCTCGAACCGGGACACGTCCTTACGAGAAGTCCACTCGGTTACGTGCTCGGCGAAACTCGGTTCGATGAGCCGGCGCAGGTCGTAGATTTCGTCGATCTCGGCCAGATCCAACTCCGTCACGAACGTCCCCCGGCCGGGGACAGTCCGCAATAACCCCTCCCCCACCAGGGTGCGAATCGCTTCCCGCAGCGGGATCCGGGAGACCCCGAATCGGTCGGCCAACTCCTCTTGGACCATTCGGAATCCGGGCGGGTAAACCCCCTCAAGGACAGCAGTCCGCAGCCGCACCGTCAGATCGCCACCGTCCTCGACTTGCTTGTCACCCATATTCATATCCAATGTATACACTGAATGCAGCTGATACGAAAGCGATTAGGTACCGATTTATTGCGACTACAAACAGGCTCGAGCGCGCAAGCAGTCCGGGCACAGGAACCGACGACCCTGCCTACTACTTCTGGCCAGCAAAGACGAGTCCGTCCGCTGCATCTGTGCTTAGAACCATCGAAGTAGCCGTCGCCGACATTCGGTTCTGCGAAGTCCGGACAGACGCGAAGTATCCGATACCAGTTTCTGCGAACAAGTCCCCGCGGAAGTCTCGTCTGCCGGGCCTCAATCGGCAGACGGGGATGGACGGGACCCCGAAGCATAGGTAAGGAATTCTGCGGAAAGCCAAGTCAACCAAAGCTCGGGCAGCCCCAATGACGCGGGAGGAGATCCCGCACCTGCAGGCCAGCGATGCCCGGACTGTGAACGACTTAACCGACCTCCGCTACTCTGCCCCAGCAAGCGCCGACAAAGATTGAGGCACTTCCGCCTCCCAGCAATTCACGTCAGCGACGAGACGGCCATTCGAAATCTGGACTGTGGCAACGAGGCTTCGCGCGACCGAATTCATCGGAAGGGGTTCGAAGAGGGAGCAATGCATACCGCGTATGTCACAAGCTTCTGCCGAGACGGTGACCTTCTCAGTCACTGGCTGCGTTATAAGAATGAGCGGTGGCGGCTTCTCCGTGGAGTTCGCACCGAAGCCCTGCAAGAACTGAACTCCCCATTCGGACAGTCATGGAACGATGGGGTCGGATACTACGGAGGTTCTATTCTGCGACAGGGTCATATACGGGATGGATGAGGAAGCGTTGGATGCCGCTGCCAGAGAGCTCGTCCACCCTGATCGGGGCATCTCGTCAATCATCGCCGGTATTGTTGAATTGGCTCGTTCAAGGCCCCAGCGTTCTCCGAGGAGGAGGAGAACGAATGGAGGCTCATCCGGGCCGCCTGCACTTACGCCATAGGCGTGTCGAAAGGACCCTCACCGACGCGCGCGGTCGTTCCGTTCATCCGGCTGCACCGTTTCCAAGTGAACCTCGATCAGGTGCCCATCGCCGTGCATTTCCTGCGTGTGGCGGTCTCCCTGGATGAATATATGACCGGGACCCTCGCCGCGACAAAGGAGCTTGAGTCCGCCGTCATCACCGAGCACGGACTCACCGTCGACGAGGACCGCTCCCCTCCGACACTATCTCCTGCCGGCAATAACCACGAACACAGCGCCCAAGAGTCCTTGCTCGTCGCCGCTTGAGTCGGCAGTGCTCACTATGTACCCGGTGAAGAAAGAATTCGCCAGCAGCCGCGGCGGCATCGAATCCCACTACGCCGTTCCGGCAGGCTTCGAGATACTTCACCAAAGCTCGCTGATCGCCTTATGTCGATACCGTTCAGGACCGTGACCTGAAGGTTCAAGTTCATCGCTGTTTTGTTGGACCCTGCGCAGTTTCGCGAACTCGGTGTGCGACACGATGCGACTACTAGTACACACGAGTCCGATCTAACGCACTGCACTTACCAGAGATGCTGAGAGTTAGTTCGCTGCATCGAAGGCATCGAGTACCTCGGATTTAATTCGCCCCCGCCTGGAGACATCGAAACCGTTCATGCTTGCCCACTCGCGGACCGCTCCAAACTGCTCAGGTGATCGGCCGGACCGCGATACCGCGCCAGTCGATTTCGCGCGCACCTTGCTGGCCCAGCGGATCTTTTCCGCAGCTTGGATGAACGGAGCGAACGCCGCGTCGATCTTGTCGGCATTTGCTGGCCGAAGGTCGATCCGATAATCGACGCCGCGATAGGCGAAGTTGATTTCAAACCCAAACCCGACATCGATCGATTTTTCATCCAGATCATCGATGAGTTCGCGAATGACTATTTCAGCCATGAAAGATCCTTTCGTTTAAGTCTAATCAATCTGCGTCATCCTATCCGCCTGATCATGTATACCGGAGCATCCCGCCATCCGCCATACATCAGCACCAAGGACCTTCCAGGAGGACCCCGGTTCAACCAATCCAGATTTTATCTGGAATGAGGCCGGGCACAACGCATCCGTTGACCTGAAGTGATACATGGAGAATCGGAGACAGATACGCACCGAATTCGTCGCTCGGGACCGAGCAGCCATCGAATCAACTCCGCTCTACATTGAGCGAGCGTGACATTACGCAAGCACCTTGAGGAGCAGCGCCTAATCGTGGGAACACACACACGCGCGCTCGCAGAACTTCGAAATCCAACTGAGGACAATTACTGCTGCCGCGGTGTCGAATTGGCCTGCACTGCGTCGGGTTCAATTTGATCGTCAAACTCGGGCAATTGTTACTTCCGAACTGGGTGGTCTCGAATGCACGAATCATACCATCAAGGGAGATCAATTGAAACTCCAAAACCCACAGAAATATGGCAATACCCAGAACGAACAATTTCGTTAGATCAGGAAACTAACGTAATATTCCATGGATTTTAATTCGGAATAGCACTTTAGTAGGATAGAGCCATCAAAAGTAGTAGCGTGGGATAACTCGCACCGTCTTCAGTTCACGTAACTGCAACATCGAACCCCAGGTAGACATGCACTTTTTCCGATTTGCGAACACTCTCGCAAGAGTTATTCCGCAGATAGCCGTCAATGGAAAAACATTTATCAAATTGTTGATACGTGTTCTAAATCTATGGTTAGAGTGACCACTGTCACTCGGCGAAAACATCTTCTGGCCAGATTTCGAACGCCGAATCGACACGGGCGTGCACATCGTCACAGGGGCGATATCCCCTTGCCGCACATACGCATTCATCATGTTTCACCATGCAAGTTCCTAGAAGGGTATTTCTGTGGGAATCAAACGAATCGGCATCGCATCCGTGGCATTGGCCGGCGCAGCAACGCTCGCTTTCACAGGCACCGCGTCCGCAGCGACCGCGACACGCGCAGCGGCGACCGCGAGCTACCAACTGTGTGGCACGGTCTGGGACGACGAAGACGGAGCGAAGCCGTGGAAGGAGTTCGGCGCGCCCCCCTCAGGCGCGCAAGGTGTTGCGGGGGTGACTATTTCGGGCACTGTCGGTGGAGTAGCAATCACTCCGCTGACTGGAAGCACCAACCCCACCGACGCCAACGGACGCTTCTGCCTCCAGGCTAACAACACGCTGGCAGACCAGGTGATCGGCGGAGCAGACGTACAGCTGTTCGCAACACCGCCTGCAGGGTGGACGAATACCAGCCCGAGTCCGTGGGCGAACGCGTCCGGGCCCAGCATCTCCGCGGCAACCTTCCTCGCCCACATCCAGTTCCCCTACCAGTCCGCAAGAGACTTCCACTTCACAGTCGGAAACTAACAAAGGAGCACGCACGTGTCCGTTGAGTTCCTGAGAGCGTTGCAGAATTTCGTCAACGCGATCGCCGCCCCCCTCGGGGGCTCCATCGACGGCCTGAACACGCTGTCGACTAACGACTACTCGAACGGAGGCTGAGCAGTGGGATCAATTGCCGAGTCAACAGCATCATTGGGACAGACGGTCACGCAGATGCTGCCGACCCTGTTCGCCCTCCTGATCAAAACTCCACTTGAGTTGTCCATCGGGTTCAAGGTCTAGAAAGGATCACGAACATGTCACTACAAGCATTGTCCGTGGACTTCGTGACGTTAATCGCCACGACATGGTTCGAGACCGTCGATCCACTCCGCGAATTCCTCACCGCACTGTCCTAGAAAGGGGCACAACAAGTGTCATCAGATTATTGGGCAGGTCTCGTGAACCTGATGAGCGCGTTCGGCAACGTGGTGATACTCGGGCTGTTCACTGCCTCCGCCGAAGGAGCTGGCTGGTCCAGCCTCGAATCGGCAAGCGCAAAATAGTCCGAGCACACCATTAGCTTCAGGAACTCACCGTGTGGGCACGACAGCACGACAGCACGACAGCACGACCGTGCCCACACGGCTACCGTTGACCCCCAGTGCGGCGCCCGTCTGAAGTTCCGTAGAACAAGCCCGTCCAAAATCTTCTTTGCTCCGTCACCAAACACGTGAACACCGAATCGGTTCGCACACATGGCTTTACCACACCTGGCAACACCTAACCAAGGAGGGTATTACTGTGGGAATCCCACGAATCACCGCCACGGCAGTGGCGTTGGCTGGCGCTGCAACACTCGCATTCACCGCAACCGCGCACGCCGCCCCCGCCACCCGCGCCAGCGCGACCGCCGACCAACAGTTGTGCGGCACCGTCTGGGACAACGACAACGGCACTTATCCGTGGAAAGAATTCGGCGCACCCCCCTCCGGCGCCCAAGGCGTTGCAGGCGTGACTATTTCCAGCGCCGGCGTCCCCACCGTCTCCACCGATGCCAACGGTCGCTACTGCCTCCAGATCGGCGCTGCGATTGTGAATGCAATTCTCAGCGGCGGATCCGTCCAACTATTCGCAACACCACCTACCGGTTGGACCAACACGAGCTCGAATCCATGGCAGGACATCGCCGGATCAAACATCACCGCCGCGGTCTACCTCACACATCAGCAGCCCCCCTACCGGTCCGCCAGAGACCTCCACTTCACTCTCGACAACTGACGACGAACGCCAAACAGTAGTCACAATCACTGGGGAGTACGCTCTGTCCCAAACTCAGAGCGCCAACGATCGTGGGCGAACTCGGCGGCGTGGAGCATCAGGTTTGGATCACCACGGCCTATCTACTCGCAACCACGATCGGGATGCCGATCTATGGCAAGTTCGGCGATGTGCTCGGGCAACGGCGGCTATTCCTCTTCGCCATAGCACTTTTCACGGTGTCTTCGGTTGGCTGTGCATTCGCTGATGACTTCTGGGCCTTCGTGATCTTGCGGCCGTTCAGGGACTGGGAGGCGGCGGTTTGATCATTCTGTCCCAGGCGATCATCGCCGACATCGTTCCGGCGAGTGAGCGTGGAGAGTACCTAGGCCCTCTCGGTGCAGTCTTCGGGCTCTCGGTCGTTGCAGGCCCACTGCTAGGTGGATTCTTTGTCGATCACCTCACCTGACACTGGGCGTTCTACATCAATATCCCGATCGGCATCGCCGCGTTTATTGTTGCATGTGCAGCTCTGAAGCTGCCGACCAAGAAGGCCACCAGACCCATCGATGTACTCGGCGTACTCTTCCTCTCCATTGCCACAACCTGTCTGATCTTCTTCGCTGACTTCGGTGGTGACAAGGCGCACGGCTGTCTGTCAGCGCAGACATGGGGGTGGGCTCTCGGGATGCTGCTGGCGACGGTTGCGTTCGTGATCACCGAGACTCGCGCCGAAGACCCGATCATCCCTCTCGAACTGTTCCGCAACCTAGTCTTCGTGAACGCCACGGCTATCGGCCTAGCCCTCGGCCTTGGAATGTTCGCAGCGATCGGATTTGTGCCTACATTCCTGCAGATGTCAGCCGGAACCTCCGCCGCTGCATCCGGTCTGCTGATGCTGTCGATGATGGCCGGTCTCCTGGATACCTCGATCTCCTCCGGCATTGCCGTCGCGAAGACGGGCCGCTGCCGGATATATCCGATCGTCGGCACGCTGGTCACGGCAGCGTCGATGGTGGCTCTGACCACACTCACGTCGAGCACCCCGATCTTGTTGATCTGCATCTATTTGACCGTGTTCAGCAGGCATCGGCCTTATCATAGAAATTGTCGTACTGGTTGTTCAGAAGGCAGTCCCAGCAGAGCAGATCGGAACCGCGACCGGTACGAATAACTACTTCCGCGAAGTCGGCGCCGCGCTCGGGACAGCAATATTCGGAACGATTTTCACAGCAGGTCTCACCGAAAACCTCCGAACAGTCTTTCTCGACGCCGGAGCCTCCGATGCTGATGCCGCCGACGGATCGGCAACGCTGAGCCCTGCGATGCTCGACACGTTGCCGGAAACGATACGAGCAGGCGTCGTCACCGCCTACGCAGATGTGCTTACCCCGGTGTTCTGGATCTTGCTTCCATTCATCGCTGTCGCGTTCCTACTTGCCTTGTTCCTCAAGCAGATTCCTCTCTCTAAACTCGCTGGACTCGTTGCACACGGCGAGGCTATCGCTGGGGAGGAAGCGGAACGACTCGAAGCCGAACAACGTGGTCTCACCCCAAGCCGGAAGGACAGGAAACGGCGTTCCCTAGTCGGCCGAGACTAAGTGGCGCTCGCTGAGAAGCATTCACCTTCCTCGGAACACTACGAGTGGACCCCGTCGCTGTGTCGGTGGAAGCGCAGCAAGCCTGACGCCGAATCACCTACGAAGGAAGCTGCCGAATTCATCATGCACAGGCGGTCAAACCCTGACCGACGACTGATTCAAACATTCATCCACGGATGGCCACTAGTGGACCGCAGCCAATCGTCACACGAATTCTCGAAGGCGCCCGGAGTCAAACTCGGGGCGTCAAGCTTTGTGGAGATGCGTCGGTGTTGTTGCAGTGGATACGCTCGTCCAGAGCCGTAGCCGGCGTATCACTATTGAGTATCGGACGTGGTGAACGACTTGCTCGGCGACGTGGCAGAAGAATTCTCGATCAGTCCGTTTGTCGAAGACTTGACTTTCCTCGATATCGACTGTGTCGCAACGATATAGGCAAGAAGACTTGAGCACTCAACGGGACGGACGCCAACGCTCAAACGGAACAAATCCGAACGAAACACTGCTTACAGAAGTTCGGCCGGGCCCGTCGCGCTTGGACGAACTCTCAACCCCCAGGAAAACCTTGCCGTAACCTAGTCTATCGGCAGCATGTGCTGCAGACCTTGGCGAAACGCTTCGCCCGATCATTCACTTCGCTCGGCTAGGCATTTCGCGTTTGTGTGGCCCAACTGGGTTGTGAATGACTACCTTCCGGATGTGCCGTGCGCATCGGGACCGATGCATGATTCGATGCGCAGCCCTGGCGGCTCACCGGGGCGACATCCGACTGCCACCCGGCGGGCCATGCGTGCAGATCACCGATCAGAGTGTGTACACAGTCATAGTGGTCCGCCCATTCCATGATGTGGTAGGCCGTACGTGCCGGAACGACATGCCGATCGATGGCGACGAAGTCAACAGGCCGCCCGCATCCCTGGCTGTGAGGCCAGATTGCAGTCAAGGTTTACCAATTATTACTATATCCGTTGCGTTAGTATCTCTAGCTGCATGAAAGCGTTCATATGGCGGCCGCGATTGCTGACTTCAATCAACTTGTCTAACCGCTTACCGCAGAATCGGTCATCGACGCTGATACTGCGGGAGATGATAAATTGATAGGTAAGGCCAGCAAAGCTCGCGATGTCTCCAGTGTGACGCCGCTGGCTGAGTCCGCTGTGCAGCGCCAGAACCTGTCGATTCCGACAGCCTCCGGTGGCCGCGCCGGAAGTGGTCGGCACATCGACGAACTGAGCAGGAAGTTCGCTGAGCCTCGAAAGATCGGGATGCGCAACCTTTGTCTGATGTTTAAGGCGATGCCGCCAAAGTAGGCACCGTTCCAATCGGCCTGCTGCTCCGCTGCATCCTAAGCAACGAACGCGCGGTCGTCACTGCTCGAATCAATTCCGGCGTTGTCGGCCGAGACTGTGTCCAGTGCGATCGGTCCGTGAAAGTGCCGACTCGGCATTTCAAGCGTCGCTTTCGCCCTCCGGCGCATAAAGTTCGCACCTACGAACCTGGACGCGGACAGCTCCCTCGATACCTCACTGCGCGAAGCAGCCTTTGATTATCAGCGCCCTGATCGATGGGTAGCACTTCTGCGATCGGGTATGGCCGAACGAGTTTGATCTGTTCAAGGACTTTTTTGCCGTGGACCTGGATGACCGGGTACATACGCACGAATCTTCAATCTCAGAGTTACGGGCGACGATGCACAACGGTCGAGGGTGCCATGCCCCACTCCGATCCGCCGAGTCGGCTCGGAGCCGCGAGCCTATCGAAAATAGGCAATCCATCATCACCGAGGATGTCGTCACGGATGCTCACGCGGACCACCCGGCCGAAGATCAGCGAGCAGTTGCCCACATCGATGATCATTTCTTTGACGCATTCAAAGGCGATGGGGGCCTCACGCACTCGTGGTACCGATAACACGCCACCATACTCTGGCGTGAGCCCAGCGTGGACGAACTCGTCGAAATCGCGGCCTTCCTCAATCGAGGTGGCGTTGATCTGCTCGATCAATACATCGGTGCCAATGTTGACAACGAACTCCGAGGTCTCGTCGACGTTGTGCCACGTATCCTTGTGCCCCACCGAATTGAATTGCAGGATTGGTGGATTGGTGGACGCAATGGTGAAGAAACTGTAGGGGGCGACGTTCAGCGCTCCCGCTGCCGAGCGTGTCGACACCCACGCGATCGGGCGTGGGACCACAGAGGCGGCAAGCACCCGGTAGAACGCACCGGCCGACATCGCATTGGGATCGAAGTGAGTAAGTGCGCTCGGTGTATCGGTCTTCTCAGGCATGACACCCTCCGTTTCAACAACATGCTCGAGGGGCGGTCAATATCTCTAGGCGCTTCGCGCAGCTTTTGTCGAGATGCGCGACCGTACTGATCAGATGGCCGCGTAGAGCCAAGCGAGCGCGGTCGGGTTGATGCGCCACGCAAGCCATGAGCATGAGGTCGTGTTCCTCCCGTCGCAGCGTCAACTGGTCACCGTCCTGCTCACTTGCAACGCGGTACCGCTCGCTGTTCAACCATGTCAGTTCGATCGAGCGCACCATCCACGGCGAACCGGCGGCACGATAGATCGAATAGTGGAACTCCTTGTGCGCCAATCGTGCTGCGGCAACATCGCCCGCCTCCAGAGCACACCGCTGTTCTTCGAGCGCGTATCGCGCCGCGAGTTCGTCCTCGGGACCGAAGTTCTCGGCCGCCCGATGGCAGGCGATCCCTTCCAATGTTATGCGGGTTCGGTAGGTATCGACGAGATCGTCGGACGATATCTCCCGGACCCGTGCCCCCTTGTGAGGGATCATCTCGATCACGCCAACTGCCTCGAGCTGACGAAGCGCCTCACGGATCGGCATGGCGCTCATCCCGAGGTCCTCCGAGAGCTTGTGCAACCGAAGCGGCGCGCCTGGAGGAATATCGCCGTTGCAGATCGCATCGAGAATAGCGTTATACGCCCGGTCAAGGGTTGTCGACGCTCTACTGCCCGCCACCTCGGTTGCAGCCATCAGTGATTGCCGTTCAGCAATTCACCTGCGTTTGGCACGTATCGCTTCAGCTCCAGATGTTTGAGCATCTGGTATACCGTCGCCGCTGCCGCCGACACCACTGGTTTACCGATCCGGTCCTGGACAATCTGCAGCGCAGCTAGGGACGGCATCTGCACGCACGCCGATAACACGACCACATCGGCCTGGCTGTGGTCGAGATCGTTGACGATATCGACCAGAGCCATCGGATCACGCGCCCCCACGGCCAGGTTGTCGGGGATCTCCAGCGCGATCGAATCCGTTACCTCAATCCCCTCGCCGCTGATGTATTCCACAATCCGGTCTGTCAGCGGACGCATGTATGGCGTGATGATTGCAACTTTGCGCGCGCCGAGCGCATGAAGTCCCTCGACCAGGGCACCAGCGCTGGTGACTACGGGTGCCGCCGACTCGTTGGCCACGGTGACCTGATGAAGGCGTTCCTGCGAGATACGGTGGTAACCGGCGCCACGCGTCATGATCGCCACCAGGCAGGCATAGCCCAGGATATCGACGGCAGCGTCAGACAGTTCTAGTGCACAGCGATCGGACTCGTCGTCCATCGACTCAAGCTGTTCCTTGGTGACCTGCTTCATCCGCATGCGCGACGAATGGAAGGTGAAACGCTCAGGCTCGACGGCTTCGCGGGCCCGAAGCATAGCTGGCACT
Organism: Rhodococcus sp. NPDC055024; assembly: GCF_053608585.1. NCBI lineage: Bacteria > Bacillati > Actinomycetota > Actinomycetes > Mycobacteriales > Nocardiaceae > Rhodococcus > Rhodococcus sp. NPDC055024. The sequence goes on from NZ_JBSGVT010000011.1 coordinate 72,280, forward strand.
TCAGTTTCCATGGTGATGTTCGAGCTCGGGACGATCTGTCCGATGCGAAAAGTACTCGTCGCAGAATCCATAGTCAGACCGACTTCACCGGGTTCGACAACGTACCAATTTTCTCGATGGTGGCAGAGACTACGTCCCCCGGGGTCAGGTAGGTGGGCGGATTCATCGCGGCTCCGACACCCTGCGGCGAACCTGTGGCGATCACGTCACCCGGTTCCAGAGTCATACCGGAGGTGACGTCGGCGATGAGTTGCGGGATCTTGAACAGCATGTTCTTGGAGTTGCCGTTCTGCCGCTGATCACCATTGACCGTCAGCGACAGCTGTAGCGCGTGCGGGTCACCGATTTCGTCGGCCGTGACAACCATCGGGCCGAACGGTGCGTAGCTATCCTGTCCCTTGGAGAAAAACCACTGCCCCGACCGTCGCTGATCGCGGGCACTGATGTCGTTGACGATGCTGTATCCGAATACGTGATCCAGTGCTTCACCTTCGAGCACCGACTTGCAGACATCACCGATCACAACGGCCAGTTCGCATTCCCAGTCCAGCTCTGCGGTCATGGAAGCGTTGTGCAGGATCGGCTCTTCTGGTCCGACAACCGCAGTGCCCGGCTTGCTAAAGAGAACAGGCCTGGTGGGCAGGTTCTCGTCGGTGTCCAGCGACCTGCTCGACTCCTCGACGTGCTCGACATAGTTCAAACCGACACCGATGATCTTGCCCGGCCGGAACGGCGCCCGCAGTGTAACCTCGTCGAGTTGCCGAACGACAGCCTCGGGCCAGGTCGACGTACGCTGAAGGATCTCTGTCACCTGATTGTGCAGGCTTGATCCGGCCGCGATGTAGTCGCGGAGATCGTTGGGCACTGAAATCGTTTCGGCCAGTGCGGATACCACGTCGAGCACCAAGGTGTCGTCAAGGAGCACACCAAGATGGCGATCGCCATCGGTGCCATCGCTAAAGCTGATCAAACGCATGAAATCTCCTAGGATCGAGATGAGATGATGGAAGTCGAATGAACTGGTGGGTTAAAGGAGTTCGGCCGAGTTCGCCGGATCCGCCGGGGTGAAGGCAGGCTGGCGTGTGGAGGCATCCCCGAACACCAGGCCAGTTTGCTGCTTACGATTGATGGTCAACTCGAATATGTCGAACCTGTTGTAGTGACCGATGATGTCGTGCATCTGTTTCGGCTGGATCGACGCCGAAAGATCAATGTCGGCGTAGACGATGCCCTCGTCATCAATCAGGGGCTCGGATATCAGCCGCCCGTCCGGACCGAAAATGCCGCTGAATGCGCAGTGCTGGCGCTCCAGCAAAGCCCGGGAGGCATCGTTGTGTGCGACGGCCGAGATGATGTCGTCGGTGATCGCCGCACACGCGACGACGGTGAACACCTTGCCCTCGAAGCTGTGGGCGGCCGCACGGGTCTTGATTGCCTCGACCATGTCGTAATCTGCCGGTGCCACCGGAAGTGCGATGTAATTGGCAACGTGCACCTGCTCGCCCTGGGCGAGTAACGCAAAGCGCGCCAGAGTATTTGTGTTCTCACCACAGGCTAAAGCGCCCAGACGCCCGACGGAGGTGTCATACACCCGCAGCGAGCTGCCATCGCCGCCGCCCCAGGTCAGCTTCTCAGCCCAGGTGGGAACGAGTTTGCGATGCACGCCCAGCAGTTCACCCTCATCGCTGATGAACAGTACAGAATTATAGAGAGTGCCCATGGAATACCGATCGCGTTCATTGACGCCGATCACGACGTTGGCCCCGGCCGACCGGGCAGCCGCGCACAGCGCGTCGACCTCAGGCCCCGGGATGTCGATGGCGGACAAGAACAGTTTCTTGAACCATTCACTGCCTTCCACCGGCGTCATCGTCCAGTTCCAATAGGGATATGCCGAGATGAAGACTTCTGGAAACGCGATAAGTTCGGCACCCTGCGCACCGGCTTCGGCAATGAGTCGACATGCCTTCGACACGGTCGCAGGCGTATCGAGGAACTCCGGGGCTGCCTGTACGGCAGCTGCCCGGAACTGCGGGTATCGGGTCAACTCAACAGTCCTTTCATGAGGTTAAGCGAGTGGTTCCGGCGCGCAACTTGCGCCAGATGCAGCGCGTATCGGGCCACACCCAGTGCCCTTATTTGATCAAATCTTTTAGGCGGAAGCAAGGTCGTGATCCACTTCCACGCCACATACGGACTTCCAGCACTCCGGAGAAATGGCATTTCAAATGGATTTTCATCACATTTCTCTACGAAGCTTCGGCTACCTACGCCGCGAAGCTCCAAATTACATCTAGCATTTGATCAAATACTGAGCTACCGTGATCCTGATTGTTAGCCAGGTCACTCGACTTGATCCTTGAGAGGAATCCCTGTGCGTGAAGACGTAATCGGCCGCTCCCGCGTTAACGACACCGAAAATCAAGCCCTGCAGGCGTTCTACGCCGAGCTGGAAGAACTCGATGCGGGTGCACTGTGGACGGTGGCCAACGAGATCGAACCTTGGTATCCGCAGCCGAAGTCGGTGCCGATGCTGTGGCAGTACCAGAAGCTACGCCCTCATCTCGAACGTGCCGCCGAGCTGGTGACTGCCGACGACGCCGGACGCAGAGTCATCATGCTGGTCAACTCAGGCCGTCGTGAACTCAGCGCGGCAGCGGGTCTTCTGTACACAGGCCTGCAGATCATGAACCCGGGCGAGTCCATGACCGCGCACCGGCATGCGGCCGCAGCGCTTCGATTTGTCATCGAAGGCACCGGCGCATGGACGATTGTGGACGGAGACCGGCTCGAAGTCGGCCCGAACGACTTTGCCATCACCCCCAGCGGCACATGGCATGAACACGGCAACGGCGCCTCTGACAACCCGGTCATCTGGCAGGACGGCCTTGACATCCCTCTGATAAACACCTTGGACGCCAACTTCTACGAGGTCCACAGCGACTTGCACCAACAGCCCGGCGCAGTGGTCAACACCTCGCTGCACAGGTACGGATCTGGAATCCTGCGGCCGGTCGACAAGACCTGGTCACGCCGCTATTCCCCGCTGCTCGCCTACCCATGGGAGCAGACGCGCGATGCGTTGACCGCCCAGGCCAAGGTGAGTGACGGCACCCCCTACGACGGCATCATCATGGAGTACATCAACCCGATGACCGGTGGGTCTGTGATGCCGACGATGGGCGCCCATATGCAGCTCCTCAAGGCTCAACAGCACACGCTGGCACACCGTCATACCGGTTCGGTGATTTACCATGTGGCGCAGGGCAGCGGGTACTCCCTCATCAACGGTCGACGCTTCGACTGGAACGAACACGACATCTTCTGCGTCCCGTCCTGGGCCTGGCATGAGCATGTCAACACCAGTAACTCCGAGGACGCTTTCCTGTTCTCCTTCAACGATTTCCCGGTCATGCACTCGCTCGATCTCTACGTCGAGGAGGCATACGCCGAGGCCGATGGCCGCCAAGAGATCTGAGAGCGCCCAATCAGCGTCACCTCGGACCGCTGAAAGTCACTTACATTCGACGCTTTCGACCAAGGAGTTGCCGATGTCCATCCGAACGACCGCCGCGGTTGTCGATGCCAAGGGCGCACCCTTTACTCTTCGCGAGCTCACGCTGCGTGAACCGGGAGCCGGCGAGGTTGTCGTCAAAATCGCCGCGGTGGGAGTGTGCCACACCGATGTGGTGATGCAGGAGCAATATTATCCGGTCGAATTCCCCGCCGTCTTCGGCCACGAGGGTTCTGGCATCGTCCAATCTGTGGGGCCGGGCGTCACGCGCGTCAAGGCCGGTGATCGTGTGGTCATCGGTTTTGCCTCCTGCGGCGACTGCACCAATTGTTTGCGGGGTCTGCCCTCGTACTGCCTGAGCTACTACGACTGGAACTTCAGCGGCCGCCAGGGCGACGGGACCACCTCGCTGACCGACGGCGACACCGCGATCTCCGGCCATTTCTTCGGACAGTCGTCATTTGCCCAGCACGCGCTGTGTTACGAGCGCAATGTGGTCCCCGTTGCCGACGATATAGCCCTTGAGCTAGTCGGACCGCTCGGCTGTGGGATTCAGACCGGCGCCGGCGCGGTTCTCAACTCACTCAGCGTCGAGGCCGGATCGAGCATCGCCGTCTTCGGTGCCGGCGCGGTGGGGTTGAGCGCTGTGATGGCTGCCCGAGTGGCCGGCGCGACTTCAATCGTCGCAGTCGATCTCTCCCCCGAACGACTCGAACTGGCCACTGAACTTGGTGCCACCGCAACAGTTTTGGCCACCCGCACTGACGCAGCCGAGCTACTCGCAGGTGCGACCACGCATGGTTTCAACTACTCTATCGAAACCACCGGACGTCCGGAGGTATTGGCACAGGCCGTCGATATCCTCACCATCACCGGGGTATGCGGAGTCATTGGTGCATCGCCCACCGGCACCACGGCCCCAATTAATATGAACAACTTGGTCTTCGGCCGCTCATTGCGTGGGATTTGCGAAGGCGACAGCGTGCCCGAACTCTTCATCCCGGCTCTGATCGAGCTGCACCGTCAAGGCCGATTTCCCTTCGACCGACTGATCAAAACGTACCCGTTCGAGCAGATTAACCAGGCGTGCGAGGACGCGAAGACCGGAAAGACCATCAAACCGGTCCTGACGTTCTGACCCCTCCTGCTTTGCTCCGACGGCTCCACCGGGAAGGATCCCACGGTGAAACGCATGTTCTATCACGAGTTCTCCACCTACGACGAGCTCAATGTCGAGTACGCCATCGATCGTTCCGTCGATGACTTCGACGGATATCTGCTCAGCTATGCGCAGCGCAGCGCAGCGACGCGAAATCGGTTGGTGTACCGAGAGATAAGCTACGGCCCCACCGTCGCTGAAACCTTCGACTTCTTTGAATCCGAGCCGGCCCCCGCCGTTGCCGCACCGGTAATGGTGTTTATTCACGGTGGCTTCTGGTATCTCGGCTCCAAGAGCGACTTCAGCTTTGTCGCCGACGGACTTTCCACCGCCGGTTTCGCGGTGGCCGTCGAAGATTACGAGCTCTGCCCGAACGTATCGATGACCGAAATCGTCCGGCAGCACAGGGCTTTGGTGGCTCATCTGCACCGCAACGCTGCCGATCTGGGAATCGACCCTACGCGCATCTACGTTGTTGGGCATTCCGCGGGCGGCCACGCGGCAGCCTCGGTGATGGAAACGGACTGGTCGTACTACGGGCTGCCCGAAAAAGCGGTTGCCGGCGCGATCGCGATCAGCGGACTCTTTGACCTTCGGCCCCTGCCCTTCACCTTTGTCGCACCCCACCTGCAATTCACCGGGCAAGAAACCCAAGACCTGAGCCCGATTCTGAACATCCCGGCGACGATGCCGCCGGTTCTCGTCACCCACGGCTCCTATGAGACTGCCGAGTTCTGCCGTCAGAGCGTTGATTACGCGAACGCACTGACGGGGGCTGGGCTACCGGCGCAGTACCTGGAACTCCCGCGCAACCACTACGACATCCTCGACGACCTCGCCGAACGCGAGGGCGCACTGTGCTCGCGCCTGGTGCAGTGGGCCACCGAACACTGACCATTCCCCGACTGTCGCGTCACCTAGACACCACGATCTTTTAAGGAACACCCGATGACCACAAATATTTCTCCCAGTACCGCAGGATTGCGCGAGCGCTACGCTCCCTTCATCAACGGCGAGTTCATCGCCGCTGACGACGCCGAGGTGTTCCCGGCCGTGCACGCGACCACCGGCGAACATCTCGCCGATATCGTTCGGTCGACGCCCGAGCATGTCGACCAGGCAGTTGCCGCTGCCAAGGATGCCTTCGCCACCTGGTCGCGTACCTCACCGGAAGTACGCTCGGCCATGCTGCATCAGCTTGCAGATGCCATCGAGTCTGACATTGCGCGGCTGGCCGCAATCGACGCCACAGACATCGGACGACGCGTCGGTGAGACCGAGATCGACCACCGCATCGCTCTAAGTGAATATCGCTTCTTCGGTGGCGCCGCACTGACGCACAGTGGCTGGAACCGGTCGATCGAGGATGGTATCGCCATCGCCAAACGAGAGGCCCTCGGTGTGATCGGTCAGATCATCCCGTGGAATGTTCCGGCGATCATGGTCGCGCACAAGCTTGCCCCGGCGCTGGCCGCTGGCAACACCGTCGTGCTCAAACCCGATGAGAATGCCTCTCTCTCAACCCTGGAACTATGCACCCACATCGCCTCGATCTTCCCGGCTGGCGTTGTCAACGTCGTCCCCGGGTTCGGCGAAGAGGTAGGTGCCGCCATCCTCGCGCATCCCGATGTTGCCAAGCTCGCTTTCACCGGCAGCCCCGAAGTGGGCCGCCTCGTCGGTGTTGCTGCTGGTGAACGTCTCATCCCGGTAACCCTCGAACTCGGCGGCAAGAGCCCCAACATTGTCTTCCCCGATATCGACGATATGGACGCGGTGATCGCAGACGCCACCTTCGCCGCCACCTACTGCAACGGCCAGTCGTGCCTGGCCGGAACCCGCCTGTTTGTGCACGACTCGATCTACGACATTTTCGTCGCGAAGCTGGTTGAGAAGTTCGAAAGCCTCACCCTGGGCGATCCGCTCGACTCCAATACTTCCGTCAGCGCATTGGTGTCCGAACGCCAGGGAGAGCGCGTCCTCGAATACATCGACGCGGGTCACCACGAAGGCGCCAAGCTACTGACCGGCGGTAACCGGGTGACCGTCGCGGGTCATGAGCACGGTTACTTCATTGAGCCGACCATCTTCGAGGTGGACAACTCCATGCGGATCGCTCAGGAAGAGATTTTCGGGCCGGTGCTCTCGGTCCTGCGCTGGAGCGATTCCGACACCATGATCGAGGAAGCCAACGGCACCGTTTACGGACTTGCAGCTGGTATCTACACCTCCAATATCGGCAATGCGCTCGAGACCGCCGATCGCCTCGAAGCCGGATCGGTGTGGATAAACAAGTACTTCAACCTCGTTGACGGTTCACCGATCGGCGGTTTCAAGTCGAGCGGCCACGGCAGCGAGAACGCCGCCGAAACCCTCAATCTCTACACTCACCTCAAGTCGATCACCCTGCGGACCCGCCCGCCGGCCGCCTCGTAACCCTCCGCCCAACGCCGCAGCACCCATTTGCCGGTCGCCACTCGGGCGATGGGTAGCTCAGCAGATCTCCTGAAAGGTCATCATGCGCAAGACACTACGAAATTTAACCGTCGTTGTGGGTGGAGCCTGCCTAGTTGCCGCCGGGTGCAGCAGCAACGACTCCGCAAGTAAGGACCGCACCGTCGGCTTCAGTCACCCCGCCACTCAGGTCCCCTACGTCACTGCTCAGCAGGCACAGGTCACACTGCTCGGCAAAGAAGCCGGTCTGCAGGTCCTCACCGACAATTCGCAACTCAAGCTGGAAAAGCAATTCAACAGCGTACAGTCGTGGGTCACTCAGGGAATCGCCGCGATCAACGTGCTGCCCATCGACCCCGGTTCCTTTGCGCCATTGCAATCGCAGGCGCAGGCAAAGGGCATCTGCTGGACCACTTATGGCGCCGAGATGGAGGGCTCGGACGGATTCGTCGGCCTTGATCCTGCCCAAAGCGGGACAATGGTCGCCGATCGGACCATCGAATGGATCACGGCCAATGCGCCCCAGACGGAGGTCCTGGTATTGACCAACTCCGCCGACCGCAACTTCGCACCTAGAACGGGCATCCCGATCGAGTCGATCAAGGCCAATACCAAGGCAAATATTGTCGCAGTGCAGGACGCCGTGGACCAGGCGAGTGGCCTGACCGTGACCGAATCAGTCTTGAAGGCACATCCGAACGTACGTGTAGTGGTGGCATTTAACGACGACGGCGCCCTGGGTGCCGCGCAAGCCATGAGGAACGCCGGCATCGACCCCAAGTCGGTCTTCGTTATCGGGCAGGATGGGTCCGAGCAGGGTCTCGAGGTGCTCAAGGATCCGAACTCGTACCTCAAGGCCAGCGCCGCGTTGCCCGTCGTAGAGGTCTCCAAGGCGGTTGTCGATGTGATGGCGAACTGCATGGACGGCAAGGAGCCAATGACGGTTACGGTGCAACCGCGCCTCGTCGAAGCTGGTAACGCCACGGCGATCGACGAACTGATGAAGGGCTTCCGGTGACCCGCACTGTTGCCCGCCTCACCAGTCTGACAAAGTCCTACGCCGGTGTGCAGGCCCTCGCCAGCGTTGACCTCTCGGTCGACGCTGGCGAGGTGCGAGCGCTGCTCGGCCCGAACGGCTCGGGAAAATCGACACTGATCGGGATGCTCGGCGGCGCCGTGGTGCCCGACTCGGGTCAGATCACAGTGGCTGGCAAGACAGTCAGCTCTCTGACGCCCACGCAGGCACGCGAGCTGGGAATTGCGGTCATCTACCAGCATTTCAGTCTCGCTGATTCACTCTCTGTGAGCGACAACATCTTTCTCGGTGCCGAGCTCAAGCGCGGCATCAGGATCGATAAAAAGGGTCAGCGGGCCCGGACGATGGACCTGATCGAGGCATTCGATCTCAATGTGGACCCCGATGCGATTGTCGGTCAGCTCAGTGCGGGCCAGCGTCAGGTTGTCGAAATCGCGAAGGCGTTGTTGCACGCACCGAGTCTGCTCATCCTCGATGAACCCACGGCCGCGCTAAGCATCGCCGAAACTGAACAACTGCTCCAGCGCGTCGAAGCGCTGGCCAAAACCGGTTTGGGCATCATCTTCATCAGTCATCTGCTCGATGACGTACTGCGTGTTGCAAATTCAGTAACCATTCTGCGGGATGGGGTCTTGGTGTGTGAAGGCTCGATCGCCGAGTTCGACCGCGCCGCGCTCGTAGCAGAGATCGCGCCCTCGCATTCATCGGCTGAGGTGGAACCCGCGCCGTGCACGACTCCGCTGCTACAACTCGATGACGCGATAGTCGGCGGGGTCGGTCCACTTCACCTGACCCTTCACGAGGGCGAGGTACTTGGGTTGTTCGGCCTGCTCGGCGCCGGACGCACCGAATTTCTCGAAGGGTTGTTCGGCCTAGGACCAACCACAGGTCGAATCACCCTCGGCGGTAACCGATACCATCCTATTTCCCCCAGAGCCGCCATCAAAGCTGGGTTAGGACTGGTGACCTCTGATCGAACGAACAAAGGGTTATTTTCACACCTGTCTGCACGCGACAACGTTCTCATCTCCGTAGTCCACAAGGCCGCGCGTAGGCATTTTGTCCGCCGAAAAGGACTCGAAAGCAAGATATTCGACGAATGTACCATCCGAATGTCGCTCTACCCGCCGCTGGCCGACCTATCCGCCGCCGGGTTCTCCGGCGGAAATCAGCAGAAACTGATGCTGGGACGGTGGCTCAACGGCCTCTCGCAAACCCGTGTGTTACTTCTCGATGAACCGACTCAGGGTGTTGATATTGGCGCCCGCTCTGAGATCTATCGGGAGATAAGACGATTCGCGCAACAGACTGGTCACGCGGTACTTGTCGCGGCGTCGGAAACCGAGGAGTTGGCCGAGCTTGCCGATCGCGTACTCGTGCTACATCGCGGAAGCCCGGTGGGAATCGTCGAGCGGACCGTCGACTTCGAAAGCGAACTACTCTCGCTCGCCCATATGGGCGAGTCTCTACCCACCTCGTCCTCGTAGGAATATTTCATGACCTCAACAACCCTCAAAACGCCCACTTCGACGAGTAATGGCACCATCACGTCATCGCGAAACCGCTGGGTCCGGCTGCTCGTGGAGAACATCAACCTGCTGGCATTGATTGGACTCGCGGCGTATTTCACCATCGCCGCACCGAACTTCTTGACCAGCAACAACCTCACCGACATTCTGATCCAGGTCGCGCCGTTGGCCGTGATTGCGGTTCCGCTGACCTACGTAATCATCAGCGGATATCTCGACCTATCGGTGGGTTCAACACTTGCGGTGAGCGCCGTGGTGGCTGGACAGCTGATGGTCGCCAACGTGCCGTGGCCGGTGGCCGTGCTTGTCGCGATCCTGGTCGGTACCGCCATCGGCGCGCTCAACGGGTTCCTGATCGCTGTGCTTGGATTCTCCACCATCATCGTCACCCTCGGAACCCTCACCGCCGGAAGAGGTCTGGCACTGGCCATCGGCCCCGACCCGATCTTCGGCTTCCCCCAAGGGTTTACCGATATCGCACAGTCGCGCCTAGTAGGCATCCCGTATCTGGTCATCATCGCCCTCCTGGTCTTCTCCGTCGGTTGGTTCATCCTCAACTGGACACCCTTCGGCCGGCACGTGTACGCCACTGGCATTAATAAGCGCGCGGCCTTCTTGTCGGGTGTCGGCATCCGGCGCGGCGGATTCCTGATCTTTGCCTGCCTCGGCGCCGCCGCGGGTCTGGCCGGGGTCATGTTCGCCAGCCGTCTGGGCAGCACCCCTGCCGAATCACTCGGGATCGGATACGAGGTTGACGTCCTTACCGCGGTGCTCCTCGGAGGCGTTGCATTCGAGGGCGGGCGAGGCTCGCTCGCGCGGGTTGGTCTGGGCATCCTGTTCCTTGGTGTTCTGGCCAACGGCTTGATCCTGATGAACGTCGACACCGCGTGGTCCAACCTCATCCGAGGTCTGATCCTGATTCTCGCCGCTGGCCTGGTCTTCCTCGATCGAAAGCTGGACAGATCTTCTCGCGTTTGAGCAAGATCCAGCACGTCGCGAACATTCACAACATCATTCTGTGATCTTCCGCGACAATATTCAGTTGGCGCAACGGCGACGTAAAACTGCCCTGGATCGCGTGGAGATTCCGTTCAGGCCAACTCGCGGACCGAGGCGGCGCTGGTCACGGTGGCGCGTGTTGTAGTCGATCGACGAATGCAATCGCTCCGCTTTGAACCAGCGGACCCACTCGGCAGTTCCCCGCTCCGCCTGGACTCGGCAGGATGATGACAAAAGTCCGCTTGACCAGCTAAGTCTTGCAGAGGCCGATCTTCGATGCCATCAAGCGTTGTCGAGGGCCTCATTGGCTTCTACAGAAATTAGGAGACCTCCGTTGATTGAGACAGCGAGAAGCGACCCACCGTGATTTCGACGGCACACGAATTCGTTCGGCGAGTGCCGCCGCATGGCGCCGACAGCGGGTTGTGAGCTCACCAGGCATCGCAGCGATTCGAGCGCTGCGTTCCCCGTTTGTATCCGGCACCAAGAATTAGGCTAGTTATTTTACTATCGGTTCATTTCGCGTCGTGGACCTTCGGCTGTTGAAATCACGTTGTCCGTGACTGAACGTGCCGAGCTGACACACAGAGTCAAATCGGGTGGTCGGCGGCAGGCGGAGCGGGCCCGCATCGTGTTCGTCTGCGCCGAAGGTGCGTCGAATGCAGGTGTTGCACGCGAACTCGATCTCGCGGTGGCGACGGTAGCAACATGGCTGCGATAGTTCGCCTCGAACGACTCGAACGACTCGACGATGCCGGGCGAAGCGGGCGCCCGAAGGCAGACTTGGTGTTTAGCGAGGACGATCGAACGCAGCTGACCTCATGGGCACGGAGAGCGAACTCGCTCAGTATTTTGCGATGCGGACAAAGATCATACTGTGTTGTGCCGTAGGTGGAACGAAAAAGCTGGCGGCAGCCGACCTCGGGGTCGACGAGTCGACCGGTGAACCGGTGGCGGCAACATTTCATTACACACCGACTCGGCAGACAGGTCGACGAGCCCCAGTCAGGTCGGCCGCCGTCAATCCTGCTCGATCAGGTGGAGGACGTGATCATCGCGACCTTGGAATCGAAGCCCGGCAAGGACACCCACTGGTCCCGGACGTCGATGGCCGAGAAGACCGTTCTCTCGAAATCGACGATCGGCCGGATACGACGCAAGTTCGATCTCAAATCGCACCCGCAGGACTCGTTCAAACTGTCTACCGACCCGCTGTTCGTCGAGAGAATGGTCGATGTTGTTGGCTTATAACACGATCCACCCGAGAAGACGATCGCGCGCTGTGTCGATGAGAAGTCTCAGATCCAGGCCCTCGATAGGTCACACCCGACTGCTCCCGCCGATGATGCAGGCGGTGATTACCGGCATGCCCACGCGCCCGCGCCGCCGGTGACGCCTTCTCCCACCGCGTGCGCATCACCTGCCCGGGATTGCGGTAGATCTTGCAGGCACATTCTCTTCAAGGTTTCACAGCTCATCGCCGACAAAAGCTCCGGGCTAACCCTTGAACCAGGCGACGTCATTGCCACAGGATCTCCGCAAGGAGATGGCGTAGCGATGACGCTGCCCCACGTTTCTGAAACCTGATGACGTAGTAGCCGCTTCCATCGACAAATCAGCACGCACGCTGTCCAATCTCGTGAAGACGATCTGAGCATGAACATATAGAATCGGGTCCACCGAATCGGGTCAGATCGTCCCGAGTCCACCATCACGATGGAGACAGAGGTCCCGGTAATGTTCCGCTCTCGGGAGACGTCGAACCCGAGCGGTTCACACTTCACTCGTCTCGAATGCGGTTGAAAGAGGTGACCACAGTACAGCTCAAGTCGATCGATGATGGGTCGGATCGCTGTGCAATCGAGCTACCCGAACCGCGTGGACGTTCCCGGGCACACGTGTCTGGTCGCCATCCTGACCCGCGGATCTGCCTACTATCGCACGTCCGAAAAGCGTATACACAGATCACGATCGACAACGACGGGGCAGCGCCGGTAGTCACAAATGCAGGTGCTCTGGCCGATGGTGTACGAGTTCTCGGAGCGAAGAAGGTTGCGCTCATTGCGAGCGTAGATGAGGCCACTCACTGAGAAGGTAGACGAGTATATTCGGACGAAGGGTTCGAGTTTGGCGGCTTCACCGCACCGGAGATCCCAAGCAACCTCGAAGGCGGTTCTCGCGAGCCCATGGCACTCGTCGATATCGTGGACAAACTCGATCACTGATGCTGATGTAGTGGTTTGTCGGCGTGCGTCCCGATGTAATCGTTCGCAGCGATACAAGTTGTACAGGATCGCATCGGTAAACCGGTAGTGTCGGCTCCCGTGGCAACCACATATCAGCTACTTCGAGAACTTGGACTCACACGGTACGTTCCGAACGCCGGCGAATTATTGAATGGGAGTTACCGATGACGGCAACCGGAGTGCCAAAACCGAAGCGCACGACCACCCTCGAACAAGCGTACAACGCAATCCTTGAGGCCATCTTCTCCGGTGATATCCCGCCCGGCGCTCCGCTTCGGCTGCAAGAGTTGTCGGACAAGCTTGGAATGAGCATGATGCCCATTCGTGAAGCCTTGAGGCAGCTCGAAGCCATCGGAGTGATCGAGATTACACCCCACAAAGGTGCCAAGGTCCGGGAAATTTCCGCTGATGATCTCATCGATACTTACCGGACGAGGATCACACTCGAAGGCATCCTCTGCAGTAGAGCGGCGGAAAACTTCGATGCCGCAGACGAAGCCGTGGCGATTGAGGCGCTCGAAAGACAACGACTTGCTCTGGAAGCAGGTGACGTTTCCGGAGCGCGGATTGCGCACAAGGACTTCCACTATGCGGTTTACCGTGCGGCGGGGTCGCCGTGGATGTTGCGGTCTATTGAATTGACTTGGTTCAATAGCGAGCGCTACCGGATAGCGAGTGAACAGGACGGAGATCAACTCACGCTTCGACGCGACGAACATGATCGTATGCTGCGGGCCTGCGTCACTCACCAACCGGCACAAGCTAGATCGGCCTTACGAACACACCTGATCAGTACCGTTGCACATTTGGACAAGAGCTTGGCCAAGCGTCTTGACATAGTCACGACCGGGGCATGCTTGTAGAAATCAATTGTGAAACCCCACTATCAGAGTGGCGCCTCGCGCCATCGGCCGCCGTCGTTCGAAAGCGGCCTTAACGGTTACCTTCGGAAGAAAGGGCTACCGTGCTGCACGTTCATCCAGTGTTCGCTGCGCGTTCAAATATTAGGGACCAGTAGCTGATTCAACTTTGCGACTGGGTAAACTCCCACGATCCATTGTCGAGATGCGGTGGGTTCGGTTGGACCCAGACGAGTTCTAACAGACGAGTTCTAACAGTGGTTGCAACACCTGGCCCCCATCGACGGGACCAGTCCCGAGTCGTGGGCCCCGGCGGATGAACGCCCACGATGTGAATTGCACTCCGTGGTCGGAATGAAATCAATGTGCCGGGCGTAGGGCCCCGATTCGAATGGCCATTCCCAGAGCATTAGTTACCAACGCCGCCGTTTGAGAACTGTCAAATCGACCACCCGGTGACCCGCCTCGAAAACGTATCCGAGATAACGGCGCAGTTAGCCGTACCTTCACGCGTCGGATGTTCCGCGATGTCCGTGACTCAAGGCTCGTTCGGCTCGTCGCGGGTGAATTGACGGTCCACAAGATCGCTCGCGGTCGGGTCTGATGCTTGGAACGCACACGCTTTTTCCGGAAGTCCTTTCACCCCAGCTGTTCTCATCAAACATTTGGTACAGCAGTGCGTCACAGCAATACAGTGTCCAAGGTTGAGTTCGGCGTGGACCCGGCGCGCGCCAGAGGTTCCGTTCGATGCCACCACTCGTGCGAACCATTGCACCTTCACGCCGAATGGCTCTGACCAACTACCTCGGCGCCACTGCCGCAATATGGCTGCTGATGCCACTGCGACCACTGCTAGGGCTGGACACCGCAACCGCCTCCACATGGACACACGCGATGGGATTGTGCGCAGCGATCCTTACAGCCCAGTGGATCTTCTCCACATGGTGGTTGAAACAACATTCCCACGGCCCACTCGAAAAGGTATGGCGCACTATCACCTGGGGACACCACCGAGCCGACATCCCGAACACGAGCACTCCGCGAATGAATGTCAAATATATTGATACCCAGCATAAATCAGCGACAATCACACAAAACTAGCCACGTCTCTGTCGATCTTTATTGCACCAAATTTAGGGAGCCACCGACAATCCTCAGTTTCTCGAGGCCGCCGTCACGGCACGTTTGAGTACCCCTAGATCTGCTCGACCGGTGTTAATCCCAGATGCAGATCGACTTCTCACGAAGTCATCCGGTGTCCAGAATTAGCGACAGTCGGCACCGAAATAGAACCTACGGCTATCGAACAGCGACGGCCTACCCGTGCCACAAATCCATCGAGTCGCGACCTGCACCATCGACCGTTTGAGAAACCGCGACGGGACTCGACAGCGCGATCGGGAACCGGCGGCACGAACTACAACCCGGGTAGCGAAGACAGTCTGCGGGCGCATGCCTTCCCCGCTTGCGACTACACCGCCGAAGCTCCGAACAGCGTTTGAACCAAAGATTTCACCTGTTTGCCGAACAGAGACGGGACTCGTCTACGTCGCATTCGCGATTCATCACTACTTCTAGCGCGATTGTCGGGCCACACGCCTCGAAAGTAGCGAAGAACATGCACATAGGCACGCGGTCACGAAATTCACAAGATTGTGATGGACTGATTCACACAGCGATGCCAAGCAGCCTGTATACATCAATCGCTTCGCCGGAATGCTCATACCTGAGGGTACTTAGATTCAATTGAGGGGGTCGACGAGTCATATGATAACGTCCTAAGAAAGTCGACGAATGGACTTTTCAAGACACAGCAATAAAGGCGGTCAAGGCGAAGATCGGCATTGAAATCGGGTGATGGAGCGGATTGACTCGAGGTCGCACCGCTTATAAAACCGATGCCAAGAATGCCTTGGTTCTGTCTTCCTTGGGATTGGTAATTACTTCCCGAGCGGGCCCCTGTTCGACGATGTAACCATCAGACATAAAAACGACGCGATCTGCCACATCCCGTGCAAAATTCATCTCGTGCGTGACAATTACCATGGTCATTCCTGACTGGGCCAGATCTTTCATTGCCGCCAAGACTTCCCCCACCAATTCAGGGTCGAGTGCCGATGTCGGCTCGTCGAACAGCATCAACTTCGGCTCCATGCATAGCGCCCGCGCTATTGCAACCCTCTGCTGTTGCCCACCTGAGAGCTGGCGAGGATAAGCCGATGCCTTTTCCGTCAGACCAACTCGACCCAAGAGCCTCATGGCTCGTTCGACCGCGATTTCCTTTTCGATTTTCAATACCTGACAAGGTGCTTCGATAAGGTTTTCAAGCACAGTCATATGAGGAAATAGATTGAAATGCTGAAAAACCATTCCAATATCGGCTCGGCTACGACAGATTGCCGAGTTCTTGCGTTCATGCAACTTCGTTCCACGAACGTCATAACCGACAACGGAATCGTCAATCCATATGCATCCACTATCCGGTTTTTCTAAATGGTTGAGACAATACAAAAGCGTGCTTTTTCCTGACCCGGACGGTCCAATCAGGCAAACAACTTCACCTGCCGAGACTCGGAAGTCGATACCCTTGAGTACTTCAATCTTTCCGAAACTTTTGCTAATCGACTCCACGCGAACCATCGGGTTATCACCGATTCGATTACTCACTTGATTCCTCCGGCCGTCGGGCGAGATTTGGCGAAGAAGGTGAACTTGCTGAGCATCGCCATTGACGACGATGAAGATGCCCGGTGCGCACCTTTCTTAAACTTTCTTTCCAGATAATTTTGCCCCACCGCCAAGATCGATGTGACCAACAAATACCAAATACTCGCAACCATCAACATAGGAATCGTCTCGAATGTGCGGGCGGAGATAATCTGGGTGCTGTATAAAAGATCGGGAACTGCAATAAAACTGACGATCGCAGTAGTTTTCAGCATACCGATTGTTTCATTCCCTGTTGGCGGAATGATGACCCTCATCGCTTGCGGAAGAATGATCCGCCGCATTGCATGAAGTCGGGTTATTCCCAAGGCAGCAGCTGCGCGCGATTGACCTTCGTCGACAGAGAGAATTCCCGCGCGTACAATTTCCGACATGTACGCACCTTGATTCAAGCCGAGCCCAAGTATCGCCGCCAACATAGGAGAAACTATCTCATTGGAGTTCAGATGAAGACCTGGAATTCCGAAACTGATAGTCGGATACAAGGCGGCGAGATTGAACCACAACAGCAACTGCACAAGCACGGGTATTCCTCGAAAGAATGTCACGTACCCGAAAGCTACCGTGCGCGCCACTGGATTCGAAGAAAGGCGCATAACAGCAATTACTGTTCCGAGAAGAATGCCAATTAGCATACATATCGCCGTCAGACCCAACGTCACAAGAAGTCCGTTGAGGATCGATACATCCCGCGCGTACATCCATACGGTTTCCCAGCCGAAACGTGGGTTCGTGAAAACAGACTGCAGCATCAAGGCGACTAAGGCCAGAAGAACTACGGCTGATGTCCATCGCCATACGTGGCGTTTGTGAGCGATCGTGTACTCGACCGGACTAGGAGGTTGGGTTTGAATGAGAGGGGCAGTTGGAGTGGTCACAGTTACCTCCCCTTACCTTGCGTCCACAGCTTGAATCGAGATAGCAGAGTCCTTGGGATATCCCCATCGATCGATCATCTGCCCATATGCTGGCGACGATACGATATTCTTGACCGCTTCTCGGATAGCCGGTTCCAAGGCAGAGCCTTTCGTTAGGGCAATTCCCGACGGCGTCGGCTCGTAAAATCCGTCTGAGGAGAGTTCGAACTTGTTTCCGGAATTATTGGCTTGGTACACGAGCGCAATCGCGGGAGACATGATACCGTCCACTCTGCCAGAGGTAAGCGCAAGCGTACTTTCTGCATTAGTCGGGAAAGTGCTTACTTGAATTTCAGGTTTTCCATTGTCGGTGCACTCTTCAGAAAGGGATGGAAGGTATTTAACAGCCGAAATTCCTCCTTTGAGAGCACCAATCTTATTTCCACACAACGTTCCGGATTTTATTGAAATGCTTTTCGGGTTTCCTGCCGCGACAGCGAGGCCGGTGCCGGCCTGAGTGTAAGGGACGAAATCAAGATTCTTTTTCCGCTCCTCGGTGATCGAGATATCCGATACTCCGAGATCGAATTTTCCGGAGGCTAGCCCAGGAAAAATATTGTCAAATGTTGCATTTTGGCGGTCAATTTTAAGGCCAAGAACTTGCCCAATTGCTTCAACCATTGAAACTTCGAATCCGATAACGGTCTTATTATCGGTGTCAAAGAAGGCTACAGGCGGAGAATTTGTACCTCCCGCAACTACTAGAACGCCACTCTGTCGAAATTCTTCCGGAAGTAGGTTGCGGGCAGTTTCATTAATTTCCAAAATATTTGGTGCCACGGACTGCTGCGCCGCCTGACCGTCGTCAGATTTTTCTGTGTCCGAGACATTAGTACAGGCCACACTTGCCGTGACCGCCAACAGGCCCACGAAGAGAACTGAGCTCATCTTTCGATTGAAGAACATAGTAATACCTTTCGAGTCGGGTTGCGTCGCACGCGGGCGCTGAGTTTCAGATGTATCAGATCCCGTGTTTGTCTCCGTCGGAAGTTCTGCGATATACGCACTGACGGTTGAAAGTGCTCAGAAGCTCTGATCTTTAAAATCTTGCTCGCTGGTCAGGCCAAGAACGTGAACTTCATATTCCTGCGCGTGATCCGGAATAGCCAAGTTTCGGGCCGTCCCGAGATCAGGCAGATGGAATTCGAATGCTGACGTCATTATTTCTGCGCCCGAGATGCCTTCTGTGGTCGATCCGCTGTGAATACTCGGCCTCGTGGTCGCCATCCCCTCATTGCGATGGCGACCGCTCACAGATTAAGTCAGAACGAACCATTTCGATAACGGTTGCTGATTACCGCCCAAGTGCCTAGCCGCGATAGTTAGATGCGGCAAGGTCTTGTGAGAAACGCTTGCGTCCATGTAGTTCCGTGGTAGCAGTCAGCGCGTCGGGCCGCGTCCGCAGGCACGCCATCCCATCAGCATTCTGTCTTTGCGGTCCAAATTTGCGAATGGGACGGTGATGCGGGACCTACATCTTCGATGTCATGGTTGCTCCTGATGCCGCGTCGAGCACTAAAGGGTCAGACAATTCAATGATCTGTGACTTAGACCATTGAACGTGTTGAACATGAAACACGCAACAGGCGCGCGTTGTCAAGACTGCGCATTGATTCGTTCAAGTACTCCATGAAGCCCCTCGTTGACCTTGTATGACAGTGAATGCTCCGGCTTGACAATCTCGTCAGGTTCTACGCGAACGCAGACTGATGGACCAAACTGACCCACGACCATGGACGCGCCGGCCTCCGCCCCAGTTTTCGCCACCCAAAGCTCGACAAGTCGGAAATCTTCGACAAGGTTGCGTGCCAACACCTGCTCGGTGCCCGTGACCGCACCAGCGTGCCCCGAAGATTCGCGGACAGGGCCCTCACGTCTGACATTTGTCGCAGAAACGATCTTCTGCCTATCACCTATGCAGTGCCCCGCAGCACTCACCTGTGCTTCACCTCCAGCATCGTCCACCCCAGACGAAGATTGACGAGCGGGCGGTACCACTTCTCTTCAGCCGAGCACCACAGTTACGCAAACTTATCGACCCTTGCCTCCCACGCAGGCAAGGGATGGCGGCTTCCAAGGCCCACGATGACATGTTTGCACCTCGACGATAGAGGTCGAGATTGGTCTCAGGCATTCGCTAGGATCAATGATCTACATGTAAGTTCATTCAAAAGTGACCGCACCGTACCAGCGCAGATACCTGCCAAGCGCTCCGGCAACCCGTTTCGCGACGAGATCGCGGGAGCACAAAGTGAAGGGGCACCATGGAGCGCCGGAATCAGCCAACCGCCGATGTCCCTGGCCTAGGCCATATAGCACGCGAGGTCACCACGGTCTCGGTTCCCCAAGGAGTCGCCGAACACCTCAAGGGAATGATCCGTCGCGGGGAGTTGGGGCCCGGGGATCAGCTTCTCCCCGCACGCCAGCTCGCGCAAGAACTGGGCGTCGCCTACATGAGCCTCCACGAAGCCTTGAAGCGACTTCGCGAAGACGGCTACATCACCGTCCGTCGCGGCAAATCCGGTGGAACATTTGTCTCATCCTTGCGCCAGCCGGTCGAAGAGTGGCGCAAGACCTTGCTTGGACAGGAAGGTGAACTCGATGATGTGACCACACTGAGGGTCGCTGTGGAATGTCATGCCGCAGCCCTCGCGGCAGTTAATCGCACCGACGATGACCTGGCGGCCATGCAAACGGCGATACACCAGGAAGCTGAAGCCGAGAACAGGGCCGAGTTCAGGCTCGCCGATGCGCGATTCCACCATGCGGTAGCCAAAGCTGCCAACAGCCCACGCTTAGCACAAGCGATTCAAGCTGCGCGTGGCGAGCTTTTCAGTCCGACCGACATGCTCGACCACCCCGAGCCGCGCGAAGAAGACCTTGAACAACACGAAGATATTTACCAAGCGATCAGGGACGCAAATCCAGATCTGGCTAGCACCGCCATGCGCATCCACATTGAATTCACTCGGGATGAACTGCATCGAATCCTTGGGCACAAGTCGGCTCACCTTCATTAATTCGGTTCAGATCGGTTCCGAAGTGATGAGGCGAGATTTCGGGGTCAACCGTGACGCGTGAGGGCGGTTGCTGAACGCGACTATCGAACATTTTCGTGGTCACGAACCGCAGGTCGAGCGTCCCAGGCCAGTGAATAACGCCCTGTACTTAGGTCAGAACGTATATGCACGCACCCGGAACGAACATGTTCGTCAGCCGACCGGACTCCGATGCGAGTGCCCCGGCCGCGACCGGTGGCAGTCCCACCACACCCGGGGTCATGCGAGTCCACTACACCCTTATGATATAACCTATGGATCTTATATCTTTAAATATTTGCTGACGCTCGATCAGCAATGTAAGGAGTTGACATGACCGCCACGGATACCGGTCCTCGCATCGCGATACCTGTCCGAATTATCGGTCCAGCGACAGATCCGATCGTTGCTGCATCCGAGCTGTTCGTCGATGCTATCGCCGGTCTCGTGAGAGAGGCAGGCGCTCTCCCCGTTCTGGTGGAGCCTGGAACAGAGGAATCCATAGAGCAAGTACTCGCAACCTGCCACGGCATCTTGATTCCAGGGGGCGGAGACATCTCCCCCGCCCTCTACGGGGAGAAAACGGATCATCCGATGCTCTTCGGCATCGACGACACACAAGATCAGTTCGACCTGGCGGTCATGCGGTTCGCCTTCGAAAATGAGAGACCCCTTCTGGCGATCTGTCGAGGAATGCAGCTCCTCAACGTATTTTGTGGAGGAACACTTCACGTCCACCTGGAATCGAGTCCGGTCAACCACTCCGTTCCCCTTGTAACTGGCCTCGAGATGAGTACGCATGAGATCGCTCTCCTTCCCGGGACACGATGCGCAACTGCTTACGGCAATGTGCGAGCGATCAACGCAACCTCAGGCCACCACCAGGCTGTCGATTCGCTTGGGGTAGGACTACGCGCGAGTGCAGTCGCCCCGGATGGGATCGTAGAGGCAATCGAGCGTAACGAGGAATCGCTGTGGGTACTCGGTATCCAATGGCATCCGGAGCGAGACTTCCCTGATGCCGAGCTTCGCCTCCCGGTCTTCACGGCCTTCGTCGAGCAAGCACAGCGCGTCAGCTTGAATTCGCCGTACCCTGCGGATCCGGAGAGGACCGCCAGCTGATACGACGTCTTCGGGCTGTATCGATGCCGCGGACTTCCGGGATCGTAAACAACGAATTCTTACATATCCGTTGCTCCACAAGGGATCTGGCGTTTCGGAACCACTCCGCAGAATGCCAGAAGACGTCTCTCGTACACGATAAGCGCTGCACGCCTGGGCATCGACTGAACCTGGTTCCATCCTCGGATGCACGCGGCATAGCCCCCGGGGGGGTACGGCCTGTGGTAGAAACGGTCCCTGATTCCGGTTGCACGAACTCAAGGTCACCTGAGAGATCGGGATCGGCGATCAAATTCACTGTCGGTTGTCGGAGTACCTCTCCCGCACTTTTCACTCACTTAGCTGTGTTCAGACAACCCCATTCATCAAGGATTTTCACGCACCCAGTCCGGAGGCCCCACTAATGTCCAACAAAACCACGAGATCTTCGGCGCCCGAAATTCCGGGAAGTCAGCAACCTGCGTCAGCGGCGACCCTAGAGATCTGGAAACGATCCGCAACGCAGTTGCCATGGGACGACCAACAAGCCTTCGATGACGCCAAACGCGGTCGAATTGCCTCCATCGAGCCTCCCATAATTCGGGACGCCTCCGGCAAGACACTGTGGGACCTGCGGGAATGGAGCTTCGTTAACGGACCTGCCGTCGATACCACCCACCCGAGCCTCTGGCGAGCAGCACAGCTCAACCTGGCACACGGACTCTTTGAGGTAGCCGAACGTGTCTATCAAGTGCGCGGATACGACGCAGCGAACATGACTGTCGTGGTCGGCGATCGTGGGTATGTCGTCATCGACCCGCTGAACTGCGTCGAAACCTCGAGCGCAGCACTTCAACTCGTCCGACAAACTCTCGGCGACCGCCCCGTCACCGCAGTGGTCATCACTCACTGTCACGGAGACCACTTCCTGGGCCTCAAAGGTGTCGTCGACGAAAATGATGTTACGGCAGGCAAAGTTCCCCTAGTAGCTCCCCTTGGATTCTACGAACATGCAGTAGCGGGGCCTGTCGCTGCACCTGCCATTATGGCTCGTCGGTCTGGATTCCAGTTCGGAGGTCAGCTTCCGCGGGGGCCACGCGGTCACTGCACCGTCGGCATGTCCGCCGGACTTGCGCTTGGCACAGCCACACTTATCAAACCTACTGTCACAGTTGACACTACCGGCCAGGAAGTCGTCCTCGATGGAGTTCGCTTCGTGTTTCAACACGCACCGAACACTGAGGCACCTGCAGAGATGAACTTTCACCTTCCAGAGATGAGGGCACTGTGTATGGCCGAAACCGTTACACACCAACTGCACCACATCTACACGCTCCGTGGCGCACCCATCCGTGACGCCCGTGCGTGGTCAGGTGCAATCGACGAGGCGCTCACTATGTTCGGGAACGAGACCGACGTCATCTTTCATGGACACCATTGGCCAGTGTGGGGGCGGGAACGGATCTCGACGTTGATGGCTCAACACCGCGATATTTATCGATACATCCACGACGAGACCCTGCGCCTAGCGAATCACGGATATACACCCTCTGAAATCGCCGAACTGATTGAGCTTCCGGAAAGCCTCGAATCGAGTCTCGACGTGCGCGGCAACTACGGTACAGTCCGTCACAACGCCAAGGGCGTGTATCAGTACTATCTCGGCTGGTTCGACGGCAACCCCGCCAATCTGGATCCGGTCATCCCATCCGAGGCAGGCCACCGATATGTTGCTGCTTTCGGAGGCATTGAAGCCACCCTTGAACTAGCCCGGTCTGCTGCGGACGAGGGTAGTTACCGCTGGGCAGCGGAAGTACTCAAACACGCACTGGCCGCAGAACCTGAGAATCCCGACGCACGTCATATGCAAGCCGACGTGTTTGAGCAGTTGGGGTACCAAGCGGAGAGCGCATCGTGGCGCAATTATTATTTGGTTGCTGCTCGGGAACTGCGTATCGGTGAGCCCGCTGCCCGAACGGGCAGCTTCGTAACACCCGATCTCGTCGCTGGGATGACACTCGACATGATGGTGGACCACATGGGCGTTAGATTAAACGGCCCGCGTGCAGGCAAAAAGGAAACGCTTCGCGTCGGCCTCCGCATTACTGATTCGGCCGCGCAAGAAGGCGACTCCATTCTGGTTGTCGAGAACGGCACGCTCCGACTCGCACAACCCGACTCAATGCCCCCGCGGACTACCTTGCGCATCTCGCGTCAGATGTTTGCCGAACTCGCTTTCGGAGCAAAGAATCTCGCTGCTGTACTCGAAAGCTCAGAGGTAGTGGTCGACGGACCGCTCGCCGATGTAGACGAGATCTTCAGCTTGCTCGACACGTTCACCGGCGCATTCTCGTTGGTCACTCCCAATTTGCGTTGACCCGGGATGTACGGCAATTTCGCCGGGAGTCTGAATCAGGCTCCCGGCGTACCTCTTTCGCACTTCCCGGTTTCACAATTATAGCCGCGCGGCCCGGCCAAACCCCCTAACGGCGACTGCAATACGGTTTGTTTCAGCAACACAGCCCCATCAGAAATACCCTCGACCCGCGCATAGGTCATCGGGAAGTCGCGCGAGTTCCGGAACACCAGAATGGCTCTCGTACTGCAGATTCCACTGAAACGAAGTGCGCCCACCCAGTTCGCCAGCAACGACAATGCCAGTCCTTCGCAGACCCAAGAGGACTGATCGCTCCGCCACGAAAAAACTCGGCATCTACAAGGTTGCCTGGTAGTGCCGAGCACTGGTTCTCATCGAACCTGACAACACTTACTGTAAGTTCAGTCTCAAGCGCGAGTTCACGAATTTCTCAGCATCCCAATTAATTTAGACCAGACCCCCATCTACGCGCAGCCGCAACCAAGCTGCTCCCCGCGAGAGGAGCAGTCCGAGACGACGACGGATCTGAATAGAACCCTTCCACCCTCGGTTAGAATTGGATCCAGCCACACAACAGTTCGAGCACTGACAATATTTGAAAGCCGTTGTGAAACAACAAGTAATCGAGTGCACGCTTGTATCGCAAGTCCACTTGGGCAACACCTCGCTGGACCGAAAGACCGTGCCACATGGGGTTGTACCGACAGCATTCGGCAGCGAGCTTCTAACCATTCCGCCGATACCCGATCTTCAACGGCGGTGACTACTTCCGCGCTGGCCCAGCACTCCCAGTGGTACGCACCGAAGTTCCGACTCTCGTGGCGAACGCGTGAACGCGGCAGAGTGGCGTACTCAGCGGCTTACCCTGACAGTCCGATACTCAGGCGTCATTCTGTGTCTGACCTACTATCCATGCCGCAACCTGGGCTCGCGAGGTGAACATCAACTTCTCAAGGATGTGGGAAACGTGTCCATGTACGGTGCGCGGCGAGATAAATAGCTGTGCGGCGATTTCCTTGTTTGTGCATCCATCAGCGACCAAGCTCGCGATCTCAAACTCACGGCGAGTGAGTTTCGCGAGTGGCTCACCCGTCAGCGGCTTATCAGATGGATGATCGTCATCGAGTGCGAACCTAATTGCCTCAAACAGACTCATGGAACTGCCCTGCGCACGGGCCGCATCAAACGCTCGCTTCCCCATCACATGATTTAGTTTCGCTTCACCCTCGCGCTGGCTGATGAGAAGAGAAGGAAACATAATGGAAGGGCTGCCCATGGCACGACCGAGTTGATCTGCTGCGCTCATCAGCACTACCGCCCGCCGGGCTTCTTCCTTGCCCCTCGCAATGCAGGCCAATCCTTCGAGGCAGTGGACTGCTGTGAACTTGTCGTCTGCCGCGTCCGCAAGCCGCAGCCCCTCAGTAACAAAATCTCCCGACTGCCCGTAATCACCTTGCTGCCAAAGGCAAAGCCCCTGGGCCCACCGTGAGACAGCACGGTTCACTGTCTCGCCATTCGCCTCTGCATAGGAAAATACCCCTTCAAGGCAGGTGAACGCCTCTCGATTGTTCCCGCCTAAAATAAGCGCGAACCCGAGCGAAAGCTGAGCTCGCAGTCTCAGTAAGTGTTCGTTTGACTCGCCGAGCCCATCGACAGCACGCTGGAGCAGTACGCCAGCGTGCTCAAAATCTCCCCGCAGAAGGCTGGTGTACCCATCAGTGATGTCGAGAACCGCAATTGCGACCGGTTCATTGAGTGAAGCGGTGACGTCACGAAGCGCCTTGAGTCGAGTAATCGCCATGGGCAGGTCATCCTGATGGGCAGCGAGCAACGCGTCGGTATGGAGCACTTTGGCTCGATCGAGGCTGGGCTCATCGGGCGGACAGGCCAGAGCTCTACTCATCCAGTATCGGCCTTCGCTGAATCGACCGCGTGCGAGCCAGAACGGATAGAGAGCAGCGGCTGCGCTTCTGCAGTCTGGATTTTCCTCAGACATCGCGAATTCCAGCGCTTTTCGGATGTTCGATAGCTCTCGTTCTAAGCGCGCAATCCATTCGAGTTGTCGCGAACTGATCCATTCAACTTCCGCGTCCACAGCCATTTGTCGATACCATTCCGAGTGTCTACGCCTGCATTCACCGTAGCCACTGGCACTCACTGCCTTTTCGCTGCCGTAGTCGTGCACAGTCTCAAGCATCCGAAATCGGATCACGCCGTTTGTCTCTTCTCGAATCAATACGGACTTCTCCACGAGTCCGGACAACAGATCCATGAGATTGGGTCCGATTTCGCACACATACTCCACTGCGTCCATCTCGAAGCCCCCGGCAAAAGCTGACAACCTTACCCACAGCTGCCTTTCAGGCAGAGTGCACAGATCGTAACTCCAGCCCACACACCAACTCAGAGTCTGCTGCCTCGTCGGTGCACATCGAGTGCCGCGGGACAGCAGTACATAGCGGTCGTCCAATCTCGCCAGTATCTGTTCAGGAGACATCGTCCGTAGCCGCGCCGCGGCAAGCTCGATGGCAAGGGGCAACCCGTCTAGTCGTGCGCAAAGCTGAGCCACGACCAATCCATTGTCCTTCGTCAACTCGAATCCAGGCACCGCCGCTGCAGCCCGTTCGGCAAACAACGTCACGGCATCATACTGAGCCAGCTCATGATACGACGGCGAGTTTGATGGGCTCGGGAATGTCAGGGGCGCCACTGGCACCAAGGTTTCCCCGGCAATCGACAAGGATTCGCGGCTCGTCACAAGTACAGTTATCCTGGGGCACAGGCGAATCAACGATTCAACAAGATTCGCAACTGCCTCCACAACTTGCTCGCAGTTGTCAAGGATGAGCAACATTTGCCGGACCGAAAGGAAGTCCACCAAGACTTCGCGCGTCGGTCTTGCGCCCTGGTTTCGAACACCCAAGGTAGAGGCCACAACATCCACGAGAAGCGCCGCGTCCCGCAATTCACTGAGGTCGACAAACCACACCCCACCTGCGAAAGAACGACGTGCCTTCTGTGCGACTTGAAGTGCCAATCGAGTCTTGCCCATTCCGCCCATCCCGGTCAATGTCACCAGCCTCGTCCCTGGCAATGCGTTCTTCACTTTGGACAGCTGTGCACGCCGCCCGACGAATCTCGTCACATCGATCGGAAGATTGCCGATTTCGGGAGCGACCGCCTCCTTTCCTTCCGAACTGCTGCGTCTGCGCGGAGCGCTGTCATTGTCCGGGCCAGGTGGCAGCACCATTGAGCTCGGCGAGAAGCCATGATCGATCTGCACCCGGAGAAGGTGTTGACCCAAGCTCGCCGCAGTAGGGCGCTGCGCCGGGTTTCGATGCAAGGAGGCTTCGACCGCAGTGGTGACGTCGTCGGGCAATCCGCTCTGACGTAGATCTGGCAAATTTTGCTTGGTGATTCGCAGAAACTGCGCCACCAGATTTTCTCCGCTTCGTCGCTCAAACGCTGCGTGGCCGGTGAGCGCGCAGAACAGTGTGGACCCGAGTCCGTACACATCTGAGGCGGCCGTGGGGGCCTCTCCGTCCAACGCTTCCGGGGAGGTGAACGCCGGCGATCCGGTCACTATTCCGGCCGATGTTTGAAATCCCCCAGAGCTGCGAGCGATCCCAAAATCGGCAAGCAACGGCTCCCCGAAGTCGGTGAACAGTATATTTCCAGGCTTGACATCGCGGTGAATGATCCCGATTCGGTGCGCAGACTCCAACGCTCCAGCAATCTTCACCCCAAGCCCCAGCGACTCTTCCACCGTGAGCGGCCCTCGACTTCGGATTCGAGCGTCAAGTGACCCTTGTCGGTAATACTGCATGACCAGATATGGGTGACCCGGCGTCGTCTCGCCAACCTGCATCACTCCCACGATGTTCGGATGGCCAGTGAGCTGCCCCATCGCACGTTGCTCGCGATAAAAGCGTTCACGGTTGTCGTGGAGGTCTGTGGTGAGCATCTTGACGGCCACCGTCCGGTCCAAGTTGGTCTGCCGACACCGATATACGGTACCGAAACCGCCTCGTCCGATCTCCTGCGCATTATCGAATCCGGCCGCACTCAACTCGGCGACGACCTCGTCGCCGACATCGTGTTGAGTCTCAAATGGATCGAAGTTCATCGTCGCGCTTTGCTTCAGTTCTTTGCAGGTCTCGCTGTTATCCAAGGGTATCCCAATGTCTCCTGCCTCGAGGAGATGTGCGGTATGCGGTAGCGCGCTCGAGAGTGCACCTGGGGCGCTCTGTGGAACATGTGCCTCAAACTGGACGGTCGATCGTCCGAACGGATGCCTCAAGGCGGATCTCGCGAGCTGAAGCAGTTGTCCGACCATGGTGGCCAGGAACACCTTTCGTGCCACACTCTCTGACGGCCGCGCCTGCGGGCGCTCCGCCCCATGTCCCTCGACATCGAGGAATCGAAATTCATCAACCCGTTCAATACTGCGACAGGTTTATCGCCTTTGATATACGATCGTCAAAAATTCAGAATACTACGTTTGCAATCCGAAAAGATTGAAGTCAAACAAATTTGGACGGCTTTAAGCGCTGAGCCACCACCAGTCTCATGCATGATGGGTGACGAGGTGACCTGACACACGATGAGGAGCATACGATGGCAGTACACCCGCAGGCACAGCAGTTTATGGATATGATTGCTGGCGCCCCTGCGCTCGACACACGCTCACCTGCAGAAAACAGAGCGAATCTCGACCAAGCCATTGAATTGACCGGGCCTCCAACCGTCGTACACAGTATTGAAGACACTGTGGTGGTCGGGGCTCAAGGGCCCGTCCGTGTTCGCATCTACCGTCCCAGCAATTCCGAATTACTGCCGGTCGTCGTCTATCTGCATGGAGGGGGATGGGTCCTGGGCAATCTCGACATAGCCGACACAACAGCCCGCGATTTAGCCGTGTACGGCGAACTCGTAGTCGTCAGCGTTGACTACCGCCTTGCGCCCGAAAACCCGTTCCCCGCCGCGCTCGAAGACGCACTGGCTGTCACGACTGCAGCACTCGCAGGACATTTCGATGGCACTGATGCAACGCGAGTTGCCATTGCTGGCGACAGTGCGGGGGGCAATCTCTCAGCCGTCGTCGCTCAGCAACTACGGCATGAAGCTGGGCTTCGACACCAAGTTCTCATCTACCCCGTAATGCAAATGGAGGTGGGCGTGACCCAGAGCAGTCAACTCTTCGGCGAACCGCCGTTTTTTACCAACCGCGACATGCAGTATTTCATTGACAGCTACGCCCAGGGGGCAGACCGGTCAGATCCGCGACTTGCGCCCGCCGCCAACTCCGATCTCGTCGGGCTTCCGTCTGCAACCGTCGTGACTGCCGAGTACGACATTCTGCGCGACGAGGGCGAGGCCTACGCTCGGGCAATGACAGCTGCGGGGGTCGAAGTAGAAGTATGTAGATTCGATGGCCAGGTCCACCCGTTCGTATACATGGCAGGAATCATCGAAGCAGCTGTTGAAGCTAGAAAATTCATCGGCCGAGCACTGCGAAACGCAATGAATCCGCCAACCGAGACGGTAGTCGACCAAACAGGTATCTGAACATTCTGACAAATCGATCTCGGAGCGACCCGACGACGAGCTGCAGACGTCAACTTCGACGGTCATCGGTGGAAGGTGACCGATTCGGCACTGACGACGGTCTCCGATCCCATGTGAGACTTTGTTTAACGCCCAGACCCCACCACTCGACGCCGCCGCAACCCGATCCTACATTCTCGTCACGTGGTTAGTGGAACATGTTGGAACATAAACACTTTGGACGTGCACCACAATCACATCGTTGGCGATTACTGCGCATAGATTGATTCTCAAATCGATAGATAGGGAGTCCGGAGACCGTGACCAGCGGCATCTGACTGCCGCGGCATGTCGCGACACCGACAGCCTGCCTGTTGGTCGCAACGACCCAGTCACTCAATCGAGGGATCGAATATTACAGTTATCGAGCCCAAGAGTTCTTCACGACAGCTTGTTCCGAGTGCTGAAGATACTCCAAACGTGAAACCTCACGCTGCGCGACAGCCGTTCCGATTGCACCCACTGCAGCAGATCTCGCGAATTCGTTAGCTTCGTCCACCAGGACAATAACGTTTCTTGGGTGCACGCCTACTTCCCTTGCGATCTTCGGGCGTTTGGCACCCGCCTCACTCAACTCGACTACCCGCGCATAGCATTCCCGAAGGACTCGGCCTTGCATGTCTCCTTCGCACTCATTCTCAACTGCATTCCGTGCATCCCCCTCACATTTCCACTGGGATTTTAATTGAAATCGAAAATCATCGACATGCTGAGCCACAACTGAAGGAACCCCATCATTGCGAGAGTACGCTCCGGTCTTGTTCCATGGCAGGGACGGCATCCAGTGACCGAATCTGCGCAACTCCGTGCGGCAGTCCTCATCGACCCGACCTTCGATCAACATCTTTCGTAGGTTCTCCGGCATAACCGAGAGGAGAGCGTCACATTCTGCTGCAATGCCCAACTCACGCGAAAGCTGCCGACGTTCGCCGAAGAACGGAAGGAACAAATCGATCCCGATCGTCGCAATGGGGTCAATCGAATTGGTCCAACCGGTAATCACTGCCGGAACCATTATCCGCAAAGACCTCGCGTTCAGCCGGCGTACGATCTCGTGCCACATGTGCGCGTGCGAGGAATTCAGATAGCCGACACGTCTCTGGTCGATATCGACTGCGACAGCTTCACAATCGAACCAATTTCCCGGCTCAGGAACCAACTCGCACAACATGTTTCGCCTATCTGCCACCCCGTGGAGCACCTCACGAGCGAAGTAGACTTTGCTCACGGACGTTCGCAGCCATCCCCCAAGTACACACTCGATACTCGGGCGCACGTACTCACCTGGCTGTCGCGCATATCCGGTATTGCCATCGGACAAATGCTCCGGAATCTCCGACTCACAATCACCCTCCGTCTGGTGTGAACCCAAGTACCAACTTTGGTCCAGGTCTTCGACGGGCGATCCAAGAGTCACACCTTGCGTTGATGCGACACGAAAGGCTTGCAACGCAGCTCCACCGGCCATCTCTTTCCGCTGCCCCCAGTCAGTACCCGCCCAAGTTCCCGATGCGTCGCTGGCGATTGCCACGGATGTATCCTTCCACCGTTCCAGGACTAATTATGTCCACTGTGATTTCTCATAGCCAATAGGCGCAAACAGCCCTCACCAACACCCATATCGACGGCCGGAGTGCTGGTGTTCGTTACGTCAGTGCGTGAATTTAGTGTGAGCCCACCGATTTTGGTTCGAAATTTTGAGGTAAGCAATCCGCTGAAGCTGCCGTCATCACCGAGTGCAGCGCAACCGAACGCCTACGTGCTATAGCGTCAAAGAGAATACAGGAAGTCTCGGGAACTAACGGCCAACAACTTCTCGAAGGACAATTTCCGACTGCGCTTGCAAAAACACAGTTCACCTGACGAGCGTCTCTTTGACACCGCACGCATGACACTGCTTTCGCCCAAGCGCCACTCGTAGCAACTTCTGCTGTAACCGAGGCCATGACAAACTGGGATCGCTGCCACACATTCGAACTCGAATCACCAACACACAGGAGAGGCAATTCAGTTTCCAAACAATGCCGGCTGAATTTACTACTGGTCGACTCAATCTCGTCACCCTCTGGGGCGGGCAATCGCTTCGAACCATCGTCGCGCCGCTGAAGTCTGTTCGGGCACCACGTCGTCAGAACCAGTCGCCAAGTCATCTTGAGCACCGAAACGTCTTTGCGGGGCATGCGAATTCGTGAGACTGGCGACACATTCGATCAGTCGATCCGACGCGCACATCTTTTCTCGACATCCGGGTAGCTGGCCGGATGACGGTAACCGCCCGCAGACCTCCACACGGGTGAAAATCGCCGCCGACAGCCAGTTCCCTTCTTCGCGGGCACCTGAAGGGCCGATCATGTGGATGCCACCCTCCTGTTGACTTAGTGCCCCGGTCGTATTGCGGACGAGCATTGTGCGTTCTGAACTGCCCGATCCAGCCACACGCCTACACTTGTCCTCGCCACTACTACGGCTTCTCGCCGACGACGGCCAATCGAACGGATGGTGAAGTCAGAATTGAGTAACGTGGCACCAATCGAGCCAGTCCGCCAGCAGGTTGCGCATGAACTTGCACTCGATCAAATCCGCACGGCGCTTTCGTTGGGTCGCTTCGATGTTGGTGAGGCATTGCCTCGCGAGAGAGACCTAGCTGAGATGCTTCAGGTATCACGTGTGACGGTACGTACTGCCTTAGCCGTCCTCGCAGATGCGGGCGTGCTGGAGATTCGTAGAGGACGAGGTGGTGGCGCATTTTTGACCCGTCCATATCTGTTCAATGAAGCTGATTCTGAATCGGTCCTTGATAGCATCGAGCGCTTACGGCAGGTATATGAGTTTAGGGTCGCCGTTGAGTCCGCCGCTGCCGCTGCCGCCGCTAAACGGCGGCGCGAGTCCGACATCGAAAGACTTCGTCGACTGACGTACGAGATGGACGATCTCATTGACACCAGCTCGAAAGATAGTCGCGTCGTTGCAAAGCACTTGGCACTTGGCACTTGGCACTTGGCACTTGATCATGAATTTCACATCGGAGTGGCGATTGCTTCCCAAAACGATTGGTTCGTTGACGCTACTCGAAAAGCCAGGCTCAACATGCTCAAGCCGGTCGGTTCGGTTTTCACCACCGTAGATACACATGCGAATGACCTGCACAAAGAGATCGTCGATGCCATCGACGCTCGGAACTCGGATGTGGCCGGTCAAATTATGACCGACCACATCCGCAACTCAGTGGAGAGAGTCGGTCTCCTTATCAGCGACATGGGGACCTTCTCCACCCCGTAGTATGTCTTCTGTAATTCTTACTTTTGAACCTGTGTCCACGAAGTTGAGAACACAGACATCAACTCCCCATCGAAGACCTTTCTGCACGCCCGTGCCGTCAGTGTTGGCGCGCTTTTCGGTCGACAGCGGTCTCGCGTACTTCGACAACCTGATTGGTCATTCTTTCTATCTCGGCCAAATTCATGTCGTGATCGGCTGTCAGGGTGCGAGTTTCGGGCATCAAGGCCACTCCCACGACAGCGATGACTGCATAAACCATGAGGTAAATGCCGAGTACGTAGTGGTTCCCTGTGATGTTCAGCAGAGAACCAACGAGCAGCGGTGCAGTACCTCCGAAGAGCGCGGTCGAGATATTGAATGCGAATGTGTAGCCGGTATAGCGAATGGTTCGCGGGAACAGCACGAGTAACGCGGGAGCCGTCTGCGAACTCATCGGGGTGAGCATCACACCCAGTAGCACCATTGCTAATGCCAGCAGAACCACGTTGCCGGTATCGAGCAGTGCGACGAAGGGTATTCCGAATACGAAGTAGGCCACGCACGTGGTCGCAAGCAGCGGACGCCGCCCCAGCTTGTCTCCCAGTATTCCAAAGAGCGGAGTTGCAACCATCATGGCTAGCATCGTCACGATTCCAAGCGCGAGAGCTGTCGCGCTGCTGACGCCGAGATCCGACTCAAGATAGGTAGGCAGGAAGGTCAAAATAACGTAGTAAGCGCCGTTTCCAAGCGCAACGATCAGGATGGTCAGAACGATCGGGCGCGGTGCTCGCCGAAACGAGTTGACGAGCGGCTTCTGTACGGTCGCACCCGAAGCCTTCATCCGCTCGAAGATCGGTGTCTCGGGAAGATCCCGCCGTAGCAAGAAAGCCAGAATCCCCAGCGGCAGCGAGACCAAAAACGGTATGCGCCAACCCCACTCGAAGAAGGCACTGTCGCCGAGCCACGAAGAAAGGCCAACAACTGTCATCGCACCGGTAATGTAGCCGATGAGCACGCCCGATTCTAGGAGACTCCCGAATAGCCCGCGGCGGTTTGGTGGCGCCATCTCCGCCATAAAGATGTTCGCTCCGGAGTACTCCCCACCTGCCGAGAAACCCTGCACAAGTCGTGCTAGCACCAACAGGACGGGTGCCAAGACTCCGACCGAAGCATAGGTGGGCAAAACACCGATCATCACGGTACCCAAAGTCATGAGACCAATGGTGAGCATGAGCATCGCTCGACGGCCATAACGGTCACCCAGCGGGCCAATCACCAATCCTCCGATTGGGCGCATGAGGAATGACAATGCCAAGACTGCGAATGACGAGAGCGCAGCTGCGGTCGGACTTTCCGAAGGGAAGAAGTGGAGCCCAATCGTGGTTGCGGCGTAGCTATAGACACCGTAGTCGAACCACTCGACAACATTTCCGAGTGCTGTCGCGCGTACGGATCTATTGACCTGCTTCGCGGACAAAATTGGTGGATCGCTGTGCTTGCTCATCGTAGGCACTCCAAGGTGTCATTATAACAGTGTCTGTGCAGTTGTTCTGCAGCAGTGTGGATTTCGAAGATTTTGATCCCACGGTCTCTACGCGATGAGTCAGAGGAATTACCGCCGCACAAGACTCGACAGTGGGAGTCCGGAAACGAAGATCTGGACGTATGACTTTGGTGCCGTGGACCCCTAGCACCCCAGATTCGACGGCTCTTCTGTTGCAATGTCTGCGGCCATGCAACCCCAGCGCCTGTCGCGTCGATGTAGTGTCGGCGACAGGGAAGGTTCAGAACGATTACCCATCCGGCGGCTGAACAGTGCGATTCCGCTCGCCGGCCGGGAACCTTACACGGCCAAGTCAGCTCCGATTTATACATCAGGAACGAGCCGTGCCCTATGGCAATCTTCGGTAGTTCAGTGTTCAGTCGTCAGGTCAAACGACGGCGCGGATTTGCCACTACCAGTCGCAACATCGATCGGACCCCCGAGAAGCTAGTGGCGGTTTCCTTGCATCCCGCCCACCGTCGATATCAATCTCAGTGAAGCTTCGACGCTCTGCAGCTTCACGGATGAACATCACCTCCATCCAGAACGATGAATGCCCGATCGGTCGGCACCACCTCGTCAACAGTCGTGCACGGACCATCGCGAACGACGAGACGATGCGTACTTACCGTTCGGTTAGCACCTAGATTTTCCTCGAAGAACGCTACAGATTCACCCTTCGCCACCCAGGAACAGGTGTTCCGCCCTTCCTGAATGCTAGGCGTCAGCAAGATCGTGCAGTTGCTCACGAGTAGTGACCTCCACAACTTTAAAGGTATACAGGTTGAACCTTTATACATTAAAGCACCGGCAGCGCAGTCCCTGTCAAGCATTTTGTCAAGAAAGTTGATGGAAGGGGCGGTCGGACGCGTTCGACGTTCGCAGCACCCACGATCCAATATGCCTGCAATCGAACGAGATTCGCCTACAGCCGTTGGTTCGACCACCCAGACGAGCCGAGACGTCCAGCGCGAGAGACAATCGCGCTCACGCGTCCGGCGGGTGGATTTCCTTCACAGGCCCGGCCGCCCAGATCGCAGGAACCAGCACCCATATGACCTCTGCATCGTGGCACAAGCTGGGATTCATATAGCTGTGCGGCTCTCGACCGGTGAAGGTAAGCGCGTCGCCTGCTACCAAAGCTCTCACCCCTGAGGCGAACCGGATTTCCAACTCACCTGCCAGCACGTATCCGACCTGAACATCACAATTGATCGTGTAGAGGCCTTCACCCGCAGAGCCTCCGGGTGCAATCACCGCATGCACCAGCTGCAATTGCGCTTGACGCCTCGGAGTCAGCAAATGTTCCACAACGCCAACGACATTCGTCGGCGAGATCGCATATTCACCCCGCCGGACGAAATCACTATCCGCGACTTCGAACAAAGACCCGACCGTAATGTCGAGGACGCTACACAAGGACCAAAGGGTTGCAGCAGACGGCGACATAGCGTCATTCTCGATTCGACTGATCGACCCTTTGTTCAGGCCGGTAATCTCGGCGAGCTGCTCAAGGGTTGTACCGCGAGCGAGTCGAATCGCCTTCAGGCGAGCGCCAATTCGTGGAACCGGTGGTGCAGAAACGTCTATGCGTGCCACCACATCCCCTTCCCTTCAGCTGCTGCGAGAACGCAGCCTTGAACGATGTATGTTAACGTAACGCGCCGCGCAACAAATGTTGCGTGACAACCATAGCTCAGGAGGCCACGTGCTGTTCACCATGGACGAGTACCAGAACCGAATCGCCGCAGCTCGCGTTCTGATGGCCGAATACGAATTGAACTATCTAATCGTCTTGGATCCGGAGAACGTCACGTATCTGACGGGATTCTTCACCGAGGGGTATCCGATGTCGTACCAGTTCGCGCTGTTGACGCAGGATCAAGATCCCGTGGTCGTGACAAGAATCGTCGAAAAGTATTGGGCCGAGCGGAGCAGTGCGTACCCGGAAGCGACCCAGTACTGGACAGACGGCGAGGAACCCGAGGGGATCACGACTAGAGTCTTGAAGGAGCACGGGGTAACCGGGCGCGTCGGCATCGAGATGGGAAGTTGGCGAGCTAACGCCCGCGTAGTCGCCGCCATCACTGCTGAGTTTTCCGGCATCAGCCTCGTAGACGTGGGAGTGAACCTCTCCCGCATCCGTTTCGTCAAGTCCACTGCCGAACTCGACCTAATGCGTCAGGCCGGCAATATCACTACACGGATGATGCAGGTCGCCGTGGATGCCATCCGCCCCGGACGCACGGAACGTGCCATAACTGCCGAGATCGCCAGCGCAGCAATTCAATTCGGCAGCGACTGGACATTCCCCGGCGCGATTTCATCCGGTCCCGCGGCACGCGAGATACATGCACCTTACTCCGATCGAATCATCGAAGATGATGACTTATTGTTTACTGAAATAATGGCACACGTGCATCACTACCATGCACGATTTATGCGATCTGTCGTCGTCGGGGAACCCTCGGAGGGGTTCGTCGATTTGGCCAGAAGAGTAATCGAGATCCAAGACGAGGCTCTCGCAGTGGTGAGAGCCGGCGTATCGTGCCGGGTCCCCGACCGTATCTGCCGCGAAGGCGTGGCTGCGACTGGGCTCGTCGAGAGCTATCCGAACAAAACATTCTACGGCGTCGGACTCCTCCTTGACCCCAATACCCTTGAGCCCCAACAAGTCGACCGAACAACCGACTTCCAGTTTGAGGCGGGGTCGACGTGGCATGCGTACCTGACTGTAGCTGGAATCAACATCAGCGAGACCATCGTTGTGACCGAATCCGGGTATGAACGCCTGACCACATACCCCCGCGAGCTGATCATGGTCTGATGAACGGCGGAGCCCTTCGCCAGCGCTGCGATTCTGCGCCAAGACTAGCGGTGGCACCTTGGGCCCGATGCTGAAGATTGCCCGATTCTGCGGTGGCGTCGACTTATCCGGCGTCGACGGGCTCGACATCCTGCACTTTCACCAGGTCCGGTAGGCAGACAGGGAGCGCGACCCCGCCAGGCCATTCCCACAGTACTTGTCTGCGATTCACACCGCTTCCGTGCACCGAAATCTGATCCATGAAAGCATTTGCAGCCCAGTATTATTCGGGCAATCTGTATCACCGACCGCTAGGTCAACTCTGTCGCCAAGTGGCTACTACGAAAGGGCGAAACCAGTAAGCGAAATACAGAGATAGGATTATTGCGGGACAATGCATTTCAAGGGAATTCAAGGGACCCCAAACGAGTGAAGGCAGGTGTCTCGTCTGGTCGGGTCGTGCGACCGACTTGCGATCGAACCCTCATCATGTTTTGACCCACCACCAATGCCCGATTTCC
This sequence comes from Rhodococcus sp. NPDC055024, assembly GCF_053608585.1. Classification (NCBI taxonomy): domain Bacteria; kingdom Bacillati; phylum Actinomycetota; class Actinomycetes; order Mycobacteriales; family Nocardiaceae; genus Rhodococcus; species Rhodococcus sp. NPDC055024. The sequence continues at coordinate 109,969 of NZ_JBSGVT010000011.1, forward strand.
GTTCAGGATCCTGACAACCGCCGTATGCGACCTATCGAATCGCAGAGCAGGGAAAGTAGTATCAGTTCGAAGGCATCACATTCAACGCACGGCCCACGTTGATCACAGTGCGCCTGACTGCTGAGCCAAATCGGCGCGGATCATTGGTCCCAACGGTACCTGCGACGGAGACCGCGGCAACGCACGCGCCATCTGTCAGGATCGGTGCGGCCGCACATGTCAGCCCAAGTCGAGATTCTTGACAGCCCAACGCCAGTCCCCCTTCGTCGCGAATCGCCCGCAAGCTCCTCTCGACCTCTGCAGGCGGCGAAAGCGAGTACGTCGCCATCGGATTCAGGTTTTCGACAACATTGTCTATAACGGCTTCGTCGATTTCCCCACTGCTGTACAGATCGCCGGGATGCGTCCACCTAAGCGCGAAGGACTGTTCACTCTGCGGTGGCCGAAGAGTTTCTCCACATAGACCACGTCCAGATCGTCGAGTACGGCGAGATGCACAGTCATTTGTCCGCATTGGCCGTAAAGGTCTTGGAGGAACGGCATCGCTACCTCCCGAAGTTCGTCGCTTCGAACACTCACGCTGGTCGACGTCACCGCAGAAGCGAGCGTGACCAGTCGCTCTCCTAACACGTAAACCATCCCATCTCGCCCAACGTATCCCCCGCGCCGCAACCTGTTGAGAATCCGCAAGGCTGTCCACTTCGAGAGTCCAGTTCGTTCAGCGAGCTGAGTGAGGTTCAATCCTCTGGTTTCCGGGCCGAACGAGTTCAGTAGCGCAAGGGCTCGATTCACGGAAGTGTATAGGCCCGCACACTGCTGTGACTTCTTGTGTTGTTCTGTGCCGGAGTCGAGTTCGTCAAGGATCCGGGATGTCGGCATCGATCCTCCAGCGCTAACCCAGTCGTCGTGGTGTACTCGTTTCGGCAGCCGCCGGTGAGATGGTTCTAGGAGTTCGAACGCCTTTGGCAGCCGCCGCGCCGTGTGGACGAGATCAGAGCCCGAAGAGTTTTCGCGCACTACCCCCAAGAATGTTCCGCTTCGCTGCCTCGCCGAGAAAGGGGATGCCCATTACGCGGCCCGGTAAATCGAAGTCCCAGTGTGGCCAGTCCGAGGAGTACAGGAGCGTGTTTTCTGCGTCCATTGCCCGGAACGTCAACTCAAGCGGCGCCAGGTCGGTGATCTCCATCGGCTGAGATGTGTAGTACATCTCACGCACGTACTCGCTGGGAAGTTTCTTGAGTAGCGGCGCCTCGGACTGTCACATGAGGTATTCATGATCGAGTCGCTGAATCATAAAGGGTATCCAGGCCAACCCGCTCTCGATCCAGATTGTACGTAGACCGGGAAAGCGCTCGGGCAATCCGTTGACAATCCAGTTCGTCATATGGGTCATATTGCAGGTAACGAATGACATGGCGTGGACGGACAGAAATCGGTTGATGGTCGACGTCATCGAGTCTTCCCATGACGGGCCGGCGCCGGGTCCACGTCGCAGAAGTCTCACTGGCGAAACACACCAAACGAGGATTCTCGCTTATATGACGACGCTACGAAGTCACTGAGGAAACCATAAACAGACGACGTTCGACTCCGGCGTCGCAGCCACTTCGTTGTCACTGATGGATAAGTGCAGTCGCACGTTCCCTCGCGAGACCACTCAACTCGTGATTGAGTTTTGCGAAGAGGGTTTCGGCGGTCACACCGTTCCACCCGTGAGGTAGCAGAGCCAACGGAAGGCCCGGATCCAGATAGGGCAGCCGGCGCCAGGTCGTGAGCATCGGAAGGTACTGGGCGAACGCCTCGCGCGAGGTCAGGCCGCCATTAGCAGCCGTATCGCTGACTGGTCGATAGCAATCGACAAAGTTGGAATACTGCGCAGACAGCTGATCGAGATCCCACCATGACCGGACCTTCGTCCGCAAATCACCGTATGCGAGGTGGCGACCACTGAACATATCGACATAACTCGCCAGACTTCGGAGTTCGAGCGCTTCCCGAGTCTCTCGTTCGAGTTGGGAGGGGGCGATCCAAACTCCCGGTGCTACCGTGCCGAACCCCAGCTTCGTCAGGGTGCTTCGCAGCGCGTGCCGTTTCTCCCGCTCTGACTCAGGGACCGAGAATACAAGCACCAGGAAACCGTCGTCGATTGCCGCGCGACTCCGTCCGAAGATGCGCGAATCTCCCTCGTTTATGAGTTTCAAGACGTCCCCCGACAACGAATATCCAGCAGCACCGTCGTGCTTTGCACTGATCAGGATATTTCGACGTTTGAGTCGCGAAATCGATGAGCGTACTGCCTGCGCCTCGATCCCGAGGTCGTCCATCATTCGAACCACTGATGCGACAGAGAGCCAGTTTTCCTCGCCGCGGGCATAGAGGCCGAACAACGTCACGATCAGTTGGCGCGGCTGCGGTTCGTCACCGCGAAACACCGATTCCTCAACCTCATTCATCGCGATCGTCATCCATCCACCATAGACCAAGCATCGACTAAGCCTTCCTCGTGTCGCGGCTGGTTCGGGTTGCCAATTCAATGCCCACTGGCGATCTCGTCACCACCCTCGCACTGGACTCAGTTACTTGCAGGGCGCACAGCACCGAACGAGATAGGTTCAGCCCAAGTCATCTTTCAGGTTTCCATGCGAGTTCGCAGTGACATCCATACCCCGGAATGCCTTAGAAGCAGCGGATTCAAAGTGGCTGGCGCACGAAGCATGGTGATACACGCGATTCAAGAATGCACACTTTCAGAAACACAAAAAGGGTGCGTGTGGTTATCCACAACCACACGCACCCCACCTGACCGGCCGCCATTCGGTGCAGGCCATTCAGTTCAGATCATTCTTTTGCTTTGCGCGGCGTCCAGCGCATATGACGCGTATCTGCTGTTGACTCATTGCGGAACAGGCTCAGGCGCGGCGGCGGGCCGTCCGTCCTTCCAACCGGGGGCTTCCAGCTGCCGCCTGCAAACTGGTCAGGCCACTGCGCGCCAGGACCTTTGTACTCTTGATCTGCCGCGGCGTGCAGGGTCCACTGTGGATCGTACAGATGGGCACGCCCAATTGCGACCAGGTCGGCGCGCCCTGCCAGGAGAACGGAATTCGCGTCGTCATAGGAAGAGATCGCACCCACTGCGATGACGGCCGTGCCGAATTCCTTTGCAAGCTCGTGCCGGATGTGATCGGCAAACGGAGTTTGGTAGCTTCGCCCGTATGCGGGCTTCTCATGCTTGACTACCTGCCCAGATGAAACGTGGACTACGTCGACACCGTGGGAAGCGAAGGCGCGAGCGATCTCGGTCGAATCATCGATTGTGTTGCCACCCTCCGCCCAGTCTGTTGCCGAGATACGCACGGACATAGGGCTATTCGCCGGCCATACAGCTCGGATGGCATCGAAGACCCGGAGCGGAAAGCGTAGGCGATTCTCCAGCGATCCGCCGTACTGATCGGTCCTCTGGTTCGTCAGAGGAGAGAGGAATGATGAGAGCAGGTAGCCGTGTGCGCAATGAAGCTCGAGCATGTCAAACCCGGCGCGCGCTGCCGCCCTGGCAGATTCGACGAACTGTCCCGTAATCAAATCAAGATCCAACTCGGTGATCTGCCGTGGAGCTTTGCTCACAGGTCCGTATGGAATCGCCGAGGGTGCCACCGTTTCCCAGCCATCCGCTTCCAGAGGATCGTCGATTCCCTCCCACATGAGCTTCGTTGAACCTTTGCGGCCCGAATGCCCTAGCTGCACAGCGATTTTAGATTGGCTGTAGGTATGGATGAAGTCAACGATCTCCTTCCACGACTCCTCCTGCGCCGGCGTGTAAAGCCCAGAGCAGCCAAGGGTAATTCGGCCTTTTTCTGAGACACATACCATCTCGGTCATCACCAGACCGGCACCGCCAAGTGCTTTGCTGCCGAGGTGAACTAGGTGGAAGTTTCCGGGAACTCCGTTGACCGCGGAGTACATATCCATCGGCGACACGACGATCCGGTTATTCAACTCCATGTCGCGCAAGCGGAAAGGATAGAACATCGGGGGACACGTTTCATTCACGTTTGCGCCATTGCCCCGATCGCCCTCGGCATCACGGAATGCGGAGTCAATCGAGGCGACGAATTCCGGATCCCGAAGGCACAAATTGTCATAGGTGATACGACGGCTTCGGGTCATGAGGTTGAACGCAAACTGCGCAACCTCTTGATCCGTGTACTGTCCGATGCTTTCGAACCACTCGAGACTCGCCTGCGCAGCACGTTGGATTGATAGGACGACCGGCCGACGTTCGGCCTCGTACGCGGAGAGTCCTGCTTCGCGGTCTGCGTTTTCGTGCAAGCACGCTGCCAGGGCGAGCGCGTCTTCCATTGCGAGCTTGGTTCCTGACCCGATCGAGAAGTGAGCGGTATGCGCGGCGTCGCCCAGTAGTACGACGTTTTCGTGCCGCCACCGCTCATTACGAACTGTTGTGAAGTTGATCCACTTTGAGTTGTTCGTGAGTACCTGGTGCCCATCGAGAACTTCCGCGAACAATTCGCGTATCAGGTCGACGGATTTCTCATCGCTCTCCCCCGGAGCCAGGTTGCCCGCAGCAATGTTCTTGAAACCTGCCGCTTCCCAGACATTCTCGTGCATCTCGACAATGAAGGTGCTGCCATTGTCGCTGTAGGGGTAGCCGTGAATCTGCATCACTCCGTGCGGTGTGTCACAGACGAAGAACTGGAATGCCTCGAAAACTTTGTCGGTGCCGAGCCACATGAACTTGTTGTGCCGCACGTCCAAGGATGGCTGGAAAGTGCTTGCGTATCGGGTTCGGATGCCCGAGTTGATGCCGTCAGCCGCGATTACGAGGTCGTATTCGCGACTGAGGGCATCGACATCGGGTGCCACTGTCTGGAAGTGGATCACGACCCCGAGGTCGACGCATCGCTGTTGAAGGATCTTCAAAAGTTCCTTGCGTGACATCGCAGCGAATCCCTGGCCACCCGAGGTGAGCCGCTCGCTCCGGTATGTGACGTCAATGTCATCCCAACGGGCGAACTGTTCGGCCATGGACTGGTAGACAATTGGGTCCGCATGCTCGATTCCGCCCAGCGTTTCGTCGCTGAACACGACACCGAACCCAAACGTGTCGCTGGGCGCGTTTCGTTCCCAGATTGTCACTTCATGCCGGGGATCGAGCTGCTTCATAAGTCCGGCGAAATACAGGCCTCCGGGCCCTCCACCTACCACTGCGATCCGCATTGCGCACCTCCATATATGCCGTGCCTGTGACGAGCGTTTCTCTAACGATATATATACTTGGATATCAACTCAAGGGCTAGCGCACCGAATCGGCAAAATCGTCCGGGAGATGAGGGTTGAACAGCACTCCGAACGCATCCATCCGACGAGCGCTGCAACTGAGCACAAGAATCGACGAAGGAATCGCAGACAATCCGGACGTCTCCCATCGAATGGCGTCCTCGCGGCCTCAGCACCCACAATCCAAATCGCAATGACGTTCTTGCGGTACTGATGAGCGAAACTTGTTGACCGTCAGCGGGTCTGCGCGGTCTCGCGCAGTCGGAACCGTTGAATCTTTCCTGTCGCAGTCCGCGGTAGAGCGTCTACGAAGACAATGCTGCGAGGGTATTTGTAGGGAGCGGTGTTCTGTTTGACGAAATCCTGCAACTCACGAACCTTTTCGTCGCCAGGCAATATGCCAGGAGCGAGTACCACGGCCGCATGCACGATCATTCCGCGCTCGTCGTCAGGGATCCCGACTACCGCCGATTCGGATACATCTGGATGCATCTCAAGGACCGTCTCAACCTCAGGAGCTCCAATGTTGTAGCCCGAGGACACGATCATGTCGTCACTACGTGCCTGATACCAGTAGTAGCCATCTGAATCCCTGATGTAGGTGTCCCCGGTGTAATTCCACCCATCAGCGACGTATGTCGCCTGCCGGGGATCAGCGAGATACCGACACCCAGTCGGCCCCTTCACTGAAAGTCGACCCGGTGTCCCGTCGGGCACTTGCCGTCCATCCTTGTCATGAATCTCGACCAAGAACCCAGGGACGGGCAGACCTGTAGAGCCAGGACGTATGTCGTCATCAGACGCCGAAATGAACACATGCAGCAACTCAGTGCACCCGATTCCGTCGATTATCTTCACATCAAGCGTTGCGCGAACCTCCTCCGCCAGCGCCCGGGGCAGGTGCTCACCCGCCGAAACGCAGCGCCGAAAGCGTTGCAGAGACTCGCCCTTGCCCGCCCGAACTATCGACCGATAGGCAGTGGGGGCGGTGAACAAGACCGTTGCGCCGAATTGCTCGGCCGAGTCAATCAACTGGTCAGGAGTTGCACGCTCAAGAAGTACACACGAAGCGCCGACCCGCATCGGAAACACCACCAGTCCACCAAGACCGAAGGTAAAAGCGATTGGCGGCGAGCCGATGAAAATGTCGTCACTCGTAGGCTGCAAGATATGACGTGAGAAAGTGTCGGCAATCGCGAGCACATCACGGTGAAAGTGCATCGTCGCCTTTGGAACACCGGTCGTGCCGGACGTCGTCGCGAGGAGTACCACGTCGTCCGCTGCAGTGTCGACATTCGCAAAGCTTGTCGGCTTGCCTGAAATCTTGTTCGCCAAACCACTCTCGGGTCCGCCGAAATCGACCACAGTGAGTCCATCCGCTGCGGGGTGAACGTCGTCGAGGAATCGGTGGTCGCACAGCACAAGGGCTGGCTTGGTCAGGTCAATGATCTTTTGCAAATCCGGACTTCGGAGCATGGGCATCGTAGCGACAGCGACTGCCCCCACCTTCACGACACCGAACCAGCACGCCACGAACCACGGATTGTTCGGTCCGCGCAGCACAACTCTGTTTCCTGGCGTTACCCCAAGATCCTCGGTCAATACGCGAGCGACCTGATTGGCCCGATCCAGCAATTCGCCGTACGTCCACTGTCCAGAATCAGTGATGAAGCAGACCTTGTCACGTCCATACAGGTCGACGGCGTCATCGAGGAGTGCCGTCGCACAGTTCAGTCGTTCCGGGTACTGGAGTTCGGGAAGGTCGAACCGCAACTCTGGCCACTGTTCAACCGGAGGGAGGTTGTCGCGGCAAAACGTATCGAGATGGGCGGAGGGTGAGAGCGTCATGCTCAACCTTTCAAGTGAGGGAGCCAACACCATCAGTATATGCATGGATGCAGACGATCGTCACCCATGCAATATGAATTGCAATGTCAGAGTATGCGGACAACCCCCACATCCACCATGCAGAACCTGGCACCAACGGACTACCCGGTCCGTTGCGCAACCACCCCGCCATCCTGGAAAGCGCGAATGGCCCATGACACACCGGCATATTGGTTGTTTCAGTCGGCATTGCCTCTGGGGCTACTGCTCGGGAATCCACCCTGTACACCAGCCCTGGCGATAGGCCCCGATTCGAAATATCGAATGTCCAGTCTCCCGAGCAGCCATCGCCACAGCCGATCTAATCGCTGCAATAGAACACGAAACCCCTTCCACCCTGATATCGAACCTGTTCGGCGACAATGACATAGATAGACGCCCTGCCGTGCCGCGAAGGTTGAACGGCGGCGAGTGAGTGCCTCAATTGTGTTGGATGTCGAAAACCGGCCAGTAATGTCGATTCGAGGATAGTCAGCACCCATGCTGAATGAAACGATGGCGCCACTTCACGAAATCATCAGGTACGGAGAGGGATCCCGTTTCAGATCCCGGCACCTCTCAACCTTTCGCTGATCAGCAGTCTGGTTTCAGCATTGGTCCTCACTTCCCCAAGCACTCCGGGAAGTGACGACCAATGTCGTGGCGCCTCTGGCCATAAGCGCGAGAGCCGTTGCAGTCCTGGGTGATCGATTTGAGCATGGAAACCGATGAGTCGGAACGAATTGCCGGGGCATCAACCGAGCCCTTGAGTTGCAATATTCAACTAGATGAGTTGGCGCAAGGCCGCACCCACGACAATCTTCGAGCGCCCTTTTGATCCGCGAACGATAAGGCCGAACTGACCGAGTTGATCGACAATGCACTAAGCCTCTCGGATGGCGGCGTCGCGAATTGGGTGGTGGACCTCACCGAAAGTGAGGCGCCGCTATCACACTGGTGGCGGACTGTGGCCAACGGCCTCTTTGCATCCCAGGCCGACCTATTCGACGATATTCGCCAAACGCCTACTGCGGTCGACTGTCCTCGGCGCCGCTGTCATCACCGCCATTGCGCTAGGCGTGCGCCCCGTTGCTCGTAGCGGGTCTAGTGTCGGATTCGGAACAGTCGCCGTTGGCAACCGTGCTGGCATTACCTGCTGTTTACCCGAGATCTTCTTCTACGCGATCGCAGCGACCGCGACGGCCGTGCTGAATGTAAGCGACAGCTATGCGCCGGCGGCCTGTGGGTCGGTGGTCAACAACCTGATCGTGCTCGCGATATCCGTGGTTTTGACTGCTGTACGCCGGCCGGTGACCTTACCTCCGTCGACGATGACCACCGCACAGGTACTCGTGTTGCGCATTGGAACAACGATCGGCATCGTAGGACAGGCTGCGTGGACGGTGGCAGCGTTGCGGCGTACTGAATTCCGGTGGAGTTGGCGGGTGCGCCTGGCGCCTTACACGTAGCGACCGGTCCGCGTCGGGGCGAGGTTGTCCGCGAAGTTGGCCATCGGACCTCCTCGGTCTTGAAATCTGAGAACCGGCACTTCACGCAATTGTTTTTACCTGTATAGGGATCTACGGCAACAGCCGTAGAGTTGGGCATCGACAGCGTCGCTTACCATTTCGGCAACACGACCGTCAGTCAGCGACCGAGAACGACCAAACTCGCAGCGCATGAACAACGCAAGATGCTCGACTTGCCAACGCAAGACGCCCGACAGCTTCCTGCGAAGTTTGCAGATCACCTCTCCCCCCATGATTTCGTCCATGCGTACACTCCCCTCAGCAAAACGCAGTTTCTGGGGGAATCCTTCAAACGGCGAACGACTGTCACAAGCAATTCTTGCAATGGTCAATCTGCCAGGGCTCCCATAGCCAAGCGAATCAGTCGAATCGCACAAGCTTTCTACCACCCGCCGACCACATCAGGAGATCATTCGTGAACGACAATCGATGGCCCAGGTGGGTTTTCGCTACCGGGTCCGAACCGGACTACCGATTCTCCTTCGCCAACGAACGCACTTTCCTCGCTTGGATCCGGACATCAGTTGCCCTGATTGCAGGTGGCATCGCCGTCCATGCAGTTGATCTGGCACTGTCCGACCTCGCAAAGCGGGGCCTTTCGGCCGCATTGGTGGGACTTGGAATCGTCTGCGCAGGCGCGTCTTGGGCGCGATGGGCACGAGCGGAACGAGCGATGCGTAAAGGAGATCCGCTTCCATCTTCGCGACTCGGCGTGCTGTTGGTTGCAACAATCGTCGTGCTTGCCGCAACCATGGCACTCGCCCTGTGAAATCCACAACGAGCTCCACACTCACCGCAGCTGGCGACGACCCCGGGTTACAGAACGAGCGCACGGCCCTTGCATGGCAGAGGACGTCACTATCGGTCCTTGCATGCGCCTCTGTCATTGCTCGCTTAACCGTTCACGAGTGGCGTGAGTGGGCAATCCTCACCCTCGGTTTCGCTACTGCAGTCACGATCTGGATCTTCGCATCGAGTCGTCACCGCTACAGACGATCAAGTCATCAGCGCATGGAAAAGCTGGGGCGAAGTGGCGCGTTGAATCTGGCCCTGGTGGTACTCATTTGCCTGGGAAGCTTGCCGCTGTTGGCAATCGTGTTGATCTAACTACGGTTCGTGCCGATTCGACGTCAGACTGGTGTCGCGCACAGATGACGGTGGCCGCACTTCACCGTTCCTCGGACCAGCAACGCCTGGAATCCGGCAGCTTCGCGTAGATGCGATCGAAAATAGATTCAAGAAAATATCTTCGATATATTGAACATACATCGCCGATCTACTACTGTTTGTGGAGTTGAGACCATGATGACCACCAAGGCCGACCAGGCCTACGCACTGCTACGGCGCGCAATCGTCGTGGGAGACATCGGAAGTGACCAACCGCTAGACGACTCGCAGCTTGCGGAACGGTACGGCTATGGGAGGACACCGATGCGTGAAGCCCTTAAGCGCTTGGCCCAAGAGCAGTTCATCGTGTGGCATCCTCGAACGCCGCCATCCGCGAGAGAGATGACCTTGAAGGATATTTACCGCCTTCAGGAATCCAGACTCGTCCTCGAGGACGCGGGGGTTCGCCTGAGCGCACAGCGCATAACCAGCAGGCAACTGGACGCCGTTCACAGCTTGACCGGACAGCTTCAAACAGCACTTCGAAACGGAAATATCTACGAAGCTGTCGAACTTGATTTCGCTATACATAATGCGGTGGCAGCGGGTTCGGACAACCAGTATCTCGTGGACGCGATCGACCGAATGAACTCCAGCTCACTACGTCTCTGGTACCGAAACTATTGCGGTATAGGACATCTCGCGGACGAAACCGACAAGCACACGGACATCGTCGAAGCACTCGACTGCCGCGACCCCGAGGCAGCGGCGAAAGCCATTCAAATTCATATCACCGAGTCTATCGAGACGAGCATTCGACTCGAGAGGCTCTGAACCAAGAGGCTTCGGAAAGCGAGACTCACACATGCCAAGCATCTGCGTTGCCCAATTCTCAACAGGGCAAGACAAAGCCGACAATCGAACCCTCGTCGCTAAGATGATCTGCGATGCTGCCACCGATGGCGCTGAACTTGTTGTCTTACCTGAGTTCTCGATGTACAACGCCCCTACACTCGGCACACACACACTCGAATCGGCTGAGTCGTTTGACGGACCATTTGTCACGCTCCTTCGTGCCATGGCGTCCGAGCAGACGATCACAGTAGTTGCCGGAATGACCCAAGCCGTATCCGACGATGACAAGCACGTTTCCAACACACTGGTAGCCGTGGACCCCTCCGGCGAAATTGTCGCGACCTACCGCAAACTGCATCTTTTTGACGCCTTTGGTTTTCAAGAATCTGAATACATCAAAGCCGGTCAGATAGACGAAGATCCTGAACTCTTCGAGGTGAGTGGGCTTCGATTCGGAATGCAGACCTGCTTCGACGTCCGATTCCCTGAGGTCACCCGCAGGATCGCAGAAGCCGGCGCAGATGTCGTTCTACTGCCAACAGCATGGCTTCCCGGACCCCGAAAGGAATCCCAACTGAGGGCACTCGCAAGCGCGAGGGCAATCGAGAACACTGTCTACGTCGCGGCATCCGACCAGGTGCCACCGCAGGGCGCGGCGTGCGCCATGATCATCGATCCGTCGGGCACTGTAATCTCGGATGTTGGAAATCACGCCGGCCGCGCACTCGCGAACCTTAATCGCGCCACTATCGATCGGGTCCGTGGCCAACTCCCCGCACTCGACCTACGTCGTTTCGCCGTAACCGCACGAGAGACCGGCAACCGACATAAATCGGGTCCTCGTCATCAGGTAGAGGTTAGTGCGTCATGACCCTTCTTTCACAACCTGCTTTGACTCCTCCACAGATTGGTCTGGTCTACGCAACCCGATTAGCGCCCACGAGCCGCCCACACAGATCCCTCAGCACCAACTCATGATTCCATGAATTTATCAATCACATTGCAATTAAACCTCTTTGAAAGAGATATGCACGGCAGCTCGCACAGTATCCGGCAATCGAACACGCTTCTCAGCTGCTCGAAGACTCTCAGTTCTACTATGCCCCAAACACATTCATTCGGTACGAGCAGTACGCAGACATGATCTTCCATCGCAAGATATTGCAGGATCTAGCCAAACTCGTTGCTAGAAGATATAATTCAGTCGAGCGGCCACGATTCACGCAGACGCGAATGGCCTAGTCAGTAGCCTTCACGGCACCGTTCGAAACACGTTACCCAAACTCATCGGCGGCGGCCAGTGCGACTGCATCGATTCGAACACCGATCGGTAATCCGCGAAGAGTATCGATCCCAAGGTCATTCCATGCGTCCGGATGTCGATGAGCACTCGTCCGGAACTCGCGCAGCGGACACCACGAGAAAGCAGCAACAATGAAACCGTCACGCACCAAGGTTGTCCTGGGTGTCGGAGCACTCCTCACCACGCTGATCTCTACGGCTTGCAGTTCCGGGTCAGGAAACCCCGAAGAATCGAATGCGATCGAGTTCGGCGCCCTGCGAAGCTTGTCGAATACAGGCGTCAGCACAGCAGAGTCAAAGGGTTTCTTCGATGCAGAAGGCATCAACTACTCCGCACTGTTCAGCGATACCGCACCTGCCCAGCTTCAAGCGGTGGTGAGCGGCGATCTCGACATCGCAACTGTCACTCCTCCCCCTGCATTCTCCGCCATCGCGAATGGAACCTGTCTAAAGGTTCTGCGTCCAATGCTGGGCAGCGAATTCAGTTTGATTGCACGTAAGGACCTGAATCTCCAGACAGGCCTGACAGCACCCGAGGCCGCCGGACAATTGAAGGGCAAACTCATTGGAGTCGTAGCAAGAGGAGACGGCCCGGAAGCCGTCATCCGCAAGTTGATGACCGACGCTGGACTGGACCCGTCGAAGGATGTCACCTTTGTCGCGATCGGCTCCGGAGCATCTGCCGCGACTGCTATCTCCACCGGTCGGGTCGACGCGACGCTGTCGAATTCCCTACTTGAATCAGCTCTAGGCGGCATCGAAAACTATGACGTAATCCTTCCTCTGATCGGCCAGATCAACAATCCGCTGGCCACCTATTACCCCGCCGTTGCCGTCGCCTCGTGCAGTTGGGTTGAGAGCAATCCCGATCTGGTTCAGAAGTTTTGCCGTGCCGTCAACAAGGGCTACGCAGCCCTAGTCGAAGACCCAGCGGCCGGCCCTCAAGCCTTGATAGATCTTCAGGTTACCGCGGACCCTGATACTGCTGAAAAGCTATGGACTGCGCACAAAGAAGCAATTACGGCGGTTCCAGTAATGGATGAGTCGCGCTGGAAAGAACAGGGTCAGTTCCTTAGCAGTGGTATCACCGTGCCGGACTACTCCAAGTATGCCGAGCCCTCCTGCGCGACAGCCTGACACGGATATCTCTACTCGCGCCGATCTACGGAAATCCACACGTTGCACACGACCGTTCCGCACCCCCAAGAGAGAGCACGACATGAAAATCGCATTCAACAAGTCATTGCTTGGAGCCGGCCTAGTTCTCGTTGCGATCACCGCCTCAGCATGTGGGTCCGATTCGGATGGTGGTACAGATCCGAACACCGTCCGCTTCGGTGCGCTTCGAAGTCTATCTAACGCGGGGATGGCGACGGCCGAGTCGAACGGGTATTTCACCGACGAGGGCATCACATACTCGACACTCTACAGCGACTCCGGTCCAGCTCAATTGCAAGCGGTCGTCAGCGGCGATTTGGATGTCGCAACTGGAGTGACCTCTGTGGTCTTCGGTGCGATCGACAACGGCTCGTGCTTGAAAGTGCTGCGCCCGTTGGAAAGTAGCGAGTTCAATCTCATCGCGCGAAAAGAGTTGGGCCTACAGACCAACCTGCCTTACAAGGAAGCTATCGCTCAACTCAAAGGCAAGACGATCGGTGTGCCTGCGCGCGGCGGCGGGCCGGAGTCGCTACTGACAATGCTCTTGACCGATGCCGGACTTGATCCTGCGAAAGACGTGACCTTTGTGGCTATTGGCGCTGGCGCTGCAGCTGCAACTGCAGTGTCCACCGGGAGGGTTGACGCGACTTTGGAGAATGCACAGCTCGAGTCGGCCCTCGACACAGGCGGAACTTACGACACCATTCTTCCGCTCCTCGGCGATCCGAATGGACCGTTGGCGGATTACTTCCCCGCGTTCGCTGTCGCGAGCTGCGACTGGGTTGAGAAGAACCCGGAACTGGTCACCAGATTCTGCAAGGCCATAGATCGGGGATACACAACGCTCGCTACCGACCCTCAAGCGGGGCCGCGAGCTCTAGTGAATCTACAAATCGCCCGTGACGAAGCGAAGGCCGATGTGCTGTGGTCCAAGTACGGCACAGCGGTACTTGAGATCCCTTCTCTCGACGAGGATCGTTGGGAAAAGCAGGGTCACTTCACAGGAAACGGACGCAGCGTTCCGGCCTACTCCGAAACTGTCGAGGGGGCGTGTGCGCACACGTAATTGGACCGCAGTCGAATCCTATTCGGCCACCGCCAAACGTCTCGAGGGCACCATCTCAGATCGCTAGCAGCGTCTGAGGCCTCAACAATACAGAAATGGACACAACGATGAGCCTTCTCGATGAGCGAGCAGCAACTGCGGCCAGCGACAACGAGGACCAAATGCCGCCAAAACCCCGGTCCTGGGTCAAGAAGCTCGACATTTCAATGTGGTTGTGGCGGTTGGCGATCATCCCTATCGTGATCCTACTTTGGCAAGGAGCGTACGAACTCGAGCTTGCTAGCCGCACTCTCCTTCCCCGTCCGAGTGCAGTGTGGGATGCAGCGGTGGATCTCCACCGGTCCGGCGAATTGTGGACGAACCTTTGGTCGACGGTCCAAGCATCGATCATCGCCCTGGCCATCGCCGCGGCAATCGGTGTGCCACTCGGAATTATGTTGGGGATGCTCCCCCGAACTTGGGCAGTACTCGGCCCCTACCTGAATGCACTTAACAGCATGCCCCGCATCGCGTTCGCGCCCGTACTGATTGTGGTCTTCGGTATCGGCCAGGGCTCCAAGATCGCACTCGGTATCAGCATTGCAGTCTTCATCTTCATGATGAATGCTCGCGCCGGTGTCATGAGTGCCGACTCCGAGCATCGAAGAATGTGTGTGACGCTCGGTGCCTCTAAGTTGCAATTGTTTCGGAAGTTGTACATACCGGTGGCAATTCCCGCGATCTTTACCGCGTTCCGACTCGGAATGGTCTACGCGCTACTTGGTGTAGTGAGCTCGGAGATCATCGCCTCGCGCGTTGGGATGGGTCAGATCATCGCGAGCTACTCCGCCACCCTATCTCTGTCATATGTGTACGCCGCGCTGATCATCCTGGCCATCTTCGCTTCGATTCTCACGCTAGCTGCCGGTTCTCTCGAGAACTCGCTCCTGCGCTGGCAGCACGCCGGCGAACAAAGCTGACCCGACCGCCGACCCCCAGCATTGGATTTCGAGATGACTACAAGCGTTTACACGCCCGCTGACGCAACAGCTCAGCCTCTCAGCCGTCCGGCCGTTCAACTGACCAACGTCGATCTGGTGTTCACCCAGAAGGGATCACCTTCCCGAAAAATTCTGTCCAACTTGACATTCGAGGCTCCATCGGGACAGTTCGTGGCACTCATCGGCGCGAGCGGCTGCGGAAAGACCACCATTCTCAATCTGGTCTCAGCCCTAATGACTCCCACCGCCGGAACCGTCTCGGTGTTCGGCCGTCCCCCTCAGGTCGGACGCGCTGATGTCGGCTACATGTTCGCCCGCGACGCGTTGCTGCCGTGGCGGACAGCCCGTCAGAATGTCGAGCTAGGGCTCGAAATCCGTGGCGTTTCACGAAAAGACAGGAAAGATCGCGCAACAGCTCTGCTTGAAAAGGTTCATCTCGGTCCCGCGATGGACAAGTACCCTGCCGAGCTGTCCCAAGGGATGCGGCAGCGGACTGCACTCGCCCGGACCTGGGCTACGAGTCCAGAACTGCTGCTGATGGACGAGCCGTTCGCTGCACTCGACGCACAGACCAGAACATCGGTGCGGGACGGATTCCTCGAAATCTGGGACGACGAGGACCAACGAAAAACAGTACTCTTCGTAACTCATGACTTGTCCGAGGCACTCGTTCTGGCAGACAGAATCGTCACGATCGCGCACGGAAAGATCCTGACCGACGTCATTGTGCCTTTCGACCGTCCGCGAGATCAACGCGACCTGCTCGGAATGCGTGAGTACCAAGAGCTGTACGACCGACTCGCAGGTGACCTCATCCTCACCTGAGGTACCTGTCTGAGCGGGATCCAACCAAGCTCGTCATATCGAAAACGTAACGAAAGGTCTCGACGTGTTCGTCCGTAACAAGTCCGCAGCTCCGCTCGATCAGGCGATCGTGAAGGCGCTTTCCGCGGTTCAAACCTCAACTCTCGGCCATCGCCGCGACTATGGATTTCCACGCGGCCTCTCTCCGCTGACGCGGCCTGTCAATTTCGTTGGCTCAGCTGTGACTGTGCGACTGCCACACCTTGATTCGACCGCGCTGCACGTCGCTGTGGACAGCCTTCAACCGGGCGACGTGCTAGTGGTCGACCAGTCTGGCGATACGAGATCTTGCTTCGGTGGCATGGTCTCGCTGACTGCGCACCTCAGAGGTGCGGTAGGCGCAGTCTTGTCCGGTCCGATCAACGATCTGGAAGAAATTCTTGAACTCGGCCTCCCCGTCTTTTCTTCGGGCGTTTCTGCGCATACCACCCGACTCCTCGGAATAGAAGGTGAGATCAATGTTCCGATCACAGTCGGCGGGGCGGTGATCAATCCAGGGGATGTCATTATGGGCGACTCGGACGGACTGGCTGTGGTGTCACGCGAAGAAGCATTGGAACTTGCGGATATCTTGCGCGAGCGAGAAGCTGGCGAACCTGGTTTGAAACACAAGCTTGCTACCGGAGCTCTATTGTCGGACTGTTCAGGTGCAGAGAAGCTGTTCGCTTCCAGAGAGAAGGTTGTCGCCGCCACCGCGTAACCGGCGGAACGACACGCGTACCTGCAGTTTCTCATCGCAATCTTGACCGGCGACACGGCCATCTCACGCCAAGCACGAGCGCTTGGGCATTCAGCGAGCTCGGGCATCGGCATTTTCTTTCAGGAGGCAACACCTTTGTCGAATAACTCCAACACACTGGCCGACCCCGGAGGATTCAATCTCCAACAGCCGGCGTCGATTGCCACCCACAAGCGCTGGAAGCACGCCACCGAACAGTTTTCGTGGACTGACAATCAAGCATTCGATGATGCGAACCGGGGCAAGCTCGCTACGATTGAGCCACCGATCATCCGCGATGCGTCCGGAAACACGCTGTGGGATCTCACTGAGTGGAGCTTTGTGGAGGGTCCTGCCGAGGACACTGTGCATCCGAGCTTGTGGCGAGCGGCACGGCTCTCCCAGATACACGGTCTATTCGAGGTTACCGAGCGCGTCTACCAGGTGCGGGGATACGACGCAGCGAATATGACAATTGTGGTCGGCGAGCACGGGTACATCGTCATCGATCCACTAAACTGCACTGAAACATCTAGCGCAGCAATTAAACTCGTTCGGGATACCCTTGGGGACCGTCCCGTTACCGCGATCGTCATCACGCATTGCCACGGCGATCACTTCCTCGGAGTCAAAGGCGTAGTCGACGAGGCTGACGTAAAGGCAGGCAAGGTGCCTCTCGTCGCACCGCTCGGTTTCTACGAGCATGCGGTGGAGGGCCCTGTCGCAGCTCCGACCATCATGGCGCGACGATCCGGTTTCATGTTCGCAGGCCGACTGCCGCGAGGGCCGCGTGGTCACTGCACCGTCGGCATGTCCGCAGGCCTCGCAATAGGCACTGCCACGTTGATTGAACCGACTGTCACTATCGACACCACCGGCCAGGAGCTGATTCTTGACGGCGTACGTTTCGTGTTCCAGCATGCGCCGAACACCGAGGCTCCCGCGGAGATGAACTTCTACCTTCCCGAGTTCCGGGCACTGTGCATGGCGGAAACCGTCACCCACCAGTTGCATCACATCTATACGCTTCGGGGCGCACCCATCCGCGACGCTCGCGGTTGGTCAGCTGCGATCGACGAAGCACTAACCCTGTTCGGGGACGTGACCGAAGTCGTGTTCCATGGTCACCACTGGCCAACGTGGGGACAGGAGCGAATCGCCACGCTGATGGCACAGCACCGCGATATCTACCGCTACATTCACGACGAGACCTTACGGCTGGCTAATCACGGCTTCACACCGCTCGAAATTGCCGAAATGATCGAGCTCCCAGACAGCCTCGAGGCGAGTCTCGACATCCGCGGTAACTATGGAACTGTTCAGCACAACGCCAAAGGCGTCTACCAGTACTACCTGGGCTGGTTTGACGGGAACCCGGCGAATTTGAATCCAGTTATTCCATCCGAGGCCGGGCGTCGATATGTCGAGGCCTTCGGGGGCATCCAAGCCACACTGGAACTCGCACGCTCAGCCGCAATGAAGGGAGACTATCGTTGGGCAGCGGAGGTCCTCAAGCACGCAATCGCCGCAGATCCTGACAACCGCGAAGTCCGCCATGCACAGGCCGACGTGTTTGAACAACTCGGCTACCAAGCGGAAAGTGCATCCTGGCGCAATTTCTATCTCGTAGGAGCCAAAGAGTTACGACTTGGCGAACCGGCCGGCCGAGTGGGTGGTGCCACTGCACCGGACGTCGTCGCGGGGATGACGGTCGATATGCTGATCGACCACATGGCGGTCAGGTTGAACGGTCCGCTCGCCGGTCGCACACCACTCAGCATTGGCCTTCACCTCGCAGACACTCAACCAGACAGCAGTGACTCGGTCCTCTCGGTCGAGAACGGCACACTGCGGCGCCTGGCGCCTGGATCGGATGCCCCAACAACATTGCGCACCACGAAGCGGACATTTGCCGAACTCGCTTTCGGCACAATCGGTCTCGATGTCGCAATCGAGAGCGCCGCGGCCACTGTCGACGGAAATCCGGACGATATCGAACGTCTATTCGGTTTGATGGACACCTTCACCGGAGCATTCTCACTCGTCGCTCCCAATCTCGGATAACAAGGGGGCCAAGCCTCGTGTAAGTCCGCCGCCGCCCTAACGTTGCTCACGCAGCGCAGCATGGAGAGAAATTCGATCGGACGCCAGCCCAGCACCAATTTTATGTCGCCTCTAACATCGTCGTAAAATGTAGGACATACTGAACTTGTTGATCATGCCGAGATCGACGACTTCAACGAAGGAGCAACCCATGACCCTCACTGACGCCACTGCGGCGAAAATCAACCTTGCAAGGCTCTACAAGCCGTTGATCGGTGGCCGTGAGGTCGCCTCGTCGGCGGAGACTTTTCCGGCCGTAGATGCGTCCACCGGTGCCCACCTGGCGGACATCTCCCGCGGAAATTCCGCCGACATTGATGCTGCCGTCGAAGCAGCAGGGCGCGCCTTTCAGAGCTGGTCAAAGACCAGCCTCGAGGAGCGCTCGGCTCTGTTGCTCAAGCTTGCGGACAAGATCGAGGAGAACATCGATCGATTGTCTCTGATCGACGCGATGGATATCGGCCGTCGAGTAGGTGAAACCGCGATCGACCACCGGATCGCCATCGGTCAGTACCGCTTCTTTGCAGCGGCGGCACTCACCCACACTGGTTGGAACCGTCCGATCGACGGCGGGATCGCGATCGCGACCCGTGAACCGATCGGCGTTGTCGGACAAATTATTCCGTGGAATGTTCCCGCAATTATGGCAGCCTTCAAGATCGCGCCTGCCCTCGCTGCGGGCAACACTGTCGTGCTCAAGCCGGACGAGAATGCCTCACTCTCGAGCCTCGAACTCGGCAAGATCATCTCGGAGATCTTCCCTCCCGGCGTCGTCAACATCGTTCCCGGATTCGGTGAGGAAGCTGGAGCTGCCCTGACTGCCCACCCTAGAGTTGGAAAGTTGGCCTTCACTGGCAGCTCCGAGGTCGGGCGCCTGGTCGCCGCAGCCGGCGCCGACCGTCTGGTCCCGGTCTCATTGGAGCTCGGCGGCAAAAGCCCGAACATCGTTTTCCCTGATGTTGAAGACAAGATCGACGACATCGTGGACAATGTTGCGTTCGCCGTGACGTACTGCAATGGACAGTCCTGTCTGGCTGGCACTCGCTTGTTCGTCCACGACGACATCTACGACCAGTTCATCTCGAAGCTTGTTGCGGGCTTCGAACGCATCCGCCTCGGTAGCCCACTCGACCCGACCACAGTCGTAAGTGGACTCGTCTCGGAAGAGCAGGGCGCACGGGTGATGAACTACATCGATATCGGTAAGAAAGAAGCAGAACTACTGCACGGCGGCCGTCGTATCGAAATCCCAGGCAACGAGCACGGCTGGTTTGTGGAGCCGACAATCTTTGCGACAGACAATCGTTCGCGGATCGCACAGGAAGAAATCTTCGGCCCTGTGCTATCCGTCATCCGATGGAACGACTACGACCAGATGTTGCACGACGCTAACGACGTACGATATGGGCTCGCCGCTGGTATTTACACGACCAACATCGCCAACGCAATGAAGACTGCCCGGGAACTCAAGAGCGGTTCGGTGTGGATCAACAAGTACTTCAACCTGGTGGATGGGTCCCCGTTCGGCGGGGTCAAGGACAGCGGAATCGGCAGCGAGTTCTGCGCCGAAACCCTCAACATGTACACACACCTGAAGTCGATCACCCTGCTTGACGAGCCGGCACCGGCATTCTTCCTTCCCCAGGCCTGATCAGCGACCTCCCATTACCATCAAGGATCCAAATACCATGGAAACAATCACGACCGCAGCCGTAGTACCGGCCAAAGGCGAACCCTTCGACGTCCGGCAAGTCAGTTTGCGTGCACCGCGAGCGGACGAGGTTCTCGTCAAGATCACCGCAGTCGGTGTGTGCCACACCGACCTCATCATGCAAGAACAGTTTTTCCCGGTAACTTTTCCCGCTGTTTTCGGGCACGAAGGTGCTGGCGTAGTCGAAGCGGTCGGCGAATCAGTCACCAAGGTCAAGGTCGGCGATCATGTCGTCCTCGGCTTCGCATCGTGTGGAAACTGCCGAAACTGCTTGCGGGGACTGCCGTCGTATTGTTTGGACTACTACGATTGGAACTTCAGCGGTCGTCGTAGCGACGGGTCGACGTCCATTACTGATGGTGACGACGAGGTCTCTGCTCATTTCTTCGGGCAGTCGTCATTCGCCAACCACGCAATCTGCTACGAACGTAATGTTGTTCCAGTTACCGACGAGGTTCCCCTTGAGATCCTGGGGCCTCTCGGCTGCGGCATCCAAACCGGCGCGGGGGCTGTACTGAACTCACTAGCCGTCGAAGCAGGCTCGACCATCGCCGTCTTTGGCGCTGGTGGTGTGGGGCTCAGCGCCATCATGGCGGCCAAGGTTGCCGGCGCAACCACGATCACCGCCGTCGACATTGCACAGTCGCGCCTCGATATGGCATGTGAAATGGGTGCCACACACACAGTTTTGGCGGGCGAAGGGGCAAATGACGAACTAGCACGAATCGCGCCAAAAGGTTTCGAATACACGATTGAGACGACTGGCCGCCCGGAAGTGCTGGTCCAAGCGGTCGACAACCTGACCATCACGGGCGTGTGCGGCACGATTGGTGCCTCACCGGTCGGAACAACCGCGCCGATCAACATGAACAACCTCATCTTCGGACGCTCGATCCGAGGAATTTGCGAAGGTGATAGCGTTCCCGAACTCTTCATCCCTCAGTTGATCGAACTTTACCGCCAGGGCAAATTCCCCTTCGACAAGATGATCACCACTTATCCCTTCGACAAGATCAACGAAGCGGCTGAGGATGCCAAAGCTGGCCGCACTATCAAGCCAGTTCTTACTTTCTGACAATCACTGAGTTCATCGATTGTGGCGACGGCGCGGTTCGTCACCACAACGTCCGATCGCCCGGGAGACGTTACAAGGCAACATCTCCCGGGCATATCGCCCTCCCGGAAAGGGAGCAGACAAGATATGAGAAAAACTCTATACCGCGAATTCGCGACATACGATGCGCTCGACGCGGAGTACGCGATCGAACGGTCGGTCGAAGATTTCGACGGATACCTCGAGAGCTACGCAAGACGCAGCGCTGACGTCCGTTCCCGCCTGCCGTTCTCTGAGGTCTCCTACGGTCCGACACGCGCTGAAACATTCGACATCTTCCCTGCTTCAGTGGTTCGTCTCGCACCAGTAGTGGTCTTCATCCACGGCGGCTACTGGTATCAAGGCTCGAAGACCGATTTCAGTTTCATGGCAGAGGGCCTGGTCAGTTCCGGTATCTCCGCCGTTATCGAGGATTACGAACTCTGCCCTACCGTGTCGATGACAGAGATCGTTCGTCAGCATCGTGCGCTTATCGCGTATCTGTACCGCAACGCAGGCGAACTGGGCATTGACCGGGACCATATCTATGTCGCCGGGCATTCGGCCGGTGGCCATGGTGCGGCAGCGGTGCTCGCAACCGACTGGTCTTATTACGGTCTCCCCAATGATGTGGTCCGTGCCGGAATCTGTATCAGTGGGCTCTACGATCTGCGCCCAATTCCCTTCACGTTTGTCGGCCCCCACGTGCAACTCACAGGCACCGAGACCGTCGAACTGAGTCCCATGTTGGATGTTCCGGACAGCCTGCCCCCACTGTTGATCGCCTACGGGACAAAGGAAACATCCGAGTTTCAGCGTCAGAGCGTGGATTTCGAGCTAGCGTGCCGAAGCAACGGACTCGACACGATGCTCATGCCGTTGAACCGCGACCATTACGACATCATCGACGCGCTTGCCGATGGTGAGGGTGTTCTGTGTGAATGGGTGCGAAGTTGGGCCACTTCTTCAGACCCTCGTATTGTCTCGGGCAATCAGGAGTTGCGATACTCGCGTTGAGCAAGGGGAATATCGATCTCTCTCTTAAGGGGGCCGCAGGTCGGTGACGATGTTCCCCGCCACCGATCTTTTAGCGATCTTTCAGCATCTCGACAATGACCCGCTGTCGGCTTTCAATGAGGGGTACAGGGGCCGGTAGGTTCGGAACAGCGCCGTTCCGAACCTACCGGCCCCTGTTTGAAGATTGGGACCTGGGCGCCGCTGACCGAGCAGCGTGAGCCTACCCGGAAACTTCGCCCACCTCGAGTGATCCAGACCTCCTGTTCAGCTCGACCGGCGTGGCATACGCAAGCCAAGAACCGTCTTTCAGTGATTGGCCTCGCGTAATCAGCTTCGTGGTGGACCGGCAGGGGTCGTCGGTACGAATGTGCCGAGCGAAAGCTTAAACGTCCCAACGGTTCACAATCGAGTCTGCTCAGCGCCCCCGTCAGGGAAGCTGAACCAATCCCTCTTGCGCGACGCTGGCAAGTAGGACTCCGTCCTTGGAGAAGATTGCGCCTCGAGTAAGCGCCAAGCCATTCCCCGCGACGGGTGATTCTTGGACAAGCGCAATCCAGTCGTCGACTCGCCCGTCGTTGTGCCACCACATCGCGTGGTCGAGGCTCGCTGTCACGACTCCCTCATCTGCCCAGGCGGCACCGTGTCGGCGCAGCACTGGCTCAAGGAGTGTGAAATCGCAAACGTAGGCAAGTGCGATTCGGTGCGTATTGGGATCGTCAGAGAGTCGCTCATACGACTTGATCCACACGACTTGACGGCGGACACGTTCACCAGCGGCGTTAATGTACACAGCCGGGTCTACATGCCGGAGGTCGAAGTTGCGTTCGTGAGCCCAGTAATGGGCGTCGCGGACAGTTGACTCCCCAAGGACGTCGCCGGCAGAGGGGAGCGTCTCGGGATCTGGCAGCCCTCTGGGGAGGGGGTCCTGATGTCGCACGCCGTTGGCGTCGACGTGGAAGGATGCCAAACCTTTGAAGGTCACGCGGGAACCCTGTTGTCCGGTAACGGCGCGTGCCGAGAAGCCTCGCCCGTCTCGCAATCGGTCGACTTCGTACACGCTGGTTTCATCGACATTGCCAGCTCGTAGGAAGTAGCCGTGGAACGAATGTATTGATCGGTCCTCGGGCACCGTACGAATCGTCGCCGCCACCGCCTGTGCAACCACTTCCCCACCATATGCACGTCCCGAGGGAATTACCTGGTGGGAAGCTTCGAAACTGTCCGAGTCGACCTCGGTTAGAGTGAGCGCGTCGATCAGAGCTTTACTGTTCTCACTGGTCATCGTGAACTCCTTAGACGCGGCGGTAGCCCAACAAAGTGGCATCGTCTACATCGGGGAGGTTGATGACGATATTGTCCGGGGTGCGAGAAGTCAGCCATACGAGGCGTTCCGTGGTGCTCATGTTGACCTCGACATGCGGCATGAATGGCGGAACGAAGACAAAATCGCCCTCGCTCATGTCGACGTACTCTGCGTAGTTCTCTCCGAAGTAGATACGCGCCTCACCAGAGAGGACATAGCCTCCGGTTTCGGCTTCGCCGTGGTGGTGAGGCAGCGAGCGGTAGCCCGGCTCGTTGGTAACCTTTCCGTACCAGATCTTGGTGGCAGGGGTGTGCTGAATGCTGACCCCGGACACGCGGATAGCGCCGCCGGACTGGGCGGTGTCCTGGTACTCCTCTCCCTCACGGGTGACGACTGGGACGACTTTCTCGGAAGCGGGAGTTGTCGACATGATGAGTTCCTTTCTCAGTAAACAGTCGCGGACAAGTCGACCGCGCCAATTTGGATACGGTTGCGTTGCAGGCCGATTCCCTCGATTTCGGTTTCAACAATGTCGCCGTCGGCGAGGAATCTGGGTGGGGTGGCGCCGGCGCCGACGCCGCCAGGTGTCCCCGTGAGCACGACGTCGCCTGGACACAGCCTGGTGAAGGACGAAATATAGGAGAGAAGTGTCGCAGGGTCGAAAAGTAGGTCGTCGGTTGTCCCGCGCTGCTGTTCCGAGCCATTCACACGGCATGTAATCGTGGCGCCGGTCGCAGGATCGAATTCATCCGTCGTGACAAGCACAGGGCCAAGCGGAGTAGTTGCATCAAAAGCCTTGCCCTGCAGCCACTGAGGGGTGCGACGCTGCCACGACCGAACCGAGTAGTCGTTTGCTACTGTGTAGCCGGCGATCGCTGCCGCACTCTCGTCGACGCTCGCCTGGTACAACGGTGAGCCTACGACAACTGCGAGCTCTGCTTCCCAATCTAACTGCGTGGCACTTTCAGGGAGTTCGATCGAGTCGAAAGCTCCCGTCAAAGTATCGGCGAACTTGGCAAACAAGGTGGGGTATTCCGGTTGCGGTCGTCCCATCTCGGCAATGTGTTCACGGTAGTTATGTCCGCAGCACAAGATCTTGTTCGGAGACGAAACGACGGGCGCGATTTCCGCGTCAGTCTCCAAAGTCACCGGAATCCCGGCACGGTTCTGCGCGAGCACATCGCGGACGACCTCACGCCATCCCCTCACCTGCAACAGACCGCCTACGTCGCGGAAGGGTAAGTGAATCCACACGCCGCTATCGAGAACGGCGGCGCTGGTTCCACCCTCGGTTAGGTGAACGGTCGATAGCCGCATTGGACTGGCTCCTCGAGTCGAGTGACAACAATTGCGCATATCGTGTTGCGCTGACGACAATAAACGTAGCACTATATACCTGTAATGTCGTGCATGAGTTTCATGAACGCGGCAAGTGCCCCCCTGTCGCACGACCCGTGCGGCCAACAGTAAGGACAACTTCGATGCCAATAACCCAGATCAATCCCTCGTCACTGCTGAAGCCATCCGGCTTCTCCCATGCCACCCGCGCCGGAAATCTAGTGCATCTGGCCGGCCAAACCGCACTGACCAGAGACGGCGCAATCGTCGAGGGAGGAATCGTGGCTCAGTTCCGGCAGGCGTTTACGAATGTGCTCACAGCCCTCGAAGCGGCCGGTGGCACCCCTGCCGATCTTGCCAGTGTGACCATTTATCTGACCGATATCCCGGATTACCAGGCACACGGTCGCGAGATCGGACAGATTTGGCGCGATCTTGCAGGCTCCGACTATCCAGCCCTGGCCGGAATCGGTGTAACCGCACTGTGGCAGTCGGACGCACTGATCGAGATTCAGGCAGTAGCGGTCATCGCCGGCGAATAGAGCCTGCAGGCGTTGCCCACACCTGTTCATATTCGCACACAGAGCCCCGATGAGCGACAGCCAATTTCCCTCGGAAGAGGGTTCGAAACCTGTATCGCAGATGGTTTACACCACCGATCGGTCGACGTTGTCACTCACACAACGATCGTCGACGTAGGGACTCATACCCTCCGTCGACGATCCTAAGCAGTGCTTTCCGGTCGTTTCGGTGAGCCCGACGTAAGGCCTGAGCCAACCGCGCCTGCACTTCACCGGACGCTTGGCGTCACCAGTATCAATGGATTCGGCAAGTACAACCACAAGGGGGCATGCACCCGCTCCCGCGAACGCGGCCATCCCGCGTTCAACCAAGAGGACAACCACCGCGGGCCGGGCCTGGGCCGATTCTCAGGACCACACGTTGCAAACTAACTCCACAACGTGGAAAAACCGTCTACTCCAGCCTTCGCATAACAAGTCACCCAAACTCTGTATCGGACTTAGCAATTGTCGCCACAGACCGACACCGCTAGCTGTGGAGCCCGTCAGATGCCGAGGGTGGTGATCCAGCCCACCGAACAGTCTTCGCCGCAGACCTTATGTCGCGTATTCGCTCACCAAAAGGATGGGTGCATACTCACTCGAACCGCTACTCCGGAAAGGCCCCAATCATGCTTTTGCCGACGGCTCGTCTCGATCGATCCTGCCACGGTGAACTGCACTCAGAGCAAGACCGTTCGGATTTTCGCTTCGCACCACTTGAACTGAACGGCCCCGAGCCGTTCGCCGTCATCAAAAGTGCTGTGCCGCTTTACAAACACTTCCGACGACCACAACCTCTCGATGATCTCACGAAGCCTGAGAGCGTTAAACCCCAGCAATTCCGGCTTCAGGCTGCATCGTCAGCGGCGGCATCATGATCCTACCGGCACCAGCCACGGTATCCGTTGACCGTCGCGTGGAATGGCCCGATACGGACGCTGCCGGGCACTATCACCATTCGACTGTGATTCGATGGGTTGAAGCTGCCGAGGCCGTGCTACTCGCGCGACTCAACCTATCTGGACTTTTCGGCACCATCCCCCGCGTGCGATACGAAGTCGAATACTCCGAACGACTTTGGTTCGGAGACATAGCCACCACCGAACTCACCGTCGCGCACCTCGGAAATTCCTCGGTTCGCTACGCTTTCACCGTCACCAGAGAGGGCGAACCCGTTGCTACCGGGAACCTGACCGCGGTGCATACTGCCACTCACGCCACCGGCGCCGCTGCTTGGCCCGAGCACGTTCGCACCGCGCTGAGTGAATCCGGACGCCTCCCCGGCGAACGAATGATCGCACACCCAGATTCATGACGATCTGCAATGCGCCAACACAACACGTCCACCCCTATCACCACCCAAGTGCCAGGCCCGCAACAACCGCAGGATGGATTCGAGGGTGTTGTGCCCCTTCACGGTATGGCTGCCAGGCCTCCCAGTTGACGGCTGTTTCGACCAACGACTCAAGTCACCGAGAGCCACATTAACTTGGGTACTTCTAGAGCACCACTCAGCCTTCTCCTCTTCGATAGGTTGCCCCGGACCGAAAGAAGGACAGGTGTCGTCGATGGTCGCCGCGCGAAGCGCGCCCGCTCACCTACCCGAACGGGCGTAGATGTACATCTAAGAAGCACACTGACGGATTGCTAAAACTCCACGTTGACCTATCCTTGCACGCATCGAATACGCACTTCGACGGCATCCGCCCGTAAGTGCCGTGGCGCAAAGGTACATATCTGGGTGCCTACGGAATCGACCCCGCACCTCTTGACACGACGAGCGCACGTACAACCACCCTTGACAACTCGTGCCCCATTGGTGACGGTAGCAACGAATGCACCCCAAAGGGGAATGTGGTCGCGCTACGCTAGCCAATCACCACTCAGTGCCCGCCATCACCGAATCACGACTACAGCTCACTTCGGCTTCGGTCAGGACACTAACCCGACGTCAGGAAGCCTGGCCGATGCGCACTTTTCTGAGACAGATCGAAAATGGAAGTGAATCCGTTGATCATGCTATCCAGATTCTCGACACTTTCGACCTGCTACGGTCGCGCGGCGCTTCGCTCGCTGAGGTAACTACCACTGTGGGGGCCCTCGTTATGCTCGCGTCCGGCGTCAGTGACGACGAAGGTCGCATTCTCACCGAGTGGTCACCCGGCACCGGCCGTCACGACAGCCCCTGCGGTGACGCAACCATTCTGAAGATAGAGTTCGGCCCTCGCGATTGCCCACTTGGATCAGCTTGGCTGATCGACGGCGATAGCACCAACCCCCTACACACGCTGGCACTCGACTGCCTCGCGTCTGCTGCCGAGATATTGCTGCTACGTCGCGCGAACACACCACATCCTGGTCAGCGAACGCTTGACTCAGGGGGCCTGCTGCGGATACTCCTTGGCCCGAGCGCAGACGACGATCAGCGCCGCAGCGCCGCAACGCGACTGGCGATACCCGACGCAACGCGCGTCGCAATCTCTGTTTGCACGGACAGTCAGCCTTTTGACATGCGGGCGCGGCACCTTCCTACACTCCTAGGCCACGACGGTCTCCGCCGAATTCTAGTACGCGAGGAAGACTGGGGCACTCGAAACCTGTTGAGCACCTGCAACACACGAGTAGGTATCGGATTGTGGGGGCCTGTCACAGCGATCCGCATCAGTGCGCATACCGCCCGTCGCGCTTTCAATTTTACAGCGTCGGAGGGTCCAGGCCGTCGACACTACGCCGCAGATACTCTTGCGGGTTTATTGCATCTGGATTCGGTGCCTACCGCTGAACTCGCCGCATACCCCGATGTCCACGCGGTAGGCGCCTTGACCGCCAGATCCCATGGGTCCGAAGCGCTTGCAATCCTCGAGGAAATGATTTGGGCGAGGAGTCTGCGTTCCGTTGCGACCGACCTCAATTTCCACCACAGCACCATTGCCACGAAAATCGGTCGAATGGAGAAATTGCTCGGCGTATCACTAGCCGATCCCGTTGGCCGCCTTCGCGTACAGACCGGCTTCCTCGGTTGGCGCCTTTTATCCAATCGCCAAAACGAAGCTGACTGCCGATCCCGCCAAGTGTCGGCATCGCCCCGGCCAAACTCCGACACGGAACAGTAGCCGCAGCCAGACTCCGCGGCTTAGTGTCACTTGCAATCGATTGACAATCGTCAGATGTCGCGTCGACTGGGATCGTCGAACGCCGTCCATTGTTTCGTTTCGTCGGTGCAGTACCCCTGGTGCGTAGGGCCGAACTTTACTTCACGGCTATCGCTTTCATGAGTACTCCGCACACCACACACATGACGGCGGTCGCGCGAACGCTCGTCCCAGGCATTCACAACTTACGCGAGGAGACACAAAGAATGTATCCAGTGATCCGATTGGCGGGATCACCGTACAGGCGAGGATACGAGTACGGTCGCATCGCCAAAGACCGCATCGCGAGTTCGATGCGTAGTTACAGCCTTGTTTTCGAGCGCTATGCGGGGATCACCTGGCAGGAAGCCAGAGTGCTCTCGATTCGTTATGAGGAGCCAACACGCGTTCTCGATGCGCGACTCATCGAAGAGATGCAAGGAATAGCAGACGGTGCGGAACTCGAATACTTGGATATCCTAGCGATGAACTGTCGCACCGAAATCATGTTCGCCAGCCTCGATCAAAACACCGTATTCGGTGGTGAAACCAGCGCGCTACCAAACGAGTGCACTACCTTTGCAGCGCTTCCCGAACGCACGGTCGACAACGCTGTGCTTATCGGCCAGAACTGGGACTGGTTGCAATCATCAACCGAAACTGTAGTGGTGTTGGAAGTGGAGAACTCGGACGGGCCAAATTTCGTGACCGTCGTCGAAGCCGGATTACTAGCCAAGAGCGGAATGAATGACAGTGGAATCGGATTGGTGACCAACGCATTGGTATCCGATTCAGATATCGGCGCCGCGGGTGTCCCGTACCACATGATGCTCCGAAGCTTGCTGAGTTGCACCAGCATGGCCGAAGCTACCAACACACTCTCCCGTGTGCGCAGGGCAAGTTCTGCGAACTACATATTGGCATCTGTCGATGGATTTGCCATCGACGCCGAATGCGTTCCGGGCCAGTCGAAAGGGATGGCACCGATCTCACCTGAAAGTGGGTTCATCGCACACACCAACCACTTCCTTTCCCCCCAGTTCCGCCAATCAGATGTCTTGTTGCCAACCCACACGGACAGCCTCTTCCGCCTTCAGAGCATCCGTCGAGATCTTCAGATCACGTCCGGAGTATCGGTCGATTCCGTCAAGAATGGCTTGCGCTCCCATCAGGACTACCCCTTTTCTGTCTGCGCACATCTTCCCGAACGCCCCGACGAACTGGTCAACATGGTCACGGTTATGTCAATGGTCATGGACCTTACGCATCAACGTATGTGGGTGGCTCCTGGCCAACCCTGCATCACCAACTACGAAGAACTCGATCTTTCGGTGCTTACGCAACGCAAACTGCCCTTCAGAGGAGTCGATCGATGAGAATTGCACTGCCCCAGGGAAAACAAGTCGCCGTCAACTTCGGCGTCGACTTCGATGCGCACGCATGTTGGATGGGCATGGGCTTGACGAGTCCCGGATTTCTCTCTCGCGGCGAATTCGACGCCGAGGTCGGCGTCCCTCGAGTCCTCGCAGCATTTGAGCGTTATGGTGTGACGGGGAACTTCTTCACACCAGGTCACACGATGGCCACTTTCCCGGACAGGTTCACACAGGTCGTCGAAGCCGGACATGAGATCTCAGCACATGGCTGTTACCACGAGTCGCTGGCGACGCTCTCTGGCGACGAAGAGCGCCGCCTCATGGAACGTCAGATCGAGCAGCACCTTGACTTCGTCGGGGTGAAGCCACGCGGCTACCGCTCGCCATCATGGGACTACACCGAGTCCACGCTCTCGATCCTTGAAGAATTTGGATTCGACTGGGACTCATCACTTATGGGGCGCGACTTCGAGCCGTACCGCCCGCGCCCGGTCGACGTGAATTGGGAAACGGGGTCAACTCATGGGAAGGCCAGTTCAGTCGTTGAGTTCCCGGTCTCGTGGCACCTCGATGACATCGTCGCAACGGACTACATTCCTGGCCGAAACACCGGACTCGGTTCGACCGAAGTGATCTTTCAGAGGTGGAAGGATCACTTCGACTTTGCGCGGGAACGAATGACAGGCGGAATCGTTTGTTACACCGTGCACCCGCAATCGATCGGGCGGGCGCACAATCTGTTGATGCTCGAACGTCTACTCGAGCACA
Source organism: Rhodococcus sp. NPDC055024 (assembly GCF_053608585.1). Taxonomy (NCBI): domain Bacteria; kingdom Bacillati; phylum Actinomycetota; class Actinomycetes; order Mycobacteriales; family Nocardiaceae; genus Rhodococcus; species Rhodococcus sp. NPDC055024. The sequence continues at coordinate 141,109 of NZ_JBSGVT010000011.1, forward strand.
TGGTCGACACAGGCGACGTTTGGTTTGCCGGACTGAGTGACATATACGAGCGGGTTGTCGACTAACAGGTTTCACTCCCCCACATCGCTGGCGCGGCCTCAAGTCTTGGCCATTCCTTACCTTCTACCAAACGGAGTTCGTTGTGGCACAACCTCTTACCTCAAATTCAAGCAAAATGCGCGCGTGGGGCATCGTCGCAATGCTATTTACTCTGGCAGTCATCAGTTTTGCCGACAAAGCAGTTCTAGGCTTGACCGCGATTCCACTGATGGACGAACTGGGTCTGTCTCCGGCAGAGTACGGACTGCTGTCGACCGCCTTCTTCTCCTTGTTCAGCATTGCCGCACTATGCGTTGGTTTGCTGACGAATCGTGTCTCGACCAAATGGATACTCCTTGTCATGGCGCTACTCTGGTCGGTCGCTCAGCTGCCAATTCTGCTGCCGGTTGCTGGCTTCTGGACCCTCCTGATCACCCGCGTGATCCTTGGCGGTGCAGAAGGTCCTCTGACGCCAATCGGAAATCACTCTGCGCACAAGTGGTTTCGCAATGAGGACCGTAGCGTCGTCAGCTCCATCTTTGGGCTCGGCGCTCCGATCGGCGTAATGATCGCAGCACCAGCACTCAGCTGGTTCATCGAAGAACACGGGTGGCGATCAGCGTTCGGAGTCACTGGCGCAATCGGTCTGATTTGGGCAGTGATCTGGTTCTTTATCGGTAAAGAGGGTCCGGTTGTCGATGCCGTTCAGGAGGCGGCAAGCGTCAAGTGTGATTCCCCAGACGAGACCACGATGACTGAATCAGAAGAGGCTTCATCCCCGACCACATGGCAGATCATGCGAACGGGCACCTGGTGGGGGTCTGTCGCAGCCGCATTCGCCGCGTATTGGTCGGTGACAGTCCTGGTCGCATGGGTTCCCGCGTATCTTGTCAAGGTGCACGGGTACAGCATCAAAGAGACAGGCAATCTCGTCACAATTCTGTGGGGTGTAATGGCAATCGCGATGGTCGTACAGGGTCTCAGTGTGCAGTACTTCCTGCGGCGGGGAGTTTCAAGCAGACGAGCGCGAGGCCTGCTCGGTGGAGCATGTGTTGCAGGATCAGGTGTGGCATTGCTCGCCGCAGTGACTTTCGTGGACGACGGATGGTTGCAGATCACTTTGCTTGGAATCGGTTTCGGAGTCGGATCGGTGATCATTCCAATCGGTCAAACTACCTCCTCCGAAATCAGCCCTACCAATCGAAGAGGTGGAGTGTTAGGCGCGTATGCAGCTGTTTACGCGATCGCCGGCGTGATCGCGCCAGCTCTGACGGGTTACCTCGTCGGGCTATACACCTCACCGACCACTGGATATCTGGTGGTCATGATCCTGACCGGATTCCTTCTCATCGTAGGTGGGCTTCTTGCTGCCATCTTCGTGCGCCCTGAACGTGACCGCGCCCGACTCGCCTTACTCGTCGAAGGCCAGAACCGCACCACGACTCCTGTCGAAGATCGGACCATGGCATGAATGCTGCATTCTCGGGTGTTGAGACGGTGTGGGACAACCCGTGCGGCCGTGTAGCTGTGGTTACTGGTGCGGCTGGCGGAATAGGACTCGCGATAGTCGAGCGCTTAGCTACCGCAGGTATGTCAGTCGTAGTGTGCGACTTAGATAACGGTGCTATCGACACGGTGGTGAACTCGGTTCACCGCGTGGGCGGATCCGCTCTCGGACTTAGCGTCGACGTCGCTGACCCTGATGCAGTCGAAGACATGGCGCGCGCAGTCTATGACGAGTTCGGTGCCGTACACCTCCTCTGCAACAACGCCGGTATTCTACTACCCGACCGGTTTCGTCCAGTCTGGGAATTCCCGTTGGATGAGTGGAAGACCTCGATCGATGTCAATTTGATGGGGGTAGTTCACGGTCTTCGCAGCTTCGTTCCACGAATGATCGAGGGTGGGGCACCTGGACACATAGTCAATACAGCCTCAATCGGCGGGCTCGTCAGCGGTGCGTGGTCAGCTCCGTACAGTGTTGCGAAACACGGACTCGTTCGCCTGACCGAAGCCCTCTATGCCGGGTTGTCCGAACAAAATGCAAACATTGGGGTGACCGCTCTATTACCTGGACTTGTGCGAAGCAAAATGGCTCCGTCGGCTGTGATGTCCCCAGAATCCGTGGCGGACATGCTCGTCGATGCCGTTGAAAATCGCACCTTGTACGTCCTGACATCAAACTCGTATGACGATGCGATTCGCTACCGCACGGACTGCATACTAAACCGTCAGAACCCTACCTTCGATGATATTCGTTCACTTAACAAGACCGAAAGTACTTATCCAGCAGAATAAGTGGCTATTCCTGCAACAACTCTCGGCTAGATGTTGCGCGTATCGGCGTTGCTGACGCGGGACTGAAGTAGTTAGTAGGCGAGCTGGTCCTCAGCGCGAGAATGGGAGTTGCGACACAACCGTTCTCAACCAAAAAGGACCAGACCTGTGACACAACGTCATACTCCGATGACAGTGGAGGGAAAGCAGCGACTCGTCGAACGATATCAAACTCGTCCGGTAGCGCATGCCACTGCTGAAATGGGTATCGTTCGGCAACGCGCCTCCACATGGGTCAAGTCGATCGTTCAAGCCCTCTACCGGACCGCGTACCAATCGGCGAGATACGCTCGGCGATCCGCGTAGACGTTCCACGACCGATCCCAAAACCAACGAACTCCCAACTTGATCGAAACCTAAAGGGCCCTGACCCTTTCGATCTGGCTCTGAGTCGCACTCGACTGACCCATGGTCCGGAATGGCATCGCTGATCGTCCCTTCTATGTCAGGTGTCTCCACCGACATCAGCTGTTTCCGGTCAGCGCTCTGTTCGATAATCAGGACATCCTGAGGACCATTTCGGACATACCGGCGCGCTGGACAAGTCCATTTCACCCCTTCCAGAATCAACCAAACTGCTTGCGGTAAAAGTGATCTCGATTCTTCTGCAGGACCGGGTAGATCATATAGTGCATTTGGACGACGGGGAGGATCGAGCATGGCTGACAGATTCCGCCAACGGGCCCCGGAACATCTGCAGGCATCAACCAGTTTGTACTGATCTTCGGATCGAGAACTGTTCGGCGAACTAATCTGGCGTCAAAGCTGATAGGCGGATTCTCGAGGGCGCGCCAGCCACTCACCGTTGATGACAATAGCCTCAAGATTTCCGGTCAATCCGCGCACAGCGTCGAACACATGCCTGAGATGGCCTACCTAGATACTAGCGCCGTAGCCCGGCGGGTCGTGCGAATCCCACAGACCGCAACATCCATACGACGCCCCGGCTCGGTGATCAATCCGACCCTGGGTAACGGTGAACCGCGCACGCAGAGACGGTGTCTCAATGTGGCGGGAAACGCGACGGACCAAACCTGTCGCCTTGAATTCTGGCCGGCAATAATTCACGTATGTCCTAGATCCCCTCTGAGATGGTCACCGCGACCTGGACGACTGCTTCTGCGTCGAAGCTGTAGGGCCAAGGGTGCCGAGGGGTCCTGCCCACTCCTCCAACCGGAACCTGGGACTGTGGGGCAGCCATTCCGATGACCCTAAACCGTCGTCTATTGCAGCGAATTGCGTGACGCGACGGTGCCAAGCGGCGGATCGAACGCGAGAATCGGGTCTCCCACCTCGCCCTGACTCAACATGACCGGCGCGTCGGTCAAGCTGTCGGACCTTCAGACGATGAGTGAAACCGGATCTTTTTCGTTGTCGTACATTACTTGAACGAGACTTACCCCAAGCCGCCGGAGAAAAGACTGGCACCGAGGACGCAGAAGACTACAATGTCAACAGTCTCACCGGTGGAAACATCGTCTCCAAATGCGCATTGTTCACATGCCCCGATACAAATCCGTCCGATATCCCACCGAATCGTGTTGCATTGTTGCGCGACGCGAAAACAGACCCCTCACATTCTTCCATGTGACAGCCAAGTTGAAATATAATCAATCGACACGGTTTCGTTTCTCGGCGCAGTGCCCAACAAGGAGTTGACAAGAACGTGAAAAAATACAACACCAAGATGCAAAAGGCTAGTTTAGAGGCCCTCCCTTCCGACGCTCACGGTCTCATTTCCAAAAAAACAGCCGAGCTGGATGGCGTGAGCGTGACTCAGGTAACATTCAGAGAAGGGGCTCGGTGGTCGAATGATCTGAAGCAGTACGCGGGTACTGATCTCTGCGAGTTACCTCATGTCGCATTGGTTATCGCCGGGACACTTGGTGTGGAGATGACCGATGGTCAGTACGCGGAATTTTCTGCCGGTGATGTGATGCTGTTACCGCCGGGTCACGACGCTTGGTCCGTTGGGGATGTTCCTTGTACATTCGTGGAGTTTTCTCGCGGCAGCGACTACTACTCAGATTGACCTGTCGCCACGGCGACGAATTTCTTCTCTGATAGAAGAAATTGCGCGAATGACTGGCCGCGCGGACATCTCGAATTCTGCGCGGCCAGCTTGTGATTCCCAGCGAGAAATGGCGTGTTTAACAGGCAGCCCATTGAAGACGGTGTGAGAGAATTTTCTGGAGACATCAAGGAAGCCATTCATCGACCCTCGCACCCCCGTTCAAAATTTGGGCGCTATCATAATTGCTGATTCGATGCGCACAGAGGGAGCGCATGGAAGACTCCCTCGCAACCGAACGCCTCACACATAGTGCGCTAGGGGCTAGGGGTAGAGACCGCGCTGCAGATGCGCGGCAGCAACCCGCTCAACCGCCATCGCTGTTGCTGCGGTGCGCAGTGTCAGTCCCATCCTTCGCGAATAGTTACGAACATCGTTCCATCCTCGCAGCATGCGTTCTTCAAGTCGAGCCTCTACCTCACGTTCACTCCACCAATAAGCTTGATTAGCTTGAACCCATTCAAAGTATGAGACGATCACACCGCCCGCATTCGCAAGAATGTCTGGAACTACAGTGATTCCGTTGCGGTTCATGATTTCGTCGGCGTCTGCAGTAGTTGGTCCATTTGCACCTTCTACAACAATTCTTGCCTTAATTCGTTCGGCATTGTCGGCTGTTATTACCCCCTCGACCGCTGCCGGCACAAGAAGATCGACTTCCAACTCCAGGAGAGCGGAGCCTTCGATCTCGTCCCCTCCCGGAAAGCCCTTGACAGTACCTGCGGAACGGACGTGTTGCTCGAGTACAGATATGTCCAGTCCGTTGGTGTTGAGCACTGATGCATATTGGTCAGAGACCGCTACGACCTTGATCCCCGACTGTTCAAAGAATCGCGCTGCGGCGGCTCCAACTTTACCGAAGCCCTGTACCGCTGCGGTAGCACCCTGTACAGCGATATCCTGGTTGGCCATCGCGGCCAGCGCGACGTGTACGATACCGCGCGACGTAGAATCGGCTCGTCCAAGAGATCCGCCCAGCGCGAGAGGCTTTCCGGTAACCGATCCCAGCACAGTGTGCCCCCGACTCACCGAATACGTGTCCATCATCCATGCCATTGTTTGCTGATCCGTCCCGATATCCGGGGCAGGTATATCTTGTTCCGGGCCTATGATCGGGAGTATTTCGGACGTGTATCGGCGGGTGACACGTTCGAGCTCACCCTTCGAATACTGGCGCGGATCAATTCTAATGCCACCTTTGGCGCCGCCATAGGGGACGTCAACGAGTGCACATTTCCATGTCATCCACATCGCGAGCGCACGGACCTCGTCCAGATGCACGTCAGGAGCGAACCGTAGTCCTCCCTTTGACGGACCGCGCGAAAAGTTGTGCTGAACTCGGTGACCAATAAACAAGTCCTGACTTCCGTCGTCTCGACGGAGCGGGATGGAAACAGTGATTTCCCTACGCGGGTGTGAAAGCATAGCGAGCATCCCTGCGTCGAGACCTAAAACCTGTGCCGCAAGAGCCAACTGCGAACGAGCTTCGTCCAACGGTTTGGAATGAAAGATACCGCTGCGAGTTAATGACGTCACGATTTGCGCTACTTTCCATAGTGTTAGAAAGATCGAAATATAGCCATACGTCTGCAAGCATCGTCACTTGCCAATAACGATACGCCGAAAAAAATCGGCGATTCGTCAAGATAAGATAGTTAACCGATGCGAGATAAACTATAAATTGAAGAAAAAATCCTCACAGATTGTTTTCTTTCACGAAATCTTGGGCTACCCGAGCAGCTTCTTCTTTGTCCACCTCCACGCGACGGTTCATCTCGATTAAGCTGTCCGTAGTCAGCACGGCAGAAACTCTGTTCAAGACGTCTTGAAGCTCAGGAGTTAGTTTGTCGGATCTAACAAGGGGAACGATGTTCTCGGCCACAGCCATCGACTTGGGGTCTTCAAGCGCTACGAATCCGTTTTCGGAAATTGCAGACTGAGTTGTGAACATAAATGCCGCGTCGAGATTGCCGGACTTGAGACCACTGACGGTGAGGGGGCCTCCGAGGTCGACTGCTTTGAAATCCTTGAACTCGACAGAATAGAGATCTCGAAGACCTAGGACACCAGCTCGACGTTCTGCTGTTTCGGGGGGACCTCCGAGAACCATACGGGGAGCAACATCGGAGAGGTCAGCCAGACTGCGAAGTCCATATTTTTCTGCGGTATCTCGAGTTACTACAACGGTGTCTTTGTCCTCGGCGCCGGATTTATCCAAGATTCTTAATGAATCTGGAATTGAAGTTACCAGTTTCGAGTAAATGGAATCGGATGTGAAGATGTCTGTCGCAGATGGGTCCACATACGCAAGTAACGCACCCGTATACTCCGGAATAATATCGATGGATCCATCTTCAAGCGCAGGGATGTACAATTCGCGGCTGCCGATATTTGGTTTGACGGTAGTCTTGAATCCTGCATTTGCTAGTGCTGTCGAATATATGTGGGCCAGCAGTGTGCTTTCAGAGAAGTTCGCAGATCCGATCGAGATGGTGTTCGGGTCTGAATTTCCCCCGCCGCTCAAGCTGGAACCACTTCCGCAGCCAGTGATTCCCAGAACGAGAGAGGCAGACACCAGGGCGAGCATTATCTTCTTCATTGGACACCTTTCGATTTTTCTGCGAAACGGGATTTCGAGCTCGATAGCGACGGTGATCGCGTGCGGCTTCGCCGGTTGACGATTCCGAACAACATGTCGCAGAGGATTGCCAGAAGCGCGATGAGCACGGCCCCGCCCGCCATTTGGCCGTAATCTCGGAGCGCGAGTCCATCGATCAAGAACCGTCCTAGCCCTCCCAAGCCGATATAGGCAGCAACTGTCGCAGTGGAGACGACCTGCAAGGTGGCGGACCTGACACCGCTGAGGATGACGGTGAACGCAATGGGCAGTTCGATCGTCAACAGGATCTTCCATTCCGGAACACCCATTCCGCGGGCGGCATCCACGACAACGGGGGAAACATTCCGAACACCCGCATACGTAGCGGTCAGCATCGGCGGTAGCGCCAGCACGACGAGCACGATGATCGCCGGCCCAAGTCCAAGCCCCATCAACAGCACCATCAGAACGAGCAAGCCCAGCGTAGGAAGAGCGCGGGATGCATTAGTGGCATTGATGGCCAGCCAAACTCCGCGACGCGTGTGACCTATCAGTGCGCCCAACGGAACCGCGATCGCAAAGGCAATCAGCACGACAATGGCCGTGTATGTCAGATGTTCGACAAGTCTCGCCCCGATTCCGGATTGTCCAGACCATGAGCTCGTCAGAAATGACCAAGTCTGCTCGAGAATCATCGCTGCTCACCTGCCTTGACCCACGGCGTAAGTATCCGTTCGATGAACACAAGAATGAAGTCAATTGCAATGGCTAGGGATACGCTGAGAATGATCCCCCAGAAGATGGGGATCAGATAGTTTCGTTGGAACCCGTCTGTGAACAGGTCCCCCAGACCTCCCACCCCGATCAGCGCACCGATGCTCACGAGGCTCACGTTGGATACGGCCGCGACGCGCAGATTCGCGCCGATGATTGGAATCGCCATGGGTAGTTCGACTCCAATCAAGCACCGAATTTTGCTGTATCCCATAGCTTCTGCTGCTTGCAGGGTTTCGTCGGGCACAGAGAGCAGAGCCTCGATCACTCCCCCGTAGAGCATGGAAAATGTATAGATCGTCAAAGCCACGACAATGTTCATCGGGTCGAGGATCTTCGTGCCCAGGATGATGGGGATGAAGATGAAGAGCGTCAGCGACGGAATGGTGTAAAGAACCCCGCTCACAGGCAGCGTCAACGATTTCAGTCTAGGTCGGTGTGCGGCCACCGATCCCGCGAGCACCGCTAGAATCAGGCCGATCAATGTCGCTGACGCTGCGATCGTGAGATGCAGAATCGTCAAAGACTTGACCCGGTCCGCGTTATCTATGATCCAGTCGATCATTTCGTTGATCCCGGGCGATGACTACTCGCGATGTCTTGCATTCCGATCTGCCCCTGGACATGCCCGTTCCGATCAACGCAAATCGCATGTCCGGATGGGCTTGTCAGGACGGCATCGAGAACTGTACGCAGGCTCGCTCCCTCCGTGAACGATCCACTAGTCGACTGAGTCGGGTTCGCCCGATCTGGGACATAGTCCTCGACCCAACGCAGAAAGGCTCCGTCCCGGGCGACGAGCGCGCACCACCCGGTCTCCGCATGGTGTTGATCTACGGTGATGGACCGCACGGCCCGCAGCGGCAGGTCCTCCGAAGTCAGAAACGACAGACCGCGGTACCCTCGGTCTTGGCCGACAAATCCGGATACGAATTCGTTGGCAGGGTTGGCCAGTATCTTTTCAGGTGTGTCGAATTGGGCTAGGTGCCCTCCGCGTTCGAAGACGGCAATGCGATCGCCGAGCTTGATTGCTTCGTCGATGTCGTGAGTGACGAAGACGATCGTCGTTCCCAGTTCACGCCCTAAGCGCATGAATTCGTCTTGCAGCTCACTGCGCACTACCGGGTCGAGCGCCGAAAATGGTTCGTCCATCAGAAGAACGCGAGGCTCTGCGGCCAATGCTCTGGCTACTCCAACGCGTTGTTGCTGACCACCGGAGAGTTGAGCGGGAAACTTGGCGGCCATTTCAGTGGAAAGGCCGACCGTCGTGAGGAGTTCGAGTGCTCGTGCTTCAGCTCGTTTGCGAGGAACACCATTGAGTCGCGGCACCGTCATCACGTTCTGTACGACCGTCCGGTGTGGAAACAGCCCTGCATTTTGAATGACGTACCCGATGCTCCGCCGTAGTGCGCCCTTGTCCAACGTCGTTGAATTCACCCCGTCGATCCAGATCGTTCCATCGCTCGGTTCGATCATCCGATTGATCATGCGTAGGCTTGTGGTCTTTCCACATCCACTCGGTCCGACGAAGACTGTTGTTTTGCCCGTTGGGATTTCGAGATTGAGACGTTGGACGGCGAGCGTTCCGTCCGGATATCGCTTCTCGACGTTTCGAAACTCGATCATGAGTCCTCGCTTTCCTTCCGTGCAGCGTTGCCGATCAACGAGATCAAGAGTCGACCGAGGGTCAAAGAAGTCATGTCCCGCAAGTCCAGGGAGGGGAAATGTTCGACGACGTCGATTCCCGCCAGACCGAATCGTCTGCCGACTTCGTTCAGGATCTCGCTCGCCTGTCGGAAATCTAGGCCACCGGGAAGCGGACAGCTTGTTCCAGGGGCAATCGTCGGGTCCAGGCCGTCGACGTCGAAGGTGACGAACCAAGGTAGATCTGCGTTCATCGCGCTGAAAACGACCTCGGCGCCCTGTCTGTGCACCTCGTCTGCAGTGATGATGACGTTCCCGGCACGCCGTGCATCTACTACGTCGTCGCCGCGAGCGCTGCCTGTCGCACGCGACCCTACCTGCACGATCTGACCGACCCAGGGCATTTCGGCCATCCGTCGTATGGGACTTGAGTACCCGTCCTTGACACCGTTGACGTTGTCGCGAAAGTCGATGTGCGCATCGATTTGGAGGACGTTGATCACGGGATTTTCGGATTCGTACGCCCGTGCGCAGATGATGGGCACCGAGTCGTCTCCACCCAAGATTATGGGGATTGTTCCGCGCTGGAGCATGCTCTTGACGACCTCCGTCGCCGCGACGCTGCTTCCATGCAGATCTCGTGGATCTGCATCTACATCTCCGACGTCGACTAGGGTGCAATTGGTCTCACCGAAAAGCGTTCCGCCTAAATCGAAGTCATGCCGGTCCGCATGCCCAGCGAACCTTGCGTTCACCCGCTCTCGAAAGATCCGCGGCGCGTTCGCGGCATCCGAATGGACGCCACTCATCTGATATGGAGAGCCGTGAGGTATCCCGACAACGGCGAAGGTTGCATCAAGCTTGTCGATGTCGTCTATAACTGCCGATCCGAGAAACGGCGACGTTGGGCGGATGAGCGATCCAGTTATGGCGTCCATGCGCTCAGATCTCCACTGCGTGAATGCCACTGGCCGGCAGGTAGGCAGCGGCTTCGGGCACGCCTGCGGAGATGTGTCTGATGACTCCGATCGCTGGATCGTTCTCGAAGCAGACACGCGCGCGATCAGCTGAGGACTCGGTCCCGTCGAGGACAACCGTCATACCTGCCGATGCTGAGCCTCCGATGATGCCGGCATTCTGGTGAATCGCTACTACATCCGCGCCACCGGCCACATTGAGCATCGCATTGAGGTAGGGCCAGTCCGCGACCTCGTCGGAGCCGTCGGGCATGGCCTCGGTTTCTCTCGTCGGGTACGCACATGACCCCGAGTCGAGGTGGTCACGGGTGATAGCGACAGGACCTGCCAATGCTCCGGCGGCAACCAAGTCGTTGATTGCAAGTGCCATGCGTTGACGCTGTCCGTGGCCCAGCCAACAGATGCGCGCAGGGAGACCTTCCACCGGCGTTTCTTCTGACGCCTTCGCCAGCCAAGTACTCAGCTTTTGATCGTCGGGGAAGAGCTGTAGGGCAGTTCGATCGAGCAAGTCACGATCCTCGGTGCTACCACTCAAACAGACCCACCGGAAGGGGCCCCGGCCAACCGCGAACGAGGGACGGATGAACTCAGGAACGAATCCCGGAATGGACGATGCTTGAGTGCACCCGATGCGTACTGCTGCATGTCGGAGATCATTTCCGTATTCGAAGACCACAGTTCCGCGATCACGCATCGCCAACAGTGATTCGACATGGCGCTTCAATGTCTCCTCCGAGCGTGCGAGATATAAATCTGGCGATGCGACTCGAAGGGTGTCTGCCTCGGCGAAGGTAACCCCACTCGGCACATATCCACGCAACAGATCGTGAGCACTCGTTTGGTCCGTCGCAATGTCCGGTAGCCACCCGTTCGACAGCAGGGTTTCGGCTACGTCAGCCGCATTCGCGATAACAACCACCGCAGCTGCTGCCCCTTGTTCTGCAAGTTCTCGGACACGGTGCCACGCGCTGGGTATGTCGTGGAGAACTTCATCGACTGCGCCCGATTCCAAACGCGCCTTTGCTCGAGACTCGTCCACTTCGGCGATCAGAGCCACTCCACCGTTCATTCGAACAGCACGCCCTTGCGCTTGGCCCATACCCCCGATTCCCGCCGTCAGTACGACACGACCCTGAAGTGAACCATCGAAGTACTTGGTCGCAACTGCCGCGAAGGTTTCGTAGGTTCCCTGCACGATGCCCTGTCCACCGATGTACGCCCAACTGCCCGCGGTGTACTGACCGTGCATCGTGAGCCCCGCGTCACTGAGCTCAAAGAACCGCTGTGCGGTGGCCGAACGCGGCACCAAGTTCGCATTTGCGATGAGCACGGTCGGGCTCGAGGCGTTGGTTCGCATCACTGCTACGGGGCGGCCGGACTGCACGATCAGCGTCTCGTCATCTCGAAGCTGCTTCAACTCACGCACTATCGCGTGAAAGCTCGGCCAGTCGCGAGCGGCTTTACCGATGCCGCCGTAAATCACCAACTCATCGGGGCGTTCGGCGTTTGCCAGGGTGTTCTCCAGCATCCGCAGTACACCCTCCTGCCGCCATCCGTTGCACCTGAGCGCCGAGCCTGTAGCCGAGACAATGCGTTCCACTTTCAACCTCCGTTTGCCATCTTGTGGAAATGAAAGTTACCACCATACGGAAGTCGGGGGTACCCTCAATTTCAAGAAACTTGAATCCAGAACGAACGGAGATCGGCTCAGTGCCTACACAGGGAATCGACTTGCTGGTGATCAACGCGGCTGAGCTCGTCACCGCAGACACACCCCACGATGCGCCGGCACGAGGCGCGAACTTGAATGATCTGCAGATCATCACCGATGGCGCCATAGCCATTGACGGAGGCCGCATCCTCGCCGTAGGAACGACGGACGAACTGACTGCCCAGTTCACTGCGCAGGAAGTCGTCGACGCGTCCGGATGTTTGGTCTCCCCAAGTTTTATCGACGCGCACACGCACCTGCTGTACGGCGGTACTCGCCATATCGAGTGGGAAGGCAAAGTCCGCGAGCAAGCCACGCCGAACATCGATACAGGAATCCGAACGACGATCGACGCCACGAGAGCAGCCACCGACGAGCAGTTACTGCGCCAGGCTCGCAACGACTTGGACCAGATGCTGAGCCAGGGAACAACAGTCGTCGAAGTAAAGAGCGGCTACGGGCTTGACGTCGACACCGAACTGCGGCTACTGCGCCTCGCGCGAGAACTCGACCACCCCGTTCAGATTCTTTCAACCTATCTTGGCGCGCATACAGTTCCCGGCGAATATCTCCATGATCGCGGCGGATACGTCGACAGCGTAGTCAAGACGCTTCCTGAGGCTGCCAAACTGGCTGACTACTGCGATATCGCGTGCGATCCGATTTCATTCACAGAAGCTGAGTGCCGCGTCATCGCACAAGCTGCTCGCGATCTGGGTTTTCCGTTGCGATTCCATGCGGACCAAACCGGCGACGCCGGCGGTACCGATCTTGCGGTGGAGTTCGGAGCAATTTCGGTTGACCACCTGGATGCGACAAGCGATGCTGCGTTGGCGAACCTCGCGAAAAGTTCGACCATCGGCGTCGTATTCCCCGGAGCAAACTTTCACATGCTGGACATGACGGACTCGCTCAACGAAAATGGCAGGCCTGCAAAAGATCTCGCCGCGTGGGCCCACCGCATAATTCAGTCAGGTGCAGCAATCGCGATGTCGACAGACTTCAATCCCGGGACAGCTCCATCCACGTCGATGCAGACCGTAATGCAGCTGGCCGCGCGCCTGTACAGGTGGTCGTTTGCACAGATCTGGCTCATGACCACGATCAATGCGGCCGCGGCTGTGCAAATGGAACATGAGATCGGAAGCTTGCGGGTGGGGAAACGCGCAGACTTCATCGTCTGGTCGGTTCCCACCCACGGCGAGGTGATCTATCGCTTCGGCTCCAACCTCGCGCGCGAGGTTTTCCGAAACGGAATCAAGGTTGCAGACAGAGGGCGGGTCGTCACAAGTGTCTGATGATGTCAAAGATACGGTCCTGCTGACCGGTGAAGGTCTAACGCTCGTCGCGCTCGAGCGGCTAGCTGAACGCCGAACCCAAGCGCGATACGACGAGAACACACGACGTCGAATCAAAAAGGCACAGAACGCTTTGCTGCGGGTATCGCGATCTCGCCCTATTTACGGTCTCTCGACTGGAGTCGGAGCAAAACGATTCATCTCGGTCGGACGTGACACGAATTCTTGCCTACAACTGTGGCGCAGTCACGCACTGAATGTCGGTGCTCCAGTCGATATTCGGCGAACACGCGCCATGCTCGCAATCCGGGCAAACCAGATCGCGAAGGGTGGAGCCGGAGTCAGTGTGGAACTTGCCGACGCACTACTCGCGGTGCTGCTTGCCGATGAACTGCCCGCAGTCACCTACGGTGCGTCCTTGGGCACGGCCGACCTCGCAGCTCTCTCTACGACGGCTCTTTACTTGGTCGGAGAGCGGGGAACGCAACTGTCCTCAGTCAATCTGAATACCTTCAATCCAAATGACGCACTACCGTTCATGAGCTCGAGTGCGCTCACGCTGGCCGACGCGGCAATTACCCTGCAGGACATGCGACGATCGATCAACGCCGCTATCTGGCTGTCCACTATTCTGTTCACTGAGCTCGGAGGAAACGCCGAGCATATCTCGGCAGACGGACTCCAAGGGCAGACGCGAGGGGTCCAAGAGGTTGCGGCGTCGATACGCGACTCCAAGTCCGACAGGGAAAGTAGCGCCACCAGGATTCAAGATCCGTTCTGTCTCAGACTCATGCCTCAGTCCCTCGGCACTGTTGTCGATGCATGGCGCGAGACCGAAGGCGCCGTCGTACGTGGAGTCAACGGTGCGCACGAGAACCCCCTACTGACAGAGGACCCCGTCGATGTGCGGCACGTCGGCAATTTCTACATGATCGAACTGGCACTCGCAGCCGAGAAGTTGTGCTCAGCACTTGCCCACGAAGGCAGTCTGTTGCTCAACAGGATCAGTTTGTCCATGGACGGTCGGTATACAGGTGTCGACGACTACCTCACTGACGGAACACCGGGAGCAAGCGGAGCCATGATGCTCGAGTACAGCGCCGCATCGTCGCTGGCGGAAATCCGAACCACTTGCAACTCGACCGCCTCCTACGGCATTCATATTTCTCAAGGGGCTGAAGAACATGCACCGTTCACCCCGCTTGCCATCCGAAGGCTCTCAGCAGCACACCAGGCGTACACAAACATGGCAGCCTGTCTGCTGGTTGCGATTTCACGCCTTTTGGCGTTGAAAGATCCGACATCTTCCCCGACTATGACTGCCATGATTCCCTCAAGTTCCGGGCTGTCCGACCGAAACTTGACACCTGATATCCGTGAAGCCATTCGGATTGTGTCTCACCTGGCAGTCCCAACTCTGGTCTAATTTCGAGCAAATGCCACAATATGGAAGGTTGATTGCCACATAGTGACCGTCAGGAGATTAGATGGACAACGATGATTCCGGACCACGCGGAACGCGCGCTGTCGATCGCGCATTCACCCTACTGTCTCACGTAGCGGATGAAGGGCCTGTTTCACTATCAGAACTTGCCCGAAATCAGGGATTACCCGTAAGCACAACCAAACGCCTTTTGGGGGCAATGGAACAGCACGGATACATCTACCGCGATGACGACGGTCACTATGTAGCGGGAAGGAGACTCGCTCCACCCCAGGACCATCGGCATCCCCGTCCGGATCTCGTTGCAGAGTCCGGTAAGGCACTTCAGAGCTTGACTGACGAAACAATGGAGTCAAGCTACCTCGGAGTGATGGGCGGCGCAGGCGACGTGATCTATGTGCGGCAGGTTGAAAGCCCCTTGGACATCAGGCACGTGGGATGGGTAGGACGTAGCGTTCCCCTTGCCAGCTCCGCTGCCGGAAACGCACTTCTCGGGCGTCTCGGACCAGACGGATATTCGGTTAAGCGGGCAACGCTAACCGAGGGCGCCACAGCGGTTGCGGCGCCCGTACGCGACAGCTCGGGCAGAATAGTCGGATCCCTCAGCATTGTCGGTCCATCATTTCGATTGCAAGAAAAAAAGATTGAACAATATGGCAAAGCAACGAAGAATCATGCAGACGCACTGTCGCAGCGCCTCGGAGCGCGTATCTCAGAGGTCGACCACACTGTCTCTCAATCGGCGGATTTTCCCTAGTCACGGCACCAATGATTCTCTAGCAAGCCATATGACGTCTCAAGTAACGATGCGACTCTCCATGGGCCTTAAGCCCCGAAGAGACCCTAGTGACCCTCCAGATCACCAGTACCCTTGGAGGCGCGGCAGCTTTCCAATACGCCTTCCACCATTGAACGCGCAAAGGGTTGCCGCTGGAAAAACCCGCGAACTTCGATGCCAGGAATCAATGTCTGCGCGCCCTAAGCCGCCGACCATTCCCACGTTGCCCATCACGATAGCCATTTACTCAACGCCTCCAGCCATACGGGTGCCAACAACGCGCACCCAATTGATCACTAGTGACTGACGGAAGGCAACTATCGGTTCACTTTCCATATCAGCAGAAAGACCAAAGACGGCCACCTCCAGCTGGATCAGGCCTTCTTCGTTTCGCCGGTGACCGACCCTCCGACCCACACGGCGACCTCCTCCGCGGGTGCGCGAGATGATCAATGGACCAGGCGACGCGGCGACAGTCGTGGTCACACACCCGCAGCATGGAGAGATGTGACGCGGATTGGTTTCATGTTGTGCGTTCGATTTGCAGGTTGAGCCAGTCCGAGATCCACTGGATCGCGTTGCGGCCGGCGTTGTCGACGACGAGGGAGTTTGTAGTTCTGGTGGGCTCCGGATGCGAAGAATGACGCTGCGCTGAGCCCCTCCCCTAGCAGCGATGCAAGGTCGTTGGCGCCTTGCGTGCGGGACATCGAGGTCAACGAATCCGCCAGTGCTGGAAGGTCCAGATTCTGTGTCTGAGTAGCGGTGGTGGCCGTCAAGGCCTGCTTGCCGAGCAATGTCGGATCAGTCTTCGTAACTTTGCCGGAGAGCATGTTGACCGCGACAGAAGCCAGTTCGAGTCCGACCGGGACGAGGCCGGTCATAGCAGCCCCGGCTCCGAGCGGGTCGGGAAGCTGTCCAGGCGGTGGTAGCAGCTTCTCGACTGCGGCCCAGGCGATTTCCTGAACCTGGCCGACGAGGTTTGCGAACTTGATGATGTCGACGCCTCCCAGGATCGACGCGACGAGCGCCGCGACTTGCGAGTAGCCGGACGGATCCGGAATTACCGCCAGAACCTGCGAGACCCAATTCAAATCGACACCTGCGGCCATCTTCACCAACGGCGACAACTGGTTGTTCAGATCCCCTGCGACCTTATGGGCACCCTGCGCATCAAGCGCAGCGACCTTCTACGGGAGAAGGTTCAGGTTCGCCAGGATCGCGGGCATATCCAGGGATGCGACACCGGTGGCGAAGTTTAGGATTTGGTTGACGACTACAGTGGGTTTGAGCACGGAGAGTACTCCGGAGGCTGACCCGAGGACATCGCTCGGTGTCGCCAGTAGCGGCGCGATCTGACTATCGAGAGTGCCAGCAGCAGTCGATGGCGAGGTCCGAAGATGCGACCGGCAGCGTCGTGGAGCCCTTGCTGGCGAGCGTGCTCGCGGTGTCGGCGATCGCGGTCACCGTCGAGAGCGCACTGCTGAGATCCGATTGGCCGGCCTGGTCCAGAACCTGGCCGGCATTGTTTTCGGCTGTCCCGGCGGGAGCCGCAGCGAGTTGCCCATTCGCCGCAGGATTAGCGGCGCCGGAGCCCAGTAGGTCGGCAAGCGGGCGGATGGTGTTCGCCAGAGTTGTCGCGCTGGCGGCGACCTTCGCGAGGTCGACTGTGCCGTCCGTCTTCGACAGTTCGCTGGTCAAATTGCCGGTTGCGGTGGCGAGGCTCGGAAAGTCAGCGTGGGAGAAATCCGACGCCAGCGCGGTGGCCAGGCGCGAATTACCGCCGACCTGGCTGTCACCTCCAGCGCTCGGGGCGTCGGTGAGCACCGAACCCAGCGATCCGAGCAGCGGACTCGAACCTTTGTCGATCGCACAGTAGAGATCTTTCGGATCGCAGATCGACGCGACCCGACCCGACAGCTTCCCCATACCCTGCGGCCGCGGATCGGCGATCCCCTTTCCCGACGGCTGCGGCCCGACGACTGCTTCACCGTCAGTTCCGGAACCAGGATCGGCGAGAAGCCCGACCGCGAGGACCTGCTCTGCCTTGACGGGGCCGGAGTCGTTGCCGATCTCAGAGGCAAGATCACCTGCGATGTCCGCACCCTGCGAGTACCCGGTGATGGTGAACTTGGTGTCGGAGCACTTCGCTGCGATGCCGGAGAGAAGGTCCTTCGCCCTCGTCAAACCATCAGATTTGCTGTCTGCGTAGGTTTTTCCGTTGTCGAATGCGCGCGCCATATACGGCAACATATAGATCTGCGCCGCACCACGTGCTTGTCCGCGAGGCTGTCGGCGATTGGCTTGAGCATCCCGATCGGGATCGAGGGATCGGCGTCTTCTGCAGTTTCCCAGGTCCCAGGAATGAAGAGGTTAAACGTCGACGGGCAACCCGAGGGCGCGGCGGAGGCGATGGCCGGCGCGGTCGCTACGAATACGCTGACGGCGACTGAGGTCGTTACCAGCAGGCTGACGGCGCGATAGGTGGTCGAATGTGGAAGCTGCATGTAAACCTCGTCTACCTGGGGGCACGTTGCACCTGTCCCTGCGCGCTGGACGGGTCAGAAGCGCCCGATTTCAGGTGAGAGACGTATGGTGCTGGACGGATTGACACCGATCAGTGCGCCCTGTGAAGAGCTGAGCTGTGCGAGGGCCGGGGATCCTGGTCGAGTGCGCATCCACGCCCGAGCCGCCGCTCCTACTGGCTGAGGTGTCCAGTGGGGGCATGTCCGGTGGGCGTTCCCAGCAGCGCTGGGTAAAGATGGATGGGTGAATGCTCCAGCCGAACTGCCCGCCGACTACGCCCAGCTCCTCGATCATCTCAAGTCGCAAGTTCTGCAAGCACGAGTTCGTGCCACCCGAATCGTCAACACCGAATTGCTCAGCCTGTATTGGGACATAGGGCACGCGATCGTGCAGCGTCAAGAGGCAGAGGGCTGGGGTTCAAAAGTGATCGACAGGCTCGCCGTCGATCTTCGATCGGCTTTTCCCGACATGCGTGGGTTGTCGCGGACCAATCTGAAGTACATGCGGCGGATGGCGAGCATCTGGGGGCGCGATGCAATTGGCCAACAACCTGTTGGCCAATTGCCGTGGGGTCATGTGACGGTATTGCTCGACAAGCTGGATAACCAGTCCGACCGCGACTGGTATGCATCAACGGCTGCCGAACACGGGTGGTCGCGCAATGTGCTGCAAAATCAGATCAACAGCGGTTTACGCCGCAGGATCGGTGCGGCACCGTCGAATTTTCAGGACCATCTTCCGTCCGAGGATTCCGATCTCGCTCAACAGTTGGTGCGTGACCCGTACGTCTTCGATTTTCTCGACATCACCGAACGTGTCGCGGAGCGGGAGCTGGAGTCCGCGCTGATGCGTCGGCTGGAGCAGTTCCTCCTCGAACTGGGACACGGGTTCGCTTTTGTTGAACGCCAGTACCATTTCGAGGTCGGTGATCAGGATTTCTATATCGACTTGCTGTTCTTCAACTGGGTGCAAGCGAGGTTCGTCGTTGTCGAGTTGAAGGTAGGCAGGTTTGAGCCGGAGTATGTCGGGAAGCTCGGCTTCTATGTTTCGTGGATCGACGACAACCTCCGCAACAAGGACATCCACGCACCGACTGTGGGGATCTTGCTCTGCGCGGGCCGCAATGACAACGTCGTCCGGTATTCGCTTGCCGGGACAACTGCACCGCTCGCGGTAGCCGACTATACCTATGAGACTCTCCCTTCCCAGGTTCGCGCTCTCGTTCCTACCGACGACGAGATCGCGGCAGCGGTGGAAGCCACGGTCTCCGAACTCGACTCCCACCTGCCTGCCAGACCTGACACCTCCGGCTGAGGGGCGCCATTCGATTCCAGACCTGGCAGACGCATCCATGGGCGAGAGATCGATATCGGTGTTCGGTCCTAGGGTCCGCGAACGGAATTGCCCGTCCTGTCCGGCACACCGAAAGACAGGACAGTTCTATGTCCAGTCGATGTGGACGGATTCGATGGAATCGAAGTGAAATCCGAAAGTGTCGCCGTACTGGTCGAATCCCTTGTTTTCGGGGTAGTCCATCGTGGCGTGACGTTCGAGGATGGCAACCACCCGGGCATGATCGTCGTTGGCCAAAGCCATGGCGAGTTCCCGTGTTTCGTCGAGACTGAAGGGGCTGTCGGAGTTCGCGAAGTCGAGGGTACGCACTCGGTAGTCGTAGCCTTCTTCGGAGCCGTTGCGGACGGACACTCCCCCGCGGACTCGGATGGTGGCCTTTTTGGGTTGTCCGTCGCGTCGTAGTACGCCGGCGCGGTCCATGATGTCGCGGGCTTTGACGTTCTTGAGCTTCTTTTTCGCGTCGGCGCGCAGCTCGTTCGTTTCGCCGGAACGGTAGCGCGAGACCGCTGATCGTGAACGGCCGATTTTCTTTGCGACAGCGTCGATTCCGCCGAGGCGTTCGATGGCGGCTCGCCGTTGTGCGCGTTCGGTGACGTCGGGGTGTGGGATTCGTCCTTGTTGCGCCCAGCGGCGCAGTGTTCGGTCTGAGGGGGGTTTTCTTCCGGCGTCGACAGCTGCTTGCCGTAGGCCTTCTTTGCCGATTTCGGTACGGATCTGGCGTACGGAGACTTTGCTGGTGAGTCCGGCCAATCCCCCACTTTTGACCGATTTGGATTTTTCGATCCCGCTGGTCGCTGCTGTCGAGACGGATACGTTGAGGCCGTCCAAGCCGACGGTTTTCTGTGCAGGTTTGGTAGATCGTGGTTTCGGAAGATGCAGGGCCACTATATGTTTCCTTCATCTTCGTCGGTGAACGCAGCTTTGAGTGCGAGGTTGATCTCGTGGGTGTCGCGGGCGTCGGTCAGCATGACGGTTATGTCCTCGGTGAGCGGGGCATGCTTTTCCAGAGTCATTTTCCCGAGTGCGTCACTGTCGTCTGCGATGTCGATGCCCGGGGGCAGTGGGTAGACCCAGGAGTCGGTGACCGTGCGCAGTGGCCAACGCCCGGTTTCGCGTGCAATGCGCATCGCGACGCGGCGGCCTCGCCAGCGGCAGTGTGCGATGATCGCTGCTCGCCAGAGCGGTTGGTGGTGGTGTTGCATTTGTTTGGCGGTCCACATGTCGGGGTTGACCATTCGGCCGATGTAGCCTTTGTAGCAGGCGCCGATGAACCGCTTCATTGCTGTGTCGCCTGTGTCGACGGCAACTTTGCGGGCTTCTCTCAAGATTTTCGCCCACTTGTCGAGGGCTCGACCGTGTTCGGGGTAGACCCATGCTTCTGCGATGTCGAGGTCGTCGAGTTCTGCGCCGATTCCGCCATCGGCAATGGACGTTTGAAGTGCGTCGAGGCTGACGGTGGTGATCCAGGTCTGCACAGGTTGGTCGGCGAGCATGTGTGGGTGAGGCAACGGTAGAGCGGGTGGGAGTGCCAGCATGTCACCGGGTGGGAGGGTTACACGCCAGAGCCCGAACGGGGTTTTCGATTGCCGGGCGGCATCGAGCGCGTCCTCACCGCGAAGATGTCGAGGTTTTCCGTAGCCGAATTCGAGCATGCCAGCGGAAGCGAGGTACGCAGCTCGTTGGTCTATCGATACCAGTTGTGTTGCGTCGGAGAGTTCTTCGAGGTCCGGGATGCGGGTCCATCCGACTGCAGGTTCGAGATCTCCGCGGGGTTCGCCGTCCAGCGGTGGGACCGGTCCACCGGCAGTGACAACGATTCCTTTACCGCTGCGGGTGCGGTCGCGTTTGATCTTGTCGACGATGGCGGCGCCGGTGCGTGCTGGGGTGGGGCCGGGTAGCACGCCGAGGTGTTGTGCGCACCAGGCGAGTCGGCGTCCCAGTTCCTGCGCAGCGGAAAGGTCGTCGTCGGGGAGGTAGGTTCCGGCGGTAGGCGATCCGAGGATCCCCATGTCCCCCACGCGATTGCCCCATCCGAAGTCTTTGTTCCAGTAGGTCCACACGTAGGGTTCGATGAAAATGTCGACCATGGATGTGAAGTTCCCGGTGGTGCGGGAGAGGTGAACGACGTGGCCGGGTTCTCCGCGGAGTTCCCATCCTGCGGTCAGCATTGGGGTCAGCGTGGCGTGGAGGACCGCGGTGAGTTCTTCGGCAGCGCGGGTGCGGAGGATTTCCATGTCGTCGACGTCGTCTTCGCTGCCTGGGTCGATGATCCATCCAAGCATTTCGCAGGCTTCGATTCCGACTATCCAGATCTGTGCCGGTGCGCCCAGCGGGGTGAGCGTTGCCCATCTGATGAGTTTGTCGAGTTTTTCGATGGAATTGACTGGGCCGGTGAGTGTGTGGCCAGACGGTGTGTAGGTGCCGGCTGCTGTGACAATGACGGCGTGGCCGTCTGCTGCCTCGCCGGCGGGGGGAAGGGCGGCCGGTTCGGTTGCGCCCCGTTCGGACGCCTGGGTGGGTTCCGTTTCCACTTCGTTGGAGCGCTCATCCGGAGGGGTGACGATATCGTCGGTCCGGGGGTGCTCCGCAACCCCGGAATCCGTTTCGAGACAAGCGGTGTCGTCAACGTCGAACAAAGAAGGCTGATCGGGTTCGGGAACTTCGTCCGAACGAGTAGCAGATTCTGGTGTTACTAGCTCGAATAGCGTGAACTGCTCCCCTTTCTTCAGCACCATGTTTCATCCTCTCCGTTCACTGTCGTCATCATTCAAGATCGAAGGCGGCGCGCACGGCTATGGACAGTGATTCCTCTTGCGCTGGAAGAAGATAACCGATGATGTTGCCGAGTGCACTGACGGGAATGGTCGTGATGTGGTCGCAACTGACCACCGCGTCGGCGGATAGTCCGTTAGCGGCGCAGACGGACACCTCAGTGGACAGTCCTCGGATCTCGCCGGTGATGGGCGCTACCGTGACGGTCCCGAGATGTGGACGGACCATCTCTCGGGTGAGTACGAGGACCGGCCGAACTGTGTCGAGGTTGGCTTCATGAATTGGTCGCATCAGGTCAAGCCTGTTGGCAGTCGATTCACGGCGTGGTGAGCGAGGGGGCTCAAATCATGCTCGGATGTTGCGGCCGAGAGGATCTCCGCGTCTCGTGCGGCTATCTGACGGCGACGCTCCCGTTCGAGAGCGCGCAACACTAGTGAGGCTCGCGAGGCGGCGCGATGTCCCCTGACTTCGTCGTCGAGAAATTCCACGATCTCGTCCGGTAGTCGTACCGCAATCTGCGTGCTCATACGCTAATGGTACCGAAGTGGGATTCGTTTTGGTACCACCATCGTGTGCGAGTTCTGGAACCTGGAACCGATCATTTCAACGGGAGGCAAGGCCGATAAAGTACCCAGCGGCCCCGACGCGGCACACCTTCCCACCCACGCGGTTTCCGCTGCCTTCATCGGGTTGACCTATATCTGGTGTTCTCTATTCTCAACCCGAAGTCGATCGAGTTGCTCATGTCGGATCCAGTGGAGTACTACGCACGGACTCGGCGACAACCACTCGGCTTCGCTCCTCCTGTCCGCAAGGATTCGAAAAGTCGAACTGACCTGTATCTAGAACCATCCGCAAGCCCCCAGCCTCACCAGGTTGGGGGTTTTGTCGTCGCCATGTTCGCGCCGCCCTGAACACGGGCATCTCACGCTTGCTGCGGCGACTTCGTGGGCGCGAGCCCCGCCGCGCTGGTCCGCCCCCGGCTGCCACTCGCCGGGGGCGACCTCGTTTGGAGGCAGTCGGGCCGGCAGAGGACGGCCCGACTGCGCGCACCTACACCAGCCGAAGGTGAGTTCTCATGCCGGCTATCTGCTTAACCAGCACGTCTCGATGCTCGGAGTACCGCTGGATTGCATCACGGTCACCTGCGAGCCGAGCTCGCGCCAACAAAAACCGACAATCGTCCAGTTGATCTCGAAGAGTCATCATCACCTCCGATCCCTTTGTGTAGGTACAAAGAATCGTGACACCTGGATGCGGTCCGTACGTGCGTCAAATGACCCAAAGGGGTACCTGTTTTCAGCGCCAGACACGCGGTAGCTTCCAGAAGAAAATGTTCGTCCGGATCTGTATCGCTGGTCAGGCGAGGGTCATCCTCCTGCACCGACATAGCCACCCCGTCGAGCGAGGTCGGCACGCCAGGTGAGGTCTTCGCCCTCGCGACCGCCCCGTCGGCGAGCTTCGGTATCGTGACGGCGTTATCGCGTACGGAGCCCGCAACGATCCCGTCAGCTGTGCCTTCTGCTCGCTGCGCCTGCGCGGTCGCATCGGTGACCGCCTACTGCGTAAGCTCCCTCTTGGCACGAATTGCGTGCCGTAGCGCTAGAGCAGTTTGGTCGACCAGGGTCGCGGTCTTCTCGATGCGTCTTTGACCTGCACGAGGTCACCGCGAGGATTTGGTCCGGTGCCTCTCCCCTGCTTACGACCTTGCGTTGCGCGCGGACTACGCATCTGAGATCAAATACGCGTTCACTAAGTCGTCGATGCGCGAAGTGAAATCTCCAGGGTCGCCGAGTACCTGTATGACTTGAACTGCGCCGATAAATCCGGCGCACAGATTCGCCGCCAGGCGCTGGGCGGCGGAGGCGGGAAGTTGTCCGCCTGCGATCGCAGTATCGACGAGTCGGCTGACGAGTTCCACCCACTTGCGGAATGCGAGTGGGGCGGTATCGAGACCTGCTTCTGTGGTGAGCCTGAGGCCGGCTCGGGCCAGGGCATCGTCAGCTATAAGCGCCGCTGAACCGCTGAAGAATACAGCCAACTGCTCGATCGCTGGTATTGCTGATTTGTCGGTTGATTGTTGGGTTTGGCGGAGCGCGGTCAACCAGTGGTTGATGAGTTCTTGCGCAATCGCTTCCTTGGAGTCGAAGTGAAAGTACACGGCTCCTTTCGTGGAGGCGGCCTCTTCGATGATGTCGTTCAATGAGGTGGCGGCGTACCCATCGATCGAGAAGGAGCGTGCAGCTGCCTTGAGGATCTTGGCCTTCGTGTCGTGCGCTCGTTGTTGTCGGGATCGTTGGCGTTGTCCGGACGGAACGATCAAGTGGAGTCGGTCGCCTGGGTCAGTCAATGCGGGTTCCTTACCTGCCAGTCTGTGGGGACTTCGCGGGGCCATCCCCTCAATGATGACGCGTTTCCTGCCCCTTGGAGACTGTGGCGTTGCTGGGTTGCGGCGCTACTCACGCTGTGGTGACGAGTTGGTCGGTGAAGTGAACATCGGAGGCTCGCATGTCGATGAGCGGAGGGTTCTCGAAGCCAGCTGCTCGGGCCGCGGTATCGAACTTTTCGTACCGGCGCCACGACGTCGATGTTGCAACAGGCGGGTCGGACGTCTGAGCGATCATTTCCCAGGTGAGAGTCGGGTCTGCAAGCTTGCGTCGTGCGGTGTCCTTGACAGCGTCGGGCAGGTCCGATGTGGCAATGAACCATTCCAGTTCGGCGTGCGCGGCCGCCTCGTCGTTCGACGATTCCGGGTCCACTGAGGACCTCGTCTGTTCGGAGGGGCTCAGATGCGGAGCGCTTTCCGGCGCGTGACGCGTTTCTACGACACCGAGAGAGTGCTGGACTGCTCCGGCTGTTTCGTTTCGCATGACGACGCTTTGCGTAGCGACCATGCCCACGCCTGCAGCGGCATTGTCGATCTCGACCTTGTAGTCGGAATATGCGATACCCGTTGCTTTGATCAGGATTCCCAGACCGTGTGTGAAGGCGAGTACGAGCACCGGCGGGATGACCGCGATCATGGCTGCAACGGCAGGGGCGAGAGGCGAGTAGCCAATACTCTGACCTGCCGCAACGGCCTGTTGCGCAACTGTTGCAGAGTGGAACGCGTGGTAGGCGTTCCCGAGGATGCTGATCGCGACCACCGCAACAGCAACAGCAACGTAGAAGTACTTGTCGCGCCGATGCATCTTCAGTTTGCTCAGAATCACGATGGCTACGGTGGATCCGAAGATTGCACTGTCAACGATGACGGGAAAGATCCACGCGAGGTTTTCGGGGATGGTTCCTTGGCGCGCGAGGTCCCGCTGAACTGCAAAGGAAAGGACAAATGCGCCGGCGGTGATCCCTATCGCGATGAAAATCGCGATGAGAAGTGAGGCGATCAGTGCTCCAAGCTGGATCCGCGCTGCGCGCAGACTAAAATCGCCCATGATCGGGTTTTCCTTCCTACAAGGGGTGTTCTCGGTCTGGAGTCCCGCTGGTTGCCGCCGGCGGGACTCCTCCTGGTTTCGGAAGATTCTTCTGGTTGAACTCCTGCGTTTCGTCCGCGTTGCGCACGGAGAGGGTTGACAGCGATTTCTAGCGGTCGCATCCGAGCGTCGACTAATGCTTTTTGCGTCGCACTTAAAGCACACGTCGGGGATGTCGTTCCAGCTGCGTGCGTGTTGATCTCAGAGGGACGTGGGGTGGTCTGCAATTTTGCGTGTGAATTGCGTAACTGCAGCGGAATGTTCACGCAATTTGCTCGAGGCTTTGCGCTGCCAAGGCTTCCAAGTTCTACAGAACGGAATGTCAGCAGATGAGAGGGACATGGCATTGCGCGCACCCATCAAGGACTTCCCACCCGGGGCGGTTCGCCTCCCCCCGCACCCGACGGCCTGCCACTTTCAATATCGAGGTCCATGGAATGCCTCCCGCGTGCACAGCCTATTCGGCCGTCGCGGTAAGCGCCTCTAACTAGGTCTTCCAGCCGACACACAAGATGCCCTAGCCCGTGACAGAACTCCACAATCAAGAATTAAAGACAATCCAACATTGCGTGCACGCAGTGCATGCCATGCACGCAATCTTCTACAGTCCCCTGGCCTTCAAGTATTCGTCCAGCGCAGCCTCGGTCATCGATGCCTCACTGATTTCGCGATCGCCAGTCTCGTACCGCAATTTGTCGACGCCACGCCGGAGGCGATCCTTGGTTGATGGTTTGATGCGCGTGTTGTGGGTCATCGACAGCTTCTCCTCCTCATCTTTGCGGGCGCTGAGATCCGCTGAAGGCGACGGTGGCGTAGCTGCGGGTGCCGCAGGGGTCGCGTCTCCCCTGGGCGGACGTTCCGGGATGAGTTCAGCCGGATGTGTCTTACGAATGGCAGGTTCCCGCTTCACGTTCATGCCGGGGCTCCGATCACGATGGGCAACTCAGCGAGCAAGTCACTGTAGGCAAGTTGCAGCGTCAATGCTTTCCCGCCCTTGAACTGGTGGATCGGAGTGCGATTCGAGTGCGCGTCCTGGCGGGCCGCGAGTTCCGGGATCGATGTCTTGGCGACGAGTGAGCCGTAGGTTTCCCGTAGCTCGCTCTCTCTGAACTCATGTTCGCCGGTGGATCGTTTACGACTGATCACGATCTTGTCGAATTCCAGCTTCGGATTTGCCCGTTTACGAACGGTGTCGATTGTCTCTTCGAGCTTCTGAACGCCGCCGACACTGTCGATTGTGGGTTCAGTGATGGCGACGACACCATCTGCTGCGATAAGAACCGCGAACAGCACCTTGCCCATATTGGGAGGGCAGTCGAAAAGCACGGCGTCATAAGGAGAAAGGTCGAGCCCTTCGAACGCAACGTCTAGGCGAAACACCAGGTCATTCGACCCATCCGATTCGATTTTGCCGAGCTCTTCGTCTGCGGGAATGAGGTCGACGCCATCCCATGGGGTGGCGATGATGGCCTCGGCTGCGATGCCTTCCCTGGTCTGGTTCATGAGGTGGTAGGCCGTCATCATGCCCTCTTCGAGAGTGACGCCGAGGCCGCCGGTCGTATTGCCCTGTTGGTCCATGTCGACGACAAGTACTTTTCCGCCGACCGCGGTGATGGCGCTTGCAAGCCCGAGGGTGGAGGCCGTCTTGCCTACGCCACCCTTCTGGTTGCCGAGTGCGATTTTGCGTGGCTGCATTGCGGACCTTTCATCGAGGGCGTTGACACGCACTAGGCGTGCATTGCGTGTAATCCACGCACTGCATGCAATATGTGCATTGCTTGCTGCGTGCGCAATCCACGCTGTACGTGGGCTGCATGCAGACTGTGCGTTACGAGCAATCCAAGCATTGCATGCTAAGTCTGCTCCGCTCGCGAAACACGCACACTGTGCATTACGTGCGCGCGTAGCATAACACGCATGCCATGCGTGACATACAAGCCACGCACTCTGTGCGTGCCATGCACGAGTTGCATCAATTGCACTCCTTGCGTTCAACGCGCGCTATGCTCACCTCGCGTTCGTTGCAACCCGTGCATGTCATGCTCGCCACGCTATCCATGCGTCGCCCGCACGCCCCGCGTGCGTTGAACACAATGCACACCTCGCACTCCAAGCACCCATTACATGCAACGCACGGCATGCTTTGCACGCACCGCTCGCGGTGCTTCCTCCGCACGCACGCGGTGCTCTGCACGCAGTCCACACAACGCACGCAGAGCACGCACCGCGCGTCATGCGAAATGCACGCATGCCACGCAGCCCTAGCCGAACACGCCTTGCATGCAGTGCGCGCGATACACGCACTGCGTGAACGCGCAAAATAGCAGGTCAATGCACTCACTGGCATCGAACGAATCGAAATATCACCCGCGCGCGACACACATTGTTGCGAAAACTCGGCCGACCGAGAGCAGCTTGGCTGCCACGATTACCAGATAGCGCGACGTTCCAGACACCGAATCGAAACGTGTGACAGTCCGTCTCCGTCAGATTTTCGCGGAAGTCGAAGGGACGCTATTGGGCAGCCAACTGACTAAAGGCGGATATATCGAAATCGGCAATCTCCGATGTGCGCGCAGAGAAAATTGCACAACCGTCGCGAGCGGTCTTGCCAAGCCATCCGCCAATGCATCGCCCTTGCAGGGATGGAAGGAACGGGCCAACCTTGCGAGGCAGGTAAAACAGCCTGCCACTTCAGAAACCTTCTGATGTCCGCGCCGGGGGCACGTCAATGGAAGACCCCTTTG
Source organism: Rhodococcus sp. NPDC055024 (assembly GCF_053608585.1). Taxonomy (NCBI): domain Bacteria; kingdom Bacillati; phylum Actinomycetota; class Actinomycetes; order Mycobacteriales; family Nocardiaceae; genus Rhodococcus; species Rhodococcus sp. NPDC055024. The sequence continues at coordinate 169,649 of NZ_JBSGVT010000011.1, forward strand.
AAGGCCAGAACATATTTCATTCCATCAGGGTCCGAACATCGAGGCCAGTAGGACTCACATGAACCGCACGGATCATGAAGTGAGTCATGCATGGGCCGAACAACCGCACTGATCGAGGGCGAGGGGGCCCAATTCTATTGAGAGATACAGCCGATTCACTGCAAGTCGAGGTAAGCATCTAACTCACGAAAAACATTGCGGAATCATCTCAGGACACAACGGGGGCCCGCGGTGAAACGAAATTTCTGCGCGAAAGGTAGGTCGCGGTGTGAACCCTGAGGTGTAAGGGAAGGGACGTGTCGAGATCCGGATCAGTCGAAGTTCGGCCGAGGTGGAATGACCGAAGCGAGTCCGAGCAGGTATTAACTTTACGTCACAGTGACGAAATTAGGCTTAGGGATCGGGTGGGAAGAATCAATTCCATCAGGCTTGATTTCGCCGCCTTGCGCGCAAAACTTTTGGTTGGGCACATGTCGAATACAGCGACGCGTGAATCGCTACGCCCAAACACACGCACTTCTCGACCGAGTGGGGGAGGGGATGGTTCCCATCTACAAGTATCCCGTGCAGGACGCCGGCTCTGCCGTGTCGACGGCTACGAACGACACAAGGTGGCCCACCGTTTCACGCAACAGCGTTGCAATACATGCAATGCATGCCTTGCAACGCACGCATTGCATGTATTGCATGCGCGACCAGAATGCCTCGCAAAGCATGCGTCACACGCTGTGATCGCACCATCCTTATCTGCACAAAAAGCCGCTTACCTGCGCAAATCAAGTTTCTCAGTCAGGCAAATGTCTCGGAGAGATATGACCGATAGACGCGTCCGTATACCTACGGACGCGTCTGCATTGGAGGAAACGGCAGTCGTTTGGACCTCTTCTCGAATGTTGAACCAGTACCAACGCAGTGTTCTTCAAGCGCAGAGAAGCGGACCGCCAGCCCGCCATTGACTGGTTCGGGCAGGGTCAGTTCTCCGAAGATGGCTGTGAGCTCCGCGCATTAGATCAAAATGTTGATCTCCTGGATCTTTGTGTCCCGATCAACCTCGCCATGAGTATTTGGACCCCGTGACGATCAGGGTGCCGTGCCACGGACCACAACACTTCTCAGCAACGCAGGTCGATCGTCGTGAGGCGTGTTTTTCGGACGCGTATTGCTTGGCTGAATTGGGGCCAGGAAAGCCTCAATGTTGCTGCTTGCATGTCAGGTGTGCCCGAATGCTGGCTAGGATCTTGGCGCGGTGCTCCGGGTTCGCTGCCATTTTCGTACGCTGAACATGTGAGTTTTCAAGTAATTCTTGTTCCCTCTTTCGCGCCAGGTCGGCCGATTTACGCTGTTCACTGGGTGATTCTCCGGTCCAGTCGATTCCATCGAGCCTGCGTCTGAGGTATGCCAGCGGTGAGATCAGGCTTGATCTTGTTGGCCAGATCCACCCCCGATCTGCTGTGTCTCGGGAAAGCGTCTGTGCAATGTCACGTCCTGTCCATCGCATCGTATCGATCTTGACATCGCGGAGAAGATCACAGATCGCCCCGATATGTCCGGTCGGTCTGAGAGCCGGCGCATGGTTGACGAGTTCGGCTGCAGTCCTCTGAAGTGCCAGAGGCCGGGGTGTGATCCGAGAAGTGCTTCGTTTTTTTGTTGTGAGCTGGGCTCGCGCGTGCGCGCGTTGGTGAGTTCTTCCTAACGGAAGAACTTCGAAAGATAAAAAACCAACACTAGATAGGGTGTCAGTTCCTATCGGCCCTGGTCGACTGCTGTGGGGCTGATCGACGCGATTGACGTCGGGCCTCAGAGAGTTGCGAGCTCTGTGGCGGGTTGCTTTTTCAGAGGCGCGAGACGGTCGCGTCTTGGCGAGTTTGCGGTGAGGTGTCGTTGCCACGATTGTTCGAGGTGATGACAGTGACCATGTCGATGCTGCGCGGTGCTGTTGACCCCCGTGATGGGCTTCAGCAGCCAGAAATTCCAGGGTTTTGAGGTTTCGTCCCCGGGCGTGTTCGATGCCCATTCCCAGAGCGATGAGCACTCGTCTGGCGCGGTTGACAGAGGATTCACTGACTTTGGCGCGGGCAGCGATCGTTGATTTCGCTGCGGAGACCCCGCGGCCGGTGTGGGATTCGGCGAAATGTGCGTGAGCTTGTGCCACTGCGTAAGCCTTGTCGGGCTTGATCAGGTTGCGCGCGCACAGCGCCTTGCCGGCCGGGCTGGTGGTGTGATGCCGGAATTGGCGGAGCCATTCCCTGCGTGATGTCCACACTGGAACGCGTGCTTGTTCCGTTGGTTCGACAGGTAGGGACCACGAGCGTCCTCGCTGGTCAGTGGACTCGTTGAGTTGCCGTGTGGCGGCTTCGAGGCGAGCGATACGTGAGAGAGCATCGTCGACTGCCGCTTGCCATTCGTCGACTTCTGTCGATTGGGGGACCGTGGATTGGGTGCCGATGTGCGACACGCCGAAGGTTGGTGATATGGAATGAGTTGGGGTGTATTCAGGGTATGCGCTACCCTGAGACGTACCTGCCATAGGTAAGTCCCTTCCAGGGGATGCAGTGCGAGCAGAGAAAGCGCTAACTTTCGAAGCTCACCTCTTGAGAATGTTCGAGAACAGATGTCGGAGAACCTGCCAGTTCTCAGTCGACGTCAAGGACCTGCCAGTCCTTATTTCGCCGCGATGCGGTCCGCTCCCACTCACCCCCCTCGGGGGCCTTTGTGTTTTTCAAGAGGTCTGCGCTGTTTAGTTAGGTATCGGGGCATTTCGTTCGTTGTCGGCTAGGGGCGGCCTCCCTGTGTGCGGATCCGCTGTACGTGCGTTACGGCCGCGGTTGTTCGGGAGGTCTGTTCGATCCGGCGGCCGCACATCGGTACCGCTATGGGTACGGTGCTGGCTTGCTCGGATAGGACATTCGGGATGCAGAAGTGTGATCCGGTCGCCATGAACGCTGAAATGTGATCTGGACGTGCCAAAAATGACACCGTGAACACGTCCGCGAGTATGGCGGAATTGCGTTTCTGCGATATCATCGAGTAAGCACCGCCTCTTCCTTTCGAGGTAGTGGTGGTCACCGCCTCTTCCTTCACTGGGTTAGTGGTGGTCAGGGAGCTGGGAAGCTCCCACAACCGCATAAACGGACAGCCCCCGATGCCGCCAAGCCCTGGGGGTTGTTCGCTGTCTAGGGATAGTTCATGCGCCGACCGCAAGTTGTTCGATGCGACGCAGTGATCCAGCTGCCTCGACCTCGAGAAGTCTCAGCTGGTCCGGATGCAGTTTGTCGATGATGTAGTCCGGGATGTCCAGTCCGTGGGTGATGGCCAATATGAGCACGGAGTAGTCCCCAGCAGGGATTCCGAGTTCGGCGGCCCGATCCTCGTACACCTTGTGCTGCTTGAGGGGAGCGCGAGTCGCGATGTGTCCGCGAGGTCCCTTGTTGTGCTGTGCCATGAGGAAAGACTAGAACCAATCTGTAACTGATACGGGTAGGCGCGCTTGTTCGGTGTGTCGCGTGTGGTTGATGTTGCCATGGAGTTCTGAGGGATTTCGCGGCGGCCCGCCTCACAGCCCGCCGCCGGCCCGGCCAGGGAGGGGCTTGACGGACCACCTCTGCGGCTTCGCTGAAGCTGGAGTTTGGGTGCGTTAGCGGTTCGATGATGGGTCTAGCGTCGGAATCGGGTTGGATTCTTCGGGAGCGGATGGAGATGCTTGGCTCTCATGCTGTCAGACGTCGGGGAGGTTCATGTGTGACTGAACGCAGGGGAGGGGTTATGTAACCCGCGTGTTGGACGGCGCTTCCGCAGACTGCTGCCGTGTGTCGTGGAGATGGATGGAGACGGGGGTCTGTGGACAGTCGATGGTGCGTCTGCGAGCTCGATGGCTCGGGTCACGTGTCAAGAGGAGCACCTGAAAGATCCGGAAAGGAACCTTAACCTGTCAGCTGCCGAACGTAGGTTTCCAGCGGGGAGGGTTTGTGCCTTCGTGTTCGCCTGCGAATCGTGACGGGACTTCGGTTGGGGGAGGTCTATCCGCGTATATTGTCACGCGGAATGCTCTTTATCGCAGTTGCGCAGAGGATTTCGTTCACCGGATTCGAACATTCGAGTCGTGCGTCGTTCGACTTCCGTGAGTACATTGCTCGGATCGACGTATTGACGATGCGCTGTTCGCGCACTCGAAGGAATGCTTCGCATTCCGTCAACATTCGTTTCTCAGGACTCAAAGGTTCCACAACGCCAACAGTTCGGCCCGAAGACTGAGCGAGCGAACGTAGTGGTTGGACCGCAGTTGTGCGCTGGGGTGCCCGACATCGACGAGATACCTCTCGGTGTCTGCCACAGGAAGCGGTAGCAGGTCGTTGCGAACGCGGAGAAAGAACTGAAATTGACTGGGGGAATCCGGTATTCGATCCTGGTTTGATATCACGACAGCGGGTGGCAATAACAATTCGTTGTCCGTGGAGACGCGGATGACGACGTCCCCACGTGCCATGCTGCTTGGTTTTCCGAGTCTTAATGTTTCGAGTCGATATCTCACGCTCGGATTGATCGAAAGATGCTCCGTTGAAAGCTGTTTCACAGCTGCGATGCGCACGGGAGGACGGCTTTCGTGATCGCTGACTTGCCTGATAAATACTCGGTTGGTCGGAGTCGGAAGAAAGTCGTTGTCAAGGTTCTGCATTCGGCCAGTGATGCCAGGTATGGGTACGGCACGCCCGATTGCCCATTCGCGCGCGGCGTTGTCGATGAATATCTGGTCTACAGCAGTGGTTTCGTCGATATCGTTGATGAACGCGCGACTGTCGGCAACCACTTGAGGGTCATCGGAAATGACGACCGCTTCATGGGTGAATGTGGAATTCTCCGAAGCATTCGCCGAGCCGATTACGGCTCGTTGGTTCGTCACGATGACCTTGGCGTGCAGTGTTGACGACGACAGGATGCGAACGCCCTTGCTGAGGTAGTGCGCAAGAACGGCAGGTGAAGTGGCGTGGGCGCGGATCGCCGCGGTAGAAGCATTGACGATCAGAAGGTCTCCACCCCGAAGTGGAAGTAGTTCGGGCGCAAGGTGTCCGAGATAGGGGACAGCGGCATAGCGCGGGCCTCGCGTTCGGATCGCACGAGTGATGTGTGGCCACGGGTTCGGTCCGTGGAAGTTGGTCCCCATAACCTAGAACGGTAGCGCGTATCGGCCCCGATCAATCACGCCGATCAAGTCGACAACTCTGTCGCGACTTCTACCGGTTTCAGTGAGCTCATGTCGACGCCGACATTCACCAGTCGGGGCTTGGCGTAGCACTCTGTCTCCGTGCCCTCGACCAGGACTGATGCGCCCCTAATGATGATTGATCGACTCTTACATGCGGCTTTTCTAACATGCTTGTTAGATAACATGTTAGAAGTAGTTACTAACTGCGCTTTTGTTGATTTCCATATCCAAGGAACAGACTTGCTGATGCACACTAAAACATCGAAAGAATCACAGGAGCACACGACCCGATGGGCAAGACCGCTGAACAGATCGCCGAATTCGATACGACAGACCCGGAACTCGGGCAGGCACTAGCCGCTCGGGCTTCCGGATGGCAGGACGAAGGCGTACCGGCTGACTACCTGTGGGAGTTGCCCGCTGCTACACCGGATCGGTATCGCCGAGATTGTCTTCGTTGCGCCCCCAGCCCTCTCACCATCGTCGCCATGAGGGATAGCGCAGGTCCGAAGTGGGCCGTCCATTACCCAGCCCCTGACCAGAGCTACCGTGAGCCCGATGAGGTATACCGATCGCGGCACACGCTGCTCATTGCGCTGGACCGTCTCGAAAAATTTTCCATCCTGAAGTAGGACAACGAAGGGCTGTTTCTAACTGGATGGAAAGTTAGAAACAGCCCTTTCTGTCGCTGGCTGGGTGGTACCGAAGGGATCAATGACTCGGATGTACCACTGCACATGGCTCACAGAGGGTCTGAATCCGGTGTAAAAAGTTGCGCAAGCGTACGTCAGTGCGGGACCCGCACTCTTCACAAATCGCTTTCGATTCTGATTCGGTTGCATCGACTAGCGCCCGCATCTGTTGGCGCAGTTCCGCGCTGTCAATGTGCGGATCGTAATAGTACTTCAGGACTCCGAATTTCTCTTTGACCTGGAGGACATCATAGTTCGGATCGATCTCGGACAGTGCTGTGTCGAGGTCGACAATCAGGGGATACCAGCCTTTACTGTGACGGATCCACCGCCCCCAGCCATCGGGTGTGCGTAGAAGGATGCACCTCGACCGGTCCGCGTGCTCACCTGCGTCTTGGGGTATATGTGCAAAGAATTCTTGTACCGAGCCCCGTCGAAGTCGATCTGACTCATCCGGATGACGGAAACCACGATACCCTGGATGTCTCGGTGCCGAGCAGTCGCCGATGCAGAGTCTCCTATTGCCTGCTTCGCCTGCAGACGAGCTTTTTCCGTGTCGGTCAATTTTGGGGTGATGTGTGCAGACACCGCATCAATGCCTTTCGGCGGATGTTCGGCCGCACTCGAGGCACAACACAGCAAAGGGCTGTTTCAAAGAAGATAGAAGTTAGAAACAGTAGTTTGCATCTACTACTCCGCGTTCAGCCACTGCCACAACGCTTCGTATACCGCATCTTGCATCCTGATTTCGCGCTCAACACAGGCCATTTTCACCATTCGCTGCATATCCGGCGGAAGCCGTGTGGCAAATGCGATCACTTTCGCATCCTTCGGTAGAACCGGCGGAGCGATGGCCGCCTGGCGTATTAGTTGAGGCGTGAACGGGTACGTCTTCGCGGGTGGTTGCTCCGACTGTTTCGGTGCGGCCGGCGCGAAGGCTGACGGCTTCTTGTTGCTGGTTGCCATTAGACACTTCCTCCGAGAATTCGATCAAATGTGGCATGGAAGCTGCTGTGATTTCAGGAACTGCGGGACGGACTTGATGAATCGGCCGGCGGTCACCGGCAGCTTCGGTTACCGTCGCACGAGGCACGGCGAGCGGCAACACCAGGTGCCGTAGTGATTTCGTACTTCGCCCGCCCGGTACAACACTTCAACTCCTGGAGCAAGTGCGCGGCCGAGAAAGATTCCCGCCACAGTCAGAGACGGGTGTAGTACCACCGAATCGTCTCGATCGATTCGATGGTTTGCCGACTCCAGACTGGCACGAGCTCCAGCTCCGGACCAGTTGAGCGTCGTCTAACACCTGGCGGTCAGCCTGGTCCCCATTGCTTCAATCAGCACCAGTTCGGTGGTTCGCGGCCGTCAAGGGTGCGCTGAAACTGCGTTGGGTGCCACGTGGCTTTGCCTGACCCGGTCAGGATGCTGCCGACCATGGTCGGCTGTACGCCAAAGTGCGCAAAAGGGAGCCAATTGACGGGAAAGGTCCCGATTCGGTCGGGTGAGGCGTGTCGTTTCGTTCGATAGAGTGCGCGCGATATTCGAAGATAGGGCCTATTCGTACGAATGTAAGGTTTTGCCGGAATCGGGGGATTCGGCGCGTCGGCGGGAAGCGGCGGTTGCCCGCACATAGGATTACGGCATCTCGATCCGGGGGTGCCAGCCCCTTTGCGTGCAAACAGAAACCCTCGGCCTGCCAGGGCCGAGGGTTCCGTAAACAACTGAAAGCAGCCATGACTGCGCATTCAACCTCTTCGCAGGGTTGATCCTACAGCCGCACGCCCCCAGTGCGCACCCCCCACGTGCGGCGTGTCGGCTCGGAAGTAATGCGCGGGTTGGACTGTTGAGAACCCGACAGGAGATTTTAGTGAGTCCGACGACAGCGCCGTTCGTCATGGTGCCCGCCTCGATCCTCGACGCCGGCCTTACACCGCAGGCCATCACGCTTTACCTCGCGCTGCGCAGGCACGCCGACAATCGCTCCGGCGAAACCTGGCTCGGGCGTGAGCGCCTGGCCGGATACCTCGGGCTGAGGAAAACTGCGAGCGTCGACCGATACACGCGCGAGCTGGCAGATGCTGGACTGATCGGGGTCAGTGATCGGTGGTGCTCGAAGGTCGATCGGCGTGATTGGGTCGCCACGAAAGACTCCGATCACACGATCCAGGGGTCGAATCTCTACACAATCATCGCAGGTCGTATGGGGTCCCTTTCAAGGGACGCTGGGGGTCCCGCCCCCGGGACTCAGGGAGTCCCCCAGAGGGGACACGATCTAGATTCCTTGATCCACAACCCGATACCTAAAGGCAAAACCACTCGGTCGACCGCGATGACCCTGCCTGTGGATTGGGAGCCGAATGCACAGCACCTGGCCGAGGCCTTGAGGCTCGGGACGAACCTCGACGCTGTGGCCGCGAGATTTCGTGAGGGCATGACGGCGAGCGGCGAGTCGCGCAAGAATTGGGGTGCGACGTTCATGGCCTACTTGCGGGCCGAAGTCGAGGGCCTCGCTGAGAGGACATTTACGGCGGTCGACGCGGCTGCGGCCGAAATGGCGACTGCTGCGATCGTCGACCGAACCTTCCGATCGCTTCAGGCTGCGGTACCTGTGGACGAAGGCGCGAATTCCCCCGCCTCTGAAGCTAACACGGAGGTTAGTGCGTATCGAGAAGCCGAGGCTGCGCTCTCGGGTCGATCGTGGGCGCGCCGAACCCCCGATTTGGTCGCGCTTGCCGAATCGCTGGCTGTCGACGGACATAGTCGATACGCGATTATGCGCGCAATTGACGACGCCGACGCCGCAGCTCGTCGGGCGGGGAGGGTGGCATGAGCGCAGCCTCGGCAGAGGACGGCGGAAGAGCTTTCATCACGCCCGAATTGCTGCCCGCAGACTGGTGGCCCTGCGAGCAGCAGCTGACACAGGCTCGCGAGCGGTACACGGCGATCGACGTCGACGCCGAAACCCTGAGATTCATCGAGGTCATGTCGAAATCGAGGCGTCGTCGCAAGAGCTGGCTTTCGACGTGGCGAGGAACCCTGATCGCAGAGAACGCCGAGCAGCAGCGGCAAGCCCGCTACGCCAAGGACCGAGCGGTACTTGAGCGCACAGTCGAAATCGACTCAGAGATGGAACGGAACGCACTCGTGCAAGCCGAGCTAGCTGCTGCCGAGGTTGCTGCGAACGATGGACGCCCGAGGCTGCGCCTGGTGAGAGATGCTTAGCAATGCCAGAGCGCTTACTACCGTCGCTAACAATCTGCATTGCACTCAGTCGTCATTTTCGTCGCTTTTGAGCCACTTGAGGGCGGTCGTGTGCGAGATTTTCGCGAGAGGAGCAATAGCGCGACTGCTGCGGGAATATTCCGTCACCAACACATTGACCAGGAGCTTCCGAAGTTCGTCCGCTTGCTCCATGGCATGAGTGATATCACGTAACGCCTGTTCAAAGGACGATTCGGCGACTCGCTTGAGCTGTTTCTCGCTCAGATCCTGGACGCTCTCCGAGTCGAAGACTGACATGGCGTCTTTGGTGCGGTCGTGGGCGTCGCTCATCTCCCGCCATGTCTGCGAAATCTCATCGACCGTGCTCTTGCGCAGCTCAGACATGGCTAGCTCCTGCATTTGCTGCAATCGCTGTCGGGATGAAGTGCTCATTCGTTGATTCTGTCAAAAAAGTTTCCATTTTCACCTATCGTAAGGTTGTCAACCATTGGTAACTATGTTTACATTGGAAGCTTACAAACCGAATGGTTGCAGTTTTTACAGCTTCGTGGGATCGAAAAATGGAGTGACTATGGCCGTCAGAAATTCGTTAGGGTTTTTCCAAAATCCCCTCCGATAGAAATGAGACAACGATGAGCGAGCTATCGCCGTTAAGCCGGATCGGTCTATCCGCTGCCACTGCCGCAATTCCAGGACTATTTACCACCGCCGTGATCACATCGATTAGCGGAGCCGAGCCCTCAATCGCGCTTTTCTTTTTTTGTGCGGCGCCGTGGATGATCGGCATCTATATTTCTATGTCCCGAATCGCGGCCGAGGCGTACCAAAAAGCGTCCAGAAAGGCGGCGTGGGAAGCGGGCCGGTCGGCCAGGGAGGCAGCGGCCGCTGCCTCCGAACGCGACCGCGAAGGGGTGGCTGCCTCCGAACGCGCCGCCGCCGCTGACCGTACGGCCGTTGCCGAACGCGCCGCCGCAGCCGAACGCGGTGCAGATCAAGCACTTTTCGACGATCTTGTGCGTGACGCGCACCAAAAATTGGGAGACGAATGATGCAGCGCTTGCTCCGACCGGCGATAGCCGCGACCACTCTGCTCGTACTCGTGGGTTGCAGCGCCCAATCAGAGCCTGAACCCCCTGTGGCGCAACAGGACACAACGTACACGATGGAGCCTGTGGACCGAATGTTGGAATCAATCGAACCCATACCGGACTGGGCTGACCCCGAGAACCCGCCGTGCATCAAAAGGCTGTCAGACCCGCCGATCGTGACCTGCATGACGCCTGACGAGGTGGCAATTTTCAATTGCACAGTTAGTCACTCCCGTGACGAGCGGGAGCTGCAGAGGCTTCGCTGGCTCATCGAAAAAGCGCGGTTTTACAACCGATTCGATACCCTCCGTGATTACAGATTCGAGGAATCGTCGCCGTATCCCGTTGACTGCTGGCCCAATGCCGCTGAGACCGAACCCACCGGAATCGATGACGCTGATACACCCCGCTGAAAACGACTCTGCCAGTAAATGTTTCGTCGATCTTACACCTACGCTTCGACACGTGCGATTGCGCAAAAACCAATTGAAAGGACCATAAGATGTCCGACACACTCGTTGACAGAGCCGACCTCATCCGCCAGGGATTTCGGAGCCGGTACATAACGCATCTCCTCGGCCCCGGCCGAAAGGACGAGGCTGGCCGCGAATGGTGGTCACAGCAGGCTGTCGACAACCTCATCCGCACAGTCATCCTCCCCGCGTACACAACGGCCCTCATGGTCGACCACAAGCGAATTTGGAATGTCAATTTCGATGCCGATTCGGTTGAGCGGTGGGAGACAATTCGAGAGGCATCCGAGCAGTTCCAGCTGCAAGACGGACCGGCCGATCGCCCTCTCGATCCACAGCAGGATGAGAGGGAACAAGCTCAGGCGGACGCGGACGGACCGACTCATCCGCTGCTCACCGCGTTGACGGAAGCGAGCAGCGAATGACCACAAGTGGCGTGTTCGGTCGTGGTGTGGCGCTGCGGGCGGTGTCTAGTTACCGGCCGGGCGTTGGTGTGCCGTCCGATGATTTGGCTGTGCGAATGGCTGTTGGTCCGGGTTGGATTCAGCGGCGTACGCGGATCGAATCGCGGCAGTTCAGTACCGAAGACACGTTGCAACAGGCTCGGATGTCGCTAGCAAAGTTGATCGATCGTTCTGGGATTGATCCGAGGACGATTGGGCTTGTGATTTTCACAAGCTCTTTGACCAGTCGAAGTATCCCTCCCATCGCTCCTGAGCTCGCCACTTTTGCAGGCATTGAGGGAGCCGGCGCGTTTGATGTCAACGCGGCGTGTGCAGGTGGAAGTTACGGAATCGAACTTGCACGAAGCGCGATCGCCTCGGGGGTGACGGATCGGGCTGTCGTGGTTGCGGCTGAGCACCTGAGTCCGTTTCTCAATATGAATGATCCGGATACCGCTGGACTCTTCGGTGACGGATCAGGTGCTGTACTCCTTGAAGTGAGCGACGAGAGCGAAGTTTTTCCAGCCGCGTGGACCTCTGATGGTGAGGCTTTCGATTACGTAATACAGAGTCACACAACGCAACAGCTCAGCGAGCTCAGCGAGGGTGTCCGCGAGCAGCCGAGGGTCTCGATGAGGGGCGGGGCGGTGTACAGGTGGGCGCGCGAGCATGTGCCGGATCTGTGCCGCTCGGCGATTGCCCGAGCGGGGGTCGCGGAGCGCGACATTGAGGTCTTTATCCCGCACCAGGCCAACGGGAAAATCATCGATGTTGTGGCGAAGCAGTTGGGTTTTGAAGATCGGGTTCAGCCGACAACGATCGAACGGATCGGCAACACTTTGTCTGCGTCGATTTTTCAGGCAATGGAGAGTCTGATCGGGCGCGACGATGTGCCAGTGAACGCGCTCGCACTTGTAACAGGATTTGGCGCTGGAATGACCGGCTGCGCACAGGTTTTGAGGCTTCCCAAGATTCTGTAGCGGCAGCTTGAAGTTGATCAATCACGGCTGGGCTGCAAAAACTGATCCGCCGTGGTGCGTGTTCGGGTTCACGAAGAAATTTGAGTCAGCACCTGCCTGAACTGGGCATTTGAGAGGAGAGTGTATGGCCACCGTGGCAAGGACCAAAGTTGTCGATGACCTCGATGGCTCGGACGGCGCAAAAACGATCCGATTTTCCATCGCACGGGCGCAGTACGAAATCGACCTCTCTCCGGAGAACGTGGACGGTTTGTACGAGGCGCTGGCGCCGTTCATCACGAAAAGCCGACGCGTGCCGGCCAGGCTCGTACAAGCGCGTGCGGACCAATCAGCCGTCCGTGAGTGGGCGAGGAAGCAAGGCATCGAGGTGTCCGCTCGAGGCCGAATGCGGAAGGGACTGGAGGCGCAGTACCGGGAGGCCCACCAATAGATTCAGAAACGACGATGGTCCTAGTCCCGTGAGGGACTCGGACCATCGTCGTTCCTAGTGTTTTCAATTCTGATTTGCGCGAATTATGCTGTCTCCATTGCATTCTGGCATAGCTGCGCCGTGAGACCTATCGGTACTTGAGAACAGTTTCGATGAGGTTGTGATGGTCTCTGCTAAACAAGAAGAACTCCCTTGCTGTATTTGTCCGCCAGAGCCTGGATCAGAGCTTTTTCCTTGTCGCCCATAGCGGCATGGTCGAGGTGACGCCAATTGCGCTCGTAGGTCCTCAAGGCCTCGAATCCGCCAAGGCGGCTATCGGCATCGAGCTGCCAAGCTGCGGCGCTCAATAGTGGGTAGTCACCCACTCGCACGTTCTCGGGAGTTTCGGTGTTCACTGCTTCCTCCGCGCCGCTTTCCTTCTGCTGCGGGCGAGCATCGGTTAGTTGAAGATGCAGACCCATCGCCTCGACGGCGTTCACCAGCGTTCCAACCGTGACTGATGCCGCGCCGCTCTCGACTCGATGCAGCGTTACTCGTGACATTCCAGCGGACTCCGCTGCAACGGCCGCACTAACCCCTAGCTGTCGTCGACGATCCTTCAAGGCCGCGCCGATAGCGATCAGCAACTCCTGGCTGGGCTCAGATATGGAGGGATTCTTGGACGGCATGTATCTCATTCTATACATTCAGTCGCTGTGGTCAACGTCCCCCGGCTGCCCCGTTCCGTTCAGCAGGGCCATTACGCGGGTAGTTTCCGTTAAACGGAAGATATCTCCCGTTTATAGGAAATTAGATCCGCGCAACCCGCTTCGCGTGCACGCCCGCAGACGAAAGTGGGGATATGTTCGTCGCGGGCAAGGAATCGGCCCTCGGGATTCGTCTTGACAGCCGGTCCGACCTCTGGTGACAGCTACGGCCCCCAAGACGTTGCTCGCTCTCTCAGTCGGAGCCGAGACTAGATGAAGACGAGAGTGGTCCCTGAGCTGCCTCAATTCCTGGTATAGGTCCGGAGACTGTCCAGGAGTTTCGTGCGGATCCGGCTAGAGTCGACCGGTATTCCCGGCCAGGTCCGGGTTGTCGATGCCGCCGTCGCCCATCATGGGAACGGTGTATCTCACAACGGATCAGGGGGTCCTCCGGTTATGGGCACATCGGCATGGAAGCACGTCGGCCCGATCCTTACGGAGCAGCAGATGCTCGACGCCACCGGATGGTCCGCGGAGATTCTCGATGCAGCGGTCGACCAGCGGCAGGTGCTGCGTATGTGCGCTGCGGATGGAGCAGTTGGTTACTGGTCGCATGGTTTGATCGGCCCCCGACCGTCTATCCCTCTCCCGGGGATCGACGATGCACTGCATGCATTGGCCAATGTTGATCCGTGGACGATCGCCTCGTGGCTCTCGACCGAGCAGATCGAGTTGACCGGAAGAACACCACGTGCAGCGCTCTTCAGCGGTGACGTAGCGCTGGTCGTGAGGTTGGCACGGCAGACAGCCGCACGTCTGTCCTGAACTGCGGTGCAACAGCAGCAAGACCCCTGATCCACAGGTGTGGGGGTCTTGCGTGCGCAACGTCACGTGAATCAGGGTCCAGCGAACACCATGGCAGGTCGCTGCGGCCGTTAGTCGCTGGAATATGTCGCGGCGCACAGCTCGCAGAGGGTCTCGATCCGGTAGGAGAATTTTCGCTGACGTACGTCGGTGCGGGATCCGCACTCTTCACAGATCTTTGTCGACTCTGATTCGGCTGCTTCGACCAGTGTTTCCATCTGCTGCCACTGCTGCCGGCCGTCCTCCCTGTCGATCTCCGAGGAAAAGTAGAACCTCAGGGCTCCGTATTTTTCTTTGACCTGGTCAACTTCGTAGTTCGGATCGACGGCAGCCAAGGCTTCGTCGAGTCGGATGACCAGCGGGTACCAGCCTTTACGGTGACCGATCCACCGGCCCCAGCCGTCAGGTATCCGCATCAGGATCCGCCGCAATCCGTCAGCGTTTTCGCCTGCATCTTTGGGTACGTGCAGTGAGTTGATCAATCGGTCGGTCAGCTCGCGTGGGGTTTGCTCGGGCATCGTATGGACTCCTCTTGAAACGGGGTGGGCCGATGCACGTGTATCGGCCCACCCTCAGTATCAGTCAGTCTTCAGGGAGCGTCAGACCTCCAGCCAGCTCCGTAGCGATGGTGAACTGATCCGGGACCTGAGTCTTCCCGCGCATGGCCGCGGCCAAATCTCGCGGGGAAACGAACAGGGACTGCACCAGAGCGAATTGCTTTCCCACCTTGGTGACACAGCGTCCCTTCTCGTCATCTCCGATGTTCTTCGGGCGCGTCGGGCCGTCGGGGGGCAGCGTCGCGAGAATGGTCTTGGCTTGAGGATCCGTAGTGGTCTGGTAGCAGACCTTGAGTAAAAGGTTGTCGCGGATGGGTGAAGGCAGGCTCTCAACCTCAGGCTTTTGTGTGGCGAGAATCGTCACCAGTCCTGCTGATCGGCCCTTTTTGGCAAACCTCGTCAGCAGCCGCGTGACTTCGACGATCTGCGCAGCCTCCTCCTTGTCTGCAGCCTCCTTCTTGTCCAGCCATGTATGGCACTCGTCGATCACGACGAAAACGGGATACAGCCCGAGTTTCTCGCGCTGCTCAACCGGGATATTCCAGAAATTGTTCTCGTTCTCGTAGTCGTCGGGTCCCGGGCCAATCCATCTCCGTGTCACGGCGTAGATCGCAGCAGCGCGGGCGCGGCGGAGCTTCTCGAGCTGTGTGAGGCGGGAGACGATCGGCCCGTCGATTTCTCCGCTGGAGTCGAAGGTTCGGGCGATACGTCTGAGTGGGTCCCAGTCATGTTCTCCTTTTCCGTCGAAAATGTGAATCTCGGCGCGTTCAGCCAGCCCCGCGACGATCGGGAGCAACGATCCGGTTTTGCCACAGCCGGGAACGCCGCCGAATACACCTCCGGCCTTATCGGCCCAAGTGAGCCAGATATCCTTTCCTGTCGCGTTTTTCCCCAGGTAGGAGCGCCCGTGTTCCGAATCGAATGCGACGGGCTCCGGGAGTTGAAGAATTTTCGGCGGTTCGGGAACGGGTGCGTCGTTCGTGGCGATCGCGATGTATTGACCGCGTTGGGCCGCGGTCAGCGATGCACATCCCATTTCGATTCCCAGTACGCCGAGAGCACTCTGCCAATTGATCACAGATTGTCCGCGGAGCGGCTCGAATTCGAGCTCGATGCCCTGATCGGTTTCCACGATCGCGGCCAGTGTCGGCAGTTCTTCCGACACGAGTTTCGTGGTTGAACCGTCAGAATTTTTCCTGGTAGAGATGGTTTTCTTTCCCAAGCCAGCAGCGCGAAGCATCTCGACGACCGAGAGATGTCCGGTCTGGACGATCGCAGCGACGAGTGGATACCGCGCCACCAGGTCCGGTACGACGACGCGCCACTGATCCACGGCTGCCGCTTCAGCGGCTGCTTCCAGTGCTGCGGCTTCTGCTGCGGCCTCCGCTTCCCGTGCTGTGGCGGCGTCCGCGGGACTCATCCTGCGGATGGCGGCTTCTCGCGCAGCCTTCTTTCGCTCGTCCGGTGTCATCGCGGCCAATGCTGCCTGTGCGTGTGCATGTGCCCGTGCGAGCTTGTGAGCTGGGGATCCGCGCTTCCCGGCGTCCTCCGCGGCTGCGGCGAGGCTGGCAAGCCGACCGCGCAGATGCCGTGTCATTTCTTTCCACGGTTCGGCCAGAACTGGATGTGCTGCGGCTCCCCTCGAGGTGAGCGCGCCGACCGCATCCACGATCCCCTGCGCCTGCTCGATTGCCGGTAACAGCGCTTCGGCAAGCATCGTCGTCGCAATATCTGACAGAGGGTCAGTCGTCAAAATCGTGCCTTCGACCCCGCTTACCCATGCCACGGCCACAGCATGGATCCGTGTCTCGAGCTTGTCTAGTGCGGTGGTCGTGATGGTGTGGCAGGCCGCTCGAGCAGGGGCCGATGCCCGCGCGGGGTCTGCGAGCATCCGATTTCCGAGCTCATGGAGCGTCCCGGTCACGTCCTCGCCGAGCTTCCGCCATCCACCGGCCGCCCGCATGAGCTGAATCAGTGCTGCCGCCGCAGCCTGGGCCTGTGCTTCGGCCTCGGAGTTGTCCTTCTTGACAGTTTCCGGAGTGGGTTCGATCTGTGGTTCAGGTGTCTCGGGAGCCTGTTCAGTAGGTAGCTCGAGGGGGGAGGCCGGCTCCGGTGGGGTGGGGGCCGGCACGGTCGTCGGTTCCATCGCGGTCGTGGCATCCGGTGACTGCGGTTTCGGCGATTGTTCGGCTGGCGGCTGTTCGGCTGGCGGCTTCGAGCGTCGGGCTTGCCGTTCTGCTTTGCGTCGCTGAATTTCGGCGATCATGTCGTCGTCATCCACGAGCTGACTCCTTCCTATTGAGACGCACATGCCACGTCCCCGCCTCGGTTCGGAAAAGCTGGGCCGGTCGCGCTGTTCGATGTGAGCGAAGCTCGATCGATCGGGTCGGCGTCTCCGGGTCGACGACAATCTCCGGCGGGTGATGAACGATGCAGTCGTTGGTCAAAATTTGGATCACGCGGTTCGAGCGATCCACGCGTTCTTGTTTGAGGACGCGGTTGATGCGAAGGCTTGTCAGCATCTGATCGGCCACGGCGGAAAGCACGTTCGCGTGCGTTCGCGCGCCGATCAGTTCCCACTCGACAATGACCGAATCGGTGTCCCCGGTCATCCGTCGGTACGCGATCGGAACGCACCCGATGTACGTGCGATCGGGCAGTCCGTTGAAGACGCTCTCCCAGAAGCCGACCTCCGGCGGCTCGGTCCACGAGCACAGCCCGACGGCTCTCGCGAGCTGACGCAGACCCTCAAGACCTAGTTCGTCCACCTCCTCGAATGCGGAGCGCTGGTTCATGGCCGTCCCGCCTCTCGAATGACCTTGCCGACCCACCACTGAGACATCCCGACGATGGCTGCAATTTTCGGGTGCGGGTAGATCGCGGCCAGAGCGAGGGTGATTTCCCGGCGGACAGTCGTGGACGTTTCCTCGGCAGTGGCGAAAAGTTCGTAGGCCTCGACCGCGAGACCGGGAGCGAACGGCCGCAGCGGATCGACAGCTTTCTGGACGGCGGCGGCGCAGCGTTCCAACTCCTGTGCCGACCGCACCAAAGCCGCTTGAGCGTGCACCAAACCGATCGCGATTTCCTCTGGCGTACGAGACCTGTACCGCGGCATAAAGTGACCTCCCAAGGATATTGCATCGTGCAGATAAGTGGAACTTCACCAGTTTTCATTACTGGTATATCTTACAAGTAAACTGCATTTTTCGTGCATATCATGCGGTTTATATCGCCGGAAAACCTCGTTTTTGAGGTTTCTCATTTTACTGAGCGGTGTGCAGATTGATCCTTTCTGTATTAGAAAGTCACCGCCGACGTTTTCGGCGAATTTCCGAGTCGCACCGAGGTGGTTGAGAGAGTCGTTTTCGCTGCTCGCGTAGGACCGGGGTCGGGCAGTCGGCCAGTTAGGGCGAGGAAGAGAGACGTCGTGAGAGGACTGATCGATCAGCCGGTAGGAGAGTTCGTCGAGCATTACGGCCGGGGGATCTCTTGTTCGAGGACGTACCCGCGCACATTTTCGGGTGCCCTGTCGACGGCGCGGTCATCGCCGGAGTTGGGGCGATTGAGTGCTCCGGCGCCTTGGACCGAGGTCGATGGGCTTGTCGATCTCGTCGCAGTTCAACTGAGTTCCCGAGCGCGTTCGATCTTCGCCGCAGCGGCGTAGATCCGCCACATCGGGTCCGGGGCGTCGCGGGCCTGCAGGAGCATACGACGCGAGCCTATGAGCTGCGGGCTCTCCGATGATGCTCTCAATCTCGGTGTGGCGATTGTCGAGGGCTTCGAGCGATCGCCGTCGCTGCCCGAATGAGATCGAAGGGATTGCGGATCTCATCGAGGTCGAGCGGGTGAGCCATGCGCTCGTTCGTTCAGCCGCCGCTGACGCGTCCAAGTTAGAGTCGACGCCGTGGAGGCGTTCGAGCATTGGTGCGAAGTATGCGGCACTACCGCGGTGCTTACCTCGGCCGAGGCGTATCGGGCTGGCTGGGACTTCCCTCCGCGGATGGGTGAGTGGGGCGTGATCAGTCCACGCACCTGTGGCTCGTGCCCGATGAGTGCAACCGTGTGGTGGGCGGTCGCGGTGGACGGCTACGACTCCGAGCAGCTCAGCCCCGGTCAGCGCGCGACCATCGCTCGCCTCCTCGGCGAGAAGCCCGACGACCAGGCCACGGCGTGCTCGACCGCCCGACGTACCGAGACTCGCGAGAGACTCGAGTTCGCTGAGGGCGGCTCCTGGATTATCTCGACGAAGTCCGGCTCGCACTACTTGCTCAAGCTCGACGCTGACGAACGTACTGTCATTCGGCTGACCGTCGACGATGGGCACTCGTACCCCGACGGAAGGCAGCGGCTACGACGCGACGGGGAGCCGCTGCCGCTGCGCGGGCTTATCGATCCTCCGATCCAGGTCGGTCGACCGGCGTATCTGGTTTTGCGCGACATCTCGGATGATCCCGACTGCACCTCGACGACTCGCGTGACAACGCCGGTAGTCGAGATCCGGCGCCTTGACTAGTCGCCCCGCTGCCGGGCGGCTGCGTGTTCAGTCCGACTGCAGCCATGGCTGAGTCAAACCTCACCAGCTCTCGACCTCACGACGTGCAAGTCCTAGCTGGGATGTCGACCGAGGAGACCACCTGATCATGCGAGCACGTCAGTGATCGGTCCGTCGTTCCTGGTTCGAGGACTATGACCGGCCTGTAGTTCGGACCGCCCGGCATGACGCCGTCCCATTCATAGACGACGGTTCGGAGAGCGATCAGGTAGGCACCCATGAGTACAGTCATCGCGAACGGCCGGTGAAAGGCGAGATGAACTCGAAGGTGATAAAAACCCTTGCTTGCTCCCGAATCGAGATACCCAGACATATCCCACGGTCGAGGTGCCTACGAACAAACGTACGGCCCACCGCTGGCTATACACGAGAATCGAATGATGCCTCTGGCGCGGTTGCCGCTAAGCAAGCCCGAGTGGCAAGTAAAGGAGTCATGGAAGTAGCCCCAGACCACCATGCCGGTGCTGCTGTCTTTCTGCTGTCTTTCTGCAGTCCCCTGCGGAGTTGTAACCGTTTGAGGCTCAGTCCGACTAGTTCGATGGCGCCCTCGCAGGGGCGTCGAGAGTGCTAGTGGGAAAATGCCGAGTGCGGACAGAGTCGATCCTGCAGCGAGGTTGACTGTCGCGGTATTGAATTGAGCGATCAGCCGTGTCGAGCCCAGAACGCGTGATGGGATCATCTGCGGGCTAAGACGTACCAAATCAGGATTGCGAAGAGCCTGCCAGCGAGCAGTAAGAGAGAGGCCTCCCATATCGAGCCACTGGTCACGTCACGTGACTTGCTGCCTACGCGATGTACACCCAATGGCCGTTCGAGCATTGCTGTTTCCGTCCGTCTGGGGTGTACGTGATGACACCTTGTTGGGCGGCTTCACATGGTCCTGCGACAGCGCCACCTCCGCCGTTGGTTCCGGGCGGCCGCGGTGGATTGTTGATAGCTTCGAATTGTTCTGCGCAGTACTGGGTCCATGATGTCGATGTCCCATCGGTATAGAACGTCTCACCGCGGTTGTAGATGTTTTTGTCGGTTCCGCACCAGCTGATCTGCTTTTCTCGTGGTTGGTTGGCTTCGCGCTCGTTCTGAAGGACGGTGTCGTGCTGGTTCTGGCAGTACTGTGACCATCCGGTCTGTGTTCCATCGGACCAGTACGTTTCGATGGGTCCCAGCCCCATTTGGCAGGACACGATCACCAGTTCCGGCTTCTGATCCGCGATAGGTCCGGCAGCGGTTTCTGTGGTCGGCGCGGGAACCCCGGTGGTTGGTGGGGCCGATGATTGCAGCGTCGTGGGTAAGGCTGATTTCGGTGTCGCATGTGATGAGGGTGGTGTGGTGGGTGTTTGCGGGGCCTCATTCTGACTGCAGCCGGCAAGTAGTGACAGGGCAACTGCAACGAAAACCAATCGTGTTCTCACAGCCCACACTCTCCTTCTAGTTGGTATTGAGAGCTAGCGCTCCGGAGGTCAGCAGAGCTACGAGCCCCTCGACGGTGTCGGCTGCGGTGTGGTCGTCGGCGGCGATCGTGTAGTGCCATGGCGGTGCGGCCTTTCACGCAGAATCCGCACGGGTGCGGAGCGGCAGCAGTGAGCAACCGCGTCAAAGGAACATAACGGACGATTGCCTTTGTTCGGTACCAGTCTCGGATCGATCGAAGCGGGCCAACTGGTCACGAGAGCCAAGATGCTCGGTAGTCCGCCGATGATTGTCAGCGCGGTCCTACTCATCGCGGGATTCGCCTACGAAGTATTCGCTAGGTCAATTTGCATCACCAGTGGTGTGACAATGAGCTCACGGACCGCAACCTACGGAACTGGCGGAAGTTCAACCCGCTGGCCTACGTCGAGTGGTTTCGCACTCAGTGCGTCAAGCAGTTCGAGGAAGAACGCGCCATGCTTGCCAGTTCTTACGGCGCGGTCGACGCGGTGCCCAAGCACAGAGTGCGCACGCCGCTCCACCGCGTCGTGCAGATCCTCAACCGACACAGAGGCATCTACTTCGCTGACGATTTCGACGATCGGCCACCATCGAGCCTCATCACGACCCTTGCCGGTCAGGCATACGAGGGTGAAATCGACCTCGTCGAAGCGACCATGAACGCAGTACAGCGGATGCCTGAACACATCGAAAAGCGCGACGGTCGTTACTGGGTAGAGAACCCTGCCTGTCGCGGCGAGAACTTTGCCGACAAATGGAACGAGTACGAGAATCGGCGTCTGAAATTCGAAGGGTGGAGAGCGGCGGTCGAGCGAGACCTCACCGATTTCCTCCTGGAGACCAAGGGTAGGGTCGCGCTCCATCATCGGGTTGCGAAGGTCTTCGGCAACGGCCCTGTCGAAGAGGCACTGAAGACGCTCGGCGCACGGACCAGCGTCGTCCGAGAGAACGGAAATGTCCACTTCACGACTGGCGGGCTTCTCACAACAGCAACGCCGGCGACTGCTGTCCCGACACACAGGTTTTCGGTGCCTAAACCGCGCGGTAGGCAGCTGACCATCACTCAACAAGTCGTTCGTCTGCGCCAGCAGTTTCCCGACGAGCCGGCACCTGTGGTGAAGGGCGGGAGCTTTGTCTGGTCAGTCTTACGGGACAGATACAGGTCAGGCGATCTTGTTTCTCGTCGACGAGCGCGACGCGATTAGTGCGGGCGAGTCTGTTAGTAATGTTACGGTGGATGAAATCGGTTGCGACACTTCATCGTCGGGAAAATCGTTGATCTGGGACAAGCTTGCTCATTGCGACAGCGGTCGGAAAACTGCTCAACCGTCGGTGCCAAGCCGTACGGGGCGACCTGTGAACTTGCGTGGTGGTCGATAGTTGTCTTTTTGTTCATGAGGTCGGCGTGGTGGAGGAAAGTCGTCGCTGCTTCTGCCGCTGGCGGACTACCTGCTGAACCAAATGGACTGTTTTACGTGGAGATGCAGGGTTGATGCATCTGTAGGTCATGGGAATAAGTTGGCCTTCGCTGGCAACCTTTGTACGATGCTGCCCGGGCTATATTTGGGGGCGTCGATGCAGAGGCTCAATTGAATATTTTCTGAATGATGTTGCTGCCTTCAGGTGTGATGTCGGCCAGGACCTTCTCGATGCGCTCCTGCGCGAGATCTGTCTGGCTGATCTTCGGACCAGGTTGTAGCTATGCAAAAAAGCATTGTGTAGTTACAAACCTGAACGGGCGTGGCCTCCACGAAAGGTGTTCCAATGGCGATACTTACGATCCCTGAACAGTTTGAGTACGCATTCATCGCTGCTGCAAATGCCGCAAACAGCGGCGCCGACGACTTCGACCTGTACGTCGACGCCGCGCGAGAACGCATCTACCTTTCCAACAATTTCCCCGGATATTGCCCCTACCTGCGTCTTACTGCCCGCGAAGGAGGTGATGTCACCTTCGAAATCTGTTCCACCACGAACATTTGCCCCGATGTCGAAGGTGGTGAATGGAAGCACTTCGGCGGTGTCGAAGCGGCTGTCGCCGTTAATCTTTCCGACATCGACGTTGCAGCCCAGACTGCAGTCGAACGTTGGATCACCACCCTCTGATTGGTTTTGCTGCGCTATGCGGAGAAACTGCGTTTGACGTGCGGAGATGGCACGTCCCCGCTTCCTGGTGGTCGTTGTCCCCGGCAAGGATGCATGCCTTGTGTACACCGAAGGGCGGTGGGACGGAGCAGACATCCGCATCGACCCTCATGTGGCCAGCTCTACGGGAATCGGGCGACACTGCCACGTGTGTTTTTCACGACCTGTTCGATGAGTTCCGGACTTGTCCAATACTCGGGGGTGAAGCCGGTCAGTCAATCGTCACCCTGGGGCACCCTCCGGGAAGTAGTCGGCCCCGTCAGGGAGCGGTGTACCGAAGACAGTCACGGTTATGGCGGTGAGAGACATCTCGCACCGCCATAACCGTCTCGCTGGAGTATGCCCGGTAGGGCGTCGCCATCGGGCAAATCACAGGGCTTCCGCGACTCAGGCTTCAGTGGACTGTGGTGTCCAACGCCGGCGCGTGCTCGCCTCGGTCTTGAGTGGGCGAATGAGCTCGAGACGCGGTGGGGGCCCATCGGTGCGACCTGACGGCGGCTTCCAGCTTCCGCCCTTGAACTGGTTCGGCCACTCGGCACCGTCGCCGAAGTACTCTTGATCGGCCGCGGCATGCAGCGTCCAGTGCGGGTCGTACAAGTGAGCTCGACCGATGGCGATGAAGTCCGCACGCCCCGCCATCAGGATGGAGTTTGCGTCGTCGTATGACGAAATTGCGCCGACAGCTACGACTGCGACGGGAAAATCGGCGCCGACGTCGTTGCGGATGCGGTCCGCGAACGGTGTTTGATAGCTGCGTCCGAAGGCTGGCGTCTCGTGTTTGACGACTTGGCCCGATGACACATTGATGATGTCTACTCCGTGCTCGGCGAAGGCTTGCGCAATCTCGACGGTGTCGTCGATGGTGTTGCCGCCCTCGGCCCAGTCGGTCGCGGAGAGACGCACCGACAACGGTCGATCGGCGGGCCACACGGCGCGAATCGAGTCGAAGACCCGCAGGGGGAAACGCAGCCGATTCTTGAACGATCCGCCGTATTGGTCGTTCCGGGTGTTCGCCAGCGGGGACAGGAACGACGACAACAGGTAGCCGTGCGCGCAGTGCAGCTCGAGCACGTCGAAACCGGCACGGGCAGCGGCCTCGGCGGCGGCGACGAACTGCTGCTCGATCTGGTCGAGGTCGGCCTCGGTCACCTCGCGCGGCGTCTGACTCTTCGGCCCGTACGGCAGTGCTGACGGTGCGACCGTCTCCCAGTTGCCGGACTCCAGCGGGTCGTCGATGCCTTCCCACATCACCTTCGTCGAGCCCTTACGGCCGGAGTGGCCGATCTGGGCGCCGATCTTGGACTGCGACCGGGTGTGGACGAAGTCGACGATCTGCTTCCACGACGCCTCCTGCTCCGCGTTGTACAGACCGGTGCAGCCGGGGGTGATGCGACCTCCGGGGGAGACGCACACCATCTCGGTCATCACCAGGCCTGCTCCGCCGAGGGCCTTGCTGCCGAGGTGGACGAGGTGGAAGTCGCCGGGCACGCCGTCGACGGCGGAGTACATGTCCATGGCGGAGACGAGGATCCGGTTCGGGATCTCGATGCCCTTGATGGTGTAGGGGTAGAACATCGGCGGGCGGACGTCGCCTGCCGACGCGTTCTGGGCCTTCGCGTACCACTGGTCCACGTTGTCGGCGAATCCCGGATCACGCAGGCGCAGGTTGTCGTAGGTGATGCGACGGCTGCGGGTCAGAAGGTTGAACGCGAACTGCTCGGGTTCCTGGTCGGTGTACTGGGCGATTTCCTCGAACCACTCGAGGCTGGCCTGTGCGGCGCGCTGGACCGAGAGCACCACGGGACGGCGCTCGGTCTCGTACGCGACGAGGCTCTCGTCGAGGGAGAGGTGCTCGTGCAGGCACGCTGCCAGCGCGAGCGCGTCCTCCATGGCGAGCTTGGTCCCGGAGCCGATGGAGAAGTGTGCGGTGTGTGCGGCGTCGCCGATCAGGACGACGTTCTCATGGCGCCAGCTCTCGTTGCGGACGGTGGTGAAATTGATCCACTTTGAGTTGTTCGCCATGACCTCGTGGCCGTCAAGGATGTCGGAGAACAGCTCACGGATCAGCGCGATTGACTTCTCGTCGTTCTCGCCGGGGGCGAACTCGCGGTCGGCGAAGACGTCGAAACCTGCGTTGCGCCACACGTCTTCGTGCATCTCGACGATGAAGGTGCTGCCCTGGTTACTGAACGGGTAGCCGTGGATCTGCATGATGCCGTGCGGGGTGTGGCAGATGAAGAACTCGAAGGCCTCGAAGACCTTGTCGGTTCCCAGCCACATGAATTTGTTCTTGCGGCGGTCGAGGCTCGGTTTGAACGAATCGGCGTAGCGGGAGCGGACGGCGGAGTTGATGCCGTCCGCTGCGATGACTAGGTCGTACTCGGCGCTGAGGTCGGCGACATCCGGTGCGTTCGTGCGGAAGTGCACGGTGACGTCGAGCTCGGCGCAACGCTCCTGGAGAATGCGGAGGAGTTCCTTGCGGCTCATCGCCGCGAAGCCCTGGCCGCCGGAGGTCAGGACGTTGCCGCGATACTCGATATCGATGTCGTCCCAGCGAGCGAACTGGTCGGCCATGCGGGCGTAGATCTGGTCATCTGCATGTTCGATCCCGCCCAGCGTCTCGTCGCTGAACACCACGCCGAAGCCGAAGGTGTCATCGGGGGCGTTGCGCTCCCAGACGGTGATCTCGTGGGTGGGATCGAGTTGTTTGGCCAGTGCCGAGAAATACAAGCCTCCCGGGCCACCGCCGATGACTCCGATGCGCATCGCCATCCTCCAATCTTGTTCTATGTCGTCTATGTGACGACAATGAGTGTAGCGCTATATGCTGTGGTGCGCGACTATCCGCTCGCCGCGCACTCGACCTGCTGTACTCAGCGTGGTCCGCACATCGTCGGGCCAGGGGGCGTAACCGGTAGCGTGCGTCGCCGTGTTGGCCGCGGTGAGCGACCCCGAGGCGACGCGTATGTCGTCCTTCGTCACGGTGAAGTCGTAACGCGCCGAGCTGCGTCCGATCGATGCCACGACGAGTTCGATGGTGGCGATGTCGCCGAACGAGAGGCGCTCGGTGTAGTCGACCTCGTACCGCACCCGGAATCGTCCCGAAGAGGCCCGCCAACCCGAGGCGCTTGAGCAGGACCGCCTCGGCGGCCTCGGACCCAGCGGATGACCGTGGAATGGTGGTAGTGGCCTGCGGCGTCGTTGTCCGGCCATTCCACCCTCCGGTCGACGACGACACTCGCCGCCCGATGCGTGCCCGTCATGACGCTGAGGAGGACGGCACGGCGCGAAGCCGGAAGCGTTGGATCTTCCCGGTCTCGGTGCGGGGCAAAGCCTTGACGAACGCGATGCTGCGGGGGTACTCGTACGGAGCCGCGATCTGCTTCACGAAGTCCTGGATCTCCCTGACCTTCTCCGCGTTACCGACGACGCCGGAGTCGAGCACGATCGCTGCGTGCATAATCATCCCGCGCTCGGAATTGGGCAGGCCCACCACTGCGCTCTCGACCACATCCGGGTAGTGATTGATGGCCGACTCGACCTCGGGTGCCGCGATGTTGCAAATTTCCGTCGATCAAGGTCGACACCATCACAGCCGGCCGCCTGGCCGGACAGCGGTGGCGTGCCTGCCGGCCCCGACCTCGGTCGAGGACTTCGACTACGACGTCGCACCCGGCGTCGACCGTAGACCTGAACACGAATGGTGCAGCGCCGCTGTCTATCCCGAGACAGCGGCGAACCTTCTGCCCGATCAGCAACACGCATCTGTCGATCGGGCAGGAGGTTCGCGCGCGCCAGCTACCCACCTACTTCGCCACCGCCGACCTCGCGGCGCTGCCTCGATACGGCGATTGAGGGCAGGCGAGCGACGACGAACTCAGCTACCTACCCCTGCCCGGCGAGGCCGATTAAGTAGTCACGAATGCCGGGCACAGTAGCCAGCCGCGCCCGGCACCCGACTCTGGTGAACTGGCTGGGATCAGAATGTGAGTACGGGCTTGATGGTGTGGCCGGCCTTCGCGTCCGCAGCGGCCTCGTTGATCTTGTCGAACGGGTACGAGGTGATCATCTTGTCGAACGGGAACCGACCCTGTCGGTACAGCTCGATCAACTGAGGAATGAAGATCTCGGGAACGCTGTCACCTTCGCAGATGCCCCGGATGGAGCGCCCGAAGATGAGGTTGTTCATGTTGATCGGAGCCGTCGTTCCCATAGGGGAGGCGCCGATCGTGCCGCACACACCAGTGATGGTGAGCAGGTCGACCGCCTGGGCCAGGACCTCGGGGCGGCCGGTGGTCTCGAGCGTGTACTCGAATCCGCGCGGTGCGATGCGGGTGAGTTTTTCGTTGGCGTCCTGGCCCGCGAGAACGCCGTGGGTGGCACCCATCTCCAGTGCCATGTCCAGCCGTGACTGCGAGATATCGACGGCGACGATCGTCGTCGCACCCGCCACCTTAGCGGCCATGATCGCGCTCAAGCCGACTCCGCCGGAGCCGAAGACCGCGATGGACGAGCCAGCCTCGACGGCCAGCGAGTTCAGCACGGCACCCGCACCGGTCTGGATGCCACATCCTAGGGGGCCGAGGATGTCCAATGGCACCTCGTCGGTTACCGGAACCACGTTGCGCTCGTAGCAGATCGCGTGGTTGGCGAACGAGGACTGCCCGAAGAAGTGCGCAGCCACCTCGGTGTCACCATCGGTGATGGAGGTCGTTCCGTCGAGACGACGGCCGCTGAAGTTCCAGGCAGGGTAGTCCAGGCAGTACGACGGAAGGCCGCGCAGGCAGTTGCGGCAGTTGCCGCAGGACGCGAAACCGAGGACGACGTGATCGCCGACCTTAACCTTCGTGACCGAGTCTCCGACGGCTTCCACGACACCGGCGCCCTCGTGGCCAAAGACTGCGGGGAAGGTGACCGGCAAGAACCCCTCCTGCATGATGATGTCGGTGTGACAGATTCCGACCGCAGCGACCTTGACGAGGACCTCGTCGGCGCGAGGGGCGCGCAGCGTCACCTGTCGGACGTCGAACGGCGCGTCCTTCGCAGGAACCACTGCCGCTGTTGTGGTTGTTTCCATGTGCTGTGTCCTTCGGATTGGTCGGATCAGGACTGGGGGAGGAAGAAGGCCGGGGCCGGCTCGTCGAGCAGCGTGATCGACTTGAGATGCGAGTACATGTTTAGTGTCTCGGAGCAGAACTCGCTGCCGATGCCACTGTCCTTGACACCGCCGAACGGCGAGCCGTCGACCAAGTTGAAATACTTGTTGACCCACACCGAACCACTCTTGAGCTCACGCGCGGTCCTCATCGCATTGGCGATGTTGTTGGTGTAGACACCTGCGGCCAAACCGTAACGAACGTCGTTCGCCTCGTGGATCATCTGGTCGTGGTCGTTCCAGCGGATGACAGACAGGACCGGTCCGAAGATCTCCTCCTGGGCGATCCGCGAGCGGTTGTCGGTCGCGAAGATCGTCGGCTCGACGAACCAGCCATGCTCGTTACCCTCGATCTCGAGGCGACGGCCACCGTGCACGAGCTCGGCTTCGTTCTTGCCGATGTCGATGTAATTCATGACGCGCGTACCCTGCTCCTCGGACACTAGGCCACTGATCACGGTGTTCGGGTCGAGCGGACCGCCAACCCGGATCCGCTCGAAACCAGCGGCCAGCTTCGTCATGAACGTGTCGTAGATGTCGTCGTGGACGAACAGTCGGGTGCCGGCAAGACAGGACTGCCCGTTGCAGTAAGTCACGGCAAAAGCGGCGTTATCGACGACGGCGTCGATCTTGTCCCCGACGTCTGGGAAGACGATATTCGGGCTCTTACCACCGAGTTCAAGCGAAACTGGAACGAGACGGTTCGCGCCGGCAGCGGCGACGAGACGGCCGACCTCCGAGCTGCCGGTGAAGGCCAGCTTCTTCACACCGGGGTGCGCAGTCAGTGAAGCGCCAGCTTCCTCACCGAAACCTGGAACGATGTTGACGACACCGGGGGGGAAGATCTCGGAGATGATCTTGCCCAGCTCGAGGGTGGAGAGCGAGGCGTTCTCGTCGGGCTTGAGGACGACGGTGTTACCAGCGGCCAGTGCAGGCGCGAGCTTGAACGCTGCCATGATGGCGGGAACATTCCATGGAATGATCTGTCCGACAACACCGATGGGCTCGCGGGTCGCGATGGCGATGCCGCCCTCGATCGGACGGTTCCAGCCGGTGTGGGTGAGCGCGGCCGCGGCGAAGTACCGGTATTGGCCGATGGCGATGCGGTGGTCGATCTCGGTCTCGCCGACGCGCCGACCGATGTCCATCGCGTCGATCACGGAGAGACGCTTGATTTCGTTCTCGATCCGGTCGGCGAGCCTGAGCAGTAACGCCGATCGCTCTTCGAGGCTCGTCCGCGACCAGGTCTTGAACGCGCGCTCGGCCGCCTCGACCGCGGCGTCGATGTCCTCCTTGCCGCCCCGGCTGATGTCCGCCAGGTGCGCTCCGGTGGAGGCGTCGATGGCGGGGAAGGTCTCGGAGGTCGCGGAGACTTCCTGGCCGCCGATCAGCGGCTTGTACAGCCCGGCGAGCTTGGTCTGGGTTACGGAGGGATCCGTGATGGTCATGTGTGTGCTCCCTTTCGGATTGGCCTGCCGCGCCGGGCAGGGTCACCTACTTGAGTATGACTTAAAATTGACGGTAGTTCTAGAGACAATATATGGAATTGACAAATCAATTATCGATTCAACTACGTGGGCGAGGCCTTCCGCAGGGGCGTCTGCGAGGAGGTGGTGCGAGGACATCGCCTCGCACCACCCAATCCTGTCACTAAGCTTCAGGCGTGAGTCATCGCTCGCCGGTCGTCAGGGAGCCGTAGTCGCGGTACTTGAGTGCGGAGGCCATCTCTTCGCTGGCCAGGCGAAGATCGCCGAGCGCGATGTTCAGTTCCTTCGTCCCGATCTGGATGAAGGCGCGGATTGGGCGCATGCGTTGACGACGCATCCACACCGGGTAGTTATTGGTGGAACCGACGGCCACCATCCAGCCAGTCATCCGTGCACGCCGGTTCGCGGGCATCAGCTCGACGAGGATCGTGAAGGCGACGGGCAGCTCGGTGCCGAGGCCGAGACCTGTGATGAACCGGAAGGCCATGAAGGAGTGCTGATCCCAGGAAAGGCGGTCGCGAGGCTCGCCACACCACACCCCACAGCGCCATGCTCCGCACCAGGACCTTGCGCCTGCTGTACCGGTCGCCGAACCTACCGGCGACATGCGCGATACCCCGCGCGTATGTGTGATCCAGCCGCCGCGCCGGGCGCCATGCCTGCGAGCACGGACGAGCCGGCAGTCGTTCGCGCCATGTCCATATCGCCTTCATGAAGCGAGATCGGCAATGGAGGTGTCCGCGATTCGCCGGAGCATCCAGCGGATAACTCGCCACCAACTCGACGAGTTGCAGCAACTCGTGATCAGCTTCGGCGCGCTCTGCTGGCGGAATGGTTATACGAGGCCGTCGCGAGGATCAACTCGGGCTCGCTCAGGCTGTGATACCAGAACTACTGCACCCTGGGTACCTTGCCGGTCGGACCGACAAGCACTCGGACCTGGTCGCGGCACTAGTGATGCAGGACGAAGAGCTCTGCGCCAAGGCAATGCGCGACCGTCAGCGAGTCGTTCGAGACGGCCCTGCGCCTTGCGCAGATGTAAGCACCCGCTATCGCCGGCGTCGAACTTTTCCAGTCAATCGCATCGTCGCGGGCGAAATGGCGCGGTCGATTCTCGGCTTGCGCGGTGTGAGCGACCGCTTCAGAAAGCATTCCGCTGATCTCGTTGAACTGCCGCAGAGCGTCGGGATGGCGGAGTTTTGCATGATGAAACTTTCGTGAGTGTCGATGCCGCCCAATCCAATACACTCGCATCCGGGGAATCGGTTGACCCCAACATTTCTGACCGCCAGAGTCGAGGGGCTGCGCAGATGAGTGCCCGTACCGCATCAGTCGGCGAGCAAGCCGGAGGTAGATTCGTCAACCTGTCGACCTTCCGGGTCCACTACCACGACGTGGGGTCCGGCGCGCCGGTGGTGCTCCTCCACGGCAGCGGACCGGGGGCCACCGGCTGGAGCAATTTTCGGTCGAACATGGCCGTTATCGCGCGTACACATCGTGTGATCGCCGTCGACATGCCCGGTTGGGGTGCCAGCGACACACAGACCGACCAGACCGGGTACGACCACCTGCGTACCCTGCTCGAGCTGCTCGACGAACTCGGCATCGATCGCGCGGCGCTGGTCGGCAACTCGATGGGCGGCGCAACGGCGGTCGAAGCCGCGATCAGCGCACCCGACCGGGTGAGTCACCTCGTCACGATGGGAGTTCCGGCTCCAGGACGGAGTTACTTCTCCGCCGGCGACGGTCCGTCCGAGGGGTTGAAGATGCTGCGGGCCGCATACGCCGAACCCTCACCCGAGAACATGCGCCGACTCGTCTCGATCATGTGCTACGACCCGAGGTGGGCGACGGAGGAACTGGCGGGGATGCGATCGGAGGCCGCGCTGCGGTATCCCGAGCACCTCGAGAGCTTCTTACGACGTCCGGCACCGTCGTCGTACTTCGCGCGCACGATGGAGGAGCTTGCCTCGATCGCGGCGCCGACGCTGGTCGTACACGGCCGCGACGATCGAGTGGTGTCGGCGGAGAACGGCCTGCGTCTGGTGTCGGCGATCCCGGATTCGCGCCTGCTGCTGCTCAATCGCTGCGGGCACTGGGCACAGTTGGAGCACGCGGAAGAGTTCAACCGCACGGTAGTGCAGTTCGTGTCGGCATGACATCGCCCCCGTCGGTGGGGCTCGAGGTTGGGAATTGACGATGACATCGATGGCACTGGTTTGCCTGTCGCATAGCCCGATGCTGGAGGACGGGGTGCTGCCCGACGAGGTGACCGCCGAACTCCACGAGGAGATAGCGGCAGCCCGGGAGTTCGCCGCCGACTACGACCCGGATCTCGTCGTGTCGTTCGCTCCGGATCACTACAACGGTTTCTTCTACGATCTGATGCCGCAGTTCTGCATCGGGTATGCCGCGAGCGGTGTGGGTGACTTCGGCAGCAGCACCGACAGCTTTCCTGTCGAGGCCGACACGGCGGCCGAGCTCACCGAGCATGTGCTCGACAGTGGCGTCGAGACCGCCTTCTCCCTGAAGATGCAGGTGGATCACGCCGCTGCTCAGCCGCTGGAACTGCTGTTCGGGTCGGTGGCAGCCAAACCGGTGATCCCCGTGTTCGTCAACGCGGTGGCTCCGCCGCTAGCCCCGATCCGGCGGGTCAGGCAGTTCGGTGAGGCGGTGGGCAGTTACCTGTCGACTCTCGATCGCAAGGTACTCGTCATCGGCTCCGGTGGACTGTCCCACGATCCTCCTGTCCCGCGCATTGAGACGGCGACCGAACGTCAGCGAGCGATGTTGTTGGCCGGAAGGAACCCGACCCGGGAAGCCCGGATCGAACGCGAGACGAGAGTCCGGGCTGCCGCAGCCGCTTTTGCTCGTGGTGATGCGCCGGAGATGCACAAACTCAGTCCCGAGTGGGACAGGGAGTTCATCGGGGTGTGCGAGCGGGGCGACGTCTCAGCGTTCGACAGATACGCCACGGCGGACATCTCTCGGCAGGCGGGCGGCTCCGCACAGGAGGTCAGAACCTGGATCGCTGCGTACAGCGCACTGTCGGCGGCCGGGGCCTACCAGGTGCAGCACTCGTACTACCGGGCGATACCGGAGCTGATCGCTGGCTTCGGCCTCACGATCGCACGCTCGTCCTGATCCGTCGACGGCAGGGTCGCCTGTCGGTTTCCGGATCGCATTGACGCGGACCGGATAGCCCCCGTCGGGTCCCGGTGCGAGTATCCCTCCAGTGGTGCAGCGCCTCTCGAACAACGAACGACCTACTTTCACGCACCAACGAAGCAGGCGCCTGGACATCCGGTCGCCGGCTTCGTCATATCGGCGATTCTTCGGGCGGCCACGACGTCGCCCGCAGCACGTACACGCGCAAATCCGTTCCAGGAAATGAAGATTCACGAGAACAGGTGACCAAACTTCGTTGACGGGGAGCGGCGATCGGCGTTAGGCTCCGAGTATCGACAAGCGATAAGTCGATATCGCACAGTAATAGGACCGGATGTCACTATCGGCACGGCCCGGCTGCGCCGGGGGCGAGTCGATGTCTGTGGACCCAGGGTCTCCGGATTCAGCAGCGGTACCAAACCAGTCACGAAAGGCCGAATCCATGACAATCAGCGCTCCACACCCTAAGACCCGGGTTGTCGTCGCAGCCAGTTCCGATGTCGCCGAAGGTGGCCGCTATGTTGTAGCGCTCGACGACAATTTCCAGATCGGCCTCTTCCGGGTCCGTGGCGCGCTCTATGCCTATGAGAACAGGTGCCCACATCAGGGTGGCCCCGTCTGCCAGGGCCGACTGGTGAACGGGGTGCGCGAGCGTTTGACCGAGGATCGGCGAAGTCTCGGTCTGACATTCGACGAGGACGACCCGCACATCGTCTGCCCCTGGCACGGTTTCGAGTTCGGTGTCACCACGGGTGAGCATCCCGGAGCGCCCGGCTTCCACCTCCGATCCTTCGAGGTCACCGAAACAGAAGGAACGATCAGTGTCACCATCTGACGACGCCACGGGCCGCGGAGACATCGACGACGTGGCTGTACACCTCGAACGCGCCGTGAACGCACTGCTGTCGTCCGCCTCGGCCGACGTGGTCAGCGAGGCCACGCTGCAACGGCTGACCACTTCGGCGACCCGCCTCTACGCCCATCACTGCGCGACGGTCGGCCGGGTCGACCCCCTTCACAAGGAGGCGAGCCCAACCGAGGCAGTAGAACTCGCTTGCGGGTTGCTCCGCTCCCGCGACCTCAATCCGTTTGACCTCGCGCTCTGGTACTCGCGGTCCTGACATGAGTCGCGACAACATGATTCGAATTCTGAAAGGGCCCGTTGTGTCCCACACGACCGAAGTTCGACCGGTGCGCTCCCAGGAGATCACCACCAAGACCCACACCGCGGAAATCCTCGCGAATGCTCGCCACGACACCGAGAAGTACGGACTCGACGACATCTTCGTCGTGGATGTCGATTCGCACCATGCGGAACTCAACTCGTGGCCGGACATCATCGGCTACGTCGAGGACCCGGTGCTGCGCGACACCGCACGGCAGATGATGGCCAACCGCCCGCAGGCGGGGCAGCTCGCGCTGAGCAACTATAAGGCAGGTCTGGCGTTTCAGGACGCGGCCTCCCGCATCCCGCACCAGTCCGGACTTGCGGAGACGGTGCCCGCCTCCGAGTCCCCTCGTGATGTCGAATTGGTGAGGCGCGCGATGGACGCGATGAGCATCGACGTCCAGGTCGTCTTCCCGCAGCCGATGCTTGAGATCGGACTGCATCCGGACCCGGCCATCGCGGTCGAGCTGATGAAGGCGTACAACCGGTGGTTCGTCGAGAACATCCTTCCCGGCGACCCGCGCATCAAGACGATGCTCGGACTGCCGTTCGAGGATCCCGACGCGTGCATCGAGACGATTCGCGCGTACGCCGACCACCCCGGTGTCATCGGCTTCCTGGTGACGAGCCAGCGGCACGCCGGCGTGCACCGCAACGAGTACATGCGGGTGTACGCGGAGCTGGAGGCGCGCGGAATGCCGCTCGGATTCCATGCCGGTCCGTCGTGGGAGGATTCGATGACCTCCACGATGAACCGTTTCCTGTCGGTGCACGCGATGTCCTTCGTCACGTGCAACATGACTCATCTGACCAACTGGATCATTAACGGCATTCCCGAACGGTTCCCCAACCTGCGCACCATTTGGATCGAGAGCGGCTTGGCATGGATTCCGTTCATGATGCAGCGCCTCGACCACGAGTACCTGATGCGGCAGTCCGAGGCGCCCTTGCTGAAGCGACTCCCCAGTGAGTACATGCGCGAGATGTACTACACGTCCCAGCCCATGGAGATCACCGACCTGGCGTTGCTCGAGTCCACGCTTCGGGCGATGGATGCCGAGAACACGCTGCTGTACTCCTCGGACTGGCCGCACTGGGACTTCGATCTGCCCGGCAGGATCATGAGCATTCCGTTCCTCGACGACGCAGCGAAGCGGAACATCCTGGGGGGCAACGCCCGCAAGCTGTTTGGGCTCTGACGAGTCCGGAACTCTCGGCCGAATGTCGGAACACAGCGTCCACCGGAGGGGCGAATGGCATCCACACGCGACACCACTGTGTCTGTGCACACCACCGAACTCTCGGAGTCGGTTGCGGGTCAGACGAACTCGGTAAACCGAGCGATGGCGCTGCTGCACTCGTTCAGACCGGACGCCCGCGAACTGACCCTCACTCAGTTGGCGGAGCGAACAGGGCTGTCGAAGGCGACCGCACTGCGGCTGCTTAAGACCATGCGGAGCGGCGGACTGATCGGTCGCGAGGGCCGCGTCTACCGGCTCGGCGACGGTCTGGTGTCGCTCGGATTGATCGCCGCGCGCAGCCGCATCGCCTCACCCTGCGACGATCTCAGGGAGGCTGCGATGCCCTTCCTCCAGGACCTGTACCTGCGGCATCCCGAGATGACGGTGCACCTGGCGGCGATGGACGGCACCGACGTCGTGTACGTCGAGAAGCTCTACGGGCACAGCCGCGTGAACAGTCCCGCGCGCATCGGTGCTCGCATCCCGGCGACGAACACGGCTGTGGGGAAGGCGATGCTGTCCCAGGGGGAGTTCGGGGTCGTCGAGGACGCCATCCGCAACCTGAGGCCGATGACGCAGTACTCGCTGTGCACGGCTGGCGACGTCATCGACAGTCTCCGCCGGATCCGGGAGGACGGCGGCCTTGCGTTCGACTTCCAGGAGGCACAGGAAGGTTTGGTCTGCGCCGCGGTACCCGTTCTGCATCGCGGCGTGTGTGTCGCCGCGGTGTCCGTCGCGGGTTCCGCGAGTGGATTCGACCCTCTCCGCATTCACATCCGAGTCCGGAGGGCCGCAGTGAACATCGGCCGTTCGCTCGACGCGCTGTCGACCCACGCCGGACGTACCGGCGGAGTGGACGACGCTTCTGCGCATCCAGGAATGGGAGTGGGTTCGGTTGTGTCCCTTGATCATTCCGGGAACGAATTCGCCGTTAGGTTTCAGTAGTTGAAACCGCGATGCACCGAGAGCAGACGACCATTGACGACCGCTTTCCGTCTCGTTAGCGTATCG
Organism: Rhodococcus sp. NPDC055024; assembly: GCF_053608585.1. Lineage (NCBI taxonomy): Bacteria > Bacillati > Actinomycetota > Actinomycetes > Mycobacteriales > Nocardiaceae > Rhodococcus > Rhodococcus sp. NPDC055024. The sequence goes on from NZ_JBSGVT010000011.1 coordinate 205,642, forward strand.
GCCACCCGCATTTTCCGTGTGTACACCCATCCGAGCGTTCAGTCCGCCAGCCTCAGCGTCCGGGGCGAATTGGACGAACCACATGTTCGTCGCCGCGGCCCGTGGCCGAGTACGTCGTTCCCCAACCGAGCCGACCGCGCTCGCCAACGACGCCGCAGACCGCAGAGATTCGGAACGACCAGGAAACAGGAGACAAGATGACGATCGACTTCGCCGCGATGGTTGATATAGATGAGGGACTCATCGACCGGCGGATCTTCGCCGACTCGGACGTGTTCGACGCAGAGATGGAGCGAATCTTCCGGAAGAGCTGGCTGCTACTCGGACACGAGAGCGAGATTTCCGAACCCAACGACTTCATCACCACGTGGATGGGGGCCGATCCGGTGATCGTCACCCGAACCGCGGACGGCGCGATCCACGCGATGCTGAACATGTGCAGGCATCGGGGCGGCGCGGTCTGCCGCACGGATCGTGGTACGGCGCAGGCCTTTACCTGCCCCTACCACGCGTGGACCTACAAGAACGATGGATCGCTCGCGCGAGTGCCTGCGCTGGATGTCGGCTACCACGACCGCCTCGATCTCACGCAGTGGGGCCTCGTCTCGGTGGCGCGGATCGACACTTACAAGGGCCTTATCTTCGCGACTTGGAACGAGGACTCGGAACCGCTCGATGAGTTCCTCGGCGACATGCGGTGGTACCTCGACTGCATTCTCGACCGCGTCGACGGCGGGACCGAACTGGTGGTGGGCAGTCGCCGCTGGGTGATCCCGTGCAACTGGAAGCACGCCGCGGAGAACTTCGTCGGCGATGCCTATCACGGCGCTCCGACACACGGGTCGGTCATGGGACTCGACGGTTTCGGATTCCATCCGGAACTCGACAACTCCGAGGGATACCAGGTCTCTCCGGCGGACGGGCACGGTGTCGGCATCTGGTTCGCACCCGACCACCAGGCGGTGCCCGGCTACGGGCAGCTGCCAGGAGTGGACGATTACCTCCGGGAGCGTTCCGACGAGATCCGGTCCCGGCTGGGAGAGATGCGGGCCGATCGGGTGTGTCCGGTCCACGGTCACGTGTTTCCGAACTTCTCGATCGAGTTCAACTTCAGCTCGCTGCACATCTGGCACCCACGCGGCCCCGGCCTGACCGAGGTACGGGATCTGACGCTGGTCGACCGGAACGCTCCGCCGGAGGTCAAGGATCTCGTGCGCGACCACTGCATGCGCAGGCAGGGTCCCGCAGGCACGTGGGAGCAGGACGACATGGACAACTGGACCGAGGTGACGCGGTCGTCGACACAGCCCACGGCGCGCCGGGTCCTCGCGAACTACCAGATGGGCAACGGCTTCGAGCACCGCGACGACCGGTTCCCCGGGGTCGTGGACCACAAGCACAGTGACTTGAACCAGCGGGCCTTCTACCGGAGGTGGAGAGACCTCATGACAGCGCCCGACGCGACGGGTGAGCCTGTTCGCGACGCGCAGCAGTCGCACACCGCTTCCGGGAACGGTGCACACGGAGTCGAGCGGCTCGTGCCGGGAGGAGACGATCTCGTGGAGGCCGAGCGATGAACCCGAGTCTTCTCACCCGCCTTGAGATCGAGCAGTTCCTGTTCCAAGAAGCAGATCTGCTCGACGAACAGAACTACAAGCAGTGGCTCGACCTCCTCGCCGACGACCTGCAGTACTGGGTGCCCGTCGTCGAAACGTACGCCGTGCGATCGCGGACCTCAAACCGTGTCGGAGGAGAGCAAGAGTCGGCATACTTCAACGACTCCAAGACAACCCTGTCGCAGCGGATCAAGCGCCTCGACGCGGTCAACGCGTGGGCCGAGTCCCCGCCGTCCCGCACCTGCCGCATCATCAGCAACGTCCTGGTCGACGCGGCGGGCCCCGACGCGTTCGAGGTGAAGTCGAATTTCCACCTCTACCGGACCCGCATGCAATCGGACGAGGACCACTACTACGGCAGGCGCTTCGACGTCGTGCGTCGTGCCGCAGGCGGATTCGTCATCGCGAGAAGGAAAGTGGTGCTGACTCAGGCGGTGCTCACCTCTCGCAACATCTCCACGTTCTTCTGACAGCCAACAGGAAGCTCGAACTCACAGCACACCAACTCAAGGAGTTGCCTTGTCCTCGTCGAGAACGCTGGCCCCCGGCCTGCGAACAATTATTGCCACCGCCTTCGCCATCACCCTCCTGGACGGTTTCGACCTACTCATGTTCGGGGCCGTGCTTCCGGTGCTGCTCGAGAGCGGTGAGTGGGGTATGACCACTGTGGAGGCCGGCTTCATCGGCAGTCTGTCCCTGATCGGAATGATGTTCGGCGCGTTGCTCGCCGGATACGTCACGGACATCGTCGGCCGCCGTCCCGTGATCCTCAGCTGCGTGGTCGCCTTCAGCATCTTCACCGGGTTGTGTGCGTTCGCACCGAACATGGAGGTCTTCGCCGTTCTCCGTCTGCTCGCCGGGCTCGGTTTCGGCGGCGCGCTCCCGACCGTTATGGCGCTGACCATGGAGTACGTCCGGCAGGATCGGCGCCAGTTCTACAACGGCATCGTGTCGGCGGGTCTCGGCATCGGTGGAGCATTGATCGCATTGGTGTCGATTCCTGTTCTCCCGGCATTCGGTTGGCGGCCCCTGTTCGGCTTCGCCGGGCTGTTCGGTGTCGTCCTGCTCGCGGTTGCCTGGCGGTTCATCCCCGAATCCATGTCGTTCCTGAGGTCCCGAGGGCGTAATGACGAGGTCGACCGGCTCGCCGCCCAGTACGACGTCGTCGCACACTCGGAATCTGCGATCGCGCTGGCGGCAGCCGATCAGGACCCCGGCGGCCGTACCAGGGGCTCGTCCCTGAAGGAGCTGCTGTCACCCGGCTACCGAATGGCCACCATCCTCTTCCCGCTGATCGCCTTCTGCGGACTCCTCACCTCCTACGGACTCCAGACCTGGGCTCCGCAGATCCTGCGGAACTCCGGATATAACCTAGGCTCCTCGTTGAGCTTCCTCGTGGCGATGAATCTGGGTGGCGCCGTCGGTATGCTCGCCCTCAACTACACGGCGGATCGACTGGGCCCGCGCCGGGTCATCGCCGTCGGGTTCACGCTGCTGGCGGTCTCCGTCGCGATCCTCGCCGTGCGGCCTCCCCAGGCGGTGGTCTTCTCCCTGATGATCCTCGTCGGTTTCTGCATCGCGACGGTGTCGGTCGTGTTCAGCTTCACCGGCGTCTACTACCCGCCGGCCATCCGGGGAACGGGCCTGGGCATCTGCATGGGGCTCGGACGCCTAGGCGGCATCCTGGGGCCGATCCTCGTCGGGATGATCGTGGCGTCCTCGATGGGGTCCACCGGAGTCTTCGTGCTGTTCGGCGTGTTCGGCGTCATTGGTGCCGTAATCGTCGCCATCGTTCCCCGATCGCCGGTCACCACCCAGGCGTCGGCTGTCGCCACGAGCGGTCAGAAGCCGCAACTCGCCACGGAAAACACGTAGCGGCCCTCCTCGGTGAAAGGTACCCAAATGGCTCGTCCGCTGTATCGAGACTTCACGACCGTCGCTGAACTTGACACGGAATACGCGATCCACCAATCCGTTCCGATCGAGGAGTATCGGGAGGAGTACACCCTGCGAAGCGCCGAGACACGGCAGAAGTCGGGCTGGCGCGGCGGGCTGAGGTACGGGCCGACCTCCGCCGAGAAGTTCGACTTCTTCCCGGCGTACGGCATCAGGCGACCCGTCGTGGTGTTCCTCCACGGTGGGTACTGGTACACCGGGGCACGGGAGGAGTGGAGCTTCGTCGCCGATCATCTCGTCACCCAAGGGGTGAGCGTCGTCGTGTCCGACTACGCCCTGTGCCCGAATGTGACGATGGGGGAAATCGTCAGACAGCATCGCGCACTGGTCACCCATCTACTGCGCAACGCTGACGCTCTGGACATCGATCCCACCCGGGTCGTGCTGGTGGGTCACTCCGCAGGGGCACACGGTGTCATGGAGGTGCTCGCCACCACCTGGTCGGACTATGAGCTACCCGACACGGTGGTGTGCGGCGCCGTCGGCATCAGCGGTGTCTACGACCTTCGGCCGCTGCCGTACACATTCGTGGCGCCCCACCTCCAACTGGGCGCGAGCGAGGCGCTGGCGCTGAGCCCGGTTCTGTCACCGCCGGAGGCGGATGCGCGCGTTCTCATCGTTCACGGCACCCGGGAGAGTGCCGAGTTCCAGAGGCAGAGCATAGATTTCGCCGATGCCTGCCGCTCAGCAGGCACGAAGGTCGAGGAGCTCGTGCTGGAGCGAAATCACTACGACATCGTCAAGGAACTGTCCGATCCGGGGGGATTGATTGGGGAGTGGATTCTGCAACTCGTCGACTGACGAGACTGCGCAGACCATCACGTGTGGCGGGCCGTCGGCCCGGAATTCGAATTCGAGGAGTGCTGTGATCGAGCGTCGAGAAATACTCGTCGGCGGAAGATGGATACCGTCGTCGGGCAGCGGTGTGATCGAAGTGGAGAACCCCTTCACGGAGGAGGTCTTCGGCGCGGTGGCACGCGGGAATGCACAGGACGTGGGGGTCGCTGCAGCGGCCGCATCGAGAGCGTTCGGCAGCTGGTGGAACTCCTCCCTCGAGGATCGGGCCGACGTGCTGCGCCGCTTGGCCGACGCGCTGGAGAGTCGAGCAGACGAGATCACCAGGGCCATCGTCACCGAGATCGGGCAGCCGATGTCGATTGCATTGGGACATCAGACGCTGTCCGCAGTAGGGCACCTGCGGGACACAGCGGATGCGCTGAAGGAGGTCGATTGGGACACCCACGTGGGCGATACCCTCGTCCACCGGGCGCCTGTCGGTGTCGTCGGCGCGATCACCCCGTGGAACGTCCCCCTGCTCATGATCGCGATGAAGGTCGGCGCTGCGATCGCAGCCGGCTGCACCGTCGTGCTCAAGGGTACCGAGGTGGCACCGTTGAGCTCCTACTTCTTCGCGGAGGCAACGCTTGAGGTCGGTCTCCCGCCGGGGGTGTTCAACCTCGTCTCCGGCACCGGTATCGAGGTCGGTGAGGCGATCGCCACCCACCCCCTCGTCGACATGGTCTCGCTGACCGGATCCGTGCGTGCCGGGAGTCGCGTGATGGAATTGGCGTCCGCGTCCGTGAAACGGGTGGCGCTGGAGCTCGGGGGCAAGTCGGCCAACGTAATCCTGGAGGACGGCGACCTTGAGCGTGGCGTCACGACCGGGATCGAGGACGCACTCCGCAACAGCGGGCAGTACTGCGCAGGCCTGACTCGGGTCCTGGTTCCGCGGAACCGCCTCGCCGAGGCCGAACAGATCGCGGCAGCCAAGGTGTCGACCTACGTTCTCGGTGATCCCTTCGACGACCGCACCACACTCGGTCCGGTCGTGACCCGGAGCCAACGCGATCACATCCGGGGACTCATTCGGTCCGGCATCGATCAGGGTGCGCGACTGATCGCGGGGGGCCCCGACCAGCCGGCAGGCCTGGACCGCGGATACTTCGTCGAGCCGACGGTGTTCGTCGGCAGCCCGCACCATCGGATCGCGCGGGAAGAGGTGTTCGGCCCCGTCGTCACCATCGTGCCCTTCGAGGACGAAGACGACGCGGTCGCCATCGCGAACGACTCCGACTACGGCCTGGCGGGCGCCGTGTGGTCTGCCGACCCCGCCTATGCCCGCGAGACCGCACTGCGACTGAGGACCGGACGCATTCGGATCAACGGCTCCCCGGTGAATCTTCGTGCCCCGCACGGTGGTTTCAAGCTCTCGGGGACAGGGCGCGAGAACGGGCGGTTCGGGATCGAGGAATTTCTCGAGTACCAGGCGATCGGCTGAAGAAAACGAGTGGGTGGCGGCGCGTCGGCGCGAACGAACGTCGTGCCCGAGGCAGCACAACACCAGCATGACCCGTGTACGGCACATCATCGACCAGTGGAGGAGAACTGTGCTTACCCGAGTACAGAATGAACGGCTTGTTCGAACCGGCAGGAACACCGAGATGGGCACACTCCTGCGTCGGTACTGGATTCCGGCGCTGCTCGCGCAGGAGATCGCCGAACCGGACTGCCCTCCGGTGCGACTGACACTCATGGGCGAGAAGCTGATCGCTTTCCGCGACACCACCGGCAGGGTCGGAATCCTGGACGAGTTCTGCAGCCATCGCACGGCATCGTTGTTCTTCGGCCGGAACGAGGAGTGCGGTCTCCGCTGCGCGTATCACGGATGGAAGTACGACGTCGAAGGAAACTGCGTCGATATGCCGTCGGAGCCGCCGGAGAGCCGGTTCCGGGAGAAGGTCAAGCAGACCGCGTATCCGTGCGTCGAACGCGGAGGCGTGATCTGGACCTACATGGGTCCCGCCGACAAGATGCCAGATCCGCCCGAGCTCGAATGGGCAACCCTGCCGCCATCGCAGGTGTTCGTTTCCAAGCGAGTTCAGGAGAGCAACTACATGCAGGCGATGGAGGGAGGAATCGACTCCAGCCACGTCTCGTTCGCTCATCGGTACGGCCTTGAGGACGATCCCATGCACTCCGGCACCGGAGGGCTCGAGTACCTAAAGGCGGACACTCGGCCGAAATTCGAAGTGATCGAGTCGGAGGGCGGTCTGTTGATCGGCGCGCGCCGAACCGTCGACGACGAGCACTACTACTGGCGTATCACGCAGTGGATCATGCCGTGGTACACGATCATCCCACCGTTCGGCACGCACAACCCCCTCGGCGCACACGCCTGGGTTCCCATCGACGACGAGACGTGCTGGGCCTGGAGCATCAACTACCACCCCGTCCGTGATCTCGAGCCCGACGAACTCGACTCGATGAGAAGAGGGGAGGGTTTCCACTGCGAGTACATTCCCGGCACCTACCGGACCCGTGCGAACAAGGACAACGACTACCTCATCGATCGACGCGCCCAGCGCGAGAAGCGCAGTTTCAGTGGTGTCGCCGGTGTTGCCGCGCAGGACTTCTCACTCCAGGAGAGTATGGGTCCGATCGCCGATCGGACCAAGGAGAGGCTGGGTACCAGCGACGCCGCGATCATCTTCGCTCGTCGACGCCTGCTCGCCACCGCCGAGACCCTGTCGGAGGACTCCGATTCGCTTCCTGGCAACCACGCTCGACACCATCGGGTCCGCTCTGCGTCAGTGCTGCTGCCCAAGGAGGTGCCGTTCGATACCGGGGCCGAGGACGCGCTGGTCGTCCGGCCCGGTGAGACGTTCGTTTCCATCTGACCGGCTCGCAGCGTTCCGTCCCACTCACCCGTCCTACCTGCCGACTGGAGTCTGCCGACCATGGCCGAGATTTGTTGGAACCGAGCCTCGTACGAGGCCACGGTGGTGTTGATAGCACTCGACGAGCGAACGGAGACGTGGCTCGGAACCCTCGATGCGAGTGAACTTGACGGCATCGTGGTCACCGACATGGACAGCGTGCTCGACGGGGTGGGCGGCCCGCGCCGGGAGGGCCCGGCGACCGACGGCGGCGGAACGCCGGTGCGGGGGGCCTGGCCGGACGCCGACGCGGTAGTGCTCCTGACCCGCGACCCGGGCGGATGCGACCGTGGCGACGTGAACATGCTCGGTGCCCTCGCCCGGCAGTCGGGGATGCTGGTGGCCGCGATCGTGCTGCACGACTCGGCGACGGTGCGCGAGCACGCGGCACTGCGCTCGCTGGCGTCGATCCGGGAGGCCGCAGACAACGTGATCCTGCCCGCGGACGACCGGTCGGTCGTTCCCTTCCTGAAGGTGCTGCGCGGCGGAACAATCGAGGACAACGTGATGGGGTGGGCCGGATGACCACACAGAAGCGATCGGTACGGGTGGTGCAGGCGCGCTGGGAAGCCGACGGCGTTCTCGGGTTGACCCTGCGGGCGGAGGACGGTGCGCCTTTGCCTTCGTGGACGGCGGGCGCCCACCTGGACGTGGTGCTCCCCTCGGGGACGATCCGGCAGTACTCGCTGTGCGGTCCTGACGATTCGTCCGACTACTCGATCGCCGTCCTGCGCGAGGCGGCGGGCCGCGGCGGGTCAGCGGAGATACACGACACCGCCCTGGTCGGCCGGGTGCTGCAGATTGCCGGTCCGAGAAATCATTTCACTCTCGACGACGCAGCCAGATACATCTTCGTCGCCGGCGGTATCGGTATCACGCCCGTGCTGGCGATGGTGCGGGAGGCGTCGAGCCGGGGGGCCGAGTGGGAGCTGCACTACGGCGGACGGTCCCGCGACTCGCTCGCGTTCACGGGCGAGCTCGCGGCACTGGCGAGCTCCTGGCGCGGCAAGCTGCGCACCTACAGCGACGACGTCGAAGGACCGCTGCCCCTCAAGCACATCGTGTCGGGGGCAGCCGACGGGGCCGTGATCTACGCCTGCGGCCCAGGGGGCATGTTGGAGGCGCTCGCGGAGCTGGTCGAACACGAGCGCCCGGACGTTCCGCTTCGGTTCGAGCGGTTCAGCGCCGCAGCGGTGACGCCGGACGAGCCGTCGGAGGCGAGCGTGACAACGGGGGCCGACGCGGGCACCTTCGAGGTGGAACTTGCCCAGGCTGGTGTCACGGTTATGGTGAGTCCGGGCCAGACGATCCTCGAGGCCGTGCGCGCGGCCGTCCCCGATGTGATGTCGTCGTGTGAGGAGGGTTTCTGCGGCACCTGCGAGGCGCGGGTCCTCGACGGTGTCCCCGTGCACCGGGACAGCATCCTGTCGCTCAGGGAGAAGGAACAGAACGCCACGATGATGATCTGTGTGAGCGGCTGTGCGTCGCCTCGCCTTGTACTCGATCTCTGACGGCTGCCGTGTCCGAACGACCGCCCCCGGCGAGGTGCTGCCGCCCGTACCCCACCGCAACACCGTGGCCGGAGGCTATGGTGGGTCGTGAGCCGCAGGGGGACCGGCCCGACGCACGCGAGGGAAGAGGAAGGTCGTGAAGAAGACCGGACCGGACAGCGCCCGACGAGCGATCGAGATGCTCTTTGCATTCACGGAGCAGCGCCCGAACCTGTCCGTGCGGGATCTGTCCGACGCGCTCGACGTTCCGGTGCCGTCCGCGCACCGGTACGTCGCAATGCTGCGGGAGATGGGTCTGGTCGAGGAGGGCGCCACCGGCAGGTATCACCTGACCATGCGCACCGCGGCGTTGGGACGATCGGCGCGCAAGGCGACGCCGATCGTCGATCTAGCGGAACCGCACATGCGACTGCTCGCGAACGAGATCGGCGAGGCCGTGATGCTCATGCGGATGGTGCAGGGACAACCGGTGTGCATGCACAGGGTCGACATGCCGAGTCTGTTCCGCGTCTCGTTCGAACAGGGGCAGCCCGCCCCACGCCTGCGCGGCGGCAGCGTTCGGCTGCTCCTCGGCGCGATGAGTCCGGCGGAGCGCGGACGGTACGTCGACGAGGCGCTGGCACTCGGGGCGACCCCGCCGGTCGGCGGCCGTGAGCACTTCCTCGCCGAGATCGAACGGGACATCGCTCGCGGCTGGGCGATCAGCAATCAGGAGATCGACGACGGCGTGTGGGCGGCGGCCGCACCCGTGTACGAGGGCTCGACCGTGGTGGCGGCCCTCTCGACGCCCTGTCCGGCTTTCCGACTCGACGAGGAGCGCAAGCAGGCGATCGTCGAATCTGTTCGCAAGGGTGCTGCCGACGTCTCCAACGCCCTGACACCCGTACGACTCGCCCAGGGCTGAGCATTCGGCGCTGCCTGCTGCATCGGCTCTCGTCCTCCGAGGCGATCCGCACCATTCTGTCGGTAGCCCCGCGTGACGCAGTTGGTCCGCGACTCGTCGCCCGGGCGGCCGCGCGGAACTCACCCCGCGATCTTCCGCTGCATGGTTTGTGGTTGCGGTGTTTCGCCACACCGGATTACGGCCAACATTGTCGTAATTCGGATAGCCACTGCGTCGCCGTCGATGCCAAGATTGCGCCACCTCGCAGTTGATCAAACGAGCAGTGTCCCCGGTCACCACCGGGGTCGTCGCCACCCTCTCGTTGTCTCCATGCCTTCCGTCGACTGCTCGCACACGTCCGGTATCACCCGTCCCGCAACCGAAACCAGGCCACGGACCCGAATGGGATCGCGTGGATCGAAAGAGCGGTAGAAGCAATGAGCAATGGATTGAGAATTCGCCCGGAGTACGGTCACTTCATTGGCGGCGAATGGGTGCCCGGCGCATCCGCCGATACGATCGACCTGTACAACCCCGCCACCGGCGAGGTTCTGACCCGCATCGCGGCGGGCGACAAGCGCGACGTGGAGCGGGCCGTGACCGCCGCGACGTCTGCCTTTCCGTCGTGGGCAGCCACCCGTCCGGAGGAGCGACAGGCCATCCTCCAGGAGATCAGCAGGCGACTCACGGCCAGGATCGACGATTACGTCCTGTACGAAGTTCTCAACTGCGGCAAGGCGATCACGCAGGCGAGGGCCTTCGACCTGCCGATGGTCATCGGGCAGTTCGACCTCTTCGCCGGCGCCGCGTGGTCAATCTCGGGCGAGACTCGCTCGAACGCAACACAACTCGGCATAGTCCTGCGCGAGCCGCTCGGTGTGTGCGCGCAGATCATTCCGTGGAACGCCCCGATGACGGCGTTGGCGAGCAAGATCGCCCCTGCCCTTGCCGCAGGAAACACGATCGTGCTCAAGCCTTCCGAGATCGCCTGCCTGTCGGTACTGGAGTTCTTCGACGAGATGAAGGACCTGATCCCCGCCGGCGTGGTCAATGTGGTGACGGGTTACGGGCCCGATGTGGGTGAGCCGCTGGTCACCGATCACAGGGTGCACAAGGTCTCGTTCACAGGCTCCCGCCCCACTGCTCGCAAGATCATGCAGTACGCATCAACGCACATCATCCCGCAGGTGATGGAACTGGGCGGAAAGTCCGCGAACATCGTCTGCGCCGATGCGGACATCGATTCCGCGGTCGAGGGCGCCGCGATGTCCACCGTTGTCAACAAGGGCGAGGTGTGCCTCGCGGGTAGTCGCGTGTTCGTACACGAGAAGGTCCTGGACGAGTTCCTCGAGAAATTCGTGCGGACCCTCGATTCGGTGCGCATCGGCGATCCCCTCGATCCCGCCACCCAACTGGGAGCCCAGGCATCACGCCAGCAGACCGACAAGATCCTCGACTACTTCGACATCGCCCGCGACGAAGGCGCGACGATCGCCCGCGGGGGATGCCGGGCGAAGGTGTCCGGGTTGGAGGACGGACTGTTCATCGAGCCGACCGTGGTGACGAATGTCGACAACCGGATGCGAATCGCCCAAGAGGAGGTGTTCGGGCCGGTGACGACGGTCCTGTCATGGAGCGACGAGTCCGAGATGCTCGAGCAAGCCAACAACTCGGTCTACGGACTCGCGGGCGGTGTGTGGACGCGGGACCTCACCCGTGCGCACCGCATCGCGCGGGACCTCCAGACCGGGACGGTCTGGATCAACCGCTACTACAACTTCATGGCGAACATGCCTTTGGGTGGACGCAAGGAAAGCGGATTCGGGCGAGAGTTCAGCCACGAGGTCCTTGCGTCGTACACCCAGACGAAGAGCGTGATCGTGGCTCTCGATGAAGGCCCGCTTGGCATCTTCGACGCCTGAATCGCAGCAGGATCCAAGTTCGACAACACGGGAGCAGACGCATGAACCAGCCATCGACACCACTAGACGTCCGCACCGGTCCGGACGCCGCCCCGGACATCGTGCACATCGAGGAAGCGTTCGGAAATCCGTCCATCGGAGCCACCGCGCAGTGGCTTCCGGTGTACCCGCCGGACTACCGAATCGCATACGACCGCAGCGCAATCGAAGAATCTACCGGCCTCACCTTCGGTAACTTGCGGTTGCCGTCGACCGATCCGGGGCCCGACGGGTATCCCGTTGTCGTCGTGATCCACGGGGGCGCGTGGACCTCGGACTGGAGCTGCGACTACATGGAACCGTTCGCGGAGTCGCTCACCAGGCTGGGTCTCGCCACCTGGAGCATCGAGTACCGACGCCCCGGCCAGTTCGGCAGCGCATGGCCCACCCCCGCGCTGGACGTGGCGCACGCGACCGACTTCGTTCGCCGGCTCGCCACCGCGTTGCCCCTGGATCCCCGTCGGGTGGTCGTGTCCGGCCACTCCGCGGGCGGTCACCTGGCGGCGTGGATCGCTTCCCGCCACAAACTCCCGGAGAGCAGCGCACTGCACGCTCCCGATCCCCTGCCCGTCCTCGGTGTCGTCGCCCTGGACCCGTGGGCACTGGACATGCACCACGACATGGCCAACGAGGTCGACTCGCACAGCGCTCAGCGCAGCTGGCTCATGGAGTTCCTCGGCGCGACGACGCCGGAAGACGCGGTCCAGCGGATAGAGGCCGACGGAGTCTCCCCGACGCAGCTGCTCCCGATCGGCGTTCCGATCGACATCGTCACCGGCACCGGTGCGTTTCCCGGAAACAGCGAGCGGTACGCGTACGCGGCAGCAGCCGCAGGCGACACCGTGACGTTGACCGTCATGAACGGCGCTCAACACTTCGACTACCCAGATCCGTGGGGGCCGGCCTGGCCGCCCATCGCGCGAGCGATCCTGGGTCGGCTCGGTGAGACGCGCACCGCCGGGCAGATCGAGCAGGCCAGACCGCCGGCGCAGCGTCGCATCGAGCTCGGCTGATCACTACATCCCGTCCACACGGACACGACGGCAGTTGCACGCTGCCGAGAAGGAGTTGACACCTTGAGTGCTCTACTGATCGAGAACGGATTCGTGTATTCGGCCGATGCCGAGAACTCGGTGCTGCCGTCCACCTCTGTGCTGGCGGTGAACGGACACATCGTCGCCGTTGGACCTGCGGCGGACGTCGCGGCAGCCGCGGACCTGCTGCCCTCGGACGTCCGGGACACACTCCGCCGGATCGACGCGAGATCGATGATGGTCCTGCCGGGGCTGGTGAACGGGCACTGGCACGACATGTACGCAATGACCGTCCCCCAGAAGCTCCTCCTCGCCCCTTCGGACCGCGGCGACGCGTTGAACATGTTCGCGAACGGGGGCGACATTCCGGCAGTGACGATGATGTTCGATTCACTGGACAACCTGATCGAGCAGATGACTCCGGACGAGGCGTACGCGATCGCGCAGTACTCGATGTGGCAACAGCTGCGGGGCGGAGTGACGACGCTCGCCGACACCGGGTCGCTCGGGCGACCGGAGGCGATGGTCGCAGCGGCCCGTGATCTCGGAATTCGTTACAGCGCAACTACTTGGGCGGCTGACGCGGTGTGCCCGCCCGGCGCCGACACGTTCCTGCGGACCCGGGATACCGACGCGGTGCTGGCTCGGATCGAAGACCTCGTTCGCCTCTGCGCCGGCGACACGTCCGGGCGCATCCGGTGCAGGCCGAGCATCGCCTACATCACCAACATGACGGACGAGCTCGGTGCGGGTTTCGCGGAGCTGGTCGCCCGTCACGGGACAGGTCTGGCCACCCACGTCGGCGCGCTCGCGAACGAATCCGACGGAGTGCTGCACTACTACGGCGCCACCGGGATTCGCAGGCAGGAGGCATTGGGCTTGATGACCGACTCCACCGTCGCCGCGCACTGCTCCTTCATGGATGACGAGGAGGAGGCGATCATCCGGGGCCGCGGTGTCCACATCTGCCACTCGCCCGCGTCGTACGGTCCGTCGGGAGTCTCGAGCGTGACCGGGACGGGTGTCGTGCCTCGGCTGCACCGCGACGGGCACGAGGTGTCGCTGTCGACCGACGCCACCCCCGGGCCTCAGGCGGGAATGCTGGAGGCGATGCGGGCCGCGTGGCAGATGTACAACGAGGCAGAAGTGGACAACACCGTGGTGCGCGCCACCGACGCCCTCGCGATGTCCACACGGACTGCCGCGAACGGGTTGGGGTGGGCCGACGAGATCGGCAGCATCGAGGTCGGCAAGAAGGCCGACCTGACGTTGGTCAGGGTCGACGACTGGCGTTTCGAGTTGAGTGCCCGACCCCTGGAAAGCCTGCTGTGGCTTGGTGGTTCACACGACGTGGATACCGTGATCGTCGACGGCGAGGTGCTGATCAGTGGCAAGGAGACGGCGGTCGTTGACCTGGACGCCGTCCGCAGCCGGTGCTTCGACGCGATCGGTTCCTTCTCGTCGCGGTGCTTGGGAATCCCCTCCGACGTGGTGAACGGTGTCCTCGATGCCGGCGTACGTCACAACGACTTCGAAGGAGTTTGAACATCATGGATGCAGACGTGGCCGTCATCGGCACGGGCTCGATCGGATCGATGACAGCGTGGCGCCTCGCGGCAGCGGGGGTCGACACGCTGTGCTTCGACCAGTTCGAGATCGGCGACCAGCGGACGGCAGCGAGCGGTGAGTCGCGGGGCGTCGTGCGGGCGCTGCACCTGCGTCCCGAGTTCGGTCCCATCGTGGACCGTTCGATCGACCTTTGGAAGCACCTGGAGGCCGAGTCGGGCCGCTCCCTCTATGTCGATTCCGGATCGCTGCTCATCAGCAAGCGGTCGTCGGCCCGGACCCAGCAGCTCATCGACACCGTCGAGAGTGGCCACCTGGCCATGGAGATCCTCGACCACCACGAGATCGGGCGACGCTACCCTGCGCATCTCGTCGGCCCTGACGACGTGGGCCTGTTCGAACGCGCGGGAGGCGTGGTCAGGTCGGACCTCGCCGTCATCGCGGCAGCCGAGGTGGCCCAGCGCCACGGCGCACGGATGGTGACCGGACACGCGGTCGACCGGATCGAGACGCGGGCGGAAGGCGTGGAGATCGAGGCTGGTGGCCGTGTGTTCACCGCCCGCAAGGCCGTCGTCACGCCGGGCCCGTGGGCAAGCGCCCTCCTCCCGCAACTGGCGCCGTACGTGGTCGCCCAGCGAATCATGATCGCCTGGTGGGCGGTGCGCGATCCGAGTCTGTTCACCCCCGAGGTCTTCCCGTCGTTCGTCCGAGGGTCCAGCGACACCACGGGCGAGGCGGTGCTCGGCGACGACTACTTCGGGTTCCCGATGGTGGACGGTGGGTCGATCAAGTTCGCCAAGCTGAACACGTGCGGGACGGTCACCCCCACCGAACCGCTGAGCCAGCTGGTCGAGGACCAACTCGTCGCGGCAGACTCCGCGCGGGTGCGCGCCTACCTCACCGGGTTACATGACCATCCTCACCGCACCCATGTGGCGATGGAGGGCTTCACACCGGACGGGCTTCCGATCATCGGACCGATGTTTGGTGACCAGAACGTGATCGTCGCGACCGGGTTCTCTGGCAGCGGGTTCGGACCGGCCGCGGGATGGGGCGAGGTGTTGGCGAATCTGGTCGTCTCGGGAGACGCCCCGCCCATCGTCTCGGAGCTGTCCCCGAAGCGGTTCTCCGCCGCGTGACCCACCCCTGTGCCGGAAACCCGGACCACATCTCGTGCACCCTTGAACCAAGGAGGAACCGACATGGCCTGTACTCCGATCACCTACCCGCGCAACCCGCGAACCACCCCATTCGACCCGCCCGAGGTCTTCGGCCTGCTCCGGGCGGAGGGCTCACTGACCCCGATGACCTTCGTCGACGGACACGTAGGGTGGCTGGCGACCGGCTATGACGCCTGCCGGGCCATCTTCGCCGATCCCCGGTTCAGCAATCGGCGCGAGCTAGCGCACCTGGCTCTCGGGCATTCCATCGCCGAAGACCTCGCCGGGCAGCCTGCCGAGCCTGGAATGTTCTTGCGGATGGACCCGCCGGACCACACCCGCTACCGCAAGATGCTGATCACCCAGTTCACCGCCCGCAGGATCAAGGAACTCGAGGACTGGATCGAACAGATCGTGGTGGAACGGCTCGACGTCGTAGAGGAGGAGGGTCCCGGCGTCGATCTCGTCGAACACTTCGCGACACCGATTCCCCTGCTGGTGATCTGCGAGCTGCTAGGAATCCCGTACGAGGACCGCCACGACTTTCAGCTCGCCGTGGACGCGGCGGTGGACACCACCCGGTCCAAGGACGAGTTGGAGCAGGCGATGGGGACGATGTACGCGTTCTTTCCTCCACTCATCGCGGCTAAACGCAGCCAGCCGACGGATGACTTCTTCAGTGACCTCGTCAACGCAGGTGATCTCACCGATCAGGAACTATCGAGCATCGGGCTGAGTCTCTTCGCCGCCGGATTCGAGACGACCGCCAACCAACTCGGCCTCGGAACCTTCGCGCTCCTCCAGCATCCCGATCAGATGGAGAAGCTCCGGAGGGAGCCCGAGCTGATGAACAACGCCGTCGACGAGCTGCTGCGATACCTGACCATCACGCATCTCGGACCCCAACGCACCGCACTTGAGGACGTCGAGGTGGACGGACATCTCGTGCGGAAGGGACAGTCGGTGCTGATGTCGCTGCCCGCGGCCAACAGGGATCCGAAACGCTTCGACGATCCCGACGCCCTCGACCTGACCCGGGCGGCGCATGGACACCTCGTGTTCGGTCACGGAATCCATCGATGCATCGGTGAGCAGTTGGCGCGATCCGAACTGCGGCTGGCGTTCGCGGGACTGCTGAAGCGGTTCCCCACCATGCGCCTTGCCGTGCCCGCGGACCAGGTATCGATGAAGAACAACGCCGCCGTCTACGGAGTGCACCGCCTGCCCGTGTCTTGGTGACGGAAACCGGAGCGGCCGGGCGTGCGGAACACCCGGCCGCTCCGCGCACGCCGCTACGCGAACTCCGGATCGGTTTCCGAAGACGCGAACGGGCGGCCTGGGGAACCAGGCCGCCCGATTGGGAGCGGACGGTCAGTGAGTTGTCGTGCCGAGGGCGTGATCGATTGCCTCGGAGGGAATTCCGAGGCATCGCGCACTGAACGACCGCAAGGCGTCGAGGTAGCGGCTGCGCAGTTCTCCTGCGTCGGTGCCGACGACGTCGCCGTCCCGGATGATCACGCGTCCGTCGACGATCACCGTGTCCACGTCGTGTGATCCACCCAGCCAGAGGAACGCCTCCAGCGGCCTCGAGTTCAGTTCGTAACGCCAGGAGTCGGTGCGAACCAGGACGATGTCGGCCTTCTTCCCGGCCACCAAACTGCCAACCTCGTCGTCCCACTGCGCGCCCTTGGCTGCGACACGCGTCGCCATCGCCAGCGCGTCGGTGGGCAGCAGTGCGGTGTTGTCGCCGACCACTTCGTTGTACATCTGCCATGCCGCGCGCATGGCCTCCGGCATTCCGGCCTGAGGGCCAGCGGCACCGTCGGTCGACAGCGACACCTCTAGACCGCGACGACGCAGGTGGGGGATGACCCCCGAGCCGGACACGCTCGTTTCACCAGACCCTCCGTACTTGGCCGGGGACTGGCTGACGTGCACCTTCCGCGACAGGAGGAGTTCCTGCTCGTGGGGGTCGACAAATGAGCAGTGCGCTGCCAGGGTCTTGTCGGTCACGAGACCGAAGGCGTCGAGGCGCCGCAGTCCGGTGGTGCCGTAGTAGGTCGTCATCATGTCGGGCTCGTTCGCGACCGCGCCGACGTGGGTGGCCAGACCTGTCCCGTGCCGGGCGACCAGTTCCGCGAAACCCGCACCGAGCTCGTCCGTCATATTGGTGACGTAGGCGATGCTGGGGCGGCACCGGATTAACCCGGTGGTGTCCTTGCCGCAGAGTTCGAGCAGGTCCTCGATACCGGCCAGAACCACGTCCGCGTCGCGGGTGCGCACGAAAGTGCTCTGATCCGCAGGGCAGATGGCGTCCGACGCCCACGTTGTCGCGCTGAACCTGATGCCAAGGTCCCTGGCCGCGGACACCATGGACTCCGGTCGGCCGAGCGACCCGGTGTCCCCGAGGGTCGTTACGCCGCCGCGCAGTTGTCCTAGCATCGAGTACTGCGCGATCGCGTACGCCTCGTCGGGCAGCATCTTGTCGATCATGTCGTCGAACGAGTCGAACATCGTCGAGACGGTCGACATGTCGCCCCCGCACGCGAGCATGTGCGGTGGGTCGTTCCGGTCGGACGGAGGGGGAAGCAGGCGCATCGGCACGGTCATGGCGTACATGTCGTGCCAGTGCGCGTTGACGAAGCCGGGCAGGATCATCATCGAGCGGGCGTCGATGACCTCCATTGTCGCGCGCACGTCTTCGGGAAGCCGGGCCACCTCCTCGGCGACGTTGGCCGACGGGCCGACAGCGGTGAGGACACCGTCAACAATTAGGACGGAACCGCGCGGTACGACGGTCTCGCTTGGGTCGGCGGTACAGAGGAATCCATCGGCGATGAGGCAGGCGTTCAATGTGCGGAATCTCCTGTGGTGTGGTGTGGTGTGTCGGTCAGTGGCGCTTACGCCGTGGCGAATCGGTCGACGGCGAGCTCTGCCATGTGCTCACGCTGCCTGCCGGTCGTTGCGAGGTCCTTGAGGATCTCGCCGACGGCCGAGGCGTAGCCGAACCCGCTGCCGGAGAAGCCGGCAGCCACGATCACGTTCTCCCTCGACGGCAGCGATCCGATGACGGGGTTGCTGTCGGCTGTGAAACCCTCCATCGCGATCAGCGTGCGGTGCGGGTGGTCATGAACCCCATGAAGGGTGGCGCGCAGGCGCTCCTGGTCGGCGCGGATGAGCTCGTCCTCGACGTACTGGTCCAGACGGTCGGTCGGAGTCACCGGACCGCACACGTTGAGCTTCGCGAACTTGATCGAGCCCCCGTCGAGAGACGGGAAGCCGAAGTAGTTCTCGCCGAGCACTCCCTGGGATCCGGTGGTGTCGTCATCCCCGCGCACGAACGACGGGAAGCGTTCTGGCGTGAAGAGTGCGGGCTCGTTCACCGAGTACCACGCAATCATAATCCGGTAGGTGGCGACGATGGCGGCGAGCTCCGGGAGCAGCGCGCTGGTCCACGGTCCGGGAGTGACCACGACCTTGCGTGCGCGGTACGTGGTGCCTCCCGCCTCGACTGTCACGCCGGTGCTGTCCGACTCGATTCGGTCAACGGCGTGCCCGGTCACCATCCTCGCGCCGAGGTCGACTGCTCGCTGCGCAGCTGCGATGACAGCGAGATCCGATCGGAGAACACCGCCCTCGCGCTCGTAGACGCCGACGTCGCTGGGACCGACGACGTGGGCCGGATAGCGGTGTTCGAGGTCCCGGTGATCGAGGACTTCGAAGTCGGGGCCCGCCGTGCGCGCCATGCCGATCACTTGCTGCATCCTCGCGGCGGACTTGTGCCCGATCAGTAGTGAGCCCGATTCTACGTACAGGGACTTGCCTGACTCCTCCTGCAGTTGGCGCCACAGCTCGATCGCCCGGGCGGAGACCGTGAATGATCCGGGCCGGTGAATCAGTGACCGGACGAGTCCACGGGACTCGCCCCCAGCTGCGATGCGACGATCACCGATACCGAACTGGTCGATGCCTATAACGTCCACCCCAGCCGACGCCAGCTGCCATGCTGCCATCGAACCCATGGTTCCTACGCCCACGACGATAACGTCAGCGTCCATCAAATCCTCCTGGTGCCCTGATTCGGCATGCGACAGCAGGTAGCGCTCAGGGAGTACGCAACCGTCGCGAACGAGCCGATGCAGGACACCCCGAAAAGCGTTGCATCAGTGGAGGAATAGTTGCACCCTCCGGGTGCGGGGGGCTATCCACTCCGCGTCAACACCATCCGGAATTCGACACTTCTCACAGGTCGTCATCCGGGGCTATGTTTGGCCGGCGTGGCGTCGTCGCGGATCGCCACCCCTAACGTCGCCGAGGGCGGCTCTCCGAATCGTGATCTGTAGTATCTGGCGAACCGGCCAGCGTGGTAAAACCCATGTGCTGCAGCAATCTCGGATACGGTGACGCCGGGCTCGTGGAGCTCAAACCGTCGGCGGACGCGGTCCAGCCTCATGTTTCTCATGTGTTCGGCGGGCCCGATGCCGTATGCGTTGCGGAACGCACGTTCGAGGGTGCGCGTGCTCACGCCGAGCCGCGACGCAACATCGGAGACTGTCGGGAGCTCGTAGTCGGGAAGTGACTGCAGATAGTCGACCGCGGTGGATGCGACGCGAGGAACGGGCACCCCCGCTGCAGCAACCAGATGAGAGTAATTGTGATGGCATTGGTGCAGTAGGAGATCGATTGCCAGCTTCTGCAGGTGCTCAAGTGCTGGGGCGGGAAGTCGATCTTGGGCGGACGAGAGGGCAGAGATCTGAGCCCAGGAAGACTCGAGCTCCGGCGAGAAAGGGAGGGGCGCGAACCGGACGTCACGGTCGACCGGTCTGCCCACCAGCTGTTCGCAGCGTTGCCGGATGTGATCCGGGCGAAGCCGTATTGCGGACTGGATAGAGCGGGGGTCGAAGGTGAATGTGGTCGGCAGGTTCCCCGACACGACTATGGTTTGCCTATCGGACCAGGTTGTTGAACCTTTTCGCTGGCGAACTGCCGCCGACCCCTGTACTGCGTGGAAGACTAGGGCTACGTTGTCGAGGGTGCCTGCATCCACTGCAACTTGCGCGCCGCATCCCATGGTTAGACTTGCGAGCGCGGGCCGGGGGTTTGCCCTGAGGCGCGCGACGAATCGACTATTCGTGTTGACGGAAAGCTCGTGGCTGCACAGTAGCTGTGTCATGGCGGCGACTGCCTCGTCTGGGTCAGTGGTGTCCACACAGATCATTTTTTTGCTTACTCCTTGACGAAGACTGGTCAGGGTGGGTGCAAGCCTTGCCTGCAGTATCGCTTGGGAACGGATGTGGCGCCGACAGTGGCTCGGATGGCCGCTACCGTGAGAACGTCGACCTCCTTGCGAAAGTTTGACCGTTTCAGCTCCGAGGACCGAGTACGCCGATATCAATGTCAGGCTGCGCCAAGCGAATGAAGGTGGTGCGTGGGCCGGGCGGCACACGCTTGAAGCGAGCTCCTTCTCGCCCGCGTGACGACGGTGCGGGCAGCTACAGGGATCCATGCGTCAGAGATGCGATAGGGATCGTGCGGATGTCTCCGGACAAGTCTTGAGTATGTCTCAATGGTGACGGTATCGCCATAGGGGCGATAGCAAGAGTTTGCGTGGTCTCTGATCAGGTGAGGATTCGCATCCAACACATGCTCCATGTGCGCGCATTGGTATGCGGGCTCGACGAAGGAGAACGGACGGCGCAGGGGCGGCCGCAGTACCGCACCCAGACCATGATCATGCACAGCTGACATATCTGTCCGTCGGGGATGACGTCCAGATCGCTGTCACCTTCTTGCGTAAGCACAGCACCGTGAAGACCATCTCGCCACGTTCGAACCTTCCCAATCCTGGTAGCACGGCCTCGCTGAACTGATGCCGTGTGGCTCGCGCCTTCGGTAGCGATTCGCGGTGGTCAACGGACTTGGCCCGGTGAGAACACGTTGACCTGACGCAGGGAGAATGTGCCTTTCAGCGGAGGAGGATTCGAGACGACGGGTTAGGGAAACGGCCCGATCACGTTAGACGCACGAACCCGGTTACTGATCTTCACCCCGATGGGTGCGTTTCGACGCATCTTCGGCGATACCTTCCGCGACGAAGTCTCGGGAGAATGTCGTGGTGATGTAGTCGTTGCAGGTGAGTAGCTAGCCGTTGATCGCGTGGCACCTTCCTCGGAATTTGGCGCAGAGTCATCGCACTGACCAAGGAAGGCGCATCTATGGATATCAGAAGGTCATAGCGGTTCATTTCCGTACTTCGGCAGGCGAGACGGTAGGGACCGCGGGCACCCCCAGGGCGCGGGCGGATGCGGCGGCCTTGAGGAGCATCTCGTCGAACTCGTCGTCCGGATCGGAGTCGAGAACGATCGCGCCACCTGCGCCGAGCTGCCAGCGACCAGCGGTACGGACCATCGTGCGGATCACGATGTTGAGATCGGCACTGCCGTTGCAGGCGAGGTAGCCCAGCGAGCCCGAGTAGATGCCGCGGGCGCGCTGTTCGAGTGATTCAATGATCTCCAGGGTGCGCAGCTTGGGCGCACCGGTCATCGATCCGCCGGGGAAGCATGCACGTACGCAGTCGATGGTGTCGTTGCCCGGGGCGAGGCGGCCCTGGACGGTTGACACCAGCTGATGGACGGTGGCGTAGCTCTCGGTGTTCATCAGGACCGGGACGTGTACGCTGCCGATTTCGCAGACCCGCCCGAGGTCGTTGCGGAGAAGGTCGACGATCATCAGGTTCTCAGCGCGGGTCTTGGAACTGGAAACTAGCCCCTGCCGGATAGCTCTGTCCTCATCCGGGGTGGATCCCCGAGGGGCAGTGCCCTTGATCGGCTTGGTCTCGACAAGGCCTTGCCCGTCGATCTTGAGGAACCGTTCTGGGGAGGAGCAGGCCACATCGATGTCGTTGACGTGCATATAGGCGGCGTACGGCGCCGGGTTGAGTCGGCGCAGCCGACGGTAGGCGTCCCAGCCGATGTCGCCACCGGGCATATCAGCGAAACTGGTGAGGCAAATCTCGTAGCTCTCACCCCGAAGCAGGTAGTTCTGGCAGGTGACGACGTCGCGGGTGTAGTCGTCACGCTGCCGAATCAGGAAGCGCTCGACGGATGCGGGCTCGACAGCATCGGGTGCTGGCAGCGGGTGGAGATTGGAGATCTGGACCTCGGTGTCGTCTAGCCATCGGCTCGCGGCCTCGGCGGTGACTGGACCGTCGCTCAGTGCGAGAAGGTAACTGCGGTCCGACTCATGGTCGACTGCGAGGAAACGGTCCGTGAATAGCCAAACGGCGTCTGGAGTTTCGGCGGCGTGGCTGTTCGGCGAGCCGCAGTCGGCTTTTAGCTCATAGCCGAACCAACCGACGTAGCCGCCGGTGAAGCAGAAGGGTAGCTCGGGTGCGTCGATGATGCGGCGGCTCAATTCCCTCTGGAGGTAGTCGAACACTGACTCGCGATGTGTCGAAGGCGTCGCTGACGACACCGTCACCAGACCGTCTTCGACTGAGTAGCGTACGGCCTCAGCGAGCGGCCCGCTGGCGTCCCCCAGGAAGGAGAACTGTGATAAGCCCTGCTCGACATGTGAACTGTCCAGCCAGAACGCAGCAGTGGAGCTCGAGTACAACATTGCGAATGCGGCCTCAGTGTCCACTGCATGGTTCAGCTCACGCATCTGGACTGTGTAATGCACTTGTACGTTGTGGGAGTCGCTGTCGATCAACTGGTTGACGGGTCCTGCGGCGCGACGGGCCGCGGGCCGACCAGTGCGGGCCCGGTCCTCGCGTGTGAGGTCTCGGAAGTTCGCCATCATCTGTAGTCCGTGCTCGGTCTCGATGGATTCGGGGTGGAATTGGACACCCCAGCGGGGCAGCTTCCTGTGCCGTATCGCCATGACGACGCCGTCCTCGGCCCGTGCGATGACCTCTAGGACGTCCGGCAGCGGCTCGGCGACGCTCAGAGAGTGGTAGCGGACTGCGCCGAATTCCTCTGGGATACCCGCGAATAGGGGATCGCCGGTATGAGTCACGCGGGCCACTTGCCCGTGCTGTGCCCGAGGCGCTCGAACGACTTCGCCGCCCTCGCAAATCACGATGCCCTGATGCCCGAGGCAGACGCCGAGTACAGGCACCGCCGACTTGCTCAGCAAGTCGGCGGATATCCCGAAGTCACGAGCGCAAGCAGGGTGCCCGGGGCCGGGGGAGATCACCACGTTGTCAAAGGCGTGGAGGTCGGGCAGATCGGCTGTGTCGTTGGCTATGACGACGGGTGCTTCACCGTTTACCTGGCCGAGTAGGTGGAACAGGTTGTACGTGTAGGAGTCGTAATTGTCGATGAGCAGTGTGCGCACAGGCTCACTCACTTCCCACTGGTAGGCCGGGTGTGATCCGGTCAAGTCGGTCGAGGAACTCCTCAGCCGACGTGGTATCCATCCCGGCGAACCAAGGCGGTCCCTGGCCGGAGTTCGAACTATTTAACAGCTAGGTCTTTCGCTGTAGTAGGCGGGCGCGACGTCGCACGGCGGACTGCTGGGCGAGTACGTTGTGGGCCGGACCAGCGAGGTTCGCCCAGTGCTCAGTCAGGGTTTCGCCCGGCCACCGCAGCGCGAAGTAGCCGCGCGGGAGCGCGGCCCCGACCAGCATTCTTCTTGGTGGATCAGGAGCTCCACCCTCGTCCAGGACGGTTTACCACAACCAGCTCATAGACACCGCCTGACCCGACAGGTCAGGCCCGACGTCCAGCCACGAATAACCTGCGGACACAGCGCCGGCGGTCCCGCAGTTCTGCCACGGGAACGCCGCAACCACAGATCCTCCGCGACTTCGACGAGACGAAATTTTGAGGCCAACGCGGGGGAGTATGCATCCGCGCTCATTCACCCCCGCGCCTTGACCGGTGGCACCCCACCAGGGTCGCCGCGGGTTTCGGAGGGACGCCTCACTCCAGTACAGCTTTAAGCTCTTCCCCGATGAATAATCTTGCCTCAGCGGCCGCATCGATGACACCGGCCATATAGACAAACGGGTGTACCTGACCTTCGAAACGACGAAGCGTGACCGGCACGCCCGCTTCCCGCATGGCCCGCGCGTAGTCCTCGCCTTCGTCTCGCAGCACGTCGAACTCCGCAGTGATCACGGTTGCGGAGGGGAGGCCGCTCAGGTTTTTGGCGACCGACGGAGCGAGTCGAGGGTCCGAGCGATCCGCGTCTCCGGCGTAGGTGTCGATGTAGAACTGCATATCGCGAGCGGTGAGGAAGTGTCCCTCGGCGAACAGGCGACTGCTCTCCGTCGCCCCTACATCGGTGCGTGTCGCCGGGTAGATCAACACCTGGTGGCGCAGGCCCTCTTCTCCTCGCAGTTCCTGCGCCACCACCGCGGCCAGGTTTCCGCCGGCACTGTCACCGCCGACCGCCACTCGCGTGTGATCGACGTCGTCCAGATCACCACTCAACACCGCGCAAGTTACGCTCAGCGCATCGTCGAGCGCTGCTGGGAACCGATTCTCGGGCGCGAGCCGGTAATCCACGCTGACTACGACCACACCACTTGCGGAAGCGATGTCACGCGCGGTGGTATCTGCGATGTCGAGGTCGCCCATGTACCACCCACCACCGTGGAAATACACGAGGACGGGGAGCTGGCGGGCGTCGAGCGGCCGGTACACGCGGATCGGAACATTGCGACCCAGTCTGCCGAGTTTCATGTCCTCGACCTGATACATGTCGGTGACCGTTCCAGTCATGTCGAGGGCGGCGGCTAATGCCGCACGGTTCTCTGCCGGAGTACATGAGTCGATCGGTGGCGTCCCGGCTGTTAGCTCGAGAAAGTGCCGGGCCTGCGGGTCGAGGGGCATTGCGTTTCCGTCCTCACGTCAGTCATATAGCGTTCTACTGACGAAGATACTAGCGTCGCGATGCTGTTCGGTGCGGTATCGATGACGTAGCACCCGCCTGTGAACGACGGTCGAAACCTGGTTCTGGCCCACTTTCCGTGATTGATTTGAAAGTTTCAGCCGCTGAGGAGTATTCGTTTGCGAAGCAAGTCGAATCCGGCGCGTCCGTACTTTTGTCGTTTGAGCATCTTGATTCGGTTCACGTGCCCTTCGACAGCGCCGGAACTGTACGGCAGAGTCAGTCCATTCAGAACCGCAGCGTGGTCGGTTTCGAGCCCTCGAACGAAGCAGCACAAGTGTGAAAGGTCATCTGCCGAGACGGCTGACATCCACGAGTTTAATTGTGCGCCAAGGTGTTCTGCGAGAATATCCGCGAACGATGTGACATGCCGCAGCATCCACGAGGTGATTCGCCGGGCCTTCGGAATTTGTCTCCTGGCCGGCGCGGCGCCGAGGGTGCGCAGCGGTCTCAAGTAGTCGCGCACCCGCGCGGAGTCTGCCGCGATATCCCAATGCTTGAAGTTCTTCGTAGAGCGCAGCAGTGGAGGTGTGCCCGTCGTTGAACCGTTCGTGCAGGTGCTCGGCAAACTCGTCCAGGAAGGTGGGCCGGCCCGCCCGCGGTGCTCCCAGCAACTCGTCAACACTGCTCGCGTAGTAGAAGCGGCGCACGGTTCCCTTGCCAACCCAAGTTGCCGTGCGATCATTCTGATTCCCATGCCTTCGTTCTTGAGAGTTGTGACCGCTTCGAAGCGATTCTTCGTGCGAACGGCGAGTATCGAACTCTCCTGACGAGTGGCGTGTACGTGGTCGGCAGCCTGTCTCAGTTGCTCCGACGCGGTGCGATCGATCGGGCGCTGTCACGTTGTTGAACCCCGCAAGCTGGGAGAATGAGGCGTGATCGCCCCGATGCCGTCGTACAAAGGCCACCGCTACTCGGTCGAGATCATCAACCACTGCGTGTCGTTGTACTTCCGGTTCCCACTCAGCTTCCGCGAAGTCGAGGAACTTATGCTTGAACGAGGCGTAGTGGTGAGCTGCGAGACGATCCGGCGGTGGTGCGCCAAGTTCGGGCAGACATACGCCAACCGGCTGCGCCGACGGCGGGCGCGGCCAGGCGACAAGTGGCACCTGGGCAAGGTGTTCATCCGAATCGACGGCACACTGCACTACCTATGGCGGGCGGTCGACCAGCACGGCAACGTGCTCGATATTCTGGTTCAATCCCGCCGAAACACGAAGGCGGCGAAGAAATTCTTCCGCAAGCTGCTCAAAGGGCTGGAGTATGTGCCGCGGGTGATTATCACCGACAAGCTCGCCAGCTACCAGGTCGCGCACCCCGAACTGATCGCCTCGGTCGAGCATCGCCGATCCAAGTACTTGAACAACAGGGCTGAGAACTCGCATCAACCCACCAGGCAGCGAGAACGGGCGATGAAGCGCTTCAAAACACCAGGTCACGCGCAGCGGTTCCTGTCCGCGTTCAGCGGCATCTCAACGCATCTCCGGCCAAACCGACACAAGCTCTCGGCCCCCCGAGTGGCGTACCGAGATGGCCGACCGCTTCGCGGTCTGGCAGGAAGTCACCGCGACTGCCGCCGCCTGAAACTGAATGACATGTGGGTACCCCACAGCAAGATAACTCAAACTAGATGTGCCGCTACACTTTCGATTAACGTGACAGCG
The DNA here is from genome assembly GCF_053608585.1 of Rhodococcus sp. NPDC055024. NCBI lineage: Bacteria > Bacillati > Actinomycetota > Actinomycetes > Mycobacteriales > Nocardiaceae > Rhodococcus > Rhodococcus sp. NPDC055024. The sequence continues at coordinate 232,606 of NZ_JBSGVT010000011.1, forward strand.
CCCCCGTCCGTCCCTGTCCGGACCCGGAGAGCCTAGACGGTCGCCTTGGCCAAGCTCCTCAGCGGTGTGTCGAGATCTGCGAGTGCCGCCGGATCGAGTTCGACACTGCTGACGATGAGCCCCGACACGGGCCGACGTTCCCGACCCTGGTTGAGGCAGATGGCGGCTCGCACGCGCATGCCTTCCATGAAGAAGCCGATGCGCTTCGTCGAATAGGGGTGACCCCGCCATACCAGCTGCTGGTCTCGCCGCGGGAGCCCGATGATCTGCATGTTGACGTCGTACTGGTCTGACCACATCCAGGGAAGTTCGTCGAAGTGAACCTGCTCGCCGAGCATCGACCGAGCGGCGGCCGCGCCCTGCCGCACGGCGTTGTGCCAGGACTCGAGCCGCACCGGTTCCGGTGCATGTGCGGTCGGGCGGGAGCTGCAATCACCTGCGGCGAAGACGGACTCGTTCGACGTGGCGCAGGAGTGGTCGACCAGGATTCCGTTGGCGACCGTCAGCGCCGCGCTGCGAGCGAGGTCGATCGCGGGATCGACGCCGATCCCGACGACGACGACGTCGGCGCCGATCGTTGTTCCGTCGTTCAGTTCCACCGCAGTGCAATGTGTCGAGCCTATGATCGCCCGCGCCGTCGACTCGACCCGGATGGTCACCCCGTGTGCACGGTGCAGGTCGACGTACGTATCCGACACCTCCGGCCCGAACACCCTGCCCAGGATCTGGCCGGCACTCTCGAGGACGGTCACGTCGCACCCGAGTTGCACAGCACTCGCCGCGACCTCGAGACCGATGAATCCCGCACCCACCACCACAACCTGGCTCCCGGCCTTCAGTCCCGAGCGGAGAGCCAGAGCGTCATCGTAGGTGCGCAGTGTGTGAACACCGGGAAGGTCGGCACCCGCGACGGGCAACCTTCGGGGCACGCTGCCCGTGGCCAGGAGAACCTTGTCGGCGGTGATCGTCGACCCGTTGTCGAGTTCGATCGCTCCTTCGGAGGGACGAAGTGCCACTACGCGAGTCGCGGTGATCATCTCGATACCGCGCTCCTGCAGCTGACTACTCGAGCGGATCGACGGCGGGGCGATGATGTCGGTTCCCGTCAAGAAATCCTTGGACAGTGGTGGCCGGTCGTACGGACCATGCACCTCCTCACCGACGAGGAGAACCCGGCCCTCGAAGCCGCGTTCTCTCAACTCCCACGCAGCCTCGCTTCCCGCGAGACTTGCACCGACGATTGCACATGTTTGGGGCACGCGGTGACAGTAGGCGGGGCCGGGTGGATGCTCCCACGGGTCGGTCCGCCAGCCGGAACGCGATGCTGACGAAGTGCATTCGGTAGGACTAGGCGTGGTGTGGATCCTCGTGCTCGACAGGATCCGCCGACCCCGTGATCGGTCGGTACGACCACAAGCGGACAGGAGTACCCGTGCGAGTTCGATTCGCCTCCGCCATGCACAACGTAATGTACCTACCCCTCTATCGGGCCCTCGACCGTGGCTATCTGGCGGATGAGGGGCTCGACGTGGACATCGTCCGCCTCGGTGACACCGGCATCGCGGATGCATTCGCTCACGATCGAGTGGACGTGGCGTTGGGAGGTTTGTGGCGGCCGGTGATGTACCGCGGTCGCGGGCCTGACCTGCGCGCGTTCGCAGTGGTATGTGCGAGGATCCCGCAGATGCTGGTGGGACGGGAGCCGCACGACTCGTTCGAGTGGCAACAACTGGCAGGCCGCACGGTGGTGCTGCCCGCCTATCCGTGCAGCAGCTGGATGAGCTTCTCCTCGACGCTCGTGCGACACGGAGTGGACCCGACAGGTGTGCGGTTCGTACGGGACATCGCAGAGTCGGAAGCGATGGCGCTGTGGGATGCGGGAATGGGCGAGTACATCCTGGCGATGACCCCGTCCGATCAGGCGCTGCTGTCGCGAGGCTCCCATTCCGTCGCCGACCTCGCCGAGTGGGGCGGGCCCGTTCCGTGGAGCACCCTGTACTCGACCCCGCGGACCCTCCGCCGAATCGACGGGCTGGCCGAGAAGTTCGGGCGGGCGTTGACCCGGAGCGTCAATGACCTTCGGACGACGACAGCGGCGGACGCCGCCTCCCTGCTCTGTCGCGAGTTTCCGGACCTCGAACCCAGGATCATCGCCGCCAGTGTGGAGCGGTTACAGCGGGTCGGAATGTGGCCACGGGACGCGGCGCCTCAGCCGCGTGAGGTCGAGCCGTGGTTGTCGGTGATCTGGAATCACGGATTGATCGACCGACCGATGGACTACGCCGAGATCGTCCCATGACCGACGCTCCCACGAGCGACATCGCCGTGTTGGCACGTGCGTTTCGCAGCGGCTCGGCGAGCCCCGTCGACCACGTCGAGGAGGTTCTCGACCGCGTAAGTCGGCTCAATCCGAGTATCAATGCCATCAGCTCCCTGTTTGCGGAATCGGCACGGAGACAAGCACGCACGGCCACGGGGGAGCTGTCGGCGGGAATGGACCGTGGTCCCCTTCACGGAGTCGCGTTCACCGTCAAGGACGTGATCGACGTCGCGGGGCAGTCCATCACCGGAGCGAGCGCAGCGTTGCTGGGCCGTGTTCCCGCCGCAGACGCGGACGTGGTGCGAGCGGCCCGCGATGGTGGCGCGATCCTGATCGGAACGACGAACTGCTTCGAACTCGCGATGGCACCCGACGGCGGGGGGCGCTTCGGACCAACCGTCAATCCGTGGGATCCGACGAGATCGCCCCGAGGGTCGAGTAGCGGCAGCGCGGCGGCCGTGGCCGCGGGTTTCGGCCTCCTGTCGATTGGCACCGACACTCGAGGTTCGGTGCGGGGGCCGGCGGCCGCCTGCGGCGTCACCGGGTTCAAACCGACGATCGGTCACCTCAGCACTGGTGGCGCCATGCCGTTGAGCCCGACACTCGACCACGTCGGCGTGCTCGCGCGGACGGCGTCGGACTGCGCCGTTGCGATGTCCGTGCTCCAGGACCGCCGGTGGTTAACCCGACCCGACGGCGGCCGGGTGCATCCGACGGAAGTGTCGAGCCTCCGGGTCGGCGTCCTGCACGACTTCGTCGGCGACTGTGCGCACCCGGAGCACGTCGCCGCACTCGAGAGTGCACTGAGCGTTCTCGAGGCCGTCGGCGCGGAGGTCCGACACGTCGAGTTCGGTCGCCGGCTCACCGTCCGGGCGGCATGCGCATCGACGATCGCCGAACACGAACTGCACCAGCAGTACCGGCACCTGTTGGCGCGGGCGCCGGGACCCCGCCCCGCGGTCGTCGACCGGATTCGTCGGGGAGGGTGGATCTCCGCGGAGACCTACGCGGGGGCACTGGCAGAGCAGCAGCGGATCCGGCGGCGATTCTCCGAGGCGATGGACGGCCTCGATCTTGTCGTCAGCGTCACCACGGCACATCCCCCGCCCCTGCTCGGCGAGGAATCCACGGGCGGGGCCGAGCTGCAGCAGCTCTTCAATCTGGTCGGAGCGCCTGCGATTTCGGTCCCGTGCGGTGTCACATCGGTCGGACTGCCCGTCGGAATGCAGATCGCGGGACGCGTCGGTGCCGACGATCTCGTCCTCGGTCTCGCCACTCGCTATCAGGAACGGGTCGGACCACCGCCGCTGCCGCCCCAGCCCGGTGTGGGGGCTCCCCGGTGACGGGCCGGAGCATTCCGGCGCGCGGAACGCGTGCTTGCCTGTGGCACCTCGGGCGTCGAATGTCATTGGCAGTGCTGGAATGTGTGGAACCCAGCCCAGTTCCAACGTCCCGGCGAACCGAACTTGCAGAGGAGCAGCAATGACGAGGTGGTACGCGTCAGGTCAGAGGCGTCCGGTAATCGGGGTGGTCGTCACGTTCGTGTCGGCGCTCGTTCTCGCCGGGTGCGCGGCAACCGAATCGGAGTCGAGCGCCTCCGCAGTGGAGACGGCGGTGGACTGCACCGGACCGTACTCCGGATTCCAGTCCGAGTACCCGGACAGCTATCCGGAACCTGCGAAACAGGATCTCACCATCGGTTGGGTGAACCCGATCGGAACCAACTACGGAAACTCGCAGCAGCAGGCCGCGGCGAAGATCGAGGCGGAGCGTCTGGGTGGTCGCCTGGTGCCGGTCGACTCGGCCGGCCAGACACAAACCCAGGTACAAGTCACCACGCAGCTGATCAACCAGGGCGTCGACGCGATCGTCGTGTGGCCCCTCGATGTGACTGCGCTCAAGCCCATCATCGAGAGAGCCAATGCCGCAGGCATTCCCGTCATCGGTTACGCGGCATGGGAAGACGAGGCGGACAAGGTCGACGGGTACGCGACCAACGTCGCGTACGGCTACGACGGTGTCGCCTACGAGCAGATCAGCCACGTTGTCGGTCAGACGCCAGGCGCAGAGGTCCTGCTCTCCGAATTCGCCTCCCCCGTACCTGCTCTCGTCTACTTCGTCGAGCAGAGCAAGTCGTGGGCTGCCCAGTGTGGGGCCAACGTCATCGACACGATCGCGAACAGCGGTGACGACGCCAGCGGGGCATCGAAGACTCTGACCCCTGCCCTCCAGAAATACCCGAACGCGTCCTGGGTCATCGGCTACAACGACCCGACGGCGATCGGCGCGGGCATCGCATCGAAGCTCACCGGCGTCCCGGTGAAGTCGATCGGACAGCAGGGCGATCAGGACGGATACAACGCCGTCGAATCCGGACAGATGGCAGCGACCGTGCAGATCGACCAGATCGGGATGGCCGTGGAGGCGATTCGCGGAGCATACGCCGTGGTCCAGGGCATCGACGTTCCCGACACAGTGTGGGTTCGACCCAAGGGAGTCGTGACCGAGGAAAAGATCAAGTCCGGAAGCATGCAGTCGAACGACGACATTCTTGCGGACTTCGAGAAGGCAAATTCTTGACAGCCGGAGTCACCGGAGAAGAGGCACGCAATGACCACTGACACCAGCAAGTTGACCGACCTCGTCAGATTCGACGAGGGTCTCGTCAACCCCCACATCTTCATCGACGAGGACATCTACCGCACGGAGCTTGACCGGTTGTTCGGACGTGCCTGGTTGTTCCTCGCGCACGACTCGATGATCCCGAACGCGCACGACTTCTATGCGACGTACATGGGTTCCGACCCCGTCCTCGTGACCCGGCAGAAGGACGGAAGCGTTCGCGCGATGCTGAACGTCTGCAGCCATCGCGGGATGAAGGTGTGCCGCGCGGAAGAGGGCAACGCCAAGATTTTCACGTGTACCTATCACGGGTGGGCGTATGGTTCCGACGGCCGGTTGGTGAACGTTCCCAACGAGGACGACGCCTACTTCGGCAAGCTCCCCAAGGAGAAGTTCGGACTCCGCAGCATCCGCGTCGAGACCTTCGAGGATTTCATCTTCGGCACCTTCGACGAGTCCGCCCCGCCTCTCGAAGAGTACCTCGGCGACATGGCGCACTACCTGCGCGCGTGGCACAACAGGACGGGCTCCGGAATCGAGGTCATCCCGGGGGTTGTGAAGTGGACGATCCACGGAAACTGGAAGCTCGGAGCCGAGCAGTTCGCGGGCGACGGGTACCACGCGCCCGTAACGCACACGTCCTCCCTCGAGGCCTACGGCACCTACGGTGAAGACAACGGTTGGCTGCCGGGCGGACAGGCGACGATGCCGGGCGGGCACGGCCTCTCCTGGATGCCGGACCGCGCGGTCCGGCTCGCGGACGACCCGACCTACGACTACCGGCAGGGCACGCTGAAGACCGGCGTGGACCTGTGGGGGCCGATCGGCGGGTACACGGGCAACTTCACCGTGTTCCCCAACCTGTCCGGACTCGGCGGATCCAACAACATTCGGATCTGGCACCCGAAGGGCCCCAACAAGTTCGAGATCTGGTCGTTCACCGTCGTGGAGAAGGACGCTCCGGACTTCATCAAGCGCGAGATCCAGTTGGGGAACGTGCTGACGGAGGGCGCCGCAGGCATCGTCGAAACCGACGACGGCGAGAACTGGGACCTGATTGGACAGATCCTCGAACACGGCCACCAGTCGCGCAAGGTCGAGTGGAACTACCAGATGGGTCTCGGTGAGGAGTTCGACGGCGACGAGGAACTCCCCGGCCGTCGCGGCCGCTACTACCTGGGTGAGGGTCCGCAGCGCGGGTTCTACAAGCGGTGGTTGGAATTCATGACGAGCGGCGACGCATGGCCGCATCTGAAGAAGGGGTGACCGGAATGTCCACCACAGAGCACATCGAGGCGACCGTGTCGGTCGGCGCGGAAGATCTCCTGCTGCGCCATGAGATCGAGCAGTTCCTGTTCAACGAGGCGCACCTGCTCGACACGTGGCAGTGGCGGCCGTGGCTGAACCTCTTCACCGAGGACACTCGCTACTGGATCCCGCTGCGCCGCAATCGTCTGCGCAATCAGCGTCCGGCGGAGGAGGCTGACCTCGGTACCTACATGGCCCACTTCGACGAGTCGTGGGATCGGCTCGACAAGCGGGTCCGACAACTGGAGTCGTCGCGGCACTGGGCGGAGGATCCGCCGTCCCGGACCAGGCACGTGGTGAGCAACGTGAGGGTCACCGAGAGGAACGTCTCAGAAGACGAGCTCACGGTGCGGTCGAGCTTCATTCTCTATCGCAACAGGCTCGAGTCCGAGGTGGACGTGTGGGCCGGCGGCCGGAAGGATGTCCTGAGAAGGACTCCCGACGGCTGGCGGATCGCGGCGAGGACCGTCCTCCTGGACCAGAACGTGATTCTGTCAAAGAACCTCAGCGTCTTCTTCTGAGAACACGAGCATCGTGCGACGGCGCGGCGCAGCAAACATATTGCTGCGCCGCGCCGTTCACGTTCGCGAAGAACCCGCACCTTGGGTGGTGCGGGCCAGTCCCTGCGACCACCGAAGGTTGACGTGCTCACGATTTTCAGTAATGACGGACCGCTCTACCTTCCCCAGTACGTCGCCGACGAACTGGGGTTCTTCGAGCGCGAGTCCGTGCCGGTGTGCTTCGAGTCCACTGCCGAGGGGTACCACGTTCTCGAATCGGCCGAATCCGATGGGCGTGGGGTACCGGTTGTTCTGGGGAGCCTGTGGTTCTGTCTCCTCACGGCGAACGAACCGGATCCGTGGATCCCCGTCGCGCTGAGCAACGCGCGATGTCACCACATCGTCGCGGGCAGGTCCGTTCGGCCGGATCGGGATGCGATAGTGGAGGATTCGGTGATCATCGTCCCGGCAGGGGCGCCGACTCCGTTGATAGCGCTTCAGTACGGCCTCGATCGGCGGGGGCCCGGCCGCGAACGGATCCGCATCCTGCCCGTCGCGTCGGCTGACGCCGCCGACGAGCTCTTCCGGAGGGGGGTGGGGGACTTCCTGCTCCTCCCCGCGCACCGGTCCGCCCGCAGCCCCGGCCTGACCACTGTCACGACGATCGACGAGATGGCCGGGGACATTCCGTGGAGCGTGTACGCGGTACGGCGGTCCATGCTTCGCCGCGACGGCGTGCGCGAGGCGCTGACCCGGTTCAGCAGGGCGGTTGGGCAGGCACAGGCCTGGACGGCGTCGCACAGCCCGGCAGAGTGTGCCCAGCTCGTCTCCGCGCGATTCTCCTCAGCGGGTGCCGTGGAGGTGGGTGTCGGCGCGCTGCATCGACTCGCGGTGTGGCCGGAGTCGCCCGCGTTGCCAGCTGCGGCACTGGAGCGGTGGGCACAGATCCTGCGCGCATCGGGGGTGGTGCCCCGTTACACCGGCGTCCGCGACGACCACGAGAACTCGCGATCCGGTGGGCGGAACGCGGGCTACTCGAGTGATCTACGCCTCACCTAGGTTCAGGTTCTCGGCGCGCGGAAGCGACCGCCACCGACACATCGGGCGAGTGAAGGGAGCCGTCAATCATGATCGAATCAGACCTCGACGGGTCGGAATGGCATTACGCCTGCGCAGTGGGAGACCTGACTCCCGGTGAGGCGCTCGTCGTGGAGCGCGACGAAGGCGAACCGATCGCGCTCTTCAATGTGGACGGGCAGTTCTACGCGACCTCCGACACCTGCACCCACTCCAAGTCGTCCCTGTCCGAGGACGGCTACCTGGACGGTGCCGTCGTCGAATGTGCCCTGCATTTCGCCTCGTTCTGCGTGCGGACCGGGGCGGTGCTCGGCCCCCCGGCCAACGGTCCCCTGGAAACCTACCCGGTTGTCGTGCGCGACGGGAGAGTACACGTCTCGAACATCGCCGCCGCACCGTCCGAGGTGTCCTCGTGAGGCGCGCCACCACGGGCGGCGACGCAGTACCCGGGCTGCGCGGCGTCAGCGAACGTATCCGCTCGAGTGAGGTCACGCCCGTCGAACTGGTCGCGGCGGCCGAGCGGCGGTTCGACGCCGTCGAACACGAGATCCGCGCATTCAGCTACGTCGACTGGGGCCGGGCCCACCGAGCCGCCGAGATCGCGACCGCGCTTCAGATGCGCGGGCAGTGGACGGGTCCACTGCACGGCATTCCCTTCGCCTGCAAGGACACCATCGACGTCGCCGGGATGCCGACCACCTACGGGACGGTCGGCTCGCGTCAGCGGATGACAGATCGTGACGCACCGATCGTGAAGGCGCTCTGCGATCTCGGGGCGATCTGCATCGGGAAGCTGGCCACGTCCGAGTTCGCGGGCGGCGACTACCTCTTGTCCGCTGCTCCGCGCAATCCTCACGACCTGGAGCGGACGCCCGGCGGCTCCAGTGGCGGGGCGGCTGCCGCGGTGGCCGCGGGGATCGTCCCGTTCGCAGTCGCAGCCGACACCGGTGGCTCGGCGCGGATCCCGGCCGCGTACTGCGGTGTGACGGCGTTGCGGCACCCATCCACGGACTTCCCTCTGCACGGTGTGGCTCCGCTGAGTCCGAGTCTCGATGCGGTGGCGCTGATCGCGTCCGGTGTCGATGACGCGGCGTTCCTCGGCGGGATGCTGTCGTGGTCGGGTGAGCCGGAGGACCACTATGTCGGCCCGCTGCGGGTCGCACGAGTGGAACCGCTGTGGGCGGAGCTCGACGAAGTCGTCGCGTTCGCGTACGACATCGCCACTGAGCGGCTGCGTGACGCCGGCGTCGAGGTCACCGTGGTCGACATCGCATCGGCTCGCCGCGCGACTGCGGCTGCGTGGGTCATCACGTACTCGGAGGCGGCTCGGATCTACGGCAACCTGATGGACACGGCCATCGAACCGCTGACTCCGTCGATGCAACGGAAGATCCACGGCGGAAGAATGTTCGACGACATAGACCTCCGTGCGGCACAGCGTGCGGGCGACGAGCTCCGGGTGGAGCTCAGCGAGGTTCTCGCGGGCGTAGACGCGATCATGCTGCCCACGACACCCGGAGTGGCGCGGCGGGACCTCGAGAGCTCGCACGCGTCGGATGTCGCCGTGTTCACGCGACTTGCGAGCCTGGCCCACCTCACCTCCCTCTCCGTACCGGTGGGGTCCCGATCCGGGACGCTTCCCGCGGGGATGCAGCTCATTGGTGACAATCGCAGGCTCGCACGCCTGATCACCGCAGCGAGCACCGTCTCGGACGGACAGAGTTTCAGCGTCGACGATCTGCCACTCGGCCGGTCGGGAGACGGTGGCAGGGGCGGGAGGGTGCACCACGAGGTCGGGCCACTCGCGGACTCCTGCGGATACGAAGACCTGGTGAGATCGGCGGAAGCGGAAGTCGCCCACGTGCGGTGCGACCTCCACGAGACGACGCAGATTCCCACCCAGTGACACGCGACTGATCTCAGCCGTGCATCTCCGTGACCGGAACGTTCCGGTCGTGCGGGCGCGGCGTGCCGTCGACTGCTCGGTCGTGGGTGGCGCCGGCAGCAGGTCGCACAGCGGGCTTTCGACTACTCACGGTCCGGCCCGATCGCACATCTTCACGACAGACCATTCGCACCGAGTGCGGCACGCGGACACCAGTCAGCCGCGGTGAAAGGGGAAAGTAGCATATGCGTACCTTGGATCGTGACGCTGCGCAGGCGGCGACGCATGTCGACACGCTGGTGTCCATGACCGGAATCTCGAAACGCTACGGGGGAGTTGTCGCCCTGGACGGCGCCGACCTCGTCTTGGAGGCCGGTAGGATTCACGGCGTCATCGGCTTGAACGGCTCGGGGAAGTCCACCCTCCTGGGAATCCTTGCGGGACAGAAGAGTGCAGACGAGGGCCGGATCGAGGTGTCGGGCGAGTCCGTCGACTTTCGACGGCCCCAGGATGCGATCAAAGCCGGAATCAGCATCGTCACACAGGAACTGAGCTTGGTTCCGAGTCTCAGTGTCGGCGAGAACGTCCTTCTCGGCCGCCGGCAGCTCCGACGGAACGGGTTGGTGAGTTGGCAGCGTACGTTCGCGCATGCCGTGCGCTACCTCGAGGAGCTCGACGTTCACGTGGGACCCGGGACGCTCGTGTCGGAGCTTCCGGCTCACACGAAGCAGCTCGTCGAGGTCGCGCGGGCGGTCTCCACCGGGTGCAAGGTGCTCATTCTCGACGAGCCGACCAGCTCACTCAACAACGAAGAGGCGCAAAGTCTGTTCGGACTCATTCATCGGCTTCGTGACTCCGGCGTCGCGATCGTTCTCGTGTCCCACCGGATCAACGAGCTGATGTCGATCTGCGATTCCATCACCGTGATGCGCGACGGCAGGGTGACCCGATCCGCGCCGGTGGGCGAGTACACCTCGGACAGCCTGGTCCAGGACATGGTGGGAAGCGCGCTGGCCGCGGTGGACATAACCAGCCCGACCACGACGAGGCCAAAACGGGACATGTTGGGTGAGACACGTGCGCGCTTTCCCGCGATGGCGATACCCGGCCTTCTGGACACTGCCGAGTTTCGGCTCGGCAAGGGCGAGATACTCGGTCTTGCCGGCTTGGCCGGGTCCGGATCACACGAATTGTTGGAAGCGGTTGCAGGCCTTCGCCGGGTGCCCGACGGCGGCACCATGACAGTCGACGGAACGGAACGACCTCTGCCGCGCCGGTGCTTCGAGGCCGTGCGGAACGGATTCCTGTTCGTACCGCCCGACCGGAAGGAATCCGGGTTGGTGATCGACATGTCCGTGCGGGCCAACTTCATGATGTCGGTGGACAGTAGGAAGAGCAGGCTCCGATGGATATCCAAGAGTCGCGAAGTGGCGGAGAGCACGCGATGGTCCGACCGGTTGCAGGTCAAGGCTCCGTTGCTCGACGCCCGGGTCGGTGCGTTGAGCGGGGGAAATCAGCAGAAGGTGGTGCTCGGCCGGTGCCTGATGTGCGAACCCACGATCCTTCTGCTCGACGAACCGACACGTGGTGTCGACGCCGCAGCCAAGTTCGAGATTCACCGCCAACTCGTGGACGCGCGTGATGCCGGCCTCAGCGTGCTGGTCGCGTCATCCGAACTGGATGAGCTGGTGGACCTCTGCGACCGCGTCATCGTGATGGACAAGGGCCGGTTCGCAGGCGAGATCGAGCGAGGCACGGCGACGGTGGAAAAGCTTGCGCAGCTGATCGGCGCGGGTGCGTCGGCAGCATTTGACAACGGGTATGGAGAGAAAGAGGAAGAGCAGTGACTGACAGTATGACTCGAACCGAACCTCACGGGGCCAGGCCCCAGGGCAACCTGGTCGTCGAGACCGCGAAACGTATCCTTGCCGGCCGCGCGGCGGTGACCCTGGTCCTGCTCGTCGCCCTCGTGATCGTGTTCTCCGCCACCACCGATCACTTCCTCACTGCGAACAACATCAAGGCGGTGCTCGCGGGGGCATCCATCATCTGGGTGCTGTCCCTCGGTACCACGTTCATGATGGTGCTCGGCTACTTCGATCTCTCCATCGGCTCGATGCTGACGCTGTGCGGAGTGCTCCTCGGATACCTGGCCGTGAACAGCGGGTTCGGGATCGGACTGAGTATCGTTCTCACCTTGCTCATCAGCGTCGTCCTCGGCGGCTTCGTCATCGGTGGACTGGTCGGACGGTTCGACGTGTCCTTCCTCGTGGTGACCCTCGGGGCGCTCTGGCTCTACCTGGGCTTTGCCAACCTCATCTCCGGGATGAAGACCCAGACCATCTCGTCCGAGTTCCTGGCCTCGCTCATGTACGGGTCGGTGGGATTCGTCCCGACGCCCGTGATCATCATGGCCGGCACCTTCGTTATCGCCTGGATCGTCCTGAACCGGACGTTGTTCGGCCGGGACGTCTTCGCGATCGGAGGGAACCTGGAAGGAGCTCGGGTTGCGGGAGTCCGGGTCGAACGGACCATCATGGTCGTGTTCGGAATCTCGGCCGGTTCCGCCGCGGCGGCGGGCATCATGCAGGCCGCCCAGATCCAGGCGGCGAGCCCGCTCGTCGGGGAGGACGCGCTCTTCGCCGCCATCGCAGCGGTACTGCTCGGAGGGGCGAGTCTGAAGGGCGGCGTGGGCACCGTGACGGGAACCGCCATCGGTGTGCTCTTTCTCGCGGTTCTGTCGAACGGCCTCGGCTACTGGGGTGTCCAGTCCTACTGGGAGACGATCGTGACCGGCGGAATCGTCATCGTGGCGGGGATCGCGGAGATGTTGTCACGACGCAAGGCGTAGCCGTGCGGAGGCGGCGGACCGACGGACGTCCGCCGTCCCGGCTCGATCGGGGGATTCGGCTCTCCTGTCGCCCCCGAGAGGTCGGGGTACACTGTGGCACCCGGTGTGACGCGCATCATATTCTGGGGTATTCAAGGGGTGCAGGCCACCTTTCACGCGGAGGCAAGAACGTGACAGAGACAACGCAGCCTGATGGCCTTGAGCACGGAGAGGTCCAGGAGAGCCCAGCCAGGAACTCAGTTCTCGAACGGGGTCTCGATCTCATCGAGGCCTTCGAATCCGGTGAGCCCCTCTCGCTAGCCGAATTGTCCCGCCGAACGAGACTCCCCAAGTCGTCCGTTCACCGGCTAACCCGGGGCCTGCTGGCACGGGGGGTCCTCGAACGGACCGCCGACGGCAAACTCTCGCTCGGTATCCGGCTGTTCGAGATCGGAAGCCGCGTGCAGGCGCCGCATCGTCTCCGTGAACTCGCTCTCCCTAGCATGCGCGACCTCGCGTATCGATTTCCGAGCGCGACCGTTCATCTCGCGGTCCTGAAGGATTTCGACATCGTCTACGTCGAGCGGGTGCGCGGCCGCCAGTCGCTCCGGCTGCCTACCGCCGTAGGTAACCGATTTCCCGCCCACGCGTCCGCGCTGGGGAAGGCGTTGCTCGCGTACCAGGACGCCCTCTCGCCGCCGCGGACGCTGCTGGCGATGGGGCCGAAGGCGGTCACGGATCCGAGGTTTCTCGCCAGGGACTTGCACCTGATCCGGGAACGGGGCCTGTCCGTCGAGCGAGAGGAGAGCTACGCGGGGGTGTCGTGCGTCGCCGCGCCGATTCTGACCAGGCAGGGGAAATCGTACGCTGCGTTGTCGCTGTCCGGTGATGTGAAAAGGCCTTTGCCTCCCAATCCGCTGGAGGCCTCCCTGCGGCAAGCGGCCCAGCAGATCGCCTCTCGGCTTCCCGCAGGCATGGGGCGGGCGGTCTGAGCCGGGCCACCGGAGCGGTCCGCGGCTGACTGCGGGCGGTGAGATCCGTTCTCACCGAACGAAACCGTGCGCCACGTACAGTGGTCAGACCGCGACTTCGGTGCCGACCTCGGGTGCCGGGAACCGTCCCGGGACCTCGGTCTGTGCGGCCGCCACGGTCAAGTGGGCTGCGAGAGTGCGTGCCTCCTGCTTGGAGAGGCTGATGACGCGACACCGACCCGCCGCGTGGTGGACGAGTTCGACGGTCGGCTCCCACTCGGGTCCGTCGTCGGACGTGTCGAGTGGCCGGTAATGAACTGCCTGAACCTCGAGATGCTCAGGCCCGGACTCGCGCCCCTGATCCAGTGTGCTGACCATGGGGGTCGAGGAGTGCGCGAGAATCAACTCGGAGTCGTGCTCTCCGCCGCACCACGGGGGGCATCCACGGCTGCTGCCTGCTTCCGGCCCTGCGGCGCTCGCCATGTGCATCTTTCTCGGCATCAGTCACCTCTTCGTCGAGTTCCAGCCACTGTCACGGGCACCGGGGCATCGCCGCCACCAGTCACACGAGCGTGCGCTCGGCGCATCGACTTCGGCTACCGCGCGGTCCATCCAGCGGAACCGATCGGTGCCGGCGGCCCGGTGTAGACCACGTTCCGGACGGCGGAACGGCCGGTACCGGGTGTGCCGCGCACGCGCCTAGATTCGGAGGACATGCCGGCGTCACCGTCAATGTCCCTACGAGAAGGTGGTTTTCATGACCAGTGCAACTGCTGCGCCCGCTCTCACCGAGTCCAACACGAGTCGTTTCATCCAGACCCCGGACTGGCGGATCCACTACAACGTCGCCGGTGAGGAGAGCGACGGTCCCGCCGTGATCCTCCTGCACGGCAGCGGACCTGGAGCGACGGGATGGAGCAACTTCAAGTCGAATCTCCCTGAGTTCGGCAAGCACTTCCGGGCCTACGCCGTCGACATGCCGGGGTGGGGAAAATCCGATTCCGTCACCTACGACCGGCGGGACCACGCTGTCGCAGCGGTGCAGTTCATGGACGCACTCGGCATCGACAAGGCGGTGTTCGTGGGCAACTCGATGGGCGGCACCACGACGCTCCGGATGGCCACGGAACATCCGGATCGTGTCAGCCATGTGATCACCATGGGCGCAGGGACCGCGACACCCAAGTTGTTCACGCCGAACGGTGGGCTGTCGGAGGGCCTGAAGGTGCTCGTCGACGGTTATCAGAACCCGAGCCGCGAGTCGATGAAGCGACTCGTCCAGGTGATGACCTACGACTCGGAGAGCTTCGGTACCGACGAGCTCGCGCAGGAGCGTGCCGACTCGACGCTGGCGAATCCCGACCACGTCGAGAATTACCTTGCGGGCCTGCCTCATCGGGGATCCGTTCCCGCCTGGTTCAAGCAGGAGGATCTCCCCGGCATCACGCACCCCGCCCTGTTGATCCACGGCCGTGACGACAGGGTCGTGCACTACGAGAACTCGCTGATGCTCCTCGCGCACATCCCCGACTCCCGGCTCGTGCTCCTCAACCGCTGTGGCCACTGGGCTCAGGTCGAGCACGCCAACGAGTTCAACCGACTGGTGGTCGACTTCATTCTGAACAACTGACGAGCGGTGCTCGGCTGAAAGGGAAACCGTGATCACATCCTTGTCCTACCTGGGAATTCGTTCTCCGAATCTGGATCAGTGGCCTGCGATGGCATCGGAGGTCTGGGGTGCGCACGTCGCGGAGTCCGGCGACGACGGTGCCGTTCGCATCAAGTTCGACGGGGCTCCGTGGCGAGTCCAGATCCACCCGGCAGAACGCGACGAGACGGCCTACCTCGGCTGGGGTGTCGACCACGAGGAGGGCCTCGACACCGTGGCTGCTGCCCTATCCGGCATGGGCGTGGCAGCCGGTTTCGGGGACCGAGCGCTCGCCGAGGCGCGCGGGGTGGACCGGCTGCTGGTCTTCGAGGACCCCTGGGGATTCCGGCACGAAGTCGTGTGGGGACACCGGCACCACCACCGGAGCTTCGTTCCCGGACGGCCGATGTCGGGCTTCGTCACGGGTGAGCAGGGCCTCGGACATGTGCTGCTCCATCTCCCCGACATTGAGGAAGGACACCGATTCTTCCGGGCGATCGGCTTCCGCCTGTCCGACAAGATCGTGGTGCCGAACGGATTGAACGCCCGCTTCTACCATTGCAACGCCCGGCATCACACGCTCGCTCTCGCGGAGTGCGAGCCCGGTCGGGCAGGGCTCGGCCACCTGATGATCCAAGTCCTGTCCATCGACGACATGGGTACGGGCTACGACCTGGTTCAGGAGCGGGACATCCCGGTCACCCTGACCCTGGGTCGGCACACCAACGACCTGCAGCTGAGCTTCTACCACGCCACCCCGAGTTCGATGCACGTCGAGTACGGTTACGGCGGAGTGGAACTCGACGACGAGTCGTGGGTGCCGAAGGTGTACGAGAAGACCGCGATCTGGGGTCACCATCGGGCTCCCGAACTCCGCGACCTTCCCTCCGCGATTTGGCACGCCATTCCGGAACGCTGCGACTCCCGAGTTCCGACAGCATCGTGAACCGCAGCGATTGGATCGACGTCGGGGGCGATCCGAGTCCGGGCATCCTGCATCGATCGACCGGATTCCGTCCGCCGGTTCTGCTGCTGCCTCCCGTGCTGCCCGCGGTCGGGCTTCCCGCCGAGGCAGTCTTCGGCTCGCTGCTCGAACAGTTGGCCGAGGACTTCCGATGTAGGCTGGTCGATCTGCCCGAACGGTGACACCACGACCTCGCGTGCAGCGACGACGCGATCACCCACGTCGCCCTCGGCTGCTGCTGCATGTCGCCCAGCCGAGCGCGCGGCAATTGTTCTCTCCCGTGAATTCAGATGCATCGTCATGGATCTCCCCAACTACGGTCTGATGGGGCCCGTCGTGTGCCGTGAGCCCGAGCACGATCTGATGGCGCGCATCGCGGTCGCCCTCATGGGCAGCCTGAACCGCCCGCGGTTCTTCATCGCCGGAAGTTCGCAGGGCGGCTAGGTGGCCCTGAACATCGGTACCCTCCACCCGGGACGGGCGTTGGCGATCGTGAGTGGCGGATGCAACGTCTCGACGGGAGGAGATGCCTACTCAATGCTTCCCTTTCCTTCCGAGGCCCTCCGCAAGGTCGCCGAGGCCGATGCGATTCCCGCCGACCGCGCCCGCCTGATGCTGGCGATGGCAGCCTTGCTTCATGATCCCGAGATGATCCGACCGGATGTCCTCGACGAGATGCACAGTTTCAGGAGCGGTGCACACGAGTGGTTCGACGCCCTCGGTCGATCTCCCGTCGTGCGCAAGGACAACACGGCTGCACTGGAAACGTATTCCGTTCCCACGCAGTTGATCTGGGGATCTCTGGACCGGATGGTCCCGGTCAAGCACGGCTTCCGCCTGCTCAATCACGTGAATGCGGGCGAGTTGATCATCCTCCCGCAATGTGGGCACTGGGTGCCGTTCGAATGTCCCGACGCGTATGCCGGTCAGGTCCAGCGCTTTCTACGCCAGCACCTGCAGGCGCGGTGAGGTCGGCGAAGATGCGAATCGCGCCTTGCGTCGGCGCCTCTCCAGTCGCGGCGTTCCGCCGCGCGGAACCACTACTTGTGTTGCCTCACAACATATATGAACACTGATCAGAATCAGGAAGTCGGCTTCGGCTCGTGGCCCGCCGGCGCCCGGACGATCGACCTTCCGATCCGGACCCACCCTCTAGGAGTGTAGATGCGACTCATGGTTCTCAATGGGATCCTCGTGACACCCACCGGCCTGCTCGACGCCGACCTGCTCTGCACGGACGGCATCATCACCGCCATCGTCGATCGTGGTTTCGGCGTGCCTGCCGACGAGGTGATCGATGCGTCCGGTCAGTTGGTGTTTCCCGGCTTCATCGATCCGCACGTCCATTCCCGCGATCCAGGAAACACCCACAAGGAAACCTTCGAGAGGGCGACCCTCGGCGCACTGTGCGGGGGAGTCACGACGGTCCTCGAGATGCCGAACGCGGTTCCAGCGGTGTCGACGGCGGCGATCTTCGAGAAACGCAAGGCACACCACGCGCAGAGCGCATGGGTCGACTTCGGGCTGTGGGGACTCGCGCTCGGTGACGCCAACGCGGCCGAGATACCGAAGATGTTCGACGCAGGCGCCATCGGGGTGAAGTTCTTCTGGGGGTACGCCCTCGACCGCGAGACGAAGGGGCTCGTCTACAACTTCGCTGCCGCTCGACCCGAGGACGTGTTGCTGCCGCCCGAGCACGGCGAGGTGCTGCGGATGTTCGAGACCGTCGCCCGCACCGGGGGAATCCTCGCGGCGCACTGCGAGGACCGTCACATCCTCGCGTCATGCGCCGAGTCGCTGGGCGGGCCCATCCGGACGTACGACGATCTCCTCGTCGCGCGACCCGCCATCGCCGAGGCCACCACCATCGCCATCGGTGCCCAGTTCGCGCGCGCCACCGGCTGCCGCTTCCACGTCGTCCACATGGCGTCCGCGGAGGGTGAGGCCGCGGTGCGGCAGGCCAGGGCTGCCGGCGCCCCCGTGACAGCGGAAACCTGTCCGCACTACCTCACGCTCACCGCCGACGACGCCGAGGAGTTGGGTCCGCTGATCAAGGTGTATCCGCCGGTGCGCCACAAGGAAGATCAGCAGGCACTGTGGCGCGGTCTCCTGGACGGCACCATCTGTTCGATCGGTTCCGACCACGCCCCGCACCTCGTCTCGGAGAAGTTGGTCGGTTTCGAGAACTCGCCCGCGGGTGGGGTGGGAGTGGAGACCATCGCCCCCCTGATGGTGGATGCGATGGTGGCGGGAAAGCTCACCCCCCAGCGACTCGCGCAGGTCCTGTCGGAGGAAACCGCAGGTCTGTTCGGGTTGTCGGACCGCAAGGGCCGGATCGTCCCTGGCGCCGATGCGGATCTGACGCTGGTCGACCCGAACGGAACGCACGTCGTGAGCAACGACAACCTGCATGCTCTGAATCCCGCGTCGACTTGGGACGGCTGGAAGCTCCGCGGTCGAATCACGTCGAGTGTGCTCGGCGGCACGGTGGCGATGCGCGACGGGCAGCCGGTCGGTCCTCGGCGGGGACGGTTCGTTGCTGCCAGGCACGAGCAGCCGTCCGATGCGCCCCTAGATGTTTCGGCCGTCTCGGCGGCGCAATGACATCGGAGGAACTCTCCACCCTGCTCGCCGCCGCGGCGGCTGCCGCCGACGGCCGGTCGGTCGAGGTGACGCGTCGCGTTCGATGGGTGTTCGCCGACACGGTGTTCGTCATGATCGCTGCCGGTCGGCGCGAACTCGCGCGTGCCCTGGTCCGCGAGGATCCGCTCGGCGGGCGGTGGCGGTACCCCGAACCGTCGTCCGAGCACCCCTCGCTCCTGCTGACAGGTGACGGCGGCTGGGCCGCGGCCGATCGCGCTGCCTTCGTCAACGGATCGGTCGTCACGGACCTCGAACTCGACGAGGGAATTCGTCCGACCGGCCACCCGGCCGCGCACGTGCTGCCCGCGGTTCTCGCTGCCGGGCAGGCACTGCACTGCACGTTCGCCCAGTGCCTCGACGCTCTGATGGTGGGATACGAACTCGCGGCGACCCTCCTCGACATGGTCCAACTCGTTCCGGGAGTTCACCCGCACGGTCACCTCGGATCCATCGCCGCCGCCGTCGCTGTCGCCCGACTCCGAGGGGTTGATCCCCTGCCACCCGCGCTGGCTGCCGCGACCACTCCGCTCCTCACCACCTGGGCTCCGTGTCTCGACGGCGCCACGGTCCGCAACACCTGGACGGGTCACGCCGCGGCCAACGGCATTCTGGCCCATCGGCTGGTCGCGGCGGGATGGACCGGCGGAACAGGGACGCTGGAAACCGCGTTCGACGGCATCGTCGCGCACCGGCGCCGCTCGTATCGCAGCGACTCCACACCCCGGATCCTCGACGGATACTTCAAGCTGCACTCCGCGTGCGCACTGACTCACAGCAGTATCGAGGCGGCCGCCGCACTCGCCCCGATCGATCCGGGGTCGGTCGCGAGCATCCGGGTGCGCACCACTGCGAACAATCTGAAGGTGGGAGCACCGCCGTCGGACAGTGCATTGTCACGCCGGTTCTCGATCCCGTTCGCGGTGGCGAACGCGGTGGTCCGGGGGGCGGTGCAGGTGCGACACGTCGATGAACCCGCACCGGAGATCTCGGAGCTCGCCCAGCGGGTGCAGGTCGAAGAAGACAACGAGTTCACCGGACTGTGGCCTGCGGCATCGCCAGCAGAGGTGACGGTCCACCTCGACGATGGCCGTGTGGTGTCGGCGAGGTGCGACAACGCCGTGGGTACGCCCGCAAGGTCGTTGTCGGAGAGAGACCTTCGTGCCAAGAGCGCGGAGTTGCTCGGCGACGGCGGACGGAGTTGGGACTGTCTGGCCGACGCCTCCGAGAGTCGAAGCATGACCAGTGTGCTGTGTGCACTGCCCGCGCTCGTGATGAGCACCGAGTAGGAAGGCGAAGTCATGGTCCCAGACATTGTGGACGAGCACGACGTGGTCGACAGGACCCGTGGTGAACTGGCGGACGAACTGGCCGCTGAACTGGCCGCGACCGGAGGGTCCCACTCGCGCGCGATCAGCGTTGCCGCGGTGCACACGAGACCGGCGTTGCTCCGGCAAGTCGCCCGACTCCTCGCCGAACAGTTGACGGGGCCGGTGGACCGGATCGTGGCGTCCGAGTCGGACACGGCGATGGCGACCGCCGTCGCACTGCACACCGGGATCCCCTTCGCCACCGTGGACGCGGACCGGCGCGAGATCGCCCGCCTCAAGGAGCATGTGACCGACGCCGCCGACGAGGCCACCGTACGCGGTGAGCTCTACCCCGGCGAGGACGTCGTCGTGGTCGGCACGGTCGCGTCACCGGAGTCGGAGCGGTTGCAGCGCTTCCTAATCGAGAACGGATACAACGTGAGCTCGACGATCTTCGTGCTCGTCGATCAACTGGAGTACGGCGACGCCCCGCACCTGTTCCGGGTGGCGAACGGCACGGTCCGGCCGTCGACGGCGACAGTCGAACCATGAGTGAGCCGGGCGACGGCGATTCCGGTGCGGCGGACAGCGTCCCTCACCGCAGTGAGATTCGCCCGGAAGGCCCAGCTGCAGTGGAAGCGTTGGGACGGGCACTGGCGCGCGAGTTGCGGTCGTACCGTGTCGACGCGGTGGTGCTGTGGAGTGACCCGAGCACCGCGGTCCTGGCGCATGTCGTCGCCAGAGAGGTTGGAGCCGATGTCGTGTACGCATACTCAGACAAGGGCATTCTGTCGCTGAGCCGCCCGGTCGCGAACGGCGCGCGGGCCGTTCTCGTCGACTACGAATGGCTGTTCCAGCCCGGCCTGCTTCCGTTGTTGACCATGCTTCGCCGGACCGCCACCGTGACCGCGGTCCTGTCCGTCGCCGATCCGGAAGTGCCTGTGAGAGTGGAGGACCTGGGCGAGTCCGACTGGATCGGTCTGGCAGCCCCGGCATCGATCGAGGAGACCTACAGATGAGCGATTTGACATCGTGCGTGACCGAACGTGACGGGAGCACCGTGCCTTCCTGGACTCCGGACGCGTCGTACGAACGGTTTCAGGACCTGATCGACCAATTCGCCCGCCTCACCGCGGACGCGACATCGCCCGGCGTCACCCGATTGGCGCACACTGCCTTCGAGCGGGCCGCCCATCGCCTGTACGTCGAACACATGTCCGCGCTGGGACTGACCGTGTGGACCGACGTCGTGGGCAACACGATTGCCGAGCGGCCAGGAACGGAGCCGGGACTGCCCGCCATCGGGACCGGGTCGCACCTGGACTCGGTGCCGTTCGGCGGGAGGTTCGACGGTACCGCCGGCGTCGTCGCCGCAATGGAGCTGGCGCGGCTTCTCGCCGAGAACGACGTAGCCCACCGGCACCCGATCCGGTTCGTGGCGTTCGCGAACGAGGAGGGCGCTCGGTTCGGTCAGGCCTGCGTGGGCAGCCGAATCGTCGCGGGCTTGACGGGACGTGCCGACCTCGACCGACTGACCGACGCCGACGGTATCACCGTCGCGCAGGCCATGACCGCGGTCGGTCTCGACCCGGATGCGATGGACTCCGCGCGCTGGCGCCGCGACGAATGGGCCGCGTTCGTGGAGTTGCACATCGAACAGGGTGCGGTGCTCCTGTCCCGCCACAAGTCCATCGGAGTTGTCGACCAGATCTCCGGCAGCACCCGCCTGAGCATCACTCTGCGCGGGCGCGCGTCGCACAGCGGCGGTACCCCGATGCACCTGCGTGCCGACGCGCTCGCCGCCGGTGCGTCGATCGTCCTGTTGGCCGAAGCGATCGCCAAGGACGACCGGCACCACGGCACGCGCATCACCGTCGGCGTACTGACAGTCGGACCGGGTTCGATCACCACCATCCCCGGGGTGTGCACCTTGTCGATCGACATCCGGGACGTCGACAGCGACAGGCAACGCCGCACAGCGACGGAATTAGTCGGACGAGCACGTCGCGCCGCCACTTCGCGCGGAGTCGATTTCGACCTGACCGTTCTCGCCGATACATCGCCCGTGCTCCTCCCGACGTCGATCCGGGACACCATCATCGAGGCGGCGGAGGTGACGGGTGCGAACTATCGCGTCATGCCGTCCGGTGCCAGCCACGACTCGCAGATGATCAACCGGGTCTGTCCGGTGGGGATGATCTTCGTTCCGAGCCAGAACCACGGCGTCAGCCACTCGCCCGACGAGTACAGCACGACCGCAGACCTGGTCAGAGGAACCAACGTCCTGGCCACGGCGATCCTGTTGTTGGACAGCACCACCGACCGTTCTTACGACTGAACCGGCACGTTCCTCTACTCCTCGAAGGATGTCATCATGCACGTCGCACATGAGCCGGTCACGGTTATTGACGGTGGCCGAATGGAATCTGACCTCCTCGGAACCGTGGCGGTCCCGAACGACGCGTACTACGGCGTCCACACCGCCCGAGCGCTCGCCAATTTCCGGATCAGCGCCACTCCGGTGTCGGCGTACTCCGACTTCGTTGTCGCACTGGCGGAGGTTAAGCAGGCCGCGGCCATCGTCAATCGGGAACTTGGCCTGCTGGAGGAGTCGACAGCCGAGGCGATCGTTTGGGCGTGCGAGCAACTCCGGTCCGGGCGTTACCACAATCAGTTCGTTGTCGATTCTGTCCAGGGCGGCGCCGGTACGTCGACGAACATGAATGCGAACGAGGTGCTGGCGAACGTGGCACTCGAACGGATGGGATATCCCAAGGGTGCCTATGATGTCGTTCATCCCGTCGAACACGTAAATCTCGGTCAGAGCACCAACGACGTGTACCCGACCGCGTTGAGGATTGCCCTATACCGAGGTATCCAGGGGTTGGAAGGCGGACTCGCGGAGCTGCAACGGTCGTTTCGGGCCAAGGAGGCTGAGTTCTCGGGGGTGCTCAAACTTGGTCGCACCCAACTACAGGACGCGGTGCCAATGACCCTGGGACAGGAATTCGGCGCGTACGCGGTCACGGTCGGCGAGGACAGGGATCGTCTGGACGAGTCGCGACGGTTGCTGACCGAGGTGAATATCGGCGGTACCGCGATCGGCACCGCTCTGAACGCCCATCCCGAATTTCGGACGCGAGTTCTGCACGTGCTTCGCGAGCTGACTGGAATCACGACCCTGTCCGCCGCAGCCAATCTGATCGAGGCCACCCAGGACATGGGTGCCTACGTGCAGGTGTCCGGTGTCCTCAAGCGCACGGCCGTGAAGCTATCGAAGATCTGCAATGACCTACGGTTGCTGTCGTCGGGCCCGCAAGCCGGTTTGGCAGAGATCAATCTCCCGCCGCGTCAGGCTGGATCCTCGATCATGCCGGGCAAGGTGAATCCCGTCATTCCCGAAGTCGTCAATCAGATCGCATACGAAGTCGTCGGACACGACCTGACCGTGACGATGGCAGCGGAGAGCGGCCAACTTCAACTGAATGCGTTCGCGCCGGTGATCGCTCGATCGCTGTTCACCGCCATCAGCCACCTGACGGCCGGGGTCGCCGCGTTGGGGGACCATTGCGTTGCGGGCATCACCGCCAATGTCGATCACCTCTCCCGAACCGTGTCGAGTTCGGCAGGGTTAGCGACTGCGCTCAACCCCGCGATCGGGTACGTCGCTGCGACCAGCATCGCCAGGGAGGCGCTGCGCGAGCAGCGAACTGTATCGGATGTGGCCCTCGAACGTGGCCTGCTCCCGCCGGTCAGCCTGGCGCGGCTGCTCTCCGCGGAGAACCTCACTGGGCAGGGCTGGTAGCCGTCCGCCCACCCAGCGAGGGCCGCAGGGGCTCGCCGGGGAGGGCCCCCGGTTCGGCCATCAGATGCCGATCCTGCCGCCAGCTGGTGCCCGCAGGATCGCGCTCTCGCGGCGGGTCGATTAGTACTCAATCAACCGTGTGATCTCGTCGAACGAGCTCGCTGCCGCGTTTCGTCTGCTCGAACGGGGGCAAGGCGCCGGAATTCCCAGCCGAGCTGTCCGACACCGTCATCTTCGGCTATTTCGATGGGGGCCTCGGTCACTCTGGCTTACTGGGCTGCGGCGGAAGTCACCGGTCTTGCCGACCAAGTGGCTCTACTCGGCCGATACCGCCTCGACGCCGCGCGCGGAGGCGATCGTTGAACTTGGGTCGAGCACGTCGACCGAGACCCGTCTGATGCTCGACGCGTTCGTGGACGCGGTTGCCGTCGCCGTCGCCGTCGCCGTCGCGGTCGGCAAGCGTCCGACGTACGTACCTTTCGATGCTAGTAGCGAGATGCTCACCGCGAGAGCAGATGTACCCGCCGTCGACTATCCCTGGGACGACGTGGTGCCGGTGGTCGCCGACTTCCCCGAACCTGACCTGGATCTGCCGCCCGCTGAGGGGCCCCGCCGGGTGGTGTTCCTCGGCGGCGCCATCGGCAACCTCGATCCCGCCGCGCGCGGAGTTCTGTCGTGCTCGCCAACATGGCGACGGGCGGCAGTCTTTGAGCTTTCGTGCTCGGTGATCTGGTCCTGAAGAATCCGGACTGCACGCTCTTGAGTCTCTGCGCCGTACCTCCTCGATGCAGGGGTACTAGCATTCTTCTTGGTGGATCAGGAGCTCCACCCTCGTCCAGGACGGTTTACCACAACCAGCTCATAGGCACCGCCTGACCCGACAGGTCAGGCCCGACGTCCAGCCACGAATAACCTGCGGACACAGCGCCGGCGGTCCCGCAGTTCTGCCACGGGAACGCCGCAACCACAGATCCTCCGCGACTTCGGCGAGACGAAATTTTGAGGCTAACGCAGTTATACAGCCCCACTACTAATGAAGGACTAGCCGTACTGGGATGTTTCCGAGGTGTGATGCGGAGACATGTTTTTGTGCCTTTGGTCTAGGGCGATGACACGTCCCTGGGGTGTTGTTTGGGGTGTGTGGGGCGCCGGCGAATTTGGGGCCGGCGGGTGTGCTCAGGTTCGGTGGTGAGGGAGTGTCGGGGGTTCGCTCGGTTGTTGCGGGGTGGTTTGTGGACCATTTTGAGCGTTTCTGAATGTTGTTGTGTGACATAAACTTTGGATATTTGTCTGGCGCAGTGTCTGTTTCGGTTGTTGTGCACACGGTTGTTTTTGTGAGACTCGAATATTGTTGTGTTGTTTAGTGTTTCAGTGTTTTTTGTTTTCGAGTTGTTTTGCGGTGTTGGAGTGTGTCTTGTATGGTTGAGAGCATGATGACGATGAGCTGGCAGACGCGAGACGAGGTAGCGTCGAGCGATCCTCCCCCCTCCCCAGCTTCGTTTGGTACGTGGGTACCGGTTTCGCAGTTCCGATCAAATTCTTTGGTGACAAAGACAATTCAGGAATTTAGAGGAGCGAAGCGACTCGATCGAAGACAGCCTGGTTGGACCCACCGCGAGCCGCGCAGCGGCTCCCTGGCGGGGAGCGAAGCGAGCCGCGCCGTTCCCGATGCGGAGCATCGGGAGAGC
>NZ_JBSGVT010000012.1:0-244980 GCF_053608585.1 Rhodococcus sp. NPDC055024
AGCTTCTGCCGGGCGGCCGCTTTCATGTTGTGGTGAATTTCCGAGCAAAACTCCCCAACTCACGAATCAACTCTCGCGCGGCGTCGTCCTCACGCTGCACGGCGGCGCGAGCCTCTTCCGCCCAACCATGACGGAGCAGTCGTTTGGCGGCCAGGACTGCCGGTCCGACGTTGGCGGCAATCTGCTCGGCACTCTCGCGTGCGCGCGCATGTACCTCGTCGGCAGGCACGGCTGCGGTCGCCAAGCCGTAGTCAGCCGCCTCGATGCCGCTGAGCCACCGGGACGACAGGATCAGCTCGGCAGCGCGCTGTGTTCCGATCACCTTGGGCAGCAACCAACTACTGGCCGCTTCGGGCGCCGTGCCCAGCGATGTGAACGGCGCCCGCAAGCGTGCGTTCTCGGCAACGTAGACGACGTCGCAGTAGAGCAGCATGGTCAGGCCGATGCCGACGGCGGCGCCGTGCACCGCGGCGATCAAGGGCTTCGGAAACTCCACCAGCGCAACGATCAGCGGCGCGAATGCGTCGCCGAAGTCGGCATTGTCCGTGCCGGGTTCGGCCAGTGCGCGTAGGTCGACACCACTGGAAAATGCCTTGCCTGCGCCCTCTACGATCACCACGGCCACGGAATCGTCCGACGCCACGTCGTCGAGCGCCTTGGTCAACGCTCGAAAGCCGGCCGCATTGAAAGCGTTCAGGCGGCTCGGATTGTTGAAGGTCAGCGTTCGCACTGCTCCGGCATCCGCGACCAGCAAGGGATCGGTGGTGTTTGTCGACATTTGCGCATCCTTCATCCAAACCAAGCACTTGCTAGGTATCAATGCACCGTAATCGCCCACAGACGACAAAAGAAGGGCCCCTCGCGGGGCCCTTCTTTGGTGTTCTGGAACGACTCGAGAACTAGTCGTTGTTGAAGTAGCTCAGCAGACGCAGGATCTCGACGTACAGCCAGACCAAGGTGACGGTGAGGCCGAATGCAACGCCCCAGGCTGCCTTCTCCGGAGCCTGCGCGCGGATCAGCTGATCAGCGGCGTCGAAGTCGAGCAGGAAGCTGAAGGCCGCGATGCCGATGCAGACGAGGCTGAAGATGATGGCAATCGTTCCGCCGTCACGCAGCCCCAGTCCACCCTCGGTAAAGAAGCCGGCGACGAGGTTGCCGAGCGCCAGAACGACAACACCGATGAGTGCACCGATGATCATTCGCGTCAGACGCGGGGTCACGCGAATCGCGCCGGTCTTGTAGACCACCAGCATGCCGAAGAACACGCCGAACGTTCCGAGAACCGCCTGCGCAATCAGCATCGATGCGTCAGCGCCTTGGAGCTGGAAGGTGAACATGAACGACAGCGCACCGAGGAACAAACCCTCAGCCGCGGCGTAGGCCAACACGATTGCCGGATTGTCCATCTTGCGGCCGAACGTGGCGACCAGAACCAGAACGAAGCCGACCAGTCCACCGCCGATGACCAGCGGGGCTGCGAGGTCGGCGTTGTTGTTGACCAGGAAGTACGACACCAATGCCGAGATGGTCAGCACACCGAGCGTGATGCCCGTCTTGGTGACGACGTCGTCGATCGTCATGGCCCGCGAGGTGGGACCGGTCTGGTACGGCTCAGCCGGAGCGTACTGCGGCTGACCGAACTGCTGGGTTGCCTGCGAGGCGCCCGCCGTCGCAGATCCGAACGAGGCGTATCCGTTGCCCTCTTGCTTGGGCAGATTGCGGAACACCGGGTTGCTGGTGGTGCGCACCGTGATCATCCCTTCATCGTGGTGGCCTACGACGGGTGCGTCGCGGGTTCGCCGGACGGATCCGAGTTTCCGACACGGTCCGTGTACCTAACTAAAAGTAAAGCACTCGTAATTTACAACGTCGAAGCATCCGTTGTAGTTCCCGGCGCGTTTCCGGAAGGTCAACAGTCTTCGACACTCGTCCCTTTTCGATACTAGGACGGTTTGATCGACTTCATCACGATGAACTTCGCGTTCTTCGCCATCGCCTCACTGGGACCCACCGCGGCTTTCAACGGTTCGCGGTAGCCCAGATGCGCGTTATGGACAGTCCACAGCTCCCCGCCGGGGCGCAGGACGCGACCGGCGGCTTCGAACATCTTGAGCGCTCCACCGGTGTGAACCGCCGCGCCGACATGGAACGGCGGGTTCAACAGAACCAGATCCGTGCTCGCGTCGGGCAGCGAGCTCATCGCGTCGTCGCGCAGACCGCTCACCCGATCGCCGACGCCGTTTGCGGACGCGGTCGCCAGTGCCGAAGCGACGGCTGCCGAGGACTGATCCGTCGCGATCACGTGCACGTCCGGGAACTTGCGTGCGATCGCCGTCGCGAGAATGCCGCTGCCACAACCCAGATCGACCACATCGCTCAACGGGTCGACCGCTATCTTGCCGAGGTTCTCCAGCAACAGCCGGGTGCCGATGTCCAGGCTCGCACCGGCGAACACTGTGCCGTGAGCAACGACGTCGAGATCGAACTCGTCGAGACGTTCGGTCAACGGGAACGTGATCGCAACATCGGCCTTGGGTTCCGAAGCCTTGAGTACGCGCGACTTCTGACGCCCACGTGAGGCGCTGACGTCGGAAAACGATTCGCCGAGAACCTTGTTCATCGCCGGGGTGATGTGCTTGTCACGCCCACCGGCGAAGACCCGTACTGCCGGGTCGGCATGGAGTGCGATCAGTTGAGCGATCTCGGCGAGTTCGGCGAGACTACGCGGCAATTGCATGAGCACGACGCGGGCGCCGCTGAGCAACTCCTCGTCCAGTCCGTGGGAGGTGAAGGCGTCACTGAAACCGAGTTCGCGCGCATTGTTCGCGAGGGCCAACTCTCCGGTGAGCGGATCCTGGTGAACCCGCACGCCGGCGATTCCGTGAACGAGCGCAACACCGGCGGTCAGCGCACCGTAGTGATCGCCGATCACGACGACGGTGCCCGCCGGTGCCGCGGCAAGAGCATCGGCGGCCTCGTCGAGGATCAGACGATCGGCCGCGTCGACGGCAAAGAGATTGGGTGCCTCGACATCGGGGAATCGGCGCAGACGATCGAACAGTTCGGGTGTGTCGGACATGCCACCAGTCTTTCAGGTGGAACTACGCAACACTCAATCCCCCGACCAGCAGGTGATCAGTTCGACATCCACTGCACGACGTTGTCGACGGTTTCGCGTTCGGTGCGGAATCCGTTCACCGGGTGGTCGGTATCTGGGTATCCGAACGAGATAGCGCATACGACCTTGCGAGTGTCGTCGATGCCGAAGTGCTCGTGAATGAACTTGGAGCTACCTGCGAGTGCCGCCTGCGGAATGGTGGCCACACCCAGACTCTGGGCCGCGAGCAGGAAGCTGTTCACGTACAACCCGCAATCGACGGCGCCGTAGGTGCCCAATGCCTCGTCGGTGGTGATGATCGCGACGTGGGGAGCGCCGAAGAGCTCGAAGTTCTTCATCGTCTGTGCCGCGGAACCGGCGCGGTCACCGTGCTCGATTCCGACGCTCGAATAGAGCGCCATCGCGCAGTCGAACCGACGCGACTTGTAGATGCCCTGGTATTGGCGGGGGAACTCGAAGTCCGACTCCTGGGCGTTGGCGATCACGTACTCACCGAGGCCGGCGCGGAATCGTTCGGTGCCCTCCCCTTCCGTGATCGCGACCTGCCACGGTTGCGTGTTGCACCACGACGGCGTCTTCTGCGCCAACCGAAGGATCTCCTCGATCACCTCACGCGGCACCTGACGGTCCTCGTAAGCGCGGCAGCTGATCCGGGCATCGAGCAAGGCTTCCAGGCTCGTATCCACGACGATGCTCTCGGTCATGTGTTCTCTCCTCGATCAGGCTGCACAACAACACTTCGCACGATAGAACTACCGCCTCGACGCGATGGTCAGCGGGTCACCTTTGCGAAGGCCGCCACCAGCTCGCCGAACTCCTCCATCGCCGCATCCGGGTCGGGATCAACCGCTGCCAGCGCGACCAGCACGTCGGTAGCTCCGGATTCGAGCAACTGTTCGGCGCCGAGCATCGTCGCCGGGAGGTCGATCGAGCCGTCAGACCCGCGAACGACGGTCAATCGCCCACGAACCTGCAGTTCCGCCGGATCGCGTCCGAGATCTGCCATTGCCTTGCCGATGACGTTGATCCCAACACGTAGGTCGTCGTCGACGGCGCCCATGATCGGAATCCACCCGTCACCCCAAGTTGCGACGCGTCGTACGACCGCTTTGGAGAGCGAACCCGACACCCAGATCGGGATTCCTGCGGACGGCCGAGGTGCGCAGTACACGTCGTCGAATTTCAGTCGAGGAGTGTCGATGCTCGCGGGCGCCGAACTCCACAGGGCCCGGCACACCGCGAGAGCGTCGTCGAGCAGGGGTCCTCGTTTGCCGAAGTCCATGCCGGCAGCTTCGTATTCGCGTTCCTGCCAACCGGTTCCGACGCCCAGGTCGAGGCGGCCGCCGGAGAGCAGGTCGAGTGTCGCGGCAGTTTTGGCCAGTACCGCTCCCCCGCGCAGTGCGGCGATGACGATTCCGGTACCCAGGCGAATCGTTTGTGTCTGTCCGGCAACAAAAGCCAGGACGGTCAGCGGTTCGAGCCAGTTGGCGTCAGGCTCGGTGGGAAACGCCGACCACGTGTATGCCGAGTTGTCCGAGCCCATCACCACGTGATCGGTCACGAGGACCCGGTCGAAGCCGGCAGCTTCCGCGCTCTGACAGACCTGGACGAGTTTTCCGTAGGAGTCCTCCGCGAGAGTAGTGCCGAAATTGGGAACATTGAGACTGAAAGTTGTCATGTGTCAAGCCTTTCGGGGCCGGTTGGTCCAGCCACCCTCTTCTGTGGGGAACCAGCCACCAGCAGCGTGCGAGCCGCCGTCGACGTGGATGACAGTTCCGGTGATGTATCTCGCCAGGTCGGAAGCCAGGAACAGTGCGGGACCGGCAATGTCGACCGGCTGGCCTGGTCCACCCAACGGCGCCCACCCCGGCCACTTGTCCCAGTCGTCCGCAGAAACGATCTTGCGGTACGGCACCTGCACCGACTCGATCAGATCCGGGGCAATCGCGTTGACGCGCACTCCGGTTCGACCGATCTCCACACCAAGACTTCTGGTGAACTGTGTGAGTGCCGCCTTGTATGCCGAGTACATCGTGTGGCCCGGGATTGCTCGATGCGCCTCCACCGTCGTCAGGTTCACGATCGATCCACCCGAACCGCGGTCGATCATGCCGGGAAGCAGGGCATGGGTCAGACGCACGACGTGATCGAAATTGATGTTGCCGGCCTCGGACCAGAAACCCGGATCAGTTCCGGTGAACGCTGTCGGCGGATTCAGGAAATGCCCCACATTGTTCACCAGGACATCTGGTGCGAACTCGGTCAACGCGACGGGGACTTCCGGCGCCCGCACGTCGCACTCGAGATGTTTGATCGAACCACCTGCAGCGGAGTCGAATTCGCTCTCGTTCAGCGGAGCCACGTCGACAACCAGAACTGACGCGCCGTGCGATGCGAATGCTCGAGCTATCGCTGCTCCGATTCCCTGGGAGCCGCCTGTGACCACTGCCTTCTTACCCACCAACATCGGCCCTGGGGAGTATGCCGATCCGACCTCCACGAAGACACCCTTCTGCAGTTCGATGTGAATCACTTGGGCGTACCGTCACACATCGATTCGCAAGACGGGCACTAAGTTCTCACTCAGTGGTAGCCGCTACACCCCGCCTGCTCGGACCGCCGAGTCGCCGGTTCAAATAGTCCGGAATCTCGGCTGCCCGTATCGGCACTCCCTCCAGGTACCCCTGGATCACGTCGCATCCGCACTCGGTCACTACCGCGCGCTGCCTCTCCGTCTCCACCCCTTCGGCGACGGTGTCCAGCCCGAGAGATTTGGCAATCGCAATGACGGCTCGCAGGACAGCGAATCTCGAACTCGAGGGATCCGCGTCCAGTGGTGCGACGAACGCCCGGTCGATCTTCAACCGATCGAGTGGCAGGCGGGCCAAGCTGGCAACCGAGGAGAACCCTGTGCCGAAGTCGTCCATCGCAATGGCGATTCCGAGCGCCGACAGCTGTACCAACACGTCTCGGTCGGCGTCGTCGATGACGAGCGATTCGGTCACCTCGATCTCGAGTCGGCTGGGGTCGAGGTTCACTTCGTTCAGTGTCCGGCGCACCGACTCGACGTATCGACTCGAACGCAGTTGCACCTGAGAAACATTGACGGCAACCCGAATGTCCTCCGGCCACGTTGTCGCTGCCGTGCAGGCAGCCCGCAAAACGCCTGCACCAATTGGCACGATCAAGCCAGTTTCCTCGGCGACCGAAATGAAGTCTCCCGGCGAGACGAGACCTGAAGTCGGATGGTTCCACCGCAGCAAAGCCTCGAACCCGACGACAACTCCGGTCGCGGCCGAAACCTGCGGTTGATAGACCAACTCGAACTCTTCGTCGATCAACGCGCGACGAAGATCCAACAGTGCCCTGGCCCTACCGGTCGCACGATCGCGCAAAGTCGCATCGAAGGCGCGGATCTGGTTCCGACCGCTCTCTTTTGCGTGGTACAGCGCGAGGTCGGCAACAATCACCAGGTCTTCGAGGCTGTCGGCGTCGTCGGGCATAGAGCCGTAGCCCAGACTCGCGCGAATGCGAATCTGATTGCCGACCAGTGAAAATGGTCGTTCGAATGCGTCGAGAATTGTTTGGAATCGCTCCTCCACCTCGTCTGCATTCCCGGTATCCCCGAGGGCGATGTCGTCGAAGGCGATGTCGTCGAAGGCGATGGCAAACTCGTCACCCCCCAGTCGGCCACAGATCTCGTTCGATCGCAGAACGCTGTGCAGTCTGCTCGCTACATCACGAAGCACGTCGTCTCCGACGTGATGGCCCAACCGGTCGTTGATCGACTTGAAGTTGTCCAGATCCAAGATCGCCAACCACACTCTGCGCCCGTCCCGAAGCCGCGAAGACAGTTGAGCGTTGAAGCTGTACCGATTTCTGAGCCCGGTCAGCGAATCGACCTCCGCCAGTCTCAGGATGTTTTGACGCTGGTGATAGGAGTGTGTGATATCGGATCCGACACCGCGCCATCCGTAGTCCGACCGCTCGCCGCTGCCTGGGTGACCTGACATCGACCACCAGCGAGTGTCGCCCCGCACAACGACCTGCAGTGTGAGGTCCCGAAATGCCGTCCCTGCTTCAAAATTCGCAGCGAGGAGAGCTAGGGACTTCCTGCCCGCGTCTGTTCGGGACGCGCCGATCCCGATCAGAATCTCGTGCATGGTGCGGCCGCGGATCTTCGCTGCCGGTAAACCGACCTGCTCGGCGAATCGATACGACACGGTACTGGCGATACCGCGCGAATCGGTCTCCCAGAGCCAATCCTGAGCACCGTCTTCGAGATCGTTGAGCAACAATTCCACGAGATCACGTTCGTCCTCGGCGACGAGCTCGGCACGTAGCCGTCTCTCGAAAAGGTTGGCCAACAGCAATGTTCCGCTGTAGAGCGAACCCAGAAAGATGACCAGTACCCCGATCAGTACGTAACGCGACGTGCCTGGTTCCGTCCAAAACGCGCCGACCAGACCGGCCCCGACCAGGCTGATCCAGACGACAGTGATTCCGCGAAACATCATCGTGGGAAATACGCCGACCGCGATCCCGCCGATCAAGGTCGAGCTCAGCACCAATTCGTCACCAGGGTCGAGCATCGGGAAGAGAACGAGAGCCAAGCATGCCAGGAGCAGTCCCCAGACAACGATTTCGACTGTGAGCACCACCAATTCGGTAGTCTGCGACTCGGAGACGCCGAGACGCGCGCGCCGCAGCCAATAAACACTGAATCCGGCGCTCGACAACAGCATGACACTCGACCAGGCGAAGCTGAACCATCCGGCATCCACCGGCAAGAGCACCACGATCACTGACAACGCAACAGCTGCGGTCAGAAACGACCACGGAAGAACCCGCGCGGTGAACCGCAGCCGTCGATCGAGTAGACGACGGCGATCGTAATCCGAGAGGTGTTGTTCCGAGCCGCTTCGACCGAGCTTGCGCACCGACGTCTCGACACGACGCCTACGGAGTGCTGCCGGATCATCCATGATGGCCTGCTGTCACCAGTGCAACCTCGTCGACCGACATGACTCCGCCGGCGGCGTATCCCTGGACAGTCCGCACCCCTGCCGCGGCCACGGACTTCAGGTCCTCCTCACTGTCCACTCCCGACACGACGACTTCCATTCCCAGGGCGCCGACCAGATCCACGACAGCTTCGAGAATCGGCCGGCCGCCGGGCGCCGCACCGGAGATGGAGCGTTCGATCCGGACTCTCGTGAAAGGAAGGCTGGACAGTGATGCAAGGGAGGAGAATCCGGCGCCGAACTCGTCCACCGTCAGCGACACCCCCATTTCCGCGATGGCGTGCAACGCCGCCCTGGACTCGTCGGTGATCGCCGAGGATTCGTTGAGTTGGAGTTCGAGTTGGTCTGCACTGGCACCTGATCGTCGAAGCGAATCCCCTATCGAGTCGACAAAAAACTCCGATTCGAGCTGACGCGTCGATACCGCGACTGCTACCCGCAAGTGATCAGGTAGGCGTGACGCCGCCGCGCAGGCCAGCTCGAAAACTGTTGTCCCGAGCGAGTACGCCAAACCTGTGTCGTCGGCGACGCTCATGAATTCTGCGGACGTCACAGCCCCCAACCGGGCGTTGTGCCAGATCACACGAACCTCCACAGCCACGATCTCGCGGGAGACGACGTCGATCCGGGGAAGCAGTTCGAGTTCGAGGTCCTTGTCGGACACAGTGTTCCCCAGATCCTCGAGAAGGCGGGCACGCCGATCTGCCACGGACTTCATCGAGTCTCGATATTCGCGTACAGCGCCACGCCCGGATTCCTTCGCGGCGAACAACGCCAAATCCGCTGCGCCCATCAACTCGTCGGCGGAGGCCGGGAGAGTGTCAGGGCGGTAGTACCCGATGCTGCACCCGATCTCCAACCGCGTACCTGCCACTGTGATCGGCTCATGGAGTGCTTCGATGTAGCGGCCGAGCAGAGTTCGCACGTGCGAACTGTCACCGACATCGGTGAAAAGAATCGCGAACTCGTCGCCGCCCAAGCGTGCGAACAACTGTGACACCCCGCCGGCTTCGGACAGGCGATCCGCGACCTCCCGCAGAACCGCGTCGCCAACCGTGTGTCCCAGTGTGTCGTTGACCGATTTGAAGTTGTCGAGGTCGAGCATGGCCAACGCGAGACCGCTTTCGCCTGTGTGCGGATCGCGCAGCAGACGTTCCAACTCGGTCCAGAAGCTGTGCCGATTCGGCATTCCGGTGAGTGCGTCCACCCGCCCCATCCGCACGATTTCGTCGCTCTGCAGTTTCACCTCGGTGACGTCGGAACCGACTCCTCGCCAGACGAACTCGTCGGGTGTGCGGCCGGGCCGGGGCCGTCCGGACACCTGCCACCACCGGATTTCACCGTGTACTCGGACAGGAACGAGGACGTCGACGAATGCAGTTTTCGTGTGGCGGGCATGCTGCAACTCCATGAGCGCATCGATTCCGCCCGGGATCCGCAACGTGCCCAACTCCATGAACAGGTCCTGCCACGCCGTTCCTTGCAGCTCGGTGGAGTCCAACCCCGCTTCGACCGCGAGCCGCGTCGGGATTCGGTTGAACTTTCCTTTCTGGTCCGTTTCCCATACGAAGTCCCCGGCGTTGCCTTCGAAATCTTCGAGAAGCATCTGCACGACCGATCGTTCCGACGCTGCGCTCAGCTCAGCTCGGTAACGCGATTCCAGATTGCCCGAGACCACTATCGTGCCGCCGATCAGAGCGGCTCCGTAGGCGATCATTCCAATGAGTATTCGCTCGAACTCGGGTCCAGGTTGAAGCCAAAATGCCACCCCGAGGATGACGAGATTGGACAGCACCCAGGTGAGCCCCACCACCCGCAACATCGCGGTGGCCACGGCTCCGGCCCCGGTGATGGATGTGGTGACCACTATCAGGATCAGATCGCCGGAATCGTCCAGGATCGGGTACAGGACCAGGGCGAGCGAGGAATACAGGATCCCGACGACGGCAAATTCGACGATGAGAAACGCGTAGGACATCCGGTAGGTGGGCGTTATCAGGTTGAAATGAATGGCGAGCCCGACGCACATCCCCACCAACCCGATCACCCCGGACAGGAAGGGCCACAGGCTCGGTAACAGTCCGCTGTCCGGTGGAATCACGTACAACGCCAACCCGAGTGTGACGACCAGGTGGACAGCTGCGGCCCATGGCAGCACGCCGAAGGTGACGGCCATCTGTTCACGCGTTACGTCATCGCGTTGCGCGGGAGTCAGTCTTTCTCTCGGGCGCGGTTGTAGACGCGAGAGGACTGACATCACTTACCTCCCACTCCCACGGCGCAATTCGAACCGAACGTCCGACTGAGCAATTCTCCCGTAAATGGACACTGGCGTGTCAACCAGTACGTCCGACCTTTTTCGGAGTGAGGTCCGCCCACAGACACAGTAATCAGCAAACTGCTGGTCTGCCCGGTGGTTGGCGCAGCGAGTTGCGTGTCCTCAGGTTGAAATTCGGATATGAGGGACAATGGCCGGAGATCGCCGATCACGTCGGTGGAAATTCCTCGACGGGTAACACGATCGGACTCATTCGAGTTCAGACAAGGACTATCACGATGGCAATCGACTACACCCGACGTTCCGGCGAGTCCACACCGTCGCAGGCACCGGTCAGCCTGAGCAAGATCACGCTCACCAAATCAGCGCCGACGGTCAACCTCGCGAAGGCGGGTGAACGACAAGGCAATATGCGCGTGAACCTCAACTGGTCACAGGGAGCGCCGGCGAAGAAGACCGGTTTCCTCGCCAAGCTCGCCGGCGCAGGTTCCGGCGCGGTCGACCTGGATCTCGGTTGCCTCTACGAACTCGCCGACGGGTCCAAAGGAGTAGTCCAGGCCTTGGGCAACAGTTTCGGTTCGCTGACTTCCCCGCCGTACATCTCCCTCGATGGCGACGACCGCAGTGGTGCGAACACCGGCGGCGAGAACATGCACGTCAATCTCGGTGACCCCAGCGCTTTCCGGCGAATCCTCATCTTCGCGATGATCTACGACGGCGCTCCCAACTGGGCGGCCGTGGACGGCGTCGTCACCCTGTATCCCACCAACGGACCGGAGGTGGAAGTGCGACTCGACTCCGCCAGCAACCAGGAGCGACTGTGCGCGATCGCGCTCATCCAAAGTTCAGGTCAAGGCGTGACGGTGACCCGCGAAGTGCAGTACGTCAACGGCAGCCAGTCCGATCTTGATCGGGCATACAACTGGGGAATGAAATGGGCAGCCGGACGAAAGTAGGTGTCGCGGCCGGTGTGTCCGCCATCCGAATGACAAAGTCCGAATCGTCCCCAATGTCGCAAATTACTGGATAGTGTCGAGAAGTGGGGTCGGACATGAGGGGTCACGCTCGACACCGATAGTGGGTCGGTGACGCTATGTGCTTGGCGACGCCGACGTTCGACCGGAAAGGCCCTCGATTTCCCCCGAGATCGAGGGTCTTTTCGTATCTTGCGTCACTGTTCGCGCCCTTCCATTAGTTGATCGTTAAACTAAGCGTTCGTCCAACTTGCACCGATGGAGAACGTGAATGTCCACGAATTCAGATCGACGCCCGCGCCTGCCCGTGAGAATTGCCTACCTCGCCGCAGGAGTTCTCTTTGTCGCCGCGATGCTTTTACTGGCGAGCGTCGTCAACCCTGACCGGGACCGCGATTTCTCCATGAACCACGTCCCCGCGGGGACGCCGGCGACTTCCATCGTCGCCACCGCTGACCTCGACTAACGAAGGTACTGGTACGTAAGTGGCGCGCATCACGAAGTGTGGGTACCTTCAACGCCAATGGTTCGCCGTAGGTCGGTATTGAGAGGGACGGCCAACCACTGCCCTGCCTGGTTGCCCCACCCAAGCAGGTAGGGCACCCCTTCAACTCCATCGACTTTTCTGCGGATCCACGCCGACACACTCCGGCGTCCGGACGGTCTCACCGCAGCGTCGGCAGTAGTGAGTCCGATGCCCGCCGTTCTCGGTTGAGGCGCACCCACACACCTCCCAGCCGACAAGGCACGTATTCGCCGTGAGTCGGTGTCCATTCGGGCAGCGGTCCGGGGATCGCTCGGTCAACCGCATCTCCACATTTTCGCACACATGTTCGATAACCTGGTACTGCAAAGGGCACATTCGACTACACCGGCCGCTTCCGGTCGGCCCGAGCGCAACTATCCCTTCTGTCACTTCGGTCTGCTTTAATACGAAGGCTTTGTCGGGGGTTTACCAATGTCCGAAGTTGTCGAGTTTCTGCGAGCACACGCAGGCGAACACGGGGTTGAACTATGGGTTTCTTCAAGAAGGCGGCGGTGACTGCTCTAGCGGTCGCTGCAGTCGGAGCATCAACAGGGATCGCATCAGCTGATCCGTCGACCGACGTGAACTACGAAGCGAAGGTCGTCGACAAGTCAATCGTCACCACCATCGACGCCGGGCTGTTCAAGGTGTCCGGCGACGGCAAGTCCGTTGTCTTGCAGGACAGCAAGGGAGCCGATCTGGTTTCCCTGCCTCTCGCATACAACCTCGGGGATCTGCAGTTTCCCTTCGATCGCACGATCAGTGAAGACGGTAAGACCCTCACGCTGACACCGATCACCGATTCGGCGAAGGCCACCCCTCGGCCCGAGAGTGCGCCTGCGGCGAAGGAATGGACGCCCGTCGCCTCGCCCGAGGAGAATGATCGGGCGATTGCTCACTTCCAGAGTCAACTCGGACTCGGCACTCAGGTCGGCAGCCTGCTCGGCACCATCGTCGGCGCCGGAATCGGTTGCGCTGTCGGCGCTCCGCTGGGCTTGACCATCGTCGGACTCCCCGTCGCCGCGGCACTGTGCTTGGGTGGTCTCGCGACAGGAGCCGGCATCGGCGGTGTCGCCGGAACGATCCTCGGCGGCGGCGGCGCGGCAGTCGTGGCCGGCATCGATCTCGTCAACACGCTGAATGCTCCTGCAGGGACGACCGTCTGGGCTCAGTAGCCACTTGATGGGCAGTCGTTGCTCCACGAAAAACCCCGCCCGTCCGAATGAGGACGGGCGGGGTTTTTCGAAGTCCCACCGAGCGTTGGACTTTCTTTGTGCCCCCAGTCGGACTCGAACCGACACTTGACGGATTTTAAGTCCGTTGCCTCTGCCAATTGGGCTATGGGGGCCTTGACGCACCCGACTGGTCGGGCGCGGCAGGGATCAGACTATCGGGTCGGGCTGCGCTATCGACATCGCGATGCCGTCGAGGATGTCGTGTTCGCTGACAATCAGTTCGGTGATCCCGGCCTTGGCCTCGAAGGTCTGAGCCAGCACCGTGGTGATGATTGCTCCGCCGCCGATGACGTCCACCCGCCCCGGATGCATCGGACCGAAGGCAGCACGATCAACCCGAGGCATGGCAATGAGACGCTCACACACGTCGAACAGTTGCTTGAACGGAATCCTCGACAGGTGCACCTTCTCGGCGTCGTACTCCGGAAGATCCTGCGCGATCGCGGCCAGCGTCGTCATGGTTCCAGCGACACCCACCCACGTGTGCGCCTTCTCGACGGGTACGGCCTCGAACGCCTCGGCCAGTTTCGCGGTCGCAAAAGCCGTCGCCTCGGAAACCTGCTCTGCCGTAGGCGGATCCGACGGTAAGCACCGCTCCGTGACGCGCACACAGCCGATGTCGGTGGAGTACGCAGCTTGGACCCCGGACGCCTCGCCGAGGACAACTTCAGTGGATCCGCCGCCGAGATCTACCACCACGAAGGGGCCCTCCGACGGATCGAGTTCTCCCACAGCACCGCTGAACGAGAGACGTGCCTCTTCGTCGCCGGTGATCACCTCCGCTCCGGATCCGGGAATCACCGCACCGAGCACGTCCTGCGTCATCGTGAAGAAGTCTTCCCGATTCGCAGCGTCGCGAGTAGCCGAGGTGGCGACCATGCGAACGGCGGTTGCTCCGGCGTCGGCGATCATCGACGCGTACTCGACGAGCGCAACCCTGGTGCGTTCGATGGCCTCGGGCGCGAACGCCCCTGTTGCATCAACGCCTTGACCGAGTCGCACGACTCGCATCTCGCGTCGGACATCCACCAGACGACCGTCAGCTCCGACGTCGGCGATCAGCAGTCGAATGGAGTTGGTACCACAATCAACTGCGGCAACACGGCGAGTCACTGGTCGGTGTTGTCGGCATCGTCGATGCCAGGCCAGTCCGCGGGAATTGCAGTGCCGCGGAGCTTTCCGTGACCGGCCAACGCCACGGACTCGTCACCGAGCGGATTCACGCCGGGACCCTTGGCAAGCGAATGCGCCATCAGCACGTGCAGGCACTTGACGCGATCCGGCATCCCACCACCGGCAAAGTCGGTACCGAGAGATTCGATCGCGTCACGCTCGGCGAGGTACGACTCGTACGCCCGGCGGTAAGCCGCGGCAAGTTCGGGATCCTGCGTCAGACGTTCGGTCATCTCACGCATGACGCCGGCGGATTCCTGACGGCTCGCTTCGGCCGTCAGTCGCGGGTCGGTGAGGTAGTACAACGTCGGGAACGGTGTTCCGTCCGGAAGTTTGGGGGCAGTCTTGACGACGCCCGGCTGACCGTCCGGGCTGCGGTACGCGATCTCGATCACTCCGCGTGGCTCACGGCCCAATTGAGCGGCAACGGCGTCGAGGTCCGCCTGTGAAACCTGTGGGGAATTTTCGGACGTGTTGCTCACCCGGTGGGTACTCCTTGTTCTTCTGGCTCTATCGGCGCCAACGGCATCGGGGCCGGTGTCGTCGTCTCGGGAACCACTGGCGGTTCCGAAATCGTTTGCCACAGATCGCGATACCACGGACCTGTCAGCGGTGTTTCCTTTTCCTGCTTCTTCTCCGGCTCCTTGTAGTCACCGGGAAGCTGAACCTGAAACGGGGTCTCGCCCGGTTTGACGTACCGAAGGCGTTCTCGTGCAAGAGCTTCGATGTACGCAGGGTCGTCGAAGCGTGCGTTCTGCCCTTGCAGCTTTCGCAGCTCTTCCTCGAGCACCTGACGTTCGGCCGCCACCTGCGCGGCGTCCGATCGCTGGCTGATGTAAGTACGCAGCGGCACAGCCAGTGTCAGCGCCAACATGAGTACAACCATCGCGAGCACCACAGCCCGGCTGGTGGACAACCCGAAAATGGTGTTGTCCGACTTGGGAAGCCGAGACCAGAACTTGTTGGTTCCGCTCTTCCCTCGAGCCGACTTCGACCCGCGTGCCGACGCCTTCTCTGTCGAGGCCCCCGACTGCGCGGGGTCTGTCACAGCGGAATCAACTGCTGCCGGATCTACCGAAGGTTCCGACGCCCGTGGGCGTCGGGCGCTGTCGCGACGCGTACGAGACGGTGTGTCTCCACGACGGGAACCACGACCCCCCGGACTTCCGCCGGGGGATCGTGGCTTACCGCGCTGTGCAGACACTACTGAATCTTAGATTTCCGTCAGGCCTCGAAAGCGAAGCGCGGGAACGCAACCTCGCCGGCGTAACGTGCTGCATCGCCGAGGTTCTCCTCGATACGCAGCAGCTGGTTGTACTTGGCAACGCGCTCGCTGCGGGCCGGAGCACCGGTCTTGATCTGGCCGCTGCCGACGGCAACTGCGAGGTCGGCGATGGTGGTGTCCTCGGTCTCGCCGGACCGGTGGCTCATCATCGTCTTGTAACCGTTGCGGTGAGCGAGATCGACAGCGTCGAGGGTCTCGGTCAGGGTGCCGATCTGGTTGACCTTCACCAGGAGTGCGTTGGCCGCGCCCTTGACGATGCCTTCTTCGAGACGCTCGGGGTTGGTGACGAAAAGGTCGTCGCCGACGAGCTGGATCTTGTTGCCGATCTGATCGGTGAGCGCAACCCAGCCGTCCCAGTCGTCTTCGTCGAGCGGATCCTCGATGGAGACGAGCGGGTATGCGTCGATGAGGTCGGCGTAGAACGCCGCCATCTCGGCCGCCGTGCGGTTCTTGCCCTCGAACTTGTAGCCGGTGCCGTCGGTGTAGAACTCTGTGGCGGCGACGTCGAGAGCGAGCGCGACGTCGGTGCCCAGCTTGAGGCCGGTCTTGTTCACGGCGATCGTGATGAGGTCGAGTGCTTCCTTGGTACCCGCGACGTCCGGAGCGAATCCGCCTTCGTCACCGAGACCGGTGGAGAGGCCCTTCTCCTTGAGAACCGACTTCAGGGAGTGGTAGACCTCGGTGCCCCAGCGCAGCGATTCCTTGAAGCTCGGTGCGCCGATGGGCGCAACCATGAATTCCTGGACGTCGACACCGGTGTCGGCGTGTGCGCCACCGTTGAGGATGTTCATCATCGGGACGGGGAGTACGTGAGCGTTGGGGCCACCGACGTAACGGAACAGCTCCAGGCCCGAGGACTCGGCAGCGGCGCGAGCGACGGCAAGCGAGGCACCGAGCAAAGCGTTTGCGCCGAGGCGGGACTTGTCCGGGGTGCCGTCTGCGTCGAGCAGCGCCTGGTCGACCGTGCGCTGCTCGGTCGCGTCGATGCCGATGATGGCAGGAGCGATCTCGCCGAGCACAGCCTCTACGGCCTTCTCGACGCCCTTGCCGCCGTAGCGCGCGCCACCGTCGCGCAGTTCGACGGCTTCGTGCTCACCGGTCGAAGCGCCGGACGGCACCGCAGCCCTGGCGAAACTTCCGTCTTCGAGCAGAACCTCGACCTCAACCGTGGGGTTGCCACGGGAATCAAGGATCTCGCGAGCTCCGACCTGCTCAATACTGGCCACTGTGTGGTTCTCCTTCGAATGGGCTTCGCATTGGGGCACGCACTGCGTGCTTGACACTTGGGCTCCGACCCCTCCGGTCGAAAGAGGACCACGATCGCGGCTGGGCCTCTGCAGTGCCAGCACCTCTGTAGTGCCAGCACACAGCCTAACCGCACCGGCCGAAGGCTTCTTTATCGACGCGCGGTCATGGCCCCGACCTGCGGTCGATCACCGTCAGTCCGGCCGAACCCCGACTGAATATGCCGACGCACGATCACGGACCAGCGCGAGATAGTCGCCCGAGAGGTTGTACGCCATTAACGCCTGCTGCCAACCGGCAGCCGTAGTGAGGTCTCCCCCGCGTGCGCACAGGTAGCGGGCAGCGGTGAGGGCGGCGTCGTCGATGTTGTCCGGGTCCACGCGGCCGTCGCCATTGGCGTCGACACCCCATTTGAGCCACGTCTCAGGGATGAACTGCATGGGCCCCATGGCACGGTCGTGCACGGGATCGCCGTCCATCGCACCGCCGTCGGTGTCGGGGATCTCGGCAACTCCCGGGCCACCGTCGAGAGGGATTCCCCGAATGATCGGGGCCACCTGACCCAACGCGTCGACCGACGAACCGTCGTAGGTCCCGTGGCGGCTCTCGACGCTGCCGATACCGGCCAGAGTTGTCCACCCGATTCCGCAGCCGGGGAGCGTCTCGGCCATGACCGCAGCGGCATACCCGTATGCCTCGAGCGCAGTGGTACCGATCCCGATGTCGTCGGACAATCCCGCCGCCCAATCGGCAAGTTGATCGGCACTGCGGCCGGGAGCGTTGATGTCGATCGGCGGTGTCGGAGAGCCGCTACCTGGGGGTATGCCCTCGGGAATGGCCACTTTCGGTTCGTTCGATCCACACGCCACGGCGCCAACGCCCAGCAAAGCTGTTCCGGCAGCTACTGCGGCGACGGCTCTCGAAAGACGCCGGGGACTTCTGCGGGCAGCGGGGGTTCGGTACACCCTTCCATCATCCACATGCGAGCGAACTACTCCCGGATCCATTGGTAAAGAACAGTAAAAGTA
Organism: Rhodococcus sp. NPDC055024; assembly: GCF_053608585.1. Classification (NCBI taxonomy): domain Bacteria; kingdom Bacillati; phylum Actinomycetota; class Actinomycetes; order Mycobacteriales; family Nocardiaceae; genus Rhodococcus; species Rhodococcus sp. NPDC055024. Next base: position 17,887 of record NZ_JBSGVT010000012.1, read on the forward strand.
CAGGTCAGGGCATGGTTCCCCGCTGATTGTGGAGTATCTTTTTCTGAGTTAAGGCTGGCCTAGCCTCATGAAGCTGTCCGAACCTGTTTCACCCACTCAGTCAGGAGTCGCCCGTGCCCGTGTCGGTACTCGCTGCCGCGAGCACACCGTCAGTTGCCACTCAGCTATTCGGTAGTGGCCTGATCGGTCTGCGCGAAGGCCTCGAAGCGGGCATCGTGGTGATGATTCTCGCTGCCTATCTTGTGAAGGCTCAGCGCAAGGACGCACTCAAATGGGTGTGGCTCGGCGTCGCGATCGCCGTCGCGATGGTGGCGATCATCTTCTTCGCGATCCACTACGGAACATCGACGGTCGACGGCTTGACCGCTGAGATCATCGCAGGCGTTGCCTCCCTGATCGCCGTCGTCATCGTCACGATCATGGTCCTGTGGATGCGCACGGCAGCGAAGAACATTTCCGGGGATCTGAAAGCCGGAATGGAAAAGGCTCTGATCGCCGGCCCAGTCGCCATTTTGTCGCTGTCGTTCTTCGCGGTTGGTCGTGAAGGCGTCGAGACGGCGTTGCTCATGGTCGGATACGCCGAGAACACCGCGGGCAGCTCCTGGCCACTGGTCGGACTGCTCCTCGGAATTCTCGTGGCCGCCGCCTTGACCGTGGCCATGTACTTCGGCGCTCTCCGCCTCAACCTGACGACGTTCTTCCGGTACACGGCGATCTTCCTCATCGTCGTTGCCGCCGGAATTCTCTCGTACGGCGTTCGCGCTCTGCAGACCGGAAACGTCCTGCCGGGCGGATCCTCTCTCGCGTTCAACCTGACGCCCGGCTACGACCCGTCGACCTGGTACGGCACCGTCCTCGCCGGAATCTTCAATTTCCGGCCGGATCCGACTGTCCTGCAAGCCACCGCATGGGTTGTGTACCTCGTCGTCGTTCTCGCGCTCTTCCTTCGTCCGCTTCCGTCGAAGCCGTCCGAGCCGACGGCCCCGCCTGCTCACGACACCCATGTTCCCGAAAAATCCTGAGAGGCATTGCCGACATGCGTAAATCCACCCTCGTACTGGCCACGGCTGCGGTACTTCCCTTCTCCCTCGCCGCGTGCACCGAGAAGACGACGGCGAGCGACGGCGACATCACGGTCACCGCCACCGACGACTCGTGTGAGGTCAGCGCGACAACGGGGACGACCGGCACGTCGACGTTCCAGGTGACGAACAACGGCTCGAAGGTCACCGAGTTCTACGTCTTCGCCGAGGGTGATCGAGCGATGGGCGAGGTCGAGAACATCGGCCCCGGCCTGACCCGTCAGCTGATCGTCTCCCTCCCCGAGGCCGCGACGTATCAGCTCGCATGCAAGCCGGGCATGGTCGGAACCGGAATTCGTCAGGACTTCGTCGTCACCGGTGATTCGCAGGCAGCAACCGACGAGAGCGGCCAGCTCGCCGAGGCCGCCGACGGTTACCGTCGATACATCCGCAGCCAGATCGTCGCCTTGCAGGACACTGCGGCGCAGTTCGTCGCCGCTGTGCAGTCCGGCAACGTCGACCAGGCAAAGGCACTCTTCCCGATTGCACGTACCTACTACGAGCGCATCGAGCCCGAAGCCGAGAGCTTCGGCGAACTCGATCCCAAGCTGGACTTGCGCGAAGCGGATCTCGAGCCCGGTCAGGTCTGGACCGGATTCCACCGCCTCGAGAAGGATCTGTGGGTCACCGGGCTGCAGCCGGACACCAACGCGGTCGCCGATCAGCTACTCGAAGACATCCAGTACCTTGCCGATCAGGTGAACGCAGACGATTACACGATCGATCCCACCAAGATCGCGGGCGATGCCCAAGGACTGCTCGACGAGATCTCGACTTCCAAGATCACCGGTGAGGAAGACATCTTCTCGCATACCGACCTGTGGGATTTCCAGGCCAACGTCGACGGCTCACAAGCTGCGATCGCGGCACTGAATCCAATTCTGCAGGAACGTAATCCCGAGCTCGCCCAGCGCATCGCTGACCGATTCGCCGACCTCGATGCCGCGCTGGCACAATTCCGCGTCGGCGACGGATTCGTGTACTACGACACCGTCACCGAGGCGCAGCGTCAAGAACTCTCGCGCAAAATCGATGCTCTGTCCGCCGAGGTCAGCCAGGTCCAGGACGTAGTTGCGGGACAGTAGATGACTGATTCACCAGAAGGCACACCCGCTGCGGAAAACGCAGCACCGCATGCAGTTTCACGGCGCCGATTGTTCGGCGCCGTGGGAGCCGGCGCTGTCCTGGCCGGTGCCGGCGCCGTCATCGGGCGGGTGACCGCCGACGACAATTCCGGCGCAAACTCCGCAGATGTGGTGGCCTTCCGCGGTGAACATCAGGCAGGCATCACCACGCCGGCCCAGGATCGCATGCACTTCGTCGCTTTCGACGTGACGACGAAATCACGGGACGAACTGATCACGCTGCTGCAGACGTGGACGGCGATGGCCGAACGAATGACTGCGGGTCAGGAAGCAACCGAAGACGGCGCGACCGGCGACGGTCCCTACGCACCACCGAGCGATACCGGCGAGGCTCTCGATCTGGCGCCTTCGCAACTCACCCTGACCATCGGATTCGGACCGTCCCTTTTCGACGACCGTTTCGGGCTCGCGGACAAGAAACCTGCTGCCCTGCTGGATCTTCCCCACTTCCGTGCTGACAACCTCGATGCCAATCGCAGCGGGGGCGACATCGCCATCCAAGCGTGCGCCAACGATCCCCAGGTTGCCGTGCATGCGATCCGTAACCTCGCACGAGTCGCTTTCGGGACTGCATCGGTCAAATGGTCGCAACTCGGGTTCGGACGAACGTCCTCGACCTCGACGACGCAGGCGACACCACGAAATCTGTTCGGGTTCAAGGACGGAACCGCCAACATCAAGGCAGAAGATCCAGACGCACTAGCCCAGCACGTCTGGGTCGACCCCACTGACGATCAGGCCTGGATGGCAGGCGGATCGTTCCTCGTCGCCAGACGCATCCGGATGCTGATCGAGCAGTGGGATCGCGCAGTGCTCAAGGAACAGGAAGCCGTCATCGGCCGATCCAAACGGAGCGGAGCGCCGCTCGGTGGCAAGGGCGAGTTCGACGAGCTCGATCTCGATTCCAAAATGGGACACGACTTCGTCATCCCGGAGGATTCACACGTGCGTCTGGCCTCGGCCGAGGAACTCGGTGGGATTCAGATCCTGCGCCGCGGATACAACTTCACCGACGGCTCCGACGGCTTCGGTCACCTGGACGCGGGACTGTTCTTCGTCGCGTATTGCCGGAATCCAGTCGAGCAGTTTGTTCCGATGCAGCAGAACCTTTCACGACACGATGCGTTGAACGAATACATCCAGCACGTCGGTTCTGCGGTCTTCGCCTGCCCCGGGGGTCTCGCCGACGGCAAGGACTGGAGTTCTCAACTGTTCACCTGATGAGCATCTCCAGGGTTCAGTATCTCCACGAACGCACCAAATTGACCGGCGCCCGATTCCGCTCGGTCAGTGGATCGATCGCCTTGGTCGTAGTCGGTGGCAGCAATGCCGAAGTAGGTACCGGCACGACAATCTCAGTTGTTTGCGCCTGCGGCGGTTCCGCCTGTGCCGGATCCGAGAACGGGCGCAGCACTGCCCACGCGAGGAAGCTGGTCAGTGCAACCAGCGAGAACCCCACGCCCACAAGGATTTGCATTCTCCCAAGCCCACCTGCGGGTGGCGAATCTGATTCGGTGCCTTCTTCGGTTACACCGACGCTGTGCACCTCGGCCTCATCGGGAGACGCTTCGACCGCATCCGTTGCGATTTCCGAGTCCGCGACTTCCGAATCCGGAAATTCCGAATCCGTGACTTCCGAGCCTAGGTGTTCCTGATGTAAGACCTCGGCTATCAGTGCGGCGCCCTTGGCCGAGGCGAGCTCGGGCTCGGCCGGCCTGATCACCGGTACCGAAAACTCCCTCTCGAGAATCTTCTCCACCAGTGATATTCGGGCGCCTCCCCCGACGAGGACCAAGGCGTCAGGGACGCACCGGGCTCGCGCCGCGACTTCTCGAATCACCATCAGCGTGTCTTCGACTTCCCGTGTGACAACCGAATCGAAACGGATGCACATGGATTCGGGAACGGGCATCACCTGCGCACGACGGGAGCCGCTGGCAAGGTATTCCTTGACTGCACGTGCGTCGAACACGCCATCACCGTCGAAAGCCACATCAGGACCGGTTGCCGACAGCAACTCCGCGACGATTCCGTCGAGCCTGTCACCGGCGAGCGCCGTCGACCGCGTGGACGCGATAGTTGTCGCAGTTCCAATCTCGATCATCGAGACAGTCACTCCGGTTCGGCCGATATCGAGAACGGCCAGTAGCCGAAAACCTTCGGCTGCACCCGAAGTCCGTACCAACGCGACAACGGCCACCGCTTCCGGCACGGTGACGGCGCCATCGACACCTCGGGCACGCAATTCCGATTCGAGCGCTACGTTCTGTCGCTCGTCGGGAACCGCGATGACCATTCGAGACGTGTCCCCGCGAACTGCAGCACCTAGGTGAATCGCGGCTGTCCGCGCCGGAGATGCGTCGAACGCGTCCACCGTCCGAGTCAGGAATCGACCGCCGCTCTCGGATCCGGTTTCCGGCTGGGGGTCGGCGCGAACAATACGAACCGATGCAGCGCCCAACGACGCACCGAACACTGGATCCATCGCTGTACGCACCCCCGTATCCAACCCTTGCACTGTTTATTCGTCACTAAACATACTTGCGGTATGTTATCCGTAGCGGGAAGTTTACCGGATCCCTCGGAGACCGGAGAACTACGCGAAACTGGCAGGCCGAATCAATGTGTGGAGAGGTCCTTGAACAAATCGATGGCCAACATGACAACCGTGATGTCCGCACTACCCATACCCCGCCCCTCCCTGCTGGCGACCACCACCCGACACCTCCGCGACCGCGAGACACCGACCGGGATTCGCACGATTGACACGTGGATTCCAGGCCCTGGTGATGCGGCACTGTTCGCCTCGCTTCACCTGCCTACGGACGCTGCCGTGCGCGGTGCCGTCGTCATATGTCCACCCCTTGCGAAGGAACACATCAGCGCTTATCGGGGACTGCGCCAACTCGCCCAGGAACTTGCCGGGCGCGGATTCCTCGCTCTTCGTTTCGACTATGAGGGACAGGGAGATTCGTCCGGTCGGCAGGACGACCCGCTAGCAGTTGCGCACTGGCAGGCCAGCGTGGCGGCAGCCGTGGCGTACGTGCGGCGTACAGGTATCGAGTCCGTAGCCGTCACAGGTTTGCGCGCAGGAGCTCTACTCACCGCATCCACCGTGGATACCCTTGGAGACCTACGTGCGATGGTCTTGTGGGATCCGGTCATATCCGGTAGGTCCTACGTTCGAGAACTGACTTCGATGTACCGCGTTTCCGTCGACGACGACCCCCACCACGACGACCGCACATCAATCGTCGGCGGCCTGCTGGCTTCCGCGGCGATGAAAGACCTTTCCGGACTTGACCTCAGCACGTTCGATCCGAGTTCGTCGACAAAAGTCCTCGCCGCGATTCGCCCTGAATTCGCTGATTCGCCCCGCACGGTTCGGATGCTCGAGCGATCCGGTGCTGAACGCATATTCGTCGAACGGCAGAATCAGTTCGTTTCCCCCAGCAGTTTCGTACTCTCGGTGCCTACGCACGACATACAACGGATTTCGAGTTGGGTGTCGCGACAATTCGGCGAGGACAAGACTTTCGTCGATCCAGAGATCACGTCGGCGGCGCATGTCGCGACGGCTGACGACGGCGAAGAAATCTGGGAAATCTTGGAACGACGGTCCACCGGATCACTCTTTGCAATCTCCACCGCATCCCGCACGACTGCGAGCCACGCTGCCACTGCGATCTTTCACAGCACCGCGAACGAGTACCGGATCGGGCCGGCGAGGCTGTGGGTCGAGTCCGCTCGAACTCTCGCCTCGCATGGTATCCGGTCGATTCGCTTCGACAGGATGGGCACAGGAGACAGCGGAACGGTCTCCACCGACGAGAACACCCCCATCGTGTCTCCGGAAGCGCGCCGCAATGTGCTGGACCTCGTCGACACCCTCGGCGTGCCGCCGTCCCGCCGGATGCACATCGGAATGTGTTCCGGTGCCTGGATGGGTGCCTACGTGGCTAGCCAGCGCGGGGCACGGTCCGTGGTGCTGCTCAACATCGTGAATTGGTCGATCAACAATCGACGACCACCGGTGAAGAAAGCGCACGTCGATGCAATGGAGTCTGACGTTGCAAACCGAATTTTCATCGTAGCCAGAACAATTCGCAACGCCGGACGGCGAGCCCAGCAGTACTTGCCTTACCCGGTGTGGCTCGGTCTCGGCTTCCTCGGATTGGTCAATGCCCCCGAGTCGATGCTTCGCACCTTGACCCGCCGCGGGACACAAACTGCCGTGTCCCTCTCGCCGGAAGACGAAGTTTGGTTCGAAGCGAACAGAGGCCGACGAGGTGTCACACGTCTTTCGAGCTCGAAGAATCCCCCACACATCTTGTTCTCCGGCTCGGGTGATCACAACCTGTTCCATCGCAGTTCGCGAGAACGAGTCGGCCGGTTGATCGTTGCATCTGCACTCGACGCGTTCGGAGATCGAAGACTTGCCGTGTCGAAGCGCGACAAGGAGCGACTCGGAGCATGATTCGCACGTCGACCCGGGTCAACATTCGAACGTCGTCCCACGTATTCGTAGTCGTTGCAGCGACAACCGCGGCGCTTCTGACCGGTTGCACTGCCGACACGACGCCCGCAGAACCGACTCCCACGTCCGCGCCCCTTCCCTCGATCAGCGCCGACGCCGCCGGGGCCAGAGGCAAACTGGAAAGCGCGTCCGAGTTCGACGACGTCGATCCACTGATAGCCGACGTGGGCGCGACTGCCCACCAGATCACGTATCGATCAACTTCAGGCATGGACGGAAGCTCAACGGTCGTGTCTGGTATCGTCTTCGTTCCGGAAGGCGATCCACCACCGGGCGGACGACCTGTTGTCACCGTCGGTCACGGCACAACGGGAGTCACGGCGGAGTGTGGACCGTCGATGTACCCCGATCTCCTGGGCTACGCGAGCACGATCGTCCCTTTGATGAAACTGGGATTCGTCGCGGTCATGACCGACTACCAAGGTTTGGGTCCGGCAGGCGGTACCAACCCGTACCTAGACCCGAACACCAGCGCCTTCAACTTGATCGACGGAGTTCGCGCAGCGCGGGAAATGGTCCCGGACACGTCCTCGAAATGGGCAGGACTCGGCGTGTCGATCGGTGGACAGGCGACGTGGGCGGCAGCAGAGTTGTCCGGTTTCTACGCGCCCGAATTGAATTTCGTCGGGTCGGTTGCGCTGGCTCCGGCCGCAGATCTTTCCAAGCTCGCCGACCTGGCCCAGTCGCAGTGGCTCACACATGAACAGCAGATCATGATGTCGTACGTAGTATCTGGGCTGACCACGGCCCGACCCGGGACCGATCCAGGCAACTACCTACACGGCGCGCTGTCGAGTAACTCTGAGATGTGGTTGGCATGTGCGGGTCCGGCGTTGAAAGAACGCGGCGAACAAGCATCACGACTGAATCCCGCCGACACCCTGCCGAGCTCCGACGAGGCCGGAGCAGTCCTGCGCGACTGGCTCACATCGATCGCCCTCCCGCAGCGTCCATCCGGAGGACCACTGCTGGTCATCAACGGCGACGCTGACGAGACGATTCGTCCGCAGTGGGTGCAAGAGGCCGTCGACAATGCTTGTGCGTTCGGCGATTCGGTGCAGCACATCGTCAGAGCAGGCCAAACTCACAACAATCTGGATCCGGGGTCGGAGACTGCGGTCTGGCTCCAAGCGCGCTTCAGAGGCGAGTCGCCGCCGTCGGACTGCTGACTTATCGTCGAAAACTCGAATCGACCAGGTACTCCATATTTTGAACCGAAGGTGTGGACACGACGTCTGAATGTGCCTTCACCGAAGTCACTTCCGTCCCGTTCCGAACCACACTGACCGAGACGGCACCGACCCCAGAGGGAACCGTGCACACGTCCATCCCTGAATCCGCACTGCACGTGGTCGTCGAACCGCCGACCGTAACCTTCACTTCTGCACCCTCGACCAAGAATGTCAAAACCTCGATCGTGTCGCGAACCGGGGACGACCCCGCGCGCAGAACCATCGGAGATTCCGAGGGAAGTGCGGGTCGCGCGGACGACAGTTGGTTCCGGTAGCTGACGTAAGCGACGTCACGTGTAATCGTCGGTGCAGTTCCGGTTTTGAACCAGTCGACAAAATATGCGTTCAGATCGAGCAATGCCCGACCGTGCCCCTCGCTCGGCGCAAACGCCGTGCCTTCGCTGTAATCGTTCCACGAAATAAGTTGCACCCATTCACTATCCGATTCACGCGCAATCTGCCAGGTGTTTCGGAGATTCCCGGTATTCTGCGCTTCGTCGAAAACCGATTGACTGGGACGCACATCCTGGAATGAGACCGACTGCATCCATATCTTGCCCAGAGCATGCGCTCGGTTCGCCTGATCCAGTGGCGAGCCGATCCCGGTGTCCGTCACTGGATTGAAGGCGGGGTTACGTCCACCCCACGTCGACATTCCATAGCTTATCGACGCGAATGAATCCATATTTGTAGTGGAGTTCAGGAAGAGCGGAACGAAGGCTACCTCGATCCCGAAGCGGGCCTTCATTATGTCGAGAAACTGCGACCACCACGCCGGGTCGTGTTTCTCGGCAAGAAACGGCGAAATCACGACCCTGTTGTCCGCCAATCGAAAAACTGACGGCGATGACGCATACTGTGACAACTCGTCTGCCAGATTAGCGGGGTCCAATGTGCCGAGTTCGCCGTTCATATCCGGCATCAACATTATTTCGAACGCGGGATCGACTGCCGCTGAAGCCGCGAGAAGTTCGGCCGGCACGGAAGAAGACCACAACGCGTTCGACGACTTCGTCAGAATGTCAACCGAGAAGCCACCGATTCCCGCGTCGATTGCCTGCCGCACTTCATCTTGCAGATCTCGCTGCCTCCACTGTGGGTCAGCTGAAACGGGCCGTGATTGTGGCCGGTCTCGGAGAAACCCTCCGACTGCGGCGTATGCGCCTCGTTCACCGTTCGGGTTGAGATACTGCGTGGCGTAATAGTCCTCGCCCGACGGTAGATTGTCGATCGAGACGGGATACGGCGGGAAGTAATGTGCAAAGACCATCTTGCCGGTCGCCTGTCCGAAGACCGGAACATCGAAGGCGAGATGCGACGACGCCGTCTCGTCAACTTTCGCGGTTCGGACCATTCCATCAGAGAGCCGAAAGCCGGCTGCTACGAGAAGCGCTGACGACACCAGCGTAATTCCGATGACAATTGCACGAAATTTCCTGCCCCGCGAACCTTCGATACTCACCCGTTTCCGATTTCGAGCATCGGCGTTCACCGAATCAGCCACCCCTTCTCGCGCACGGTCTTACGCCGCAATGCCCGGTGACGTTGTCATCCAGAACCTGGGAATGGCATTCCAACTTGATTCTGCTGCAAAGAATCCGAAGCTTGCGGCGGGTGATTCGACCTGGAATCGGAATCGCCGTTTCCACCGAGTGATCTTACCTGCCGCTCATCGGTCGGCAACTCGTCGCTCGAGCGGTTTGCCTTCTGCGCGACCTTCGTGCGGAGCATCGAGCGAGGGATTGCCACTGTGGGACTGTCCAGATCACTGCGCGTGTAGCGCCCTTCGGTCTCTGCCGGCTCCCATTGGTCGAAATCGATGCGCATATCTTCGGCCGGAGATTCGACCGAATCACCCGAATCATGCTTGTCCACTTCATTCTTCCCCGTCGATCCAACACCTGGTTCTGCGTGGACTCCCTGCGCAGCAGCTCGCCGTTCGACGGGAGGCCACGCGCCGACTGGCTCATTCGATTCATTTTTCACCGGAGGCTCGTTCGCCGCAGGCTCGTCCACCACGCTCACTCGGCTACGGCCCTTGACCGAGCCACTACGTCCGACACCCGTGAGCACCGCACCCAACAGGTTCGCGCCGGCAGCGCGCAGCGTGGTCGCTGCGCCTTCCACCTCGTCCACCGACGAAATACTCTGTGTTGAAACAAGAACCACGCCGTCGACGACTGAGCCGATCACAGCCGAATCGGAATAGAGCGACAAAGGTGGACCCACGACGATCGTGTATTCGAATTTCTCGGAGGCCTCCAAAAGTATCTCCCGTGCCGAGACCGATGCGATGACGTCCCCGGAATCGGATCGTATCGAGCCGGCGGGCAGCAGAGTCAATGAGCGACCGGGTACCTGAACGAGCACATCCACGAGCGGAATCGCGCCGGCAAGAACGTCGGAAAAGCCGGCTGCCGGCTTGATACCGAGGTATGAATCCAAGCTCGGCGACCTCAAGTCACCGTCCACCAACAGCACTCGACGTCCCGCTTCGGACAAGACAACCGCGAGATCGGCTGCAAGACACCCCGCAGGCTCAGAGTACCGAGGTGAAGCGATGAGGACCGAACGGATCGCGTCGGCACTCGGCCCGGCGAACTCGATACCCGTCCTGAGCTTGCGTATCGACTCGGCATACGCAGTCGCGCCGTCCGAGGGGAACGTCAACGCGTGAGATCCCCGCGAGGCCGATTCCGGAACTGTCGCCAAAATCGGTACACCCGCAACGGCAGAGAGCATGGAAGCACTTCGAACTGATCGATCGAGCCGCCCGAGGAGCACCCGGACACCGATGCCGACGGCCAGACCACCAACGAGGCCGAACAGGGACGTCATCACGAGATTCGAACCCCCACTGGCATCTTCAGCGTTGGCCTCGGTCACCACCTGGACAGACGTATTCGGACGGCCACCACCGTTAGGGGTCTCCAACTGCCCGACATATTGTGCGAAATTCTTCGCATACGCATTGGCGATGCCGGCTGATCCTTCGGCCGTCGAATCCGTGACGGAGACTTGCAAGAGCACGGTTTTCTCCACTGCTGCCGCCGAAACCTGCGAGGCCAACTCGTGTCCGCTCATTGAAAGACCCAGGTCGTCGATCACCTTGACTGCCAGATCGTCGCTCGAAAACAGTTGGGCATAGGTTGCCGCTCGTTGCTGAGAAAACAGATCGCCCTGATAAGCGCCAGCCGAGTCAGCGCTGATCGGCGAGCCGATGAACAGCACAGTTGTCGACGTGTAGGACGACGGACTCGAGATGGCCATGAAAGCACCGAGGATCAAGCCGAGCACCGCGAAGACAGGTATTGCCCACCCCCGCCTCAGAATTCGCGCGGCAGTGCTGAGTGCATTCATGTGTTCGCCTTTCTTGGAGACCGCTGTGTGCGTGTGTCTCCGTCGCGCCGTGGCGTGTGACTTGCCACCGAGACAGTTGTGTCTGGCCGACCACCGGGCAACACTGCCCCTCGCTGCGTTCGGCGCGTGGTGGCCAGCAGGACCGAGCCTTCGATCTTCGCACCTGCGATTTCCAGATCGTGAACCTTCGTCATCAACGTCTGCCTGTTTGTCGAATGAGATTGAACGACAAGGATTATCGAACGGCACACCTTGGCCAATCGGCTCGAGTCGGCGTACTGCGTCCCGCCTGAGTCGAAGACAACCACAACGTCGAACCTGGCACTCAGATCTCGCAACATGCGCCTGAACGACTCAGACTCGATGACTCTGTCGGGAGTTTCGGTCGGCGAACCGCTCCGGAGGAGAGTCGGCCGCAGTGGCGTCGAGCTCAGAACATCGTCGAGGGTGGTGTCCGACATGACGATGTCGGTGACCCCCAACTCGATCTGCGCCCGCGACGATCGGAAGTTGCAGTCGACGAGAACCACCGAATATCCCAGAGCACAAGCAGCATCGGCGATGCCGCCAGCTGCGAACCTGCTGATCTCCCCCTCGTCGGCAGCGGTCACGAGCACGGGTGACGCGGGCGTACCTGTCCCGATGAGGTCTCGGTTGAACTGCAGTCGCGCAAAAGAACTTTTCAATGCCGACTGATCGCCTTCCTCGGCGGACGATCCCCTGCCACCGAGGTACTGGATGGACTCGAGCACAGGTAGACCCGTCCAGGCTGCCAATTCGTCGACACTCTGAACTGCTCTCGACCTCGCAGCTGCCAAGGTCACACCCGTCACTCCAACCATCGATCCGACGACCAACCCCATAAGAACGTTCGGAATCGTCTGCGGGCCAGCCGGGCTCGTCGGTGCTGACGCCGTGACGACAGTCAGCGGCTGAACAGTCGGGATCAACGTCCCACTCGGTGTCTCGAGCCGCCGGATCGTCTCGTTCATCTCGTCCGATGCCGCATTCGTCAGTTGCAACGCCCGGTCTGCGCTGTCGGCGATCCCAGAGATTTCGAGCAACACGGTGTCGGGTACAACGCGAACCGAAATGCTCTCGACGTCACGAAGACCACTCTCGCCCAGACGACTTGCGACCCGGGCCGCGAAGTCGGAACCTTCCGCCAGACGCGTGTATGTACCCGCTCGTTGCTGCGAGAATTCGTCACCTTGGAAAGGGCTCGAATCTGCATTGCCCAGAGTTGTCGGTGTTCCCCACCCTGGCGTGGTGAGAAAGAGTTGGGTCGAGGTCTTGAAAGTGGTCGGCGTGAGCAATGTCAGCAGAACGCCTACCAGCAGACCGAGCACTGTCGAGATGCCGACGACAATCCACCTGTCACGAAGGACCTCGAAGAAACGGGACGGGTTCATCGGAGAATCCCCCCATTCGGCGCGCCCTCTCGAATCACACCGGAGGAGGTCAGCGATTCCACCAGTTTCTGAGCAATTACTGCATTCCCCACTGCATTCGGATGCACACCGTCCTCGAATTTCAGTGTCGTGAGGTTCACGTCGGCGTACCAACCGTCGGCAACGGGGTCGATCACGGTCGCGGCAACGGATTCCCCGTAACTTCGCAGCGCTGATACGAATTGGTCGTATCCGTCGTACGGCACAGGTGTGACGTATGTCGGCACGATGATCACCAGACGCGCATCCTGCCAGGCATCCCGGACGGCATCGATGTACGACGTCATGACGGGAAACAAATCCATCGGCCTCATGTGCAGATCGTTTCGCCCACCGTCCACAAAAATGATGTCCGCTCGATACCGCTCGATCGACACCGGTAGTCGATTCGCGAATCGTGTTGTAGTTCCCTGATACTCGGGTGCGCCGTCGTTGGTGAAACCGGTGCTTCCCTGTGCATCGACATTGCAGTCCCACCCCATCCGGACGCAGATGATTCTCGGGTACGCCCCGAGCCCGATTCCGTTGATGCCCGCAGTGAAGCTGTCGCCGAACCACATCGATGCCGGCGCCGTGTCCGGCGGCAACTGAGGAACCGTTGTCGCTACCGTGAGGGCGGACCGGCCGTTTTCGGCAGCCGAACTCTGACGCACGGCCAGCGCCGTCGCACAAACGACCAATACCACCAGCAGAGCAAGGCCCACGAGTTCCAGCGGGCGACGGGCAGAGATTCTCGACGAGAATCGGTTCGTCCGAGTCATCGAGTCACCTCCCGCCGTGAGACGAAGAATGCACAGCCGATGATGACGAGGAAGTACGACATCGCTTGCAGCAGTGATCCTCTGAGAAGAATGATCAGGTAGAAGGGCAGGATGCAGGCAAGGATCGTCGGCGCCGTGGACTGGCGCAGCGACAGTTCGATTCTTCTGTCCTGAATCCCTGCGATCAAGCCCAGGGCAACCATTCCGGCAATCAGCGCGATCCACCCACCGTTGACGAACAGCTCGGACCACAACGGCGCAGAAAGGTTCTTGACCGTGTAGTTGCGGCTCTCCGCGAGCAGGATGCCCGTGTCCGTAGCTTTGCCGGGCCAGATGGTGCGCGGAATCCAGAAAAGAACAACGCCGAGTGCCTGCTTACCATCGGTAACCCCGTGCGTATTCACAAAGTTGACGGTGTTGTTGACCTGTGCAAATGCGTCGTAGTCCGGAGACGTGAGCGATTCGAGAGGCGAGCTTGTCTTGAACTGTGCCGACGTGCTGTACCTGAACGCATCGGCGAGCGGAAAGACCAGGACAAGTGCAGCCACGGCAAGCAGGGCAACCACACGGAAACGAACGCGGGTCGCGAAGAGTCCGAAAAGTGCCGCCACGGCGAGTGCTGCAGTACCGAACAGATACCTTGCACTCGAGATCGGATTGAACGTCAACAACAACACGGCTCCGAGCACGATGGCGCAGAGAAGAAACAGACGATCCGCTCCCGGATTCTGATCACGGTATTTGACCACCGCGATGAATGCGACGAGCAAGGACATCATCGCGACGGCGCCGATGATGCTGGCGACCGTGGATTGCCCCAGCGACGCACTCGCCTGCTCCACCACGGCACTTCGACTCGACAGAAGCGTCCCTACACCGAGTTTCTTGATGTAGTACGCGTTGGCGACGAGGGCGCAACCGGCAAGAATCAAAACCCGGACGGGATCCACTCGCACGCTCGTGGCGTTTCCCCATCGCGTGTCTCTGATTCGACGCCACACCGCTCCGGAGAACACTATTCCGACCAGGAAACCGCCGATCCCCAGAAGGACGATCGACACCGCTGTCGAGTTGAGGGACGGATCCACTCGGGGCGTCGTAGGAGGAATCTCTCGCAGGCGGAGCTGGGCAAGTGGAGCAAGACCCATGAAGACATAGGTGAAAACCCAGAACGACATCTCGACGAGCCGCCGAAATCCCTCGCCGACAATCCACGCATAGCGCAATCCCGAGATCGTGGTGACGGCAAGTACCGCCATCCATACACGCCCTGGCGGTGTCGGAGTGAACTCGACGACTGCGAAAGGCACGATGATCACCATGATCACCGCGGTCCAGATCGCAATCAGCGGTGGCATCAACGAGTCCTGCCGGCTGACGTCGAATTCCGCGAACTCCTCAGGCTTTGTCCGCCCGCTGGAAATGGTTTTCACGTGGTCGTCCCGGCCAGTGCGCCTGTTCGTGTTCGGCGCAGATCGCCTGGTTCGGCACGATCAGCAGTGGACGGCACGCTCGCGGGGTCTTCACGGCCGGAGTGCTTCCGTTGGGCAGCGACCACCAGGCACACGGCAACGAGGACGGACGAGACCGCCAGCCCGATCGCGACTCCGACCGCGGTTCCAGTGAGGGCTGCAGCCGCGCTGCAGATGACGATTGCCGTGAGACTCTGGATGATTCGCAGCTTGAGCAGTCGTCCGCTGGCTCCTTGAGTGCGGTAGAGATTGTAAACACCCGCTATCCAACAGATCGCCGCGTACTCGAGTCCGAGAAACGGCAGAACATGGCGAGCCTCGGCCCAGGACTCTCCGAGAACGACTCGGCCGAGTTCATCGGGGAGGAAGGGAGCGGCGAATCCGATCGTTGCCGCCATCGCAGATGTGAGCCACGCTGCATAACGCAGTGTGCTCCACACCTGGCGCGCGGTGTGGCCGGCCCGAACCGATTCGGGAATGACGATCAGAGGAAGCGAACTGATCAGCACGGCGAACGGACCCAGTACGGTCACTGCTCCGCGCAAAGACGCGGCAGCCACCGTTCCGATGAAGGCTGTGGACACCGCGACGATCACGATTGCAGCCAGTTGGTCGATGCCACTCTCGAATCCGAACCGGATTCGATGAGTCCAGAACGACGCCCACCAGCGATACACACCAGTCAGTCGCGGTAGCGTCTGTACGCGAATCATCAGGTAAACGAGTGCAAGCGCTCCGGCGAGGGACCACAACCAAATCATCTCGGCGATCGAAAGTGCCTCTGGTCGAATCCAAGTCACGACAAGCACACCGAACGCCGCACTCGCCCACAACGCATCGCTGAAGAACGCGTGTTCCGGTTCTCCCATCGACATCGCGGTGAATCGCAAGGCATCCTGCGCGAGAACAACCGGCGCGGCGACGGCGTATGCAATCCCCACCTGCGGTTCGTGAAGGAAAACTGAGACTCCGAGGGCAACGATCCCAACCAGGACTCCGAAAATGGCTGCACCCGAGATCGCATGTCTGCTCTCCGCGCGAATCCTGTTGCGACTGTAGGCACTCATCAACAGCAGGGGTGTGCCAACAGCACCTCGAACGAATCCGAGCGCAGCCGTGAGGATGGAGAAAACAAGGATCGCCAGACCGAACTCACTCACCGACGACGGGCCCGCCATCGCGAACAGAATGAGCGCATTGCTGACGCTGGACAATACCTGATCACCCGCGCTGAACAGCATGCGTAGCTTCAGACCCGCCACGTCTCACCTCCTCCCCTGCACTCGCTGCATTCCAAGACTTCGATGTTCCAAGACCGAGTTCTTCCAAGACCGAGATCGATTTGAAACTATCGGTCCGCTCAGTTCACTCAAAACAGTCTATAGGATTGTTTACTGCGAAGTAACCGAGGAGTGAGAAGTGCCTGCGGACGACTTGCGGGACGCAGATTGCCGCTATCGCTCGTCGAAGTGAAATCCTGATTCCATCGTGAGGTCGGCACCCGACAGGTCAGCGGCAGTCTTCACTGCCGCCATCAATGAGGCCTTGGCGACATGTCCACCCGAATGGCTGAACGTGCAATCGGACACGTTCCCAGTCGCCCGAATGTTGATCGACATCGAGTTTGCGGCGTAGGTCTGCATCCCACCGGAGTACACGAGTTGACCACCCAACTTCGCATACGGCCGATCGGCTGGGAGACGAAAACACGACATACTGGTGGTCAGCGACTGCTCCGCAGTCCCGTCACCTTCGCCGCTGGATCCGTGCCTGTAGTCAGCTGCGCGCGCGACCACCTCGCCTACTGATCGACGGATCAGCGCCTCGCCCGACCGAATTCGCGACGACAGTTCGTGCGCTACGTCAGCAGGGTCGTCGACTGACCAGTCAGCTCGAAATGGTATGTGACTGAACGCATTCCCGTCAGTGAGTCCGAGAACCGGGGAATACGAGCGAAGGTCAGCCACCACGTGATGACTCTCGTGTGCCCCACGTCCCAACGCGGCGAGAAGTGCGCAGTAGAAGTAGACCGACGGCAACTTGCGATCAGTATTGCCTTCGAGCCGAGCGAAATACCACCACGCGCGTGAATCCAATGCATGCATGCCCGACTCGTCCGGGCGAGCAAGAGGACGCGGAACTTCCTTCCGCATACCGACAATCTGCCGTATCGCGTCGAACGACGCTTTGGGATGAGCGACGGACATCCGAAGTCCGCCCTCGACGATTCTGCGCGCAGTCAACGGCCGCCCGTCCTGACGTTCCGGCGCGCAGTCAGGACTCAACCCGCTCAATGCCAGAAAGAGTCGCTCCGACTTCGGCATGAACACGGTCTCGTCACCAAATCGGTGCGAGTAGATCAGTCCGATCATTCCAGCACTTACGACCAACACGATCGTCGACGGGTCGACGAGGCGACTGTTGTGGAAGAAACTCACGAAGACTTTGTTGAATTCGTCGACATCGACGGTGTCGAACTCGTCTGGGAGATCGCCCGCCACGTCGTCGAGCACCAGATGCTCCGATTCGATTTCGGATTCGTCGACTCGGCGCACCAGCACGACGCGCACACGGACCTCGTCCTCTGGATCGAAAACACTGCTGATCCACACCGAAATCGCGTCGTCGACGACTGACGGTACAACCGTCGCAAACGCCTGCTGAGTATTGCAGCAGTAGATGTTCCCCCACGGATCAGACCTCATCATTTCCCCTCTGCCGCCGAATACACAACAAACCGCAAGACGGTCAAAGTGTGATCGAGCATTCACGCAGACCATTGCATGAGCACAGAATTGCATACGAGGCGAGAGCGCAGAATCTGGACCCGCCCGGACGAACAGCATCCACCTCGACCCAACTATCACCAGAATCACATCAACTCAGTTATTTCTCGGCTAAATCAGTAGTCCGGGCGGTCGACCGTCGGAATCCACCCGGGCAATTCGTCCATTTTGTCGAGTCCACCCAGCTGACCAGGTTGATAAACCGCCCTAGTGGCGCTTAAATAGCTTGAATAAAACTGTTTGACTGTTTAACGCGCATTTTCCCAACCGGAGGTTCGTCATCAGTACACAGACCGACCAGATGCACGACCACCCTGGCGGCGATTCCGCGATTGCCGAGTTACCGACAAGTGCCACCGTCGGCTCGCTGAACATCACGATCCTCGGCATCAACTACGCGCCGGAAACCACGGGGATAGCTCCGTATATGACGGACCTTGCCGAGTCGCTCGGTGAGCGCGGGCACGAGGTGCACGTCGTCACCGGGTATCCGCACTATCCGGCATGGGAAATCGACGCTTCGTATCAGGGGCGGTCGATAGACGAGGTAGTGAACGGTGTTCACGTTCACCGACGGCGCCATTTCGTGCCGAGCCCACCGAACGCATTGGGCAGAATCAAAATGGAGCTGAGTTTCGGCGCACGTGCCGCCAGTTCCGGGTGGAACACACCTGACGTGATCGTATGCACCAGTCCGGCATTGCTGGCCACTGCGATGGTCCTCGGACGTGCTCGGCTGACGCCCAATCGTCCGGCCATCGGGGTCTGGGTCCACGACTTGTACGGACAAGGTGTCGTGGAGACCGGCGCAATGACAGGCCGCAGTGCCCGCGCAACGTCCAGGCTCGAGGCGGCTGTCGTGAAGTCCGCCGACGGAATCGCCGTCGTCCATGACCGTTTCGTCGACCACGTCGTCAACGAACTTCACGTCCCGCGTGAACGAGTCACAGTCGTTCGGAACTGGACGCATGTGGCGCCGATCGATGTGGACGATCTCGCCGCCGCACGCACCAGATTCGGGTGGTCGCCCGACGAAACCATAGTTCTGCACACCGGAAACATGGGTGCGAAACAAGGTCTGGAGAATGTGGTCGAGGCGGCTCGACTCGCCGACGAGCAGAATCTGCCTATCCGATTCGTTCTGGTCGGTGACGGTAATCAGCGACCGAACCTCGAAGCCGCGGCAGTGGGAGTCAATCGCATCGACTTCGTCCGTCCACTCGACGACCGGGACTTCCGCACGGCCATGACCGCCGCTGACGTTTTACTGGTCAACGAGGCGCCCGGGATCGTCGGGATGGCAGTGCCGAGCAAGTTGACGTCGTACTTCAGCAGCGGTACCCCGATTGTGGCCGCGACCGACGTGGCATCCACGACTGCTGACGAGATCCGTGCTTCCGGTGCCGGGGTCGTCACTCAGAACGGTGATCCCGCCGGCCTGCTCACCGCGGCCCTACAACTCGCCGGCGATGCGGAGACTTCCGCCAAACTTGGTGCCGCCGGGGTCCAGTACTGCGCCACCTCGGTCGGCAAAACCGCGTCCATCGACAAATGCGAACAGTGGATCCGCGAGCTGGTGGCCGGCCGCAGATAGCACGCGAGCCGTTTGGAACAACGCCTCACACATCTCGACTCGGATCTGAAGACGACGAACACAGACAAGGTAGCTGACGCTCGATGACCAAACGCGCACTCATCACAGGGATCACCGGACAGGACGGTTCCTACCTGGCAGAACTGTTGTTGGCCAAAGGCTACGAAGTACACGGATTGATCAGACGCGCATCAACTTTCAACACGTCACGCATCGACCACCTCTATCAGGACCCTCATGAACAGGGCGCACGGCTGTTCTTGCACTACGGTGACCTGTCCGACGGTGCACGACTCGTCACGCTTTTGTCGAAGATCGCACCAGACGAGGTGTACAACCTCGCTGCGCAGTCGCACGTCCGGGTCAGCTTCGACGAGCCTGAACACACCGGCAACACAACCGGAATCGGGTCTATTCGTTTGCTCGAAGCGGTCCGCATGACGGGATTGCAGTGCCGCTTCTACCAGGCTTCGAGTTCGGAAATGTTTGGGGCCAGCCCGCCTCCACAGAACGAGGACACCCCGTTCTATCCGCGGTCGCCGTACGGTGCCGCGAAGGTGTACTCGTATTGGGTCACCAGGAACTATCGCGAGGCGTACGGAATTCACGCGGTGAACGGAATCCTCTTCAACCACGAATCACCCCGCCGCGGTGAAACATTCGTCACGAGGAAAGTAACGCGTGCGGTCGCCCGGATCCAAGCCGGAATCGAAGACTCCCTGTACCTGGGCAATTTGGACGCGGTCAGGGATTGGGGCTACGCACCCGAGTATGTCGAGGGCATGTGGCGGATGCTTCAAGTCGACGAACCAGATGACTATGTGTTGGCCACCGGAGGAAACTTCACGGTCCAGGATTTTGTTGTGGCCTCATTCGAACATGTTGGTCTCGACTGGCAGAAGTACGTCAAATTCGATCCTCGTTACCTTCGACCGACAGAGGTGGACGCTCTGGTCGGCGACGCAGGCAAAGCCGAAGACAAACTGGGCTGGAAAGCGACAGTACAGACCCCAGAATTGGCTCGAATCATGATGGACGCCGACATCGCAGCATTGGCGCATGCCGGCACACCTTGGATCGACACGCCAAATCTCCCTGATTGGAAGATCTCGCTCTCATGATCACAACGAAATCGATTGCACCTCTTGATCGCAGCGCCCCGACATTCATCGCCGGGCACAAGGGACTGGTGGGATCCGCGCTCTGGCGCAAGCTCGAGCAGAGCAACTTCACCGACCTGATCGGTCGCACATCCGCCGAACTCGATCTCCGAAACCGCGCAGACGTCTTCGCCTTCTTCGAAGCCACCAAACCGTCGTGCGTTGTCTTGGCTGCTGCAAAGGTCGGGGGAATCGTCGCGAACAACACCTACCCGGTCGACTTCATCTCCGACAACCTCCAGATCCAGACCAATGTGCTCGACGCATCGCTGCAGCACGGCGTGCATCGATTGCTGTTCCTCGGGTCCTCGTGCATCTACCCGCGCCTGGCACCACAGCCGATCACCGAAGATCAGTTACTAAACGGCCATCTGGAACCGACCAACGACGCTTATGCGATCGCCAAGATTGCGGGAATCATCCAGGTCCAGGCTGTTCGTAGGCAGTTCGGGTTGCCCTGGATCTCGGCGATGCCGACAAGCCTGTACGGACCCGGCGACAACTTCTCGGAGAACATTTCGCACGTACTTCCTTCGATGATCCGTCGTCTCGATCAAGCCAAAAGAGATGGAATCGAATCCGTCACGAACTGGGGTTCGGGGAGCCCACGTCGAGAATTCCTCCACGTGGACGACTTGGCCGACGCACTCCTGCACCTACTCGACACCTTCGACGAGTCCGGACATATCAACGTCGGTACCGGTCACGACGAAACCATCAAAGATCTCGCAAACATTGTGGCCGAAGCAGTGGGTTATGAAGGCCGAATGGACTGGGACACAAGCAAGCCCGATGGTGCACCGCGCAAGCTCCTCGACGTGTCCACACTGATCGCCACCGGCTGGAAACCCCAGATCTCAACCCGCGAGGGCATCGAGTCGACCGTTGCCTGGTATCGCGAGCACGTCCAGGACGCGTCTGCAGCGGTCCGACTGTGAGCACAGCCCGCACTCTGTCCGGGTTCACCGGTGCAGGATACGACAAGGGTCGCGGCCCGCTGGTTCAAATCTTCTGGCTCGTAATTTCCGGTGTGCTGCTTTCTCATTGGTGGTGTCCCAACGGAATTCGCATTGCAGTTCTCAGGAGATTTGGAGCAGACATCGCCGACGGCGTCCTGATTCGACACCGCGTCCGTATCCACTGGCCGTGGAAACTGACGGTCGGAGCAGACTCGTGGATCGGCGAGGGAACCTGGATACTCAATCTCGAACCCGTCACCATAGGGGCGAACACCGCTATCTCGCAGGATGTTCTACTGTGCACGGGAAGCCATGATCACCGAAGTCCCACGTTCGAGTTCGACAATGCCCCCATCGTCATCGGTGACCAGGCATGGATCGCGGCCCGCGCGACGATACTCCGCGGTGTCACGATAGGGGATAACGCAATCGTCGGCGCAACGGCCCTGGTGACGTCGGATGTTCCCGCCGGAACCACGATGTTGGCGCCACGGGCGGGCGCTGCACGATGAAGATACTGCAGATCGTCACTCTCTTCTCACCGGACGCCGCCTACGGAGGGCCTATTCGGGTCGCCCTCAATCAGTCGAAAGCATTGCAGGACAATGGTCACGACGTAACCATCGCTGCAGGCGAGCGTGGGTACGCAAAGCCTCCTACACACGAGCAGGGAATAGCTCTGAAATTGTTTCCGGCGCGGACCGTGATCCCGAAGATCGGGTACGCGGGGATCGGCGCGCCGTCGATGCTTGTGTGGCTCCGCAAACACATCCGAGAATTCGACGTCGTGCACATTCATCTCGCGCGCGACCTGGTGACACTTCCTGCAGCGAAGCTGGCTCTTGCATACAGTATTCCAGTTTTCGCACAGACTCACGGGATGATCGACGAGACGGACAAACTGCTGGCAAAACCGTTGGACGCTGTTCTCACGATCCCGGTCCTCAAACGAGCACGGACAGTGTTCTATCTGACCGAACGAGAGCACGCAGACCTGCAGTCCGTCGTCGGAGACGGTCGCGTCAACTTGGTGGAACTCAACAACGGGATTCCCGAGGCCGAAGACCGCGAGTCGCGGCCAGTCAACAGTTGCGACCCGCCCGAGGTCCTCTACCTCGCCCGACTACAGGCAAGAAAGCGACCCCAGGTCTTCGTCGAAGCTGCAAAAGTGTTGTTGGACAACGGACACGCGGCTCGATTTTCGATAGTCGGGCCGGATGAGGGTGAAGCAGAAGCCGTCAGCCGGCTGATCGAACGCTCCGGCCACAGCAGTTCCATCCGGTACGAAGGCCCACTACCGTTCGACAAGTCTGCCGCACGATTTCGTCAAGCCGCGGTATATGTCTTGCCCTCCGTGAACGAGCCGTTCCCGATGTCTGTACTCGAGGCGATGGCCGCTGGTCTGCCCGTAGTCGTCACCGACACGTGCGGCCTCGCACCACTGATCCGCGACGGACATTGTGGCCTCGTGATCGATGACGCCACCGAGTCACTGACTGCGGCGATCTCGTCGCTCTTGAAGGATCCCGTCGCCGCCGCAGAGATGGGCGCCCGCGCACGAAGCGTTGCTCGCGAACGCCTCGGAATGCCTGCCGTCCGTGCGGTTCTCGAAACCCAGTACGGGCTCTGAGCCGCTCCCACATCCGCATTACAGGAAGTCATTGTGAAATCCACTCGACACAAGGTTCGTCGACGCATGTTCGTTCTCAGCGGGGTGGTCGGCGGACTTGCTGCAATTACCGCTGCCGGCTGGCCGGTCTACGTCGATCCGGTGATCGACACACCCGAAATGGCCGACGCGATAGTTGTTCTCGGCGGCGATCACGACGGCAGAGAAGAGTACGGAATGTCCCTGGCCGAGCAGGGCTACGCTCCTCAGATAATCTTTTCGAATCCGTATCGCAGCAGTGATCCGAAGATCAACGCAATCTGCGAAGGAACCTACGACTTCGAAGTCAGCTGTTTCAAACCAGATCCATCGACCACTCGGGGTGAAGGACAGGAGATTCGGCGTCGCGCAGAGGCGCAGGGTTGGAAGCGCGTCATCGTTGTGACCTTCGTTCCCCATGTCTCTCGCAGTCGCTACATCATCAACCGCTGCTGGGACGGTGATATCGACGTAGTCGCGGACCCCCGACCACTTCCGTTCTGGGTCTGGGCCGCAAACTACGTGTGGCAAACCGCCGGGTACGTTCGCGCCCAGTTCCAGGAGTGCTGACCGCCGCTGACCGCCTCTGGCCGGTCAGTACGCTCCGTCGCTCCTGAGCACTGCGGATACGGTCTTGGTGATGATCGAGATATTCTGCGCCGCAGACCAATTCTCCACGTAAGACGAGTCCAGTCGAACAGATTCTTCCCACGAGAGGTCACTGCGTCCACTGACCTGCCAGAGACCGGTGATGCCGGGTTTGACCAGCAGGCGCCGGGCAACCTCGTCGTCGTACATCTCGACCTCGCGCCGCAACGGCGGCCGCGGACCGACAACGCTCATCTCTCCGCGAATGACGTTGAAGAACTGTGGTAGCTCGTCGATGCTCAATCTACGAAGAATCTTGCCGACGGACGTGATTCGTGGATCCTCACGCATCTTGAACAACACGCCGCCCGCGCCTTCGTTGTCCCCCATCAGATCGACAACTTGCTGATCGGCACCTTCCACCATGGTACGAAACTTGAACATGGGGAACGGTTTCCCGTTGAGGCCGATGCGTTCCGCCTTATAGAACACCGGACCTTTGGACGTGAACTTGACTGCAGCGGCAGCGGCGATCATGAGCGGCGCCACGAGGAGGATCATCATCATCGAGAACGCCGCGTCGAAAACAGCGGGCGCAAGCCGGTTAGCGCCCTGGTACCGCGGTCGCGCAACGTGAATCAACGGGAGTCCCGCCGCTGGGCGAAACATCAAGCGAGCCTTCGACACATCAGCCACGACCGGCGAAACCACCATGTCGACACCCTCGGCTTCGAGGTCCCACATCAGCTTGCGAATGCCCACCTGCCCGAGGTCTTCGGTCCCGGTGACGATGACGGTGTCTGCGCCGCTTGCGCGCATCGCCTCGACCACCGCGAACTCGTTACCCAATACCGGGACTGCTGCGCCGTCGACGACGATGTGATCGTCCAACGCGGTCGCCCGACGCGGAATGCACGCTCCCACAACGTCGTAACCTGCCGAGGAATCCCGCACGAAGGCTCGCGTAGTAGCAACGACGGACGCGTGTCCACCGACCAACAGCACCGAGTTGCGGCAATCCCCGATTGCACGCTTCTTTCGGATGTCGCGTCGCCAGAGATAACGCCCGAGTAGTAGCGCAGCGAGCCCGACGGGCAATGCGATCATGAGATAGCTACGCGCGATTCCTACGCCGAGAATGATCCCGGCCAATGCACCCACTCCGAAGACCTGACCGGTAGCGAGCAGCACCTTCTCGTACTCGTCACTGCCCTCTCCCAGCATCGACTGATGACGGCTGCGTCCGCGTGCGAGCGCGATCATCCACAGCCCTCCCAGCGCTGCAGACGCGATCACCTTGAGTGGTGTCAGCCACTCGATGGGATGTGGCCACATACTGCCGATCTGAGCGAGTGCGATCACGAACAGAACCGTGATCGAATCGCTCACGGCGATCCGTTTCCTGTACGCACGACGCCAGTCGGTGCCGACATCAGCGGAATCCTTCAATGTTGCCGACCGGGTCCCCACCTCAGCATGAACGCTCATTTGCCATCAGTCTTTCTTGTCATTCGAACGGCTTCAATGGGTCCGTACAGCTTCAGCGGGTCGCTGATCGGTAGCCACCTCGAGCTTCCAGGAACGGCAACACCCCGCCGGTTGCCGTACCTCGCCGCTCGCAGTGCAGAAATGAACTCTCATCGGACCCCCTACATAACCGCCGATCAAGGGCCGATTCGTGCGACAAAACGACCCCTTGTTGCTCATTCCGTACGTAAACATACCTTAGGTTTGTTTCAACTGCACTCACCGAACCCAAGCTATTTCCCGGTTGCCAGGTGATTACCGGGCAAATACGTCAAAGTGGGCTAATCTTCCACGTTTTCGAGACGTCGTCCCTCACGTGTCCGAATGTCGGTCATCAGCATGTCCAGGGCGCTCAGCAGTTCGGTGTCGGCGCGTCGACATCTATCGATCAGGGCTTCCAGATCAGTTTCATCGGTGCTCTCGATCACACCCGCTTTGGCAGCCCTGCTCAGCACTTTCTCGGCGAGGAGCAAAGGCGGTTGCGACCGTGCGATGCCGTCCATGGACGACGCTCGCGCCTTCTCGGCAGCTTTCAAGGCGTCCCACGCGCGCTCCTGCTCGGCGATGTCGACCACCCCTGAACTGACCAGGTGTGGGCTCCGATGGACAAGTTTCGCGATCAAAGCGCCGGCCACGTCATCCAATTCGAAAACGCCGTGT
Organism: Rhodococcus sp. NPDC055024; assembly: GCF_053608585.1. NCBI lineage: Bacteria > Bacillati > Actinomycetota > Actinomycetes > Mycobacteriales > Nocardiaceae > Rhodococcus > Rhodococcus sp. NPDC055024. The sequence continues at coordinate 43,849 of NZ_JBSGVT010000012.1, forward strand.
GATTGAGCAATCCGCGAGTGGAACAACACCTGGAGCAACAGGTCGCCGAGTTCCTCCCGGAGATCGCTCTCGTCGTCACTTCGAATCGCGTCCAGCACCTCGTAGGTCTCCTCGACGAGGTAAACCGAGAGGCTCTCGTGTGTTTGAGTCGACTCCCACCCGCCTCGATTCCACAATCGGTCCATGATCGACGCCGCTTCCACCAGTCGATCGCCGTGAACGGGTTCGGCGCGAATCACCCTCACCTCGGAAGCGATCAACGACTCGATTCTCTGACCTGGGGTGTCCATCTTCACAGTCACAGCGGCACCGGGTGTCGGGATCGGCAGTGCACTGCGAACCGACTCGGGAACGTCGGGGTCGATGTCGAGCACGCCGGACAAGAACGGCAGTGCCGCAAGCGGAAAGACGTGCGGTCGCAATGGATCGAGCAGTATGACGACGGGCGATTCGTTCACCGTGCGCTCACGCCTCGACAAGGACGGCGCCCGCAGCTCGCCCGTCTATCGCCAGGATGAAGTCTGCGATGTACTGCAGCAGCTCGACGTCGCGGAGGCGATCCGAGCCGACTCCGCCGGTACGTGGCAGCGGGAGTTGCACGAGCCCAGTCGTTGCCCGGTACTGCGCGCTCGGATAGATCCTCTTGAGCCTGATCTGTTTGGAATCCGGCAGTGCCATAGGCGAGATCTTGAGCTGAGTTCCGGTGACGGCGACTTCCTCCAGTTGGTACTCGCGGCAGAGCAGTCGAAGTTTGGCGACCGAGATCAGTCGTCGAACCTCTTCGGGCAGTGGGCCGTAACGATCGACCAGTTCTTCGACGACGGCAGCGATACCGTCAGAATCCGTCGCGGCCGCGAGCTTGCGGTACCCCTCCAACCTGAGTCTGTCACTGGTGACGTAGTCGGGCGGGATGTGCGCGTCCACCGGCAGGTCGATCCGGACTTCCTTGGTGCCCTCGTCCATCGTGATCGGTTTGCCGTCTGCTGCCGCCCGGAAGGCTTCGACTGCCTCTCCCACTAGCCTCACGTACAGATCGAACCCGACGCCTGCCACGTGGCCGGACTGCTCGGCGCCGAGGACGTTTCCGGCTCCACGAATTTCGAGGTCCTTCATCGCGACTGCCATACCTGCGCCGAGGTCGGAGTTCTGCGAGATCGTTGCCAGTCGGTCGTACGCCGTTTCCGTCAAAGGCTTTTCGGCCGGATACAGGAAATAGGCATATCCGCGTTCGCGACTACGCCCGACCCGTCCGCGCAGCTGATGCAATTGCGAAAGCCCCAGTGAATCCGCACGTTCGACGATCAGCGTGTTCGCGTTCGAGATGTCGAGACCGGTTTCGATGATCGTGGTACAGACCAACACGTCGTAGTCGCGCTCCCAGAAGCCCTGCACGGTCTTTTCGAGAGTGTCCTCGTTCATCTGACCGTGTGCCACGACGACGCGAGCCTCCGGAACGAGTTCGCGGATCTTCTTGGCTGCCTTGTCGATCGAGCTGACGCGGTTGTGCACGTAGAAAACTTGGCCATCGCGCAGAAGTTCACGCCGGATGGCCGCGGCGACTTGCTTGTCCGCATACGCACCGACGTAGGTGAGGATCGGATGACGTTCTTCCGGCGGCGTGAGGATCGTGGACATCTCGCGGATCCCGGCCATGCTCATCTCGAGAGTACGAGGGATAGGGGTAGCCGACATCGTCAAGACGTCGACGTGGGTGCGTAGTGCCTTGATGTGTTCCTTGTGCTCGACTCCGAATCGCTGTTCCTCGTCGACGATCACAAGCCCGAGGTCCTTCCAGCGGATACCGGTCTGCAGCAACCGGTGGGTACCGACGACGATGTCGATCTCACCTTCGGCCATGCCTGCGATGATTTCCTTCGAGTCCTTGGCATCGGTGAAACGGGACAGCCCTCGTACCTTCACCGGGAACGACGCCATTCGTTCGGTGAACGTCTGAAGATGTTGCTGTGCAAGCAAAGTCGTGGGCACCAGCACCGCCACCTGCTTGCCGTCCTGTACTGCCTTGAACGCGGCGCGGACGGCGATCTCCGTCTTGCCGTAACCGACGTCGCCGATCACCACCCTGTCCATCGGAACCGGCTTCTCCATGTCGGCCTTGACCTCGCTGATGACGGTCAACTGGTCGATGGTCTCGGTGAACGCGAATGCGTCTTCGAGTTCCTTCTGCCACGGCGTGTCCGGGCCGAACGCATGCCCGGGGGCCGCCTGACGCGCCGCGTAGAGCTGAACCAACTCGCCCGCGATCTCACGAACCGCCTTGCGGGCCTTGCGCTTGGTGTTTGCCCAGTCGGATCCACCGAGCTTGCTCAGCGCCGGCAACTCTCCACCGACGTACCGGGAGAGTTGATCGAGCGATTCCATCGGGACGAACAGACGATCACCCGGGTGACCACGCTTGCTCGGAGCGTACTCGATGACCAGGTATTCACGACGCGCCCCGCCGATGGTGCGTTCGACCATCTCGACGAACCGGCCGATACCGTGCTGATCGTGCACGACCATGTCCCCTGCCGACAGCGCGAGGGGATCGACCTGATTGCGGCGCTTGGCCGGTAAGCGCTTTCCGTCGCCGACCGCGGCAACACGGTTGCCGGTCAGATCGGACTCTGTGACGATCACCATCCCGGGCGTCGAGTCGTCGCCGGCGAGTACCAAGCCGTCATGCAGCGATCCGCGGAGCACCGCGACCTGTCCACGGGCGGGGGTAGCGCCGGCGTCGAGCATCTTGGCGGGCACTTCGGCTTCACCGAGTCGCTCCACGACGCGGCTTGCCGTTCCGGCACCTGCCACCACGATCGCCGCGCGACCGCCCGTACTCACGTGGGCCCGGAGGCTGACGAACAGCTCGGCCAACAAGTCGTCGGAACCACGTACCTGCGGTGCCGCCTGAACCGGGAGTTCGAGTTCTTCACCATTTCCCGACGCCAGCGGGCTGACCGTCCACCAGGGTCGACCGGCAGCCTCGGCAGATTCGCGAACATGACGAAGCGACCGGTACGCGGAGGCGCCGAGATCGACTCCCCCGCCGTTGAGGATCGACGTGTCGAGCGGTGCCGCGCCGCCGATCGACGCCGCCGTCCACGACGCTTCCAAGAATTCCTGGCCGGTGCGCACCAGGTCGGTGGCGCGGGTGCGCACCTTCTCCGGATCACACAGAAGGATGTGCGCCCCCACGGGAAGGACATCGGAAAGTAGTTGCAGTTCACCAGGTTTGAGAACCGGGAGCAGAGCTTCCATTCCTTCGACGGGGATGCCTGCGGAGATCTTGTCCAGCATCTCGACCAACGACGCGTCAGCCTGATTTTCAGCAGCGAGTGCCGCAGCTCGATCGCGAACATCAGCTGTCAGAATCAGCTCACGACACGGCGGCGCGATCACGGAATCGACGTCGACGTCCGGTAGCGAACGCTGATCGGCAACCGAGAAGTACCGCAGCTCCGATACCTCGTCACCCCAGAATTCGATGCGTACCGGATGATCCGCCGTCGGCGAGAACAGGTCGAGAATGCCGCCGCGGACCGCAAACTCACCACGCTTTCCCACCATGTCGACACGGCTGTACGCCATCTCGACCAGACGTACGAGAACGGAATCGAAATCGATCTCGGTGCCGACGCGCAACGTTATCGGCTCGATCTCGCCCAGACCTGGTGCCATCGGCTGAACGAGAGAGCGCACCGTGGTGACGATCACCCGAAGAGGCGAACCGTACGAGGCGTCGTCTGGTCTGGCGAGTCTGCGCAGTACCTCCACCCGTCGACCGACGGTATCCGCGCTCGGCGACAGTCGCTCGTGCGGCAATGTTTCCCACGACGGGAACTGCGCGACACCTCCACCGAGCATCTCGGTGAGTTCTGACGTCAGGTCGTCGGCTTCGCGACCGGTGGCCGTCACCAGCAGCACTGGCGTCCGAGCGGCAAGAGCAGCAGCGATGAAGGGCCGAGCCGGCTTCGGCGCCACGATGTCCAGAGCGGCCGCGCCGATGGAGTCGATCACTGAAGTGAACGCGGCGTCTGCGAGGGCGACCTCGGCGAGTCCAGCGAGCGCAGTCTGGGCAGAGGACAAGGAAGTCAACGAACGCGCTCCTGAACAGTGATGACGGGTTGCGGACGCACAGCCCGAGCGCAAGATCCCCACCGATGCAGAGTTATGCGCCGGTTCGATTCTATCGGTGCGCGATCTCGAAGCGCAGTCCGATCCGTTCAGTTTCCCTTAGCACTTGTCTTCTTCGACGTCCGCTTGGCCGGTGAAGATTGCGTGGCCGGTGCGCTCGGCGGTGTGACGGCCACGCTGGTGTGAGAGTTGAGCGCCCGGACCCGGCCGATCACCTTCGTTGCCTGGCCGGTTCTCCGTAGACGTACAGTCCTGCGACCGTTCGGCGCGAGGTGGAACCAGGAGTCTTCGGGCTCGAAGCCCTGCAGTTCGAGGGCTACGTATTGGGCGGCAGCATCCGTCGTGACGTCGACGACCCACTCCTCATTCGCGAGGCCTGAAGGTCGGCCGACGCTGCGAGCAGTAGCGACAAGTCCGACCGACCGCTCGAGGGGCCGCGCCGGACCCCCCAGGAGATGAACCACTTCGTCCACCATCTCGCCGTCCTCGTCTTCGAGTGTGACAGTGACGGCGTCGTACGTCCGCGCCCCGAACCGAAAGACGTGGGTGAGGTCGGTGAAACGGCCGACAAGACTGTCCACGGACCAGGTCAGACTTGAATGCGCGTCCACCTTGACAGGTAACGCGACATCGACCGGGACGACACCTGACCGACTGTGTGCTCGAAACCTGATCTCGCCGACGACAGGATTGGCTGTCTCGTTGATCGCGTCGAGCCTCAATCCGTCCATACCGTCGTCCGTGACAAGGAGCGTGATCGGTTTGGCGCTCCGACGGAGCACGAACCACGGAGCCTTGGGGCTCCCGCTCCAATCGAGGACACCCCATCCCGGTCCCGGCTCCAAGTCTCGCAGTGCGAGTGTCAAGGCGCCGTCGCACCGGGAGTCCGGGCGACGCCAGTAGCCGAGCGTCGATGCGAACGCCTCACATACAGCTGCACGCCCCAGGTCGAGATAGCGTTCCGGGTCGGACCACCTGACTTCACGAGGATCTTCGCCGAACAGGGTGTGGACATAGTGATCACGAACATCCTCGAAATCCCACGACGATCCGTTGTCCCGCGGCACCGCAGCTTTCCATGCCGGATGGTGCCCGGCGACGGCGAGTGAACCGAATTCGTTCTCGATCACGGCATTCGACGGTGGAATCGAAAATGCCAGTGATTCGGTCGCAAAACGTACTCGCGCGCTGAGCACGTCGGCCAGTGGACGGCGATAGGCACCGACCCCGAAGTAGTGAGCGACCCCACTTCCGACGTGCGTTGCCAATTGCTCTCCCCCGCGAGGCGCTGAGGGGGACGACGTCACGTACTCGAGTTCAGGTGCCACCGTGGAGATCAGCTCCGGCAGTCTCGAATGAATGAGCGGGATGTTTTGATCGACCAACCCCAGCATGGTCGGCTGCTGTTCGGTCTCGCTGCCCCCGCAGAAGACTGCCAATGCTGGATTTCCACGCACCCTGCGCAGGAACGCGGTGACCTCGGCGGCAACAAGTTCGAAGAATTCGTCGGTATCAGGCGGATCAAGCGTCGCCAACATCATGTCCTGCCACACCAGAATGCCCAGACGCGCGCATTCGTCCCAGAAGTGGTCGCTCTCGTAGACCATCGTTCCCGGGATTCGAATCATGTTCAGACCGGCCTCGGCCAGCCGTACCAACACAAGTGTGGTGTCGGCGTCGCCTTGAAGCGAAATCGGGTCGGTCGGCACCCACACAGAACCACGGCAGTACACCCGGATGCCGTTGACATTCAAACGGAATCCACCATCGGATCTGTCGACTTCCACCGTCCGGAAGCCAACCGAACCGAGGTGCTCGGAGACTCCGTCCGTTTCTATCGTCACCGGATAAGTGCGCGGGGCGCCATGAGTGTGCGGCCACCACAACTGCGCGTCCGGCACTTCGACGATGCCGGACACCTCGAGGAATCCGTCCGGCCCGGTAGCCGTAGCGAATTGTTCCGAGTGTTCGCCGACGCGTACGGTGACGTACTCCAGCGCGACCGGCAATCCGGTGAGCCGAGCACTGACGGCAACGCGACCTGTTGTGCCGTGGATACTCGCGTGCTTGACAGCAGAGACGACGGCCGCAACTCCCCTGTCCAACAACCGGATACCTCGCCACGGACCCACTGGCACCGGCACACCACTGAATACGGGAGCCATACCGAGCATCGTGGTTCGGATCCACCGAAGACCCTGTTCGCGGACCATCGACGAGCGCCAACGCCCTCGTGGGCGCCTCGATCTCAAAGTCGCGGAGAGGGAATGAAAATGAACAGCCACCTGGACACGTTTGCCTGCGCCGACTCCGGCCGGAATGCTCACTTCCCCAGGCGTGAACATGGATTGAGTGGACGCGACGAGGACGCCGTCGATCCAGACGTCGGCAAACGCCGTCACACCGTCGAACTGGAGCAGCCACGACCCCTCACCGGTCGTAGCCACGGTAGTCACGAACCACCAGTCCGAGGCTGAAACAGACGACGCTGAAACAGACGATGCTGCACCAGGCTTTGCGCGTCCGGCATCGGATTGCGCCTCACGCAACGCGCCGGCGGCTGTTCCCGGCACGGGCGCTGTCATCCACTCGGCCGCGGTTTCGAGGGCATCCGGAGCGGTCACGGACCCGGGTTCGGTTGCAGCGCATCGCCATATCGCGCCGGCCAGCAGGTCTGCTGACGAGCGAGGCACTGTTAGACCAACCTCAGGTGTCGATGCGAGTCGACGCCGACTGTGTCGGCAACGACGTCCATCGCCCTCTTCCACGACACGGCCATCTCGTCGAGTTGCTCACGTGGGTCGACCGCGCGACCCCTGGCGGCGCGTGCCATCTGAAACTGCACGCTCTTCGCCCCGGACGCCACTTTGCGGAAATCCGGCGCAGCCTCGACTATCCCGGAGAAACCTGCAGTCTCCAAAAACTCGCTGGCGTCGGCCGCCAGCTCCGCGCTGGCACCGCACTGACGAAGTAGCCCGAAGGACCAGAGGTGATAAGCATCCATGCCCGCCCCCTGCACCCATTCGAGGTCGTCGATCACCCTGCGGCCCAACTCTCGTACGGGATTACCCGCCGCTCGAACCGCTACATTCCGCCGAGCCACTTCGGCGATGTTTCCGGCGTTGGTCGCGTGAACCGGATTGAGCCGGATCTGCTCGACGTAGGGCACGAACGAAGGAAGTGAGGAACGATCGAGGTCGAAAACGCCGGAAAAGTCCTCACCTCGCAACATGTAGTACCCGCTGTTGTGGAAGTACTCGAGTTCGCCGGCGACGCGATCGATCCGATTGGGCACGATCGTAGTTTTGGTGTGCCCCTCGTGATAACTCGTTCCGAGAGTGTCGGGAAGCCAGTATCCGTCCACCTCGACCGTCGACAGCATCCCGACCGCGAGGTTGTCCTCGACATGGATCAGCGGTGCCCGCCAGACGTTCATCTCGGCGACTTCGATTCCGTACAGCGCGTAGATGTCCTCCGCCTTGAGCTTGAGGAACGTCCACTGAGTCCCGTCGAACCGCGACGAGAAGGCACACGCCAATGCCGGGACGGGGTCCAATCCCAGCGAATGCAACACTTCGATCCACAGATCCGTGTAGCAGTTGGTCTGCGCCCACACCCGGTCGTCCTGGTGCAACGCGTGTGGCCGGTAGCGATCAGGTGAAATATCGACGAGACGTGACATCAGATGCCCATTCGCTCACGAACGGAAGTTGGCCACGTAGCCACATCAAGACCATGAGTCCGCAACAGGGACAACGCTATTCGCTCCATCCCGAAGCCGACGCACGAGCTGTGCGCCACCTCGCCCTCCGCTGTCCGGATGTCGAAGTTGACACCGAAATGGTCGAGATGGTTGTTCGAGGACACGATGGCCGTGCCCTCGTCGAGATCTCCGTAGAGCCGAACCGTCAGTTCCGTCTTGAGATTCTCTTCACGCTGGTTAGCTGCAAGCATCTTTCCGGCGCGCCCGAAGAAGGGATCATTGGCGATCACCGGGGTGGCGTCGAGCTCGAGCAGGCCGAGCACCTCGAGTCCCCGCTCGATCCAGTGCTCGCGATGCGCTCGCGCTGCTGCGGCATCACCGATCGTCACGAACTCGTGCATCCGAAACGCTTGCATACGAGCCGGGTCGATCGCCGGTTCGTGCCGGAAGCAAAAACCGTAGATGTCCAGCAGTACCCCACCTTCGGGGAGAACTCCGGTATACCGCGCATAGGCGGGATGGCACGCAGCGGACACGAGCATGGTCTCGGTCGGTTCGAGATGGCGATCCCACGATTGCCCATCGGCGCGATCGGCCAGCAGTCGCGCGTGATCGCGATTGGAACCGGCGAAGGTGTTGATGGCGCCGGTAAGGTTGGGAAACGAAGCGATGTAGTCGGTGCGCTCGAAACTGCTCCGCGGGAACACCGGCGGGAACCGCAGGCGGGTCGCAGCTGCGCCTGGCCCCGCTGCAACCACGACGCGATCAATGCCGTCGACGATGTCCTCGAACACACCGGAACGCCCGTAGAGTCCCGGTACTTCCGTCTCTACGAGAAGCCCTTCGACAAGCAGTTCGCGTTGAAATGCAGCTCGAGCCCGATCCAGATCGGTTTCGGTTGTCGCTGTTTCGGTTGTCACAGTCTCGGTTGTCATAGCGTTCCCCGGTATCCGATAGCCATGTGAGCTGAACCTGCCATGATTCGATCGTTGTTCACCATCACCGCTGCGCCGTGCGCATCACGAAGGTGGCGGCCGAGCGAGAATTCGGTGTCCTCGCGATATCCGGAGATTCCGCAGATCAACATTGTCTGCCCCACGATTTCCACCACCGCGGTGGAGGTAGTGACCTTCAGATTGTTCATCGCGAGCGAAAAACCCACCGCGCCCGTCGCCTCGAAATCGGCAGCGCCTTCCTCAGCGTGGACTGCGCGGTCGTACCTACGCGCAGAAGCGTCCACGAGATCGGCGAATTGTTGTGCCGAAGCAGCAACTTCGGCGAGACGCAGCGCTCCGGGCGAAGTGACTCCGGGCTGCTTGCGGGCGGCGGCACGCACGTACTTGCGCGCCTTCTCGACTGCCGCGTCGGCAATTCCCAACCACACCGAACTCCAGACGACGTGCGAGACCGGGAGCATCGTATGGGTGGAGATATCGGAATACGGTACGTCGGCGACCATCTCGGGTGTCGAGGTGGCCCGAAGGATGTAACCCAGGCTGCAAGTTCCCCTCAGCCCCAGCGTGTTCCACTCGGTGGTGCGTTCGAGCGTCAGGTCTGGGGTGCGACACACCACGAGAACCTGATCGTTGGGCTGGCTCTCCGGCGTTCGTCGAGCCGTCACGACTATCGCGTCGGAATGCTCACCGTACGAAATGACGGGCGCATTCTTGATCAGTAGTAGATGACCACCCAAATCTTCTACGGCGCAGTAACTCCGGCTGACGTCACCACCGATTCCCAGCTCGGTAGTCGCCGATGCCAACAGCAATTGCTTGTCGACAGTTTCTTCGACGAACGCGCGGAGCGCTTCGGTATTGCCATGCTTGACCAGCGAGTAGATCTGCGTCTGATGCATCGCAAAAATCATTCCGCTTGCTGCACAGCGTGTTCCGATCACGCGGGCGATCTGCGACACCTCCTGCAGCGAGAGCCCTTCGCCGCCGAGTTCCCTCGGTACCGCGACGGACAGCAGCCTTTCGCTTCGCATGGCGTCGACGGCTTCACGCGGAAACCGTGCCTCCGCATCAACTTCGTCGGCCCACACCGCTGCAACTTCGTCGGCTAACCGTACGGCCCGCTCGAGAGCCGTCCCGGTGGAGCACTGCGATTGCGGAGCGTTCATGCAGCACCCAACTCTGCCAACGCACCCTCGATCGCCTTGACGCTCGCGAAAGTACTCTTCCGCAACAATTCGTCCGGAAACTCGATGTCGAACGAATCCTCCAGCGCCAACATGACATTCACGCTCGCGTGCGATGTCAACCCCAACTCGTAAAGATCGGCCTCTCCGTCGATCGTGCTCACGTCGACTGCCAGCCGACCGTGCTCGACGAGCACTTTCCGAATTGCCTGATCAATCATCAGCGATGTCGTCCTTCTTTTCGATGCGAGCGCCCGAGCGCGTTGCGATCACCATTGCGATGGCCACGTCCGCTTCGTGCGAGATAGATACTTGAAAGTCGTGCAGATCCTGGGCCCGCGCGAGTTCCGCGGCATTGCCGGACAGAGTCACCCCACAACCACCCCACTCGGCCCGAGTGATTTCGATGGATGTCCACGGAACGGGAACGTCACCCGGCCTGAGCACCTTCACAACGGCCTCTTTGGCCGCGAAACGCGCAGCCAGTCGTTGATCCCGCGCCGGCCCGGCGCACGTCTGCAATTCATGAGGAGTGAAGGTCCGATCGAGATACCTCCGCCCGAAGAGGTCGATACTTCGAGTGACATCCACCACGTTCACGACGTCACAGCCGATCCGCGGACCGATGTCGAGCATCGGCGTCGGTGCAGTGTCACCCATCTTCTGACTCCCCCCTTTGGGGTCGTACACGCCGGGCAGCCCCCTATGCTGCCCGGTGCGCCGACGCCGTCACCCTGCCCTGACAAACCTGCATACTCAGCAATTCTTCAGCTACCGGTAGAACATACCGCAATCCGAAGATAGTCGGCAAGATCGGACTTCCAGATTCCCATCAACACTATAAACATACTCTCAGTTTGTTTCGAATGCAGAACAAAGAGAACAATCTCCCTACCAGGACATTTCCAACAAATTGATCAAAGGAGCGTGCGGAGAGCTCGTGCTTTCAGTGATCGCTGGCGAGACGTCGCGCTGCGAATTGTCTGAAGTACTCCACTTTGGATTCCGGGACCACGATCGGAAGTATCAGGTTCCACGATGCCTTCATCGAGTCCGAAAGCTCACGAACAGTCCCGGTCGCCGCTGCCATCAGCCGAACTCCGGACGCCACTTCCAACAGGAAACGAGCGATATCGGCAGAATCCGCGTCCGAACGCAGATCACCTTCGTCGGCCGCGCGGCTGGCAAGTTCGCGGTAAATGTCGAGCCAGACGTCCAGCGTTGCCGGCCCGGATCCCCGATAGTCCCCGATCTCGACCAGCAAGCGGAAGGTCGCACGAACCATTGCGTCGTGCGCACCGATGTCGACGATGACGGACGAGATACCGATCAACGACTCGAGTGCGGGAGTGCGACGGTCCAACCAGAGTTCACATTTCGCGTCGAAACGTGCCGAACCCTCGTCGATCACCGCGCGCGCGAGTTCTTCCTTGGACCCGAAATGGAAGTACAGGGCACCTTTAGTCACCTGTGATTCGGCGATGATCTCGCTCAAGCTGGCATTGGCATAGCCCAGGCGCAAGAACACCCCCGCTGCTCCGCGCAGCACCGAATCACGGGTGGCTTCTGCCCGCTCTTGCCTCACCATCGATCCGGCCTCCAATCACCACACATCGAACGAATCCTTGGTCTTACCCGTTCACAGCGTCAAAATGGAAGGCACGGTTCGGCATTCAACCCACCCTGCAAACAAATGAGACATTTGCCCATCAAACGATCGTGATACAGCGAACACAGCTTAGACCGCGATCCATCTCTGCGTGGCAGGCGCGCCTGGTTAACCCTCCAATTGTGGGTCGGCTTCCAGATTCGTCAGGCCATTCCAGCACAAATTCACGAGGTGAGCCGCGACGACTTCCTTCGACGGAGTCCGTTCGTCGAGCCACCACGTAGCCGTCGTGGACACCATGCCGACGAGCGCCTGGGCGTACATCGTTGCTAGTCCGGGGTCGAAACCACGTCTGGAGAAGTCCCCGGCCAGCAGGTAGCCCACCTGACTGATCGCGTCGTTGAGCAAGCTCGAATACGTCCCACTCGGAGCGACAACGGACGAATCGCGCACGAGTATCCGAAATCCGTCAGTGTGCTCTTCCACGTAGGTGAGCAAAGCCAACGCAACCCGCTCGACTCGAACTCTCGAGCGATTTTGAGAGAGCGACGAAGTGATCATTTCGAGAAGCCGCGACATCTCCCGGTCCACTACGACGGCGTACAGCCCCTCCTTGCCGCCGAAGTGCTCGTACACGACCGGCTTGGACACGTTCGCTCGCTGGGCGATCTCCTCGATCGAGGTCGCCTCGTATCCCCGTTCGGCGAACAGTGCCCGCCCGATCTCGATCAGTTGTTGCCGACGTTGGGTACCGGTCATCCGGATCCGTGTCGCTCGTTCGGGAACTGGATCCCCGCCACCCGAACCGGACACCGTCGCCATTGTCTTCCTCTCGCCGACACACAAATTACTGCTGTGGACGCTCAGCCTATCGGGACTTCGGGGGCCAAATCGGAGGAGCGGTTCGACCTACGACGGGTCGGCATGCGATTATTCTTTCGCGCGTTCGGCCGCAAGGCTCGGCAATGCGTGGCAATCCGCCGTGGTGTAATGGCAGCACCTCTGATTTTGGTTCAGATAGTTCAGGTTCGAGTCCTGGCGGCGGAGCTGGTGAACAACATGCGTTTTCCGAGCGAAAATGCATGTCTTGATCGACAGTTTGATCGACAGAGGGAGCTCAAACCAGTGCAGACCGCCGTGATCGTTCTCGCAGCGGGTGCCGGTACACGAATGAAGTCGAAGACTCCCAAGGTCCTCCACACTCTCGCCGGACGCAGCATGCTGGCACATTCGCTTCACGCGGCAACCGCACTGAACCCCACGCACCTGGTGACCGTCGTCGGTCACGATCGTGAGCGTGTCACCGAAGCGGTCAGCGCAGTCGCCGGCGAACTGGGCCGCCCTGTCACCGTCGCCGTTCAGGACGAGCAGAAGGGCACCGGGCACGCCGTCAGTTGCGGACTCGAGGGTCTGCCGGCCGACTTCGCCGGAACCGTACTCGTCACAGCCGCCGACGTGCCCCTGCTCGACGGCAAGACCATCGCAGACCTCCTCGCTCAGCACACCGCCGCCCCTGCGGCCGCGGTCACGGTGTTGACGTCGACGGCGCTCGACCCCACCGGCTACGGTCGGATCCTTCGTACGACGGACGGCGAGGTCAACGCCATCGTCGAGGAGAAGGAAGCCACCGATTCGCAGCGCTCGATCACCGAGGTCAATTCAGGTGTCTACGCCTTCGACTTCGAGACTCTGCGTGACGCGCTGGCGTCTCTCGACTCCAACAACGCACAGCACGAGTTCTATCTCACCGATGTGATCATGATCGCCCGTCGGGCGGGCAAGCGTGTTCGTGCGCAGCACATCGCGGATTCGGTTCTCGTCGCGGGCGCCAACGACCGCGTGCAGCTCTCGACACTTGCCCGCGAGATGAACCGTCGAATCCTCGAGACGTGGATGCGTGCCGGCGTCACCGTCGTTGATCCCGCGAGCACGTGGATCGATTGTGACGTGCGAATCGCACAGGACGTGACGCTCCTGCCGGGAGTTCAGTTGACCGGCACGACATCGGTGGGCGAAGACGCCGTGATCGGCCCGGACACCACCTTGGACAATGTCAGCGTCGGGGAGCGCGCGGTGGTCGTCCGCTCGCACGGGACCGACTCCGTGATCGGCGCGGACGCAAACGTCGGGCCGTTCGCCTACCTCCGGCCGAACACCCGTCTCGGTGACCACGGCAAGATCGGCGCCTACGTGGAAACCAAGAACGCCGACATCGGCGAACATTCGAAGATTCCGCATCTTACCTACGTCGGCGACGCCACCATCGGCCATCACAGCAACATCGGGGCTTCGAGCGTCTTCGTCAATTACGACGGGGTGAACAAGAGCCGTACTGTGGTGGGGTCGCACGTACGAACAGGCTCCGACACCATGTTCGTCGCCCCTCTCGTCGTGGGAGACGGTGCTTACACGGGTGCCGGCACGGTCTTGAAGAACGACGTACCGCCTGGGGCGCTTGCCGTCTCGGGTGGAGCGCAGCGCAACATCGAGGGTTGGGTCCAGAAAAATCGACCCGGAACCCCTGCAGCCGACGCCGCTGCAGCGGCTGCGCAACCTGACAGCCCTGCAACAACCTGACAGCCCCTGCACAACCAGACAGCCCTGCACGACCAGACAGCACAGATCACCACCAGATCGACCGGCAAGTACAAAAGGATGGCATGAACCAGTGACTGCGAATTGGATCGACAACCAGAAGAACCTGATGTTGTTCTCGGGTCGCGCACATCCCGAGTTGGCGGAGCAGGTGGCGAAGGAACTCGACATCAGCGTCACCCCGCAGACCGCGCGCGACTTCGCGAACGGTGAGATCTTCGTTCGATTCGAAGAGTCGGTTCGCGGCTCCGACGCGTTTGTCCTGCAGAGTCATCCGGCACCGCTGAACACGTGGGTGATGGAGCAGCTCATCATGATCGACGCTCTCAAGCGTGGGTCGGCAAAGCGCATCACTGCCGTTCTTCCGTTCTACCCGTACGCCCGCCAGGACAAGAAGCACCGCGGACGCGAGCCGATCTCCGCTCGCCTGATCGCAGACCTGCTCAAGACTGCCGGCGCGGATCGCATCATCACGGTCGACCTGCATACCGATCAGATCCAGGGCTTTTTCGACGGCCCCGTCGATCACATGCACGCACACAGCCAGTTGGCCAACCACATTCGCGCGGGATACAACCTCGAGAACATCACGGTGGTCTCCCCGGACTCGGGCCGCGTTCGTGTTGCCGAGAAGTGGGCCGACTCGCTTGGCGGAGCACCGCTGGCGTTCATTCACAAGACGCGCGATCCGTTGGTGCCCAACCAGGTCAAGTCCAACCGCGTCGTCGGTGATGTCGAAGGTCGCACCTGCATCCTGATCGACGACATGATCGACACGGGCGGAACGATCGCCGGCGCGGTCAAGGTGCTCAAGGAGGCCGGTGCGGGTGACGTCGTCATCGCCGCAACCCACGGCGTCCTTTCCGACCCTGCGGCCGAGCGTCTGTCGACGTGTGGTGCGAAGGAAGTTGTTGTCACCAATACACTTCCGATCGACGAGTCGAAGAAGTTCCCGACGCTGACGGTGCTGTCCATCGCACCGCTGCTGGCTCGCACCATCAAGGAAGTTTTCGAGAACGGTTCTGTGACTTCGCTGTTCAACGGCAGCGCCTAGTCTTCCGCCGCACTACGGGCGCGTACCTGTGACTTCACTGTCACCGGTACGCGCCCGTAGTCGTCTTCGCGAACCCCACGAAAACAGACCACGCGGTCATCATGAAACCACCTGTGCGACACACGAATACCAGAAAATGCGGCAAACAGCATGATCTTGATCACGCCCGCGTCGAGAAACCCAGGTCGATGTTGGGGCGGTGTTCACCGCGCCGCAATCTTCGCCTAGTGTGGCTCGTCGTGATCGACGCGCAAACCCTGGAATCCCGGCCCGAATCTCATTCTCTGAATTCATCAGTTCCGACGATCCGGCGGTGGCGCCCAGGATCTTGTGTCTGGTGCGGAGACGACAACTCCGTGGACATGTTCCGCAACGAACCCCGCTGTGGAAAATGCCGTGAAAACGAAGGCATCATCGACGACGCCAAGCGCTTCCTCGGGATGTACGGTCTGCGCCCGCTCGGCGGCACGCTGCAGTCCGACGACGACGAAGAGCGCGAGTACCGCGTCAACGCACGCGAGGCACGCCGAGTCCTGAACGAGATCCGCATGGACGTCCTTCCCGATGCGGCCGCTGTTCGCAAGGCAATTCGGCCCCGCGCCGCAACGGTTGTCGCCGACGCGTCACCCGCGCGGGCTTCTCGCCCCTCCAGCACGGGCACAGCGACGCGCGTTGCCGCTCCGGTCAAGACGGACACCGTGGACATCGACACGCTCCAGACGCGCGTCCTAGGGCTTCTCGATCAGCTCGGTTCGATCGACGAGCAGATCAAGGTCGCCGAACTCGCACAGGGGTTGCCGGCTCGCGCACGACTGAGCGATCTGAACAAGCAGAAGGCCACGGTTCTTCGCACCCTGGCCGCTCTCGAGAAGGCCCGCATCGCCGCCTCCAACTAATTCTCCTCGCGTCCATCCCACGGCCCCGTCTCACTTGCGAGACGGGGCCGTTCTGTATGAGCAGGTACCTTTACGAATCGTGAATGACATCACCATCACTTTTGTCGTGCTTGCACTGGTCGTGGCGCTGTTCGTAATCGGCCGAATCCCGGTCGGCATCATCGCGATCGGCACTGCCCTGGCGCTGTACGCCGCCGGTGTGATCACGATGGAGCAGGCGCTCGCCGGATTCGGCGATCCCACGGTGGTGTTCATCGCCGCGCTTTTTGTCGTCAGCGAGGCCCTCGACGCCACCGGCGTCACGACCTGGGCGGGTGAGAAACTGCTGGCGAAAGTCGGTGAATCCCGAGTCCGTCTCGTGAGTGCGATCATGTTGCTGGTTGCTGCGTTGACCGCCTTGATCAGTGTCAACGGGGCCGTAGCCGCACTGGTACCGATGGTGGTCGTCTTGGCGGTGCGTCTGGGTAAATCGACGTCACAACTGCTTCTCCCGTTGGCATTTGCCGCCCATGCCGGATCGATGCTCACCTTGACCGGAACGCCGGTCAACATCATCGTTTCCGAAGCAGCCGAAGAATCCGGGGCCGGCGCGTTCGGGTTCTTCAGTTTTACTTTGGTCGGTGCGCCGCTGGTGCTGGGAACTATTGCGATCGCCGTGCTTCTCGGGCCCCACGTCCTCCCACATCGTGCGGGGACGTCCATGTCACCTGATCTGAGTCGGCACGCCAAAACCCTCGCGAAGCAATATCGCCTCATGGGCACCGATGCCCCGTCCGCCGAACCCTTGATCACCAAGTACGACGGTGTGGTCGAAGTGATCATCCCGCCGCGCTCGGAAATGATCGGCGACAGGGCTTTTCCGGGCATGGTGACCGACAGCGGAGATCTGGTGATACTCGCAGTCCAGCGCGCCGGTGAGGACTGCGGCCCCAAGGGCGTCAAGTTGGCGGCCGGTGACACGCTTCTCCTGCAAGGCAGCTGGGACGATCTCGACACCCACACCGCAGTCGATCCGAACTTCCTTGTGGTCGACGCACCTGCTCAGATCCGTAAGCAAGCAGCACCGTTGGGAACCCGCGCAGTCATCGCCCTCGTCGTCGTCGCGGCGATGGTCGTGTTACTGACCTTCGGATTGGTGCCGTCGGCGATAGCCGGACTCCTCGCTGCGTGTGCGATGGTGCTGCTGAGAGTCATCAGCGTGGAGCAGGCACATCGGTCCATCTCGTGGACCACGTTGATTCTCGTCGGCGGAATGATCCCGCTCTCGACCGCGATCCAGCAGACCGGCGCAGCCGAAAAACTCGCTCATGCCTTCGTCGACGTCGTCGGCGGTGCTAGCCCCTATGTCGTTGTCGCCGGACTGTTTGTCGTGACGGCGACTCTGGGTCAGCTGATCAGCAACACCGCGACCGCCTTGATCATCACGCCGATCGCCATCTCGGTAGCAGGCGAACTCGACATTTCGGTGCTGCCCCTTCTGATGACGGTCACCGTCGCTGCCGCGGCTTCCTTCCTGACGCCCGTAGCCACTCCCGCGAACATGATGGTGATGGGCCCTGGTGGGTACAAGTTCGGCGACTACTGGAAGCTCGGGCTCCCGATGTTGTTGTGGTTCCTGGTAGTTGCGACCGTGTTGATCCCAGTGATCTGGAGTTTCTGATGTGCTCCCCGAAGGTGTTGTCGGAGGTCTACGAATCGATCGGACGAGAAGGCAGGAAGGTCAGCCGACGATCGATGTTCGCGGCGCTCGGCTCTACGGCGCTAGGCGCAACCGTCGTGGCCGGCGCGGTGCAGCCCACTGCGTCGGCAGCGCCGGCGGGTCAGACCATCGTCGATCTGACGCACGTGCTGACGCCCGATTTCCCGGTGTGGCCGGGCGCGCGCTCGTTCGAGATGAGGAACCTGGCGAAGATCGCCGACGCCGGCGGGTCTCTGGGCTCGCTCGGGTCCGCTGGTTTCGGCGGAAACTTCTACCTCAACGAACTCCGTCTCGAGGAACACACCGGTACTCACATCGACGCGCCTGCTCACGCCAGTGCGGACGGAATCACCGTCGAGAAGATTCCGGTTGCCGACCTCGTCGTACCGATTGCGGTCATCGACATCAGTGCCCGAGCCTCCGTCGACCCTGACACACTGCTCACCCGCCAGGACGTCCTCGACTGGGAAACCCTCCACGGGACGATCGCTCCCCGCAGCCTGGTGGCGATGAACTCAGGCTGGGATACCCGGGCCGGTGCCGGTGGAGCCTTCACGAATCGAGATGCACTCGGCGTGCAGCACACACCGGGATTCGCCCCCGAGGCGATCGACTTTCTCGTCCGCGAGCGCGACATCGTCGCCGTGGGCTCGGACACCCTCAGCATCGACGCGGGCCGAAGCACGACCCACGGGGCCCACCGAAGCGCCTTGGGCTCAGGAAAGTACGCGGTCGAAGCCCTTGCAAACCTGTCCGCACTTCCAGCCGTCGGCGCTACCGTGATGGTGGGAGCGCCGACGCATGCTGGTGGCTCTGGTGGTCCGTGCCGGGTTATCGCCTGGTACTGACGGATGACTGAGGTTTACGGCGTGGGTGTCACCCGGAGCACCTTGTCACCTGTTCCGTTGTCCGTGGTCACCAGGAGCGAGCCGTCCGCCGTCGGAGTCACCGAGCGCAAGCGCCCGAACTGGTTCACCAATCCGAAGGTCTGAGCGTCGACCGAACGGCCGTCGGCACTGAGGCGGAGGAAGATCAGTTCCTTGCTCTTGAGGCCACCCATTACGAGCGCACCGTCCCAGGCACCCCATGCAGCTCCACCGGTGAAGGCAGCGCTGGCGGTAGCCAACGTGGAGCTACCCGAACGCCACACCGCCGCAATTGCTCCCGGCACTCGCACCGGGTCGGTCATCGGCACGGATTCGTCGTACGTTCCGGGAAGCCGATCCGGGCGGTAGCCGTAATTTCCGCCGGGGGTAAGCAGGTTGACTTCGTCGTCGACGCTCGTGCCCTGTTCAACCGAGTACACCCGGCCGGTTCCGGGTTGCACGGCCAAACCTTGCACGTTGCGGTGCCCGAGCGTGTAGACGGGGCTGCCTGCATTCGGATTTCCCGCCGCCGGAGTTCCGTCGGCGTTGATGTGCAAGACCTTGCCGCCCAGCGAATTCGGATCCTGCGGAACGCTCGGCGTCGCGGTGTCACCCGTTCCGACGAACAGCGTTCCGTCCTGGGCCGCAAGAATTCGGCAACCCCCGTGACGCCCGGACGAGACCGGGATTCCTGGCAATACAGTTCCGGTTCGCGTCAGTGCGGTCCATCCGGCGTCGACGGTCCACGAGATCACTCGAACGTCCGTGACTCCCCCGGCGCTGAATCCCTGACAGGTGTACAGGGTGCGCGATTGAGCGAAATCGCGGGCAAGCGCAATGCCCATGAGGCCGGTTTCGGACTGCGCGTAGAGATCCGAAAGGTCAGCAGCGACTGGACCTGTCGTGTTGTCGCCTCGGCGAACGAAGAATCCGCCGGATCGTTGTCCGGTCAGGATTGCACCGTCCGGGGCCGCCACTACGTCCCAGGGGTGGTCGAGTCCGTCGACCAGTGTGGTGACCGACAACTGCGGGAGGGTGTCCTCGATGGGGATGTCCGGGTCTTCACCGCCCAGCGACCCTGTACTTCCGTTGCCGAAACTGCCGGGGTCGAAGGGGAAGGGTTGGGCCACGCTCTGCGTTACCGGCATCACCAGTACTGCAGTCAAGGCCACGGTCAATGCGGCGAGCTTCGGATGACGCACGCGTTCTCCTCGGGTCGGAAACCGTTCTGCGCCTCACTATAAACAGACAAATCGGTCTGCGCTGCCGGAACCGAGCGCACAGAAGTCGTTCCCAGACGCGGAAACCCGCGTTTAGAGTCGATTAGTGAACGCTCACGCCCGCTGCGCGCACAACAGCGCGAAGCGCTGATCCTGATCCGTCCACACCTTCCGCACCCCGAAGCCCGCGGACGCCAGCTCCGCGGCAATCCCGTCCTCGGTGAACTTCGCCGAGATCTCGGTGCGCAGTTGCTCGCCCGCTGCGAAGGTGATCTCCAGATCCAGGTCGTCGATCCGGACCGAGAGTTCACGAAGTGCTTCCAGCCGCATCTCGATCCACTCGTTCTCGGCATCCCAGAGCGCGACGTGACGGAAGTCCTCCAAGGGAAAGTTCGCTCCCAGTTGCTTGTTCAGGACCGAGAGAACATTGAGATTGAACTGCGCGGTCACACCGGCAGCGTCGTCGTATGCGGGCACGAGGACTGCGGGATCGATCACCAATCCCACGCCCAGGATCAGGTTCTCACCGGGATCGAGCACGGCTGCAATGCCCGAGAGGAACTCGGCGCGCTCTGCCGGAACGAGATTGCCGAGAGTTCCACCGAGAAACGCGACCGCCCGCCGTCCACCACCGGGCAGATGATGCAGCGAGCCGGTGAAGTCACTGACCACCCCGACCACATCGATCCCGGGGAATTCGGCACCGACCTGCCGCGCCGCGCCTTCCAGTGCGGTCACCGAAACATCCTGCGGTACATACGTTCGCAGAGTTCCGCGCGCGGTCATCGCATCGAGCAGCAACCGAGTCTTCTCCGAGGAACCGGAACCCAGTTCGATCAGGATCTCGGGTTCGGTCAACGCAGCGATCTCGTCGGCGTACTGCGCGAGCAGGCCGCGCTCGGTGCGGGTGGGGTAATACTCGGGTAGGGCCGTGATCTCCTCGAACAGTTCACTTCCACGCGCGTCGTAAAACCATTTGGGCGAGAGCCACTTCGGTGTGGCGGTCAAACCCTCTCTGGCCTCGGCGCGCAGTGCGTCGACCGATTCGGCCGGTGTCAGATAAACCTCGAGCGTAGGGGTTTTCATTGTTCTCCCATCGGTATCGGGGTGATGATCAAATGCCCAGGACGCGCGCAGACGATATGCCGGTCGGGCACCTGCTCCCAGTCCGGCGATCGATCGAACGGTTCGGAAACGATCAGGGCCCGCGACTCGTCGACCCGCGTGTACAAGGTGTGGCCCCACGCCGTGGCCCACAGTTCCTGCCCGTCGCCGAACAGGAGGTTCAGTCGTGAATCCGGTGCCGCCGCATCCACATCGTGAACCAGGCTCGTCACGGCAACCTCCGCGGGTTTCGACTTCAACCGATGCCGAAGCGCTGTCCACAACAGGGCAGCATCCGTCGGGGCGGGCATCTTCAGCAGTTCGACGGCCGGAAGTTCTGCCGCCAATTCGGCAAGTGAACCAGGCCAACCGGATACCGCTCCGTTGTGGCTGAAAGCGTAGGTTCCGTCGACGAACGGTGCGCAGGCACCGATCTCGACGGCCATCCCCTCCGTCGCGGAACGGACGGCGGCGAGAACGGATCCGGAAACGATGTGGGACAACGTCTCGTCGACGGTCGGGTCCGACCAGATCGGCGAAATGCTGCGATACCGCCCCTGCCTTCCGTCGTTCCACCACACCGCGCCGAATCCGTCGGCATTGATGGTCCCGCCGCCACGCATCTCGCGAGGTGCCCACGACTGGCGCATCAGTGAGTTCTCGCCGTCGTGGATGAGTTCACGAACCGAACGCGGCGGCCCGAGATACCCGAGGTGCCGACACATGTCAGGATCTACCCGAAATCGTTCTGGCGCAGCGAAAACCCGAGAAGATCTGGCGCCTGATCGGATGGTCCCAGTTGCGGAACGTCCCCCGGCAGGCAACGCTGTCGGTCCCGAACGATCCCCCTCGCAACACCTTGTAGTCGCCGCCGAAGAACACCTCCGAATACTCCCGATACGGGAAGGCCCGGAAACCCGGATACGGATGGAAACCCGAAGAGGTCCACTCCCACACGTCGCCGATCAACTGCTCGACACCTGCTGCCGACGCACCCGCCGGGTACGAGCCGACGCCCGCTGGACCGAGATGGCGCTGACCGAGATTGGCAAGATTCTCGTCTGCGGACGCGTCCCCCCACGGGAACCGTCGTGATCTCCCGGATTCCGGATCCCACCGCGCGGCCTTTTCCCATTCCGCCTCGGTGGGAAGCCGTTTGCCTGCCCAGCACGCGTAGGCCTCGGCTTCGTAGAAGCTCACGTGCACAACCGGCTTGTCGGGTGGAACCGGAGCCTCGACGCCGAAAGTCTCGTGCCACCAACCCGAACTGTCATGTTCCCAGAACAGAGGCGCTCGAAGCTTCGCGTCGACGCGATGCCGCCAACCGTCTCGAGACCACAATTCCGGTCGGGAATAGCCGCCGTCCTCGATGAATTCGACGAACTGCCCGTTGGTCACCGGGAATCTGTCGATTGCGAAGTCGGTGAGATAGACCTGATGTGCAGTGCGCTCGTTGTCGAGTGCCCACGGCTCGTCGTCGGTCCCCATGACGAAGGAGCCGGCCGCGATGGTGACCTCGTCGAGTTCCGGCATGCGGGCCGCTTGCGGAGCGGGTGTCGCAACGAGTGCCGTGGGCCCCGAACGTAATTGGTGTGTCGCGAGCATGGTCTCGGCGTGTTGCTGTTCGTGCTGCGCGATCATCCCGAACGCAAAGCCGTCCACGTCGAGTTCTGTGCGCCCGAACGTGCTGGCTTCGAGCACATCCCAGACCTTCCCACGAACCGTACGTACGTATTCGCGCGCCTCGGCCGGGTTGAGCAGGGGAAGTGTCGGTCTCGACGATCTCGAATGCTTGAAAGCGTCGTACAGCTCGTCTATGTCGCTACGCACCGGATCACGGCCACCGACATCGCGCACCAGCCAGAGTTCCTCTTGATTGCCGATGTGCGCCAGGTCCCACACCAGCGGACTCATCAACGGAGAATGCTGAGCGATCAATTCGGTATCGTCGACGCAGTCGGTGAGCAGCGTCGACCGCTCACGCGCTCGCAGAAGTACGGCCTCGACCGCTTCCTTGGTGATCTCCCCTGTCATGTGTCGCTCTCACCGGGCACAATTGCGCGACAACACCGTTCGGCTGCGGCATCGAGAAGACGGACAAACTGTGGCTCCGGCGCATAAGACGCGGCAAGCGACATCAGAGATGTTGCCGCCGAACGCAGTTCGACGTCGTCCAGACCGTACTCTGCCGCATCCCGCCACCTCCCGGCCGTCGACGCTGCAGCATCACTCGCCTCGCGCATCACGGCTGGCCCGGACAGCAACGCGTCGACCGCTGCTATCGGCACTCGCCACAAATCTCCCGGTTGTGCGTCGATGTAGCGAACCTCCAGATGGCCGACAGCGCGAACCGGCGGGAACAGCGTGGACAGGTGATAGTCCAAGTCCGCCCAGACGGGGCGACGTCCGATCTCGGCATCCAGGGCGCCGGCGATCCAGTCCGCGAAAGTCGCGCCCCGCGGAGCCGTCCAATCATCGCCTTCGTTTCGCACACACATGAGCGGAACGTCGAGCGCCCAGGCTGCGTAGTCCTGCGCTTCCGGGATTGCGGCGGTGCGCCAGGAATCGAGTTCGAGCCACGTCCGCATGCGTTGAGAAGCCCAATCTCCCCTCGGAACCCCTTGCAAGCGTGGAGAACACGCAAACGCCGCGACGAGAGCCGGACCCATGTCCCCGAGGAGCCGCCAACGCTGAGCGATCGACTCCGGACTCCCGCCGGCATCGACACTGACCTGCACTGCTGCGGTATTGCACATCATCAAGGTGCCGTACGGGCCTATCCCGGCGAAGCGGGATTCCATTGCGCAGTAACGCGGCAACCGGAGAATGCGGGAAGGGGGGCGGGCGACGTCGGCGGCAGCCGAACTGATTTCGATCGAGTACGACGCGAGAAGAGATTCGAGAGTCCGACGGTCTTCGTCGAGACAGTCACACAGTTCGCGGGCGGACGTGCGCGGTGCGGACGAGAGTTCGATCTGTCCGCCAGGTTCTACGGTGACCAGGCTGCCACGAGGAAGCGGAACCGCCGGTGAATCCGGGTCGATGCTGGTGGGTGCGTGTCGCCCGAGCGCTCTCGCCAGCGTCGCGGCGGATGGCCGCTCCCCACCGGGATCTTGCCTGGTCAGCCACTCGACCTCGGCTCCGACCAAGCGGGGTGGCCCCTGTTTGAAGCACACACCACCGACGTAGGCCTCGGCCGCAGGACGCGAATCCACCTGCGTGGTCTGTGCTGCTGTCAACGCTGCTGTCACCATTCGACTTCCCCTTCGGGCGGTCTTCGCGGTCGTTACCGACGATAGAACGCCTACGTCCGAGATGCACCCATTGTGGTGTTACGTGTCGTTGAATTTCTTCAGTCGTATCCACCGGTACCCACAACCGGCCAGAACCACACCTACCCCGGAAACAACCGCGATCCACGGAAGTGTGACCACCAGAACGAGACAACCAGCCGCCCCGACTGCCTGCAGCCACTTCGGATACATCCGGTCCACTCCGCGCTGGCTGTACGCGCTCACGTTCGCGACGAAGTAGTAGAGCAGCACTCCGAACGACGAAAAACCGATCACGCCACGAAGATCGGTTGTCGAAACCAGAACGATCACAACAGCTCCGACCACAAGTTCGGCATGGTGAGGGACTGCGAACCGTGGATGGACGGCAGCGAGGGCAACGGGCAGATCACTCTCGCGGGCCATCGCCATCGCAGTGCGACTCACCCCGGCGATCAGAGCCAGCAGCGCCCCCGCCGACGCCGCCGCGGCACCGATCACCACCACGGGAACGGCCCAGGTCCACCCGGCTGCGCCCACCGCATCGGCCAGGGGCCGCGCCGAATTCGCCAGCCGATCAGGCCCCAACGTCACCAACAGCACCACCGCTACCAGCGCATAGAGGACAACCGCGGCGGTGAGTGCAATCAGAATCGCCCGCGGAATCGTGCGGCGCGGATCACGCACTTCCTCCCCCAGCGTCGCGATCCTGGCGTAACCGGCGAAGGCGAAGAAAAGCAGCCCCGCCGATTGCAGAATTCCGTACCACGACCCGAACACGAGGTCGGGGAGCTCACGCACTGCACCAGGTCCCACGACGGCAACCAGCAATGCCACACCCAATGCCGTCGTCGACACGGCGACGATAGCCCTGGCCATCTGCGCCGTCCGCGTCACTCCGCGGTAGTTGACTGCTACCAGGGCCACGACCACCAGGACGGCGGCGGGAACACGCCAGGCCGCAGGAGCGACGTACGTCGCGAAGGTCAGAGCCATTGCCGCGCAACTCGCGATCTTCCCGATCACGAACGACCAGCCTGCGGCAAACCCCCACCAGGGTCCGAGCTGCTCACGTCCGTAGACGTAGGTCCCACCTGACGTGGGGTATCTGGCCGCAAGCTGCGCCGACGACGTCGCATTGCAGTAGGCGACGAACGCTGCGATCGCCAGGCCGAGCAGCAACCCGGTACCCGCTACTGCGGCAGCGGGCGCGAACACCACGAAGACTCCGGCGCCGATCATCGCGCCGAGGCCGATCACCACGGCGTCGGCCGTGCCCAGTCTTCGCTCCATCGGGACAGCTTCGTTCACAGGTAGTTTGAACCACACCGACATGAACGGAAGGTGCCATGTTCGATCTCGACACGATCCGCCGCGACACTCCCGGATGCCTCGACAAGGTGTTCCTCGACAGCGCGGGATCCTCGCTCCCGCCCGAGCCAGTGCTGACCACCATGATCGAGCACCTGCGACGTGAAGCCGACGTCGGCGGGTACGTCGCCGCTGCTCGCCAGAGCGGCGCACTGGCTGCTGTTCCGCATTCACTCGCCCGCGTCATCGGCGCCCAGGCAACCGATATCGCGTTGACGGACAGTGCAACCCGCGCGTGGAACGACTTCTACGCTGCCGTTCCACTCGGACCTGGTGATCGAATCCTGATCAGCGGAGTCGAGTACGCGAGCAACGCAATCGCCGCTCTGGGGCGGGCGCGTTCCACCGGCGCCGGCATCGAGGTCATTCCGAGTGATCAGTACGGATGCATCGACCTCGAGGCACTCGAGAACATGCTCGACGATCGGGTTCGACTCGTCTCCGTCGTACACGTCCCCACCAACGGCGGCTTGATCAACCCGGTCCGTGAGGTAGTCGAATTGGCCAGAGCCCACGGCTCTCTCGTCCTGCTCGACGCGTGCCAGTCCGTCGGCCAGTTGCCCATCGACGTCACCGAACTCGGCGTCGACGCGCTCAGCGCCACCGGCCGCAAGTGGCTCCGCGGGCCACGCGGAACCGGATTCCTGTACGTCCGCCCCGGACTCGTCGACGCGCTCGAACCCGCTGCAATGGACCTGCACGGAGCGGAATGGACCAGCGAGAACAGCTTCGTCCCTGCGCCGGACGCAACACGATTCGAACTCTGGGAAACGAGTGTCGCTGCGCGCCTGGGTCTCGGCGTCGCCGCCGACTATCTGCTCTCGATCGGCACCGACACGGTGTGGGAGCAGATCGAATCCCGAGCCTGCGCATTGAGGGAAGGTCTGGCAGCGATTTCCGGAGTCGAAGTCCGCGATCGAGGAACCCATCTGAGCGGCATCGTTTCCTTTACCGTCGACGGTATTTCCGAACACCTGATTCGGGATCAGCTTGCAGCACAGAACATCACCGTCACCGTCAGCGGTCGCGGGTCCACGCTCCTCGACATGGATGCCCGCGGGCTCGACGCCGTGGTTCGGGCATCGCCGCACTACTTCGTCGACGAAGCCGACCTGGACACATTTCTGGGTGCGGTCAGGAGTGTGCAAACCTCCCGTTGACCGGGACCATGCCTCATCTGCGGAGGTCGAAGCTGCGACTGTGTGGCGACCAGTAGTTTCGCATTCCGAGAGGACGCTTCGCATGGCCGACCCCACCGTCAAACCGATCTCAGCTGCCGACATCACCACCTGGGACTACGAGGCCGACGTCGTCGTCGCGGGATACGGCATCGCCGGCGTCACCGCTGCGATCGAAGCAGCGCGGTCCGGCGCCGAGGTCCTCGTCCTGGAGCGGACGGGTGGCTGGGGCGGAGCAGCTTCGCTGGCGGGTGGCTTCATCTATCTGGGCGGTGGAACGCCGCTACAGAAGGCGTGTGGGTTCGAGGATTCGGTCGAGAACATGAAGACGTTCATGAAGGCAGCGCTCGGCCCCGGAACCGACGACGCGAAAATCGACGCGTATTGCGAGGGCAGTGTCGACCACTACAACTGGCTCGTCGATGCCGGCGTCCCGTTCAAGGAGTCCTTCTGGGGTCAGCCCGGCTGGGAACCGCCGTACGACGACGGCCTGATGTACTCGGGCGGCGAGAACTCCGCACCGTTCAACACCCTCGTCGATCCCGCGCCCCGCGGACACGTTCCGCAGATGTCCGAGAAGAACACCGGTGAGCGGGGCGGCGGCTACATGCTGATGAAGCCGCTCGTCGAGACGGCCGAAAAGCTCGGTGTCCGAGCAGAATACGATCTGCGCGTCCAGACTCTGGTGGTGGACGGCGATCGAGTTGTCGGCGTAGTCGCCAAGCGTTACGGCAAAGACGTCGCGATTCGCGCACGCAAGGGCGTCGTGCTGGCGATGGGCAGCTTCGCGTACAACAACGAGATGGTGCGCTCGAACGCACCGCGTATCTTCGGCCACCCGGCGGCCTCCATCGAGGCGCACGACGGCCGCGCAATCCAGATCGGTCAGGCGCTGGGCGCCGACACCGCGCACATGGACGCCACCGAGGTCGCGTTCTTCTGCGACCCGCAGTTGATGGTGCGCGGCATTCTTGTCAACGGCCGCGGTCAGCGATACATCCCCGAGGACACCTACCCCGGCCGCATCGGCCAGGCAACGCTGTTCCAGCAGGACAACCAGGCATTCCTCGTCATCGACGAAGCTGCATACGAGGAAGGCGTGAATGCCGAATCGTCCAGTGCGCAGTTGCGGGCGCAGCCGACCTGGGTGGCGGAAACCGTCGAGGAACTCGAAGCCGAGATGGGGTTGCCCGCCGGATCTCTGCAATCGACCGTCGACCTCTACAACCGGCACGCGGTTGAAGGGTCGGATCCGGTGCTGGGGAAGAAGTCCGAGTGGGTGAAGCCGATCGTCGGCCCGTTCGCGGCAATCGATCTGCGCGGACGCACCGGCGGATTTACCCTCGGCGGGTTGAAGACCACCGTCGACTCCGAGGTCCTGCACGTCTCCGGTGAGCCGATTCCCGGATTGTTCGCGGCGGGCCGGTGCACGTCCGGTGTGTGCGCAGGTGGTTACGCCAGCGGAACCAGCCTCGGCGACGGCAGCTTCTTCGGACGACGTGCCGGAATCAGCGCGGCGCGCTAGATCACCACGACCCGCACGCCGTCGGCAAAGCGGTACGGCTGAGTCTGCAGGACCGCGCCGAGGTGTTTTCGCAGTCTGGATACCTCGGCGCGCACTGCCACCACGTGCTCGCGATCACCGAAGAGCACTTCGCTCAGGCCGGCGGCATCCACGCCCGCCGAACCGACGGCTGCCAGGGCCCTCAAGATCTGAGCGTGCCGCGGCGAGAGCGCTCGCGTCCAGTTGGCGTCACCACGCACCGTCACCTGCGGCGATGCGCCGAGGGACAGCTCCAGCTCGATCACCGGCCCGCCGACGCCGGTGCGCAACAGCCAGCCGTCCCCGAGGGGCTCGGGCAGACACATCCCCAGCCCCGGCACGATGACGGGCTTTCCCGCGCTCGGCGCAGCCACGCGGTCGGGCGCGGCTATCCCGCTGGCGCCGGCCACCCAACCGAACTCGTCGACCACCAATGCCGGACCCGTCCCGGCCGCGAACAACGGTGCTGCCCGCGAGCGCAGACGCTCGAGCTGAGCTGCGTGCTCGCGCCAGAGCGTCGCCTCCGCGAGGCGAACCGCGGTGCGGACCAACGCAACGGTGGTGGGATGCACCGAGGCTGCGGACCCACTGATATCGACAACTCCCAGGATCTCGCCCGTCCGCGGATCGTGCACGGGTGAACCGGTACACGACCAATTGTGGTGCGTCGGCGCATAGTGCTCGGCCGAGAAGAGTTGCACCGCAGAATCTTCGATCAGCGCCGTACCTATAGCGTTGGTACCGACCGACTGCTCCGACCAGCGCGCACCTTCGGCGAATCCGAGTGCGTCCGCCGCACGCTTGACTGCCTTCGCGCCCTCGCGCCAGAGCAGGACACCATCGGCATCGGCAACGACCACGATGAAGTTTGCGTCCTCGGCCACCTCGGTCAGCGTGGTTCGCAACTCGGGCAGAACCGCGCGCAGTGCGGTACGCGAACGCCTCGACTCCAACTCGGAGAAATCAGCGACAGTAGATGCGCCGCAGTGATCCGGCGTGAGCCCGCCCGCGGCCACTCTCGACCACGACCGTGCCACGACGGTCCGCGGCTGTGCCGGTGGTTCCTGCCCGGAGAGGACTGCGTCGTGCACCCGACTGAGAAGGCGAGCATGCTGCGACAGATCGGTACCCGGCACGACGGCACCGAGCCGACTGCCTTCGGGAGCGTTTCCCACGGTGGTCACTCCGTCAGGCTACCGCTTTCGATGTGACGCGAACCACGTCCACACGGCCAGGTCGCCGCCACCTGCGATTAGCGGCGAGGAGCAAACTCCGGTAACGTATCCAAAGTTGTCTCGGCGAGGGTGAATCGCAGCAGTTCCACACGTTGCAGGTTTACCGTGATCGACGCGGCTACGGCTCAGCTCGAGCGTTTCGCTCCTGGCCGTGTGCGCGCCTGTCCGCCTTGCCGCAGGCAAAACCACACGTCAGTAAACCGAGCACGAACCCCGTGAGTTGTAGGAGCCGTTTCATCATGTCTGAAGAAAACAACCTCGTCGCCGTCGTCCGCACCGAATTCGGCAAGGGCGCAGCTCGCCGCGCACGTCGCGACGGCCAGGTCCCCACGGTTCTGTACGGCCACGGCGAAGATCCCCGCCACCTCAACGTGCCGGCTCGCGACTTCGCTCGCATCCTCCGCGCACAGGGCACCAACGCCATCCTCACCCTCGACATCGAGGGCACGGAGCAGGTTGCACTGACCAAGTCGGTCGTCGTGCACCCCATCCGCAGCTACATCGAGCACGCTGACCTCCTCGTCATCAAGAAGGGCGAGAAGGTCACCATCGACGTTCACGTCGTAGTCGTCGGTGACGCTGCTGCAGGCACCATGGTCGCGCAGGATGCATCCACCATCTCCATCGAGGCAGACGCCCTCCACATCCCCGAGCAGATCGAGGTTTCGGTCGAGGGCCTCGAAATCGGCACCCAGATCCTCGCAAGCCAGCTCGAACTGCCCACCGGCTCCGTCCTGCAGGCTGACGCTGACACCCTGATCGTCAACGTCGTTGCTGCACCGACCGAGGCTGACCTCGAAGAGGGCGCAGAAGCTCCCGCCGCCGACGAGGCTGCAGAAGAGGCCTGATCCTCTCGGTTCCTACAGAACTCACTGCGCGCGGCGCGTCATTCCGATTCGGAGTGACGCGCCGTTCGCGCGTAGCAGGAAAAAAGAACAAGTCAGAAAGTAGCGTCCGTTGAGCACAGATACCGCCCTCGTCATCGGCCTGGGTAACCCCGGCCCGCAGTACGAGAAGACCCGGCACAACGTCGGCTTCATGGTCGCGGGCACCCTTGCCGGACGCATGGGCGGAAAGTTCAACGTACACAAGAAGAGTGGCGCCGAGATCGTCGAAGGTCGCCTCGCCGGCCGACGCGTGATCCTCGGAAAGCCGCGCTCGTACATGAATCTCTCGGGCGGCGCGGTCGCCGGTCTCGCACGATTCTTCTCGGTCGATGCCGCGAACATCATCGTCGTCCACGACGAACTGGATCTCGATTTCGGGACCATCAGGCTCAAACTCGGCGGCGGCGAAGGCGGCCACAACGGGCTGCGGTCCATTTCGAATTCGTTGACCACCAAGGACTACCTGCGCACGCGCGTCGGGATCGGTCGCCCGCCGGGCCGCATGGACCCGGCGGACTACGTTCTCAAGCCGTTCTCGTCCACGGAGCGAAAAGAACTCGATCTCGTGTGCGAAGAAGCTGCGGATGCAGTGGAACTACTGCTCGAACTCGGGCTCGAGGCAGCACAGAACCGTCTGCACTGACAATCAGTTACCCAGCAGGGCAGCTGAATTGGCGCGGCGAAGCTTTCCCGACGACGTCTTCGGGATACTGCCGGGACCAAGGACCGCAACGGCACGAGGGCGCACGCCGACGTCGGCGACCACGGCGTGGACCACTTCGCGCTCGATGCGCTTGACCTCTTCCGGATCCTCGAAAGCGTTGGTCTCGACCGCGACGGCAAAGCTCTCACGCTTCTGGCCGGCATCCAGGCGAATGGCGACTGCATTTCCCGGGCGCACACCGGCAACGCTTCCGGCCGCCCGCTCGATGTCGGTCGGATACACGTTCCGGCCGCCCATGATGATGACGTCCTTGACTCGCCCGCACACCACAACCAGGCCTTCTTCGGTGAAATAACCGACGTCACCGGTGTCTAGCCAACCGTCGGCGTCCTGGGCCGGCTTGTGTCCGTCGACTGTGACATATCCGGGGGTGACTGCCTTGCCGCGAACCTCGATGATTCCGACGCCTCGGGCCGGGAGCACCTGGCCGTCACGGTCGACGATGCGTCCCTCGAGGTCAGGCACCATCTTTCCGAGCGTCGCAAGGGCGCGCGCATTGGGGCGATTGGACGGCACCGCGCGGGACATCGACTCGAGGAAATCGGGATCGACGTAGTCGAGAACCTGCCCCTGATCGGGATCCGGAATCGACACCGCCAGGGTGGTTTCCGCCATTCCGTACACGGGAGCCAGCGCTGTCGGGTTCAAACCGAAACGCGCGCCGGCCGCGGCGAGGGCATCCATCGTGTCGGGATCCACCGGCTCGGCACCGTTCCACATGTATCGGACGCTGGACAGGTCGACCGCCCCGTCCTCTGCCTGTGCGAGTCGACGCGCCAAGAGGGAGTATGCGAAGTTCGGTGCGGCCGTGACAGTTCCGCCGTACTTGCCCATCAGTTCCGCCCACAGCACCGGAGTGCGGAGGAAATCCATCGGCGTGATGCTGATGACCTCGGCGCCCACCTGCATCGGAACCGTCAAGAACCCGACCATGCCCATGTCGTGGAACAGCGGAAGCCAGCTCACCATCACGTCGTCTTCGATGGAGAACTTGATGCGGTTGATCATCGCGTATGCGTTTGTGTAGAAGTTCTCGTGCGTGATCTGCACGGCCTTGGGCGAACCGGTGGAACCGGACGTCAACTGCTGGAGTGCGATATCCGATTCGACCGTCTCCACGGGATCGATCGACACTCCGCCACGAAGCTCGTCCACCGTCACGACGGTGATGCCACGCTCTTCGAGTAGCGGCTTGGCCGCATCGAAGGGCGCGCCCAGAATCACGGCTTTTGCCGAGATCATGTCGATCACCGTCTCGGTGTCCTGAGCCCAGACACCCAGATCCGTTCGGGGGGTCGGCTGATGCAGCATCGTCACCGACGCACCGCGCATCCACGTCGCCTGGCAGGCAGGCGCGATGTCGACGGGCTGTCCAGCGAGAATGCCGATCGCAACGCCACGGTCGATACCGACCTCGGCCAGGCCGCCGGCCATGCGCCGCGCCTCCTGGTGGATGTCGCCCCAGGTCTGACGGAAAGCGTTGTCGGGCTCTCCCGTCACCAGGCCGCGGTCGGTGACTGCGGCGGTCGCATACATCTCTTCGGTGAACTTGCTCAACGCAACTCCTCGGTCAGTGTCACTCTTCGATCAGTGCAACTCTTCGCAGGACACAAATGGCTGTGTGTTCGAACACACACATACTTGGATAATCAGCGATCGTTCGCCGAGTGTTACGCCGCAGTGGTTATTGCATCGTGGTCTGCGAGTATCCTTTCTCTGTTGTGCTGCCGCACTCTCCACCTGTCCGCGCACCGGCACGTCGCCGGCACTGACGCCCACTTCGAGAGGTTCTTCGTTGACTACCCCGTCCGACTCGACCGTCCCTTCCGACTCGACTGTCCAGTCCGACACCGAAGGCCCCGATTCCACCGAGAGCGGGTCGGTTGCGGTCACGACGACCACCAAGGGTTTGTCAGCCGAGGCGGAGCGTCGCCGCACCTTCGCCGTCATCTCGCATCCTGACGCCGGTAAGTCGACGCTCACCGAAGCGCTGGCACTGCACGCGAAGAAGATCTCCGAGGCAGGTGCCGTCCACGGCAAAGCCGGCCGCAAGTCGACGGTCTCGGACTGGATGGAAATGGAGAAGGCCCGCGGCATCTCCGTCAGTTCCACCGCACTGCAGTTCAACTACCACTCGTCCGAGACCCCGGACGAGCAGATCAACGTCATCAACCTCGTCGACACCCCCGGTCACTCCGACTTCTCCGAGGACACGTACCGCGTCCTGACCGCGGTCGACGCAGCCGTCATGCTCATCGACGCTGCCAAGGGTCTCGAACCGCAGACGCTCAAGCTGTTCCAGGTGTGTCGTCACCGCGGTATTCCGGTCATCACGGTCATCAACAAGTGGGACCGCCCCGGCCAGACTCCGCTCGAACTGCTCGACGAGATCAGCGAGCGGATCGGCCTCACACCCACTCCCCTGTACTGGCCCGTCGGCATCGCCGGCGACTTCCGCGGACTGCTGCGTCGCGGCGAAGACGGTGAGGCTCGCGAGTACGTCCGCTTCACCCGTACCGCCGGCGGCGCGAAGATCGCCCCCGAAGAGGTCATGGACGCCGAAGCCGCACTCGCCAAGGAAGGCTCCGAGTGGGAGACCGCGGCCGAGGAGAGTGAACTGCTCTCCGCTACCGGCCAGGACCACGATCAGGAAATGTTCCTCGCCGGTCAGACGTCCCCGGTGATCTTCGCGTCCGCGATGCTCAACTTCGGTGTCCGCCAGATCCTCGACACCCTCGTCGAATTGGCGCCGCCGCCGCGAGGCCGCGAAGACCTGAGCGGCAAGCCGCGCGAGGTCACCGATCCGTTCAGTGCGGTCGTCTTCAAGGTGCAGGCCGGTATGGACACCGCGCACCGTGACCGTCTGGCATTCATGCGCATCGTCTCCGGCGTGTTCGAGCGCGGCATGGTCGTCACGCACGCCCAAACCGGCAAACCCTTCACGACCAAGTACGCGCAGACGGTGTTCGGCCGCGAACGTTCCACTGTCGAGTCCGCGTTTCCCGGCGACGTCGTCGGTCTCGTCAACGCCACCGCCCTCGCGCCCGGCCACACGCTGTACACCGAGAAGAAGGTGGAGTTCCCGCCGATCCCGTCGTTCGCGCCGGAACACTTTTCGATCCTGCGCGCCGAAAGCGCAGGCAAGTACAAGCAGTTCCGCCGCGCTGTCGACCAACTCGACTCCGAGGGCGTCGTCCAGATTCTTCGCAATGACATCCGCGGCGACGCCTCCCCTGTCATGGCGGCCGTCGGCCCGATGCAGTTCGAAGTTGTCGCAGCGCGTATGAAGGCCGAGTTCAACGTCGAGGCCAAGATGGAACCCCTCGGCTATGCATTGGCCCGTCGTACCGACGCCGCGTCCGAGGTCGAACTGAACCGTCAGCGCGGTGTGGAGGTCTTCACCCGATCCGACGGTGTTCTGCTCGCTCTTGTCAGCGACAAGTGGCGCCTGCAGTACATCCAGAAGGAACTTCCGGATCTGACGCTCGAACCCCTCGTCGCTGCCGCGGACTGATGAGTCTGATCGAGGCGCTGTTCGACGCCGAACTGCACATCGGCAGCGCCACGATTCTCTGGCGAGAGATCATCGGAAACGCGTTCGGAATAGGCTCCGCCATCGCCGGAGCACGACGCTCGGTATGGGCGTGGCCTGTCGGTATAGCCGGAAATGCCTTGTTGTTCACGGTGTTCATGGGCGCGCTTTTCCACACGCCGCAAGAGCTCAATCTCTACGGCCAAGCCGGCCGTCAGTTGTTGTTCATCACCGTCAGCGTCTACGGATGGACTCAGTGGCGACGTGGGGCTCGCGACTCCGGTCGCGCAGTCCTGCCGCACTGGGCGACCACTCGCGAGCGCGTCGCCATGATCGCCGTCATGGCAAGCGGCACAATCGCTTTCGCCTGGATCTTCGACCTTCTCGGCTCGTACGGGGCATGGGCGGAGGCCTGGATTTTCACCGGATCCATCCTCGCGACGTACGGCATGGCACGCGGCTGGACTGAGTTCTGGCTCATCTGGATCGGCGTCGACGCCGTCGGTGTTCCCCTTCTTTTCCGGGCCGGGTATTACCCGTCGGCGATCCTCTATCTGGTCTACGCATTCTTCGTACTGTGGGGTTTCGCGATGTGGCTGCGCATTCAACGTCGAACTCCACAAGGGGTGCGACCGTAAACGAACTCCTGGTATGTTTGCGTCGATTAAGCAAACCAGCGGTCTGTTTACGGGCATCAGGAGCGAAACAATGGAAGACAAGAATTCTCACGGAATAACGGGTCCCAACGGTTCCGGAAACGGATCGAGAGCCAGTAGTTCCGCGAGTAACGGTTCCGCGAGTAACGGTTCCGCGGGTAACGGTTCCGCGAGCAATGTTTCCACTGGCAACGGTTCCGGCAGCGCCACCGCCACAGCGGATTTTCTGTCGACCGCACCCAAGCAATCGGATGCCTTCACGTTTCCGCTTCCCACCCGAACCACGGCCGCACACAGCAGCGGAGAGGACCTTTCAGTGCCAGCTTCAACACGCGAATCATCGAGGACACTCGAGACTCGGAGTCGCACCGTCGTACGGCGCGACGCGATGGGCGTAGCCGCCGTTCGAGTGGCCGGGCGTCTCACCCACACCGAACTGATCGCGAATCAGGCCTCACCCTCGAGCACCCATTCCTCCGATCCCACGATGGATCTGGACGAGTTGCTCACGATGCTCGGCAGCTACCTGTTGTCCTCGGGGTTCGAACACCCAGAAATCCACGCCAAGCTCGGCGGACAGTCGATCGTCGTCAACCTCGTGTCGCCGGAAATCAGCGCCAGCTGAGCTCGGCCCAGCTGTTCTTCAGGGCCACAGCACTGCGCGTGTCCATGCTCGGTTCGAGCCACGCCGGTACAACCACCGCTGATGCCGACGCCCGGAGTCTGCCTGCCAGAACTCGACAGACTCCGGTTCGAGGCACCACGCACGCCAGTCCTTCGACACGAACCCTGGGTCGTCGCCGATTCTTGCTTCCGCAGCGGCCACCGACGTGTCGTACGCGTCGACGTCTTCGAGCACCTGACTCTGCTTACTTGCCGTCGCCACCGCTCTCGCCGTGACGGAGCGTTCGACGAAGTCTCGGCGCCGAAGTGCGTCGTCGCCCTCACGAACCAATCCGCGAATCCGGACCTGCTGGCCCGTCTCACGCCAGTAGAACGCCAACGATGCCCGCGGATTTTCTTTCAGCTCAATACCTTTCGGCGATGTAGCCGAACCGGAGAACCAGAACCCACCCTCGGTCACGTCCTTGAGGATGAGGAAGCGCGAATCAGGCATACCGTCGCCGTCCACGGTCGAGAGCGCACACACGTGTGGCTCGACGACCCCGAAGGCCACGGCCGCACAGAGCCAGTCGAGGAACAACTCTCCTGGGTTCTCCGGAAAACGTTCAGGCGCGGGCGGCGGAGTTCCGGTCAGTGCGGGAATACCGCGAATCCATGCCCGGACGTCCGGCAGCGAGAAATCTGCGTCAACCATGAGCCGACTCTAATCGCGGGCGGCTTCAGGAGACGTTGCGAACGATCGAGTCACCGAACGAGGGTTGCTGCAGCAGTGCCCACTTGTTGGACGTCAATCGAAAACTCGGCATGTCGGCGAGCGCCACCACGGATTCCCAGGTGCGCTCGTAGCTCGTGTGGGAGATTCGCCATTCACCGTCGCTGCAGCGGGTGTATCTGTCGTGATAGAAAGCCGATCCACGAAGCAGCATGCCGTCTTCGGGGATGACCACCGTGTCCGCAAGGCACCAGATCCCGGTTGCGGTGTCTCCGTCGACGTCGATCTCGGGTTGCCCACATTGATGTTCGGTGATGATGTGCGAGCCGAGGGTGTTCTCGAGGAAGGAGACGAATGAATCTCGGGAATCGAAACTGAGTTGCTCTCCGTAGATCGCGGTGGCGTCGACGGTCAGAGTGTCGGCGAATTCGACCCACGATTTCGTGTCCAAGGCGCGTGCGTATCGGTACTTGAGTCTTTGGATGAGAACAATCGCTTCGAGATCCATGATCCCCGCCTCCCGGTGCAGCAACCACCCGTCCTATGTGTGCACATTAGCCTGTATCACGCGTAAACGGGCATTACTCTCAAAGCTAGTAGAAATGTCAGCCGATAACACGCCTTTCCAGGCCGTCGAGCATGATCGTGATCTTCTCGTCCAACCAACCTCGTCCGTGCCACGTCGATTCGTCGCCGATCCCCTCGATCAACGACTCCGACGCATTCCAACTCTCCTGATACGCCTGGCGTGCAGAACGCGAATCCGCGGAACTGACGGTCTTGTCCAGTGCCGCCATCATCGCGAACTGAGTCATCGTCACCTCGGAGATGAAGTCCACCGCCAGTACCGCGTCGTGTGGTGTGAAGCCTTGCGCAGTCAACGAACCGACCAGTTTCTCCACGATCTCGATTAACGCCGGCGGCGTGCCCGGAACAGCGAGACCTACCTGGGCAAGACCAGGATGACGCTCGAACGAAGACCACAGAACGTCGCAGAGGTCCTTGAGAAATTCACGCCACGGACGATCCGTGTCCGGCCACACAGTCTGACGCACAACGTGATCCGAGCAGGCCCGCAGCAGCGCTTCACGGTCGGCGAAGTAGCGATAAAGAGCAGAATGACTGACGCCCAGACGCTTTGCCACATTCGGCATGGTCAATTCGCTCAGATCACCAGCCAGGGCAGCCTCGACGATGTCCAGTCTCGACAACGTCGGCGGCCGCCCTGTTTTCTTTCCGGTCTGCATTCTCCTCAGCCTGCCACCTGCTCAGCCTGCTACCAACCGCCATCCCGACGCACGGTGGCGCTGATTCCAGAACGCGGCGTAGCTCCCACCGGTGGCAAGGAGAACTTCGTGAGTTCCCACTTCGACGATTGATCCGTCGTCACCGAGCACGATGATCTGGTCTGCGGCCACGACGGTCGACAGTTTGTGAGCAATCACGAGCAGTGTGCTTTCACTGGCGAGTTCCTGCATCGCGCGCTGAACGTGGGCCTCGTTCTCGGGATCGAGCGCGGCCGTCGCCTCGTCGAGCAGCACGATCGGTGCACGCTTGAGGAGTGCACGCGCAATGGAGACTCGCTGCCGCTCTCCACCGGACAGTGCCGTCCCGCCCTCACCGACGCGGGTGTCCCAACCCCGCGGAAGTCGCTCGACGATTTCCGCGACGCCGGCGATCCGAGCGACGTCGAAGACTTCCTCGTCCGTGGCTTCGGGGCGGCCGAGGCGGATGTTCGCGATCAACGTGTCGTCGAAGAGATACACGTCCTGGAAGACCAGGGACAACTGCGCCATAAGATCGGCACTCGTGAGGTCACGCACGTCGACGCCGCCGACGCGCACCACCCCGGAGTCGACGTCGTAGAAGCGCGAGATCAGCCGGGTGACGGTGGTTTTGCCAGAACCCGACGGACCGACCAACGCCGTCAGTGACTTCCGCGGCACGTCGAAGGAGATGTTCCGCAGAACCTGCCCACCGTCGGCGTAACCGAAGTCGACGGCGTCGAACTGCACTGCCGTCTCCCCCGTCGCCAGTCCGCTGGTTTCGGGTTCGACCAGTGGTTCCACTTCGAGGATCACGGACATCCGACGGATTTCGTTGCGTGCCATTCTGATTGCACCGCCGAACTCGCCGATCTCACCCAGCGGTTGAATGAACCGTGCGGTGAGCCCGAGTAGCGCGATCAAGGTGACCGGATCGATGTCGCCGCCGAGCGCGAGGAACGCACCCAGGATGATCACGGCCGAGAACACGAACTGCAGGGCGATCCCATTTACCACGGAACCGATCACCACGAACCACAGTTGTGAACGACCCGCGGTGTGCTGAGCTTCGATCGCGTCGTCGAGCGGTTCGTAGACCCCGTGGGTGCGTCCGAAAGCACGCAGGACCGGTTGGCAACGCGCGTATTCGAGCACCCGATTGTTCGATTCGACCGCCGCGGCATGGGCCTGATCGTCAGCCTTGGCGGTCATCGCCGAGGCAAAGCGTGCTGCTGCGAACAGAATCGGAACGCCGACCACCAGGGCGAGCCCGAGCCGCCAGTCGAAGAACAGCATGCACACGACAATGGTTGCCGGGCTGGCGATTCCGGAGATGATCGGTGTCATCAAATGCGCGGCCGCCCCCATCACCGAAATGGTGCCCTTGCTGGCGACCTGCGATACCTGGCCGAGTCGGCCGGCACCGAACCAACCGAGCGGGAGCGTGACGAGGTGATCACCGAGGCGCAGATGCATCGTCCGCAGCAAGGTGAGCGCCGACTCGAATCCCTTGATGGCCTGCAGGTAATGCGCAATCGAACTGATCACCGCGCACACAGCCATGGCGGCGAGCCACCGAACGAAACTTCCCCAGTCCTGCTCGAACAGTGCCCGCACGGTCGGCACCAGCAATGCCACTGCCAAACCCTGCATCACGCCGTACAACACAGCCCACACCAGGAACTCTCGATAGCGTCCCTGATTCTGCGGGCCGAGGATCCGGAAGAGGTCGCGAATCATGAGTTGGCCTTTCCTGCTGCGTCAGACGTACCTGCGATGCTGTCGGCTCGACTGTGTTCGATCGAGTCGGCTCGACTGTGGCTCGCCCACATCCGGGCATACGTCGAACCATTCGCCACCAGCTGATCGTGCGTGCCCTTCTCCACGATCCGCCCGGCGTCGAGGACCACGATCTGATCGGCACTCACGATCGAAGCCAACCGGTGCGCGATCACCAGCACGGTGCGCCCCACCGTCAAACGCGACAATGCTTCCTGGATATCGGCTTCGGACTCCGGGTCCGCAAACGCGGTCGCCTCGTCGAGCACGAGAACGGGAGTGTCCGCGAGAATCGCCCGCGCGATGGAGACTCGTTGAGCCTCACCGCCCGAGAACCTGGCGTCGACCCCGACCACAGAGTCGTACCCTCTCGGGAGGGCTTCGATTCGGGTGTCGATCTGCGCGGCTGCGGCGGCAGCCTTCACCTCGGCCTGCGACGCCTGAGGGCGGGCAAGCCGAATGTTGTCGAGAACAGTTGCTTCGACCAACTGCACGTCCTGCAGAACGAATCCGACGTGGCGGTACAGCTCGTCGGTGGCGACGTCCCGGACGTCGACACCACCGATGGCCACGGATCCGGTACGCACGTCATGGAATCGGGGAACGAGCGTCGCCAGTGTCGACTTACCCGAACCTGAAGGTCCGACCAACGCCGTCACCGTGCCCTCCGGCAGCGTCAGATCGATGCCGGACAGAACGTCGGCCCCGTCGTCGTAAGCGAAAGAGACTCCGGAAAATCGAACTTCGTTCCCCGCGGGCTTTTTCGGATCATCGGTTTCCGGCAGTGCGTCGGTTGCGAACAGAGCGATCAGCCGCGCCGCAGCGGCGGCAGCCTCACGGCGGGCCTGCATGCCGAAACCGATGGTCGTCACCGATACCGGAATCACCATCGCTACCAGAGAACTGGTCAGGACGTCGATGGGTGACACCCACCCGGAGTGGACGAACCACGAGCCGAGACCAAGGTTCACCACCAGCACTACCGGCGCGCTCAAGGCAATCGAGGCCAGCGCCTCGGTCCGAAGCATCGGGCGAACCCAACCCTCGTAAGAAACGGCAAAAGCCTTGGCGGCATCACGGTATCGAGAATGTGACTGCTTGTCCTGACCGAAAGTCTTGACCACTGCGATGCCGGTGACGAACTCGACGATCGTATTGCTGATGGCCGCGATGCCCTCATTCATCCGGCTCATCTTGACGGCCATGTCCTTGGTCATCGACGCATAGGCGATCATGTAGATCGGGAGCGTGGCAATCGCGACCAAACCCAGACGCCAGTCGATCGAAATCACGTAGCCGAGTCCGACGAGCGGCACCGCGATGGCTCCGGTGGTCTCGACGGCGCTGTGCGCAACCAGGTAGTGGAGATCGGAGATGTCGTTCTGCGCAGCTTTGCGCACGGTTCCGGACGAGTGGGAGGTGAACCAGCCCAGAGGAAGTCGACCGAGCGTCGCTGCGATTCGGCGTCGAAGCACAGCTTGGAGATTCACATCGGCGAAGTGCGTCACGATCAACGCGCCGCCACCGAAGAACGCACGCACACCCAGGCCGAAGACGACCACCCACACGATCGTCCAGACGCGAGACGAGTCGATGTCGCCGCCCACGATCAGCGTCTTGCCCAGTTCGGCGATGGCAACGTACGGGACGACGGCAGCAACCGCGGCAATCACCTGCATCACCATCGCGATGGTCGTCCGTGTCCGAACTGGCGCAAGGAGTTCGCGTAACGCGCTCTTGTGCGCCGCCGCTTCAGCCTTGGCCTGTGAGGCTTCGGCCGCAGATCCATGCGGCGCGTTTGCCTCCTCGGGTGGAACGTCTGCTGACTTTTCCTGTGTTG
Organism: Rhodococcus sp. NPDC055024; assembly: GCF_053608585.1. Taxonomy (NCBI): domain Bacteria; kingdom Bacillati; phylum Actinomycetota; class Actinomycetes; order Mycobacteriales; family Nocardiaceae; genus Rhodococcus; species Rhodococcus sp. NPDC055024. Next base: position 85,484 of record NZ_JBSGVT010000012.1, read on the forward strand.
TCGTCATTTCGAGAACGCCTTCCATCGGGTGACTGCGTCGGCGTCGGATGCGATACGGCCCTGGAGTTCCGCGCCGGTGAGAGTGCGATCGGCAAGTGCCTCGAGATCTTCGAGGATCCAGTAGACCGCGAAGGGATAACTGCCGAACCAGAGTTCACCGCTCACGTCCGCGGTGCGTCCGGCCTGCACGGCGGCAACCTCGTTGAACAGCGGATTTGCGTGAACAAGGGCGCCGTCGTAGATGTTTCCCGACGTCACGATCATCGCGTCCGCTGCGTGTTGCCCGACCGCCTCGCCCGAAACGGAGGACGTGGCAACCCCCGTGTTGGGGCCGACCTTCGCTTCGAGTTCGGCTTGGGGGCGCCCGAACCCTGCTTCTCCGATGATCGAGGACATCGGCGACTGCGGGATGACGGTGTAGATGCCGCCCGAATATCCGACCAACACGGACAAGGTTTGTGGCTGCTCCTCGACCCTTCCGGACACCTCTGCGAATTTCTCCTCGAGCGTCGAGACGATCTGCCGAGCCTCGGACTCCCGGCCCAGTGCAATGGCAGCAGTATCGAGAACCTCGCGCCACGGCGCCGCATAGGCGAGCACCGTCGTCGGCGCAATCTCATTGGCCTGCGCGGTGATCGAGGTCAACGAGCCGACGTCACTGAGAAGGATCCTGTCCGGATCGACGGCCGCGATCTGTTCCACGTCGGGTGACTGGAAGAACGTCGGTTTGTCGATGACCTCGATACCCTCGCTCTGCAAGATCTCCTTCGCCGCCTGTGATTGCAGGGTGGCGAAGACCGTATCGGGCTTGACCCCGAGCGTGAGCGCGTTGAGTGCTGCAAATTCGTCCAGTGCGAGCAATTTTTGTGGTGCAGGCACGGCCGACGACCCGCCTACTTCCGATGCATCCGCGTCATCGCTGCCCGACGAGCAACCGACAAGGGTCGTTGCCGTCGCTGCGAGTGCCACGGCTCGTAGGCCCCACTGCTGCCGCATCATCTCTCCCTGCCTTAGTTACATGCTGTCTCGATTAGGGGAGCCTACAATAACTCAAGCCGTTTGTGCAGCCCTCGTCACGGGAAGTGCAATCGCCGGCAGAAATGCAACAACACTGATGACGGCGCCCACCACGAACGCCACCGCGAACGAGTCGCCGGAAACTCCGATCGCCAGGACCGCTGTGGTCACCGGAGCGCCCACCGCCGAACCGACGGTTCTGATCACACTGTTGACACCGCTGGCCGCTGCCATTTCCGATGGCGGGACGATCGAAGCAACCAGCAGAGCACAGACTGCGAACCCCACGCCGTTCCCCAATCCGACGAGGGAGAAGAACAGCACGATCGCAACCACCGAGCTCGGCCAGATCGCGAGTCCGACCGCGCCCGTCGCCATGAGTGCCAGCGCTAGGACTGCCGGCACTCGCGGCCCGTATCGCCGCGCGAGAGCCGGCGTCAGACGGCCACCGAGGAAGACGAGGACAGCGGCGGGCAAGAGGGCCAACCCGGTCTGCACAACGGTGAATCCACTTCCATACGTGGAGGTTTCCGGCGCCTGGAGGATCCGCGGCAGGCAGAGGTAGAAGATGTACGGCACGAACCCGAACACCAGGGTCAGTGCGCTGGTGATCATCATCGGCTTGTCCCGAAAAACTCGCATGTCGACGATCGGAGCGTCGTGGCGGGAATCGACGGCAATCAGAGTTGCGAACGAGACGAACGCGATAACCACCAGACCCCAGAATCCGAGCGACAGAACTCCCCACTCGGAGGCTTTGGTGATCGCCAGGAGCAGGCTCACCAACCCGAACGCCAGAGCGCCGGCACCGGCCCAGTCCGTCGGCATACCCGGCCGGCGATGCGAACCCGGAACCACAGCCACCACTGCGACCAATGCAAGCACGATCAGGATCCCGGTGATCACGAACAACCACTGCCAGCTGAGGTACTCGAGAATGACACCACCGATCACCAGTGCACTTCCGGCACCGATTCCCAAAGTCCCAGCGAGCCAACCTATCCCAGAAGACAACTCCGGACCGGCCACCGTTCTTCGCAGCACTGCCATCGCGAGCGGGAAGCTTGCCATACTCACTCCCTGGACAGCTCGAACGACAAGCAGCACCCCGATATTCGGGGCGGCCGCCGCGGCAAATGTCGCGAGAGCGAAGATGATCAGGACGATCACCAGGACTCGCTTGTCGCCGAATCGATCCCCCATCGCCCCGACGATCGGAGCCATCACCGCGGCCGCCAACAGGTACGCCGTCAGGATCCAGCCGGTCACCGCCACGGACGTATCAAAATGCTCACCCAACACCGGCAACGCCGGCACCAGCATGGTCTGCATGAGCGAGTAGACGAGCACCGCCCCCGCAAGTGCGGCGATCACCCGACTCCCGGATCGCGTGGGCGCCTCCGCCAAGGTTGTCATCGACACCTTCCTCCAATCTTGATTTCAATCGGAACGGAACACTCCGTTCCGATTGAGTAAACCATGCATTGCTAGCCTGTGGGAATGGCGAAAGAGAATGCGAGCCTCCCCGGACGCGCCCGAGAAGCCGCAGACAACGACGTCACCGTACTGCGAGCAGCGCGCGAGATCTTCGCCGAACAGGGTTGGAATGCACCGGTATCGGCGATCGCCACCCGGGCCGGGGTAGGCGTCGGCAGCATCTATCGCCGCTACCGCGGCAAAGAGGAACTGGCGCAATCGCTGCGCGTCTGGGCGATCGACCACCTCGCCACCCTGGCACGAGAGTGCGTGTGCAACGCAGACACCGATGAAGCCGTACTGAAGACGTTCTTCTCGCGATACCTTGCCGAATCGGTGGGACCCCTCATTCCCGTCCTCGGCGGCAGGTTGCCCGAACACACCGAAGTCACCCGCGCCGCAGAAGAATTGGAGGCCGCGCTGCAATCGATGGTCGAGATCTGCATCGATACTGGCGAAGTCCCGCCCGACTTCACTTCTGCAGACGTCATGCTCATGACGGTGCATCTACGACCGACCCTACCGATCGAGGGGGTCCGCGCCACCGAAATACACACGCGCTATCTCGAGTTCATGCTCGACGGACTTCGTCACGGAAGCCCTCAACCGTCGACCACTCCCCCATCCTGGAGCGAATGGCTTCAGATGTGGCAGGGCAGCAACTGACCCTGAGGACACCCGAACAAGATGTCAGGTTAGGCTTACCTAGCTTAGTTCGCCATGTTCGGAAGGTTCTCATGAAAATCACTCGCAGGCTCGCAGGCTTCGCCGCATTACCCGCCGTTGCCGCACTCCTACTCACCGGCTGCGGCAGCAGCGACGCATCAACTTCTACCGAGGCCAGTTCGACGGACCAGTCCTGGAGTTATACAACGGGATACGGAAACACGGTCACCCTCGATCACGCCCCGGAGCGGATCGTCGTCGACGCGTACTCCGCTGCTGCGCTGTGGGACTACGGCATTCGGCCGGTCGGCATCTTCGGTTACGGCGTCGGCGAACCCGACGTCACCGATCACGCTGACGAGTCGACGATGACCGTCGTCGGTCGTGAAGGTGAACTCAGCGCGGAAGCTCTTGCGGCACTGGACCCAGACCTGGTCATCGGGTACGGAAACAGCGACGACCCGACCCGATGGACTTGGTGGGACGAGCCGATGGGCAAGACCGTCAACGATGTTGCACCGTTTGTCGGTGTCAAGTTCTCCGGCTCTTCGACGCCGGACGTGTTGAGCGAATACGCCTCACTCGCCGAAGCTCTCGGCGGAGACCGACACAGCAACGGCGCGCGAGGGCAAGGAAGCATTCGAATCCGGGGCAGCGCGCATCCGAGCCGCTGCGGGCAAGGTTGACGACATCGAAGTGCTCGCTCTGAACGGCGACGGCTCCGAGTTGTACGCAGGCACAACGGCACTCGCTCAGTTCGGCTACCTGAAGGAACTCGGCGTGAAGTTCACCGGCCCGGGAGGTGACAAAGGCTGGGCCGACCTCAGCTGGGAGCAGGTCCCTGACTATCCGGCGGACATCGTGTTCCAGTTCGCGAAGTCGGCGGAAGCGTTCGCAGCATCACCCGTTTTCGTCAAGCTGCCCGCGGTGACCGCGAACCAGGTGATCGACTTCGACGACAAGCGTCCCAACACCTACGCCAATTACGGTGCCTGGTTCGAGCAGGTTGCACAACTACTCGACCAGGCCCGCAACGTCACCTGAATTACTCTCCAGCGGTGATTCGCCCGGCCGCTTCCTCGAGAACGTCGAGGAAGATGGCCGCGGTCAGCGCAAATCCTTGGTTGTATCGCGCGTCGCTGGTCAACACGTTGCCCGCTTGGACTGCAGGCAACCGCTGCCACGTCGGCTGCGTCTTGATCGCGTCGAGCGCTTCCTGATCGCGTGCTTGCGCGATGATCACATCCGCCGGAGCCAAGGTGTCGAGTTGTTCGAAAGACAACTCGAACGAGTTCTCTGTATTGTCGTCATCACGGAAAAGCACGTCGAGGCCGGCATCGATTGCGACGCTGATCCGCAGATTCCGCTGATGCACCAGGAATCCGGTCGGCGTCTGAACGCCGAACACGATCTTCTTTCCGCCGAGCTTCTCCTGCAACATCGGACGCAGTCTCGCGAGCTTGTCGTCGTACTCCGCAATGGAAGCCTCGGCGATCGCCACCCGGTCGAGCTGGCTCGCCTGCGCCATCAGCGCACCTCGCCAGTCGACCGGGTGTCCGGCGATCGGTTCGACGTCGTCGCCGACGACCAACAGCGGCGCGATGGAAGACAATCGCTCGGTGCCGTACCAGTCACTGGTGTACCCGATCGCAGTGATGACGATCAGATCGGGCTCGAGAGCGAGCAACGCCTCGAAGTTGGTGGAGAAGTCGCCGGCGACGTTGACGAAGCTCGCGCCCTCGATGGTGCGGCCGGGAAACTGGAATCCCGCCTTGGCGTCGGGGAACCAGAAGTTGCCCGAACCGACGATCGGGTAGTCCATCATCATCGCGAATTCGAGGTCGACCCGGCCGTCGAGCACCACCACACGCTTGGGGTCGCGCGGAACGTCGCCACTGAACTCGGCCCACGTGTACGGGAGAGTGTCACTGGCCGAGTCGGATTCGCCATCGGAGCTTCCGCAGGCGCTCAGCGCCAGTGCTGCAGCCACACCGGCAGCGCCACCGAAGAATCGGCGTCGTGAAATGCGGTCGACGATCTGAGTCCACTCCGTGTCGGTAACCTGCGTATCCAGGACGAATGTCATACGTTTGCTCCTTCGTTGTTTCGCTGACGCTCGCGTCCCAGCGGAATGACCAGCGGTGTGTGGGAAACCGGATCGTCGATGATGCGGCATGCCATGCCGAACACCTCCTGCACCAGTTCTTCGGTGATGATCTCCGCGGGCGGGCCTTCGGCGACTACCGCGCCGTCCTTCATCGCGATGATGTGAGTTCCGTAGCGGCACGCGTGATTGAGATCGTGAAGCACAGCCACCAACGTGTGTCCGTCGTTCTCGTTCAGATCGCGGCACAGCTCCAACAGTTCGATCTGATGAGCGATGTCGAGGAAGGTCGTCGGTTCGTCCAGCAGCACCAACGGGGTCTGCTGCGCGAGAACCATAGCGACCCAGACACGTTGGCGCTGACCGCCGGACAGTTCGTCGACCGGCCTGGCCGACAGATCCGTGACCTTGGTTGCCTCCATCGCCTTGATGACGGCGGCCTCGTCCTCTCGGGACCACTGGCGGATCAGCTTCTGGTGCGGATAACGTCCGCGCGCAACCAGATCGGCGACTTTGATGCCGTCCGGAGCGATCGACGTCTGCGGCAGAAGCCCGAGTCGCCTCGCAACTTCCTTGGCCGGGTACGAGGTTATCGTCTTGCCGTCGAGGAGGACCTTGCCGGTCGTCGGCTTGAGCAACCGCGACAACGCACGCAGAAGCGTCGACTTGCCGCAGGCGTTGGGACCGACGATGACGGTGAATCCGCCGTCGGGGATCTCGACGTCGAGGTGCTCCGAGATGACGCGCTTGTCGTAACCGATCGTGACGTCCTCGGCGCGAAGCCGATTCGTCCTTTCAGGCACGACGGCGGCCGCACTTGTCTCGTTCACACTGTTCCTCGTTCCTTCACCGATCACTGCTTACGTGCCTCTCGCGCGAGAAGCCAAACAAAATAGATGCCACCGATGGAGACGGTGACGACGCCGACCGGCAACTGCGTCGGTGCAAAAGCTCGCTGCGCCACCCAGTCACTGACCATCAGCAGTGCTCCACCCATCGCCGCCGACGGCAGCAGGGTCACTCCGGCGCTACCGGTCAATCGTCTGACCAACTGCGGAGCGGCCAGCGAGACGAACCCGATGGGCCCGGCCGCAGCCGTCACCATGGCTGTCAACGCAACACCGAGAACAACCAGGGAAAGCCGGGTCGGTTCGGCCCGGACGCCGAGTGCCTTGGCGGCGTCGTCGCCCATCTCGAGCATCTGCATCCGCCTGCCCAACACCAGGATCAGCGGAATGAGGATGGCCAGCACGACAACCACCGGCCACACCTGAGTCCAGCCGAGACCGTTCAACGAACCGGCACCCCACACTGCGGCAGCCATGGCGTCGTCGAGCTTCGCCTTGAGGATCATCCAGGTATTGACCGAGCCCAACATCGCGCTGATGGCGATACCGACGATGATCAGCCGGAATCCCTGCACGCCACGTTTGTACGCAAGAAGGTAAACGACTGCTGCGGTGGCGATTCCGCCCACCAGAGCGCCGACTGCGATCTCGTAGTAAGTGCCACCGATGAGGAGGATGACCACCAGAGCGCCCGTGTACGCACCGGAGTTGAAGCCGATGATGTCCGGGCTACCAAGCGGATTCCTGGTGAGTGACTGGAAGATAGCACCACTCATGCCCAGTGCCGCACCGAGCATCAGCGCCAACAGAACTCGGGGCAGACGCCATTCCACGACGACCATGTGGATACGCGCGGGAGCTTCGCCGAACAGGGCGCCGAGGACGTCCCCGATCGGCACCTGGTAATCACCACTGCCGAGGGCGATGACACCGATCGCCAGTGCAAGCGCAACGAGGATGAGGCAGACAGTGACCGTACGGACGTCGATCCGCGCGGACCAGCCTTCTTTGGGTGAGCGCACCACCGTGGTGGGGCGCCCGAAATCAATGCTCACAGACCGCTCACCTTGCTTCGACGCACCAGCATGATCAGCACCGGAGCACCGATGAAGGCCGTGACGATGCCGACCTGAAGTTCACCCGGGCGCAGCACGATTCGGCCGACGACATCGGAGAAGAGAAGAAGAATCGGCGAGCACACCAACGTGTACGGGAGAATCCATCGCTGATCTGGCCCGACGAACCATCGCGCGACGTGGGGAACCATCAGACCGACAAATCCGATCGGGCCGGCCGCAGCTGTCGCCGCGCCGCACAGCAAGGTCACCGCAATGACGCCGAGGATACGAGTACGGGTGATGTTGGCACCGAGCGAACGTGCCAGATCGTCGCCCAAGGCCACGGCGTTGAGTTGGCGCGCCAACGCGAGCGCCAGGAAGAGCCCGATGAGAATGAACGGGGCAACGGCGAGAACGATTTCCAACGAACGTCCGCTGAGTGAGCCGGCATTCCACTGACGCATCTGGTCGAAGGCGGTGGGGTTGAGCAGGGTGATGCCGGACGAGATGCCGCCGAGCACCGAGCCGATGGCAACACCGGCCAAGGTCAGCCGAATGGGCGTCGCACCACCTCGGCCGATAGACCCCAACGTGTAGACGATCGCCGTGGCTATCACCGCTCCGAGGAAAGCGAACCAGATGTAAGACCAGATGCTGGTCAATCCGAAGACCGCGACGGCAACAACCATCGCGAACCCCGCGCCGGCATTGACACCGAGAATTCCGGGGTCAGCCAAGGGATTTCGCGTCATCGCCTGGATGAGGCCGCCCGCCACACCGAGCGCCATGCCGACTATCAGTCCAAGCAGAGTTCGCGGTAGCCGCAGGTCACGGATGATCACGTGATCATTGGAGTCGTCGTAGTTCACCAAAGCGTCGATCACGGTGCCGAAAGGAATGGTCTTCGAACCCACCGCGATACTCAGAAGGAGCACGGCGGCGAGCACTACCAGACACACCAGAAGACCTGCCATACGACGAGAGTTGGTCGATACCAGCCCGTCCGGTTGCTTCTGCTTCTCTTGCAGCGATTCGTCGATCAGCTCTTCGGTGTGTTTGTCGACGGCGCTCTTGTCGACTGCACTTTTGTCTACAGCACTCTTGTCGACAGCACTCTTGTCGAATCCAACGGTCACAAGCCGGCGCTCTCTAGAGTCTTCTCGACCTCGTCGCGGATCTCTTCCTCGTCGCGGTCCGATTCCCAGGCGGCATCGAGTGCCGCACGGACACTTTCGTCGAGGGCCTCGTACTTCGCGTTCCACACCTCGGCCTTGTAGGTCCAGTAACCGATGACCTTGTACTGCTCACCCGGCAACTTCAGTTCGTGGCGAAGGTACTTGCGGATGTCACGGAGCATCGTGCTTTCGCCGGCCACCCACACGTATCCGAGATCGGTGGGCAGGTTCATCGCCCGCACCGCGTCCGGGAGCTTCGACGGTGCAACACCGTTGCCGCTGCCGACAAGCCAGATGAACTCGACGTCGGCCGCGGAGGTGATCTGCTGCTTGTGAGACTCGTCCACCACCTCGACGATTGCCTTCGCCGAGATGCCGGCGGGCAACTGTTCGATCAGGCGCCCGAGTGCGGGGAGTCCAGTCGCGTCGGCGACGAATACCTGCCAGCGTGCGTCGGCCGGCGGCTCGTAGAGCCCGCGAGATTCGCCGATCGCCAACTTGTCGCCGATCTCGGCTTTCTGTGCCCAGTCGCTGGCGATGCCGCCCTCGTGAACGACGAAGTCGATCGTCATGCGGCTGGCTTCGGTATCGAACCGTCGCACGGTGTACGGCTGGCACGGGGACGGTTCCTCGCCCTCCGGGTACCGCCAACCGCGCGGGGCGTCCGGATCTTCGGCCGGCAGAACGAACTTGCCCGTGGCCGGGACCGGGAAGTGCAGACGCAGGTATTCGTCGCCGGTGCCGGTGGTTTCGAACGCGGTCAGCTCCTCCCCACCGAACACGATACGAACCATTCCCGGGGTCACGTACTCCTTGTGAAGTACCTCGCCGAACACAAGACTCACAACAATCTCCAACATCGATGGAACATGAACCGGACCCGAACACGAGGATCGATCCGACTTCCGGACATAGTTAACCCGCACTAAGTAAGGTAGACCTTAATTTATTGCAGTGTTGTCGATGAGTCGATGCCTTCCCCGCCGCAACGGGGCCAACTACTATCGCGATTCGGCCACAGCCAGACGTATGGCCTGTTCACGACAAGTATTGGCACCTGTGTGACTTCTGACTACCGGCCACGGTCCCTAGCGTGGACCCAGTGCCTTCGACACCACTTCTTTCGGCCGATACAAACGGTCCCCCAACAAGCCCGGCGATCACGCCGCGCCAGGTAATCACACGCGCGATCGCCTCCGACGGACGCGGAGCCAAGCTGGCGGCAGCGTCCGTCGGCTTCACGGGCCACCAGGTCGCGGAAGCGTTGGTGCCGGTGGTGATCGGTGCGGTCATCGACCGAGCTTTGGCGACCAGCGATGCGGCAGCACTGGGAAAGTGGATCCTCGTTCTCGGAATTCTCTTCACCGGCTTGTTGCTCAGTTGGCGCTTTGCGGCGCGCATCTCCGATTCCGTCACCGAGCACGGAGCACACCGCTTGCGGATGGACATCGCGAGCCGAAGCCTCGATCCGCACGGCATGTCACCGCGGCGCATGCCCGGCGAGGTCTACTCGATCGCAACATCCGACGCGGGTTCGGTGGCCGGATTCACGCACACACTGAGCACAAAACTCGCCGCGGCCTGCGGAGTACTGACCGCAGCGATCTCGCTACTCGTGATCTCGGTACCGCTCGGCCTGCTCGTCATCCTCGGCACTCCCCCGGTACTCGCCCTCATGCAGGTGGTCAGCCGACCGCTCGAACGCCGAGCCGAAACCGATCAATGGCAGGGAGCCAAAGCCGGTGCACTGGCCGCAGACCTACTGTCGGGGCTCCGGATCCTGTCCGGAATCGGCGCGGGAGACGCTGCAGCGCAGCGTTATCGGGGAGCCAGCCGGACTTCGCTGGAAGCAACCCTTCGCGCACAGCGATACCAAGCGATGTACTCCGCCGCGAACGTGGCGATCGCCGGAGCTTTCCTGGCCGTCATCGCGTACGTCGGTGGGCGGATGGCAGCGTCCGGGAGCATCTCGGTCGGTGAATTCGTGGCTGTGGTGGGTCTGGCACAGTTCCTTCGAGGTCCGTTGATCGACATCATCTACTTCGGCGCCGGCCTGGCACGGGCCCGCGCTTCCGCCAACCGCGTCGCAGCGCTTCTCGGGACCGGCGAGGCTGTCACACCCACGAGTGAACCTGTACCCCTGAGCCACTCGGAGTTCCTGACGCTGCGTGACGTCGTGTTGGCCGGAGCGTCACCAGTCGATCTCGACGTCAAACGCGGCGAGATCATCGGCATCGTCACCGAGAATGCGGCCTGGGCGGATGCGTTGGTCGACGCACTGGCGCGTCGAATCGAGCCTTCGAGCGGAACGATTCATCTCGGCGACAACGCCATTCACGAACTGCACATCGACGAGCTCCGGTCCCACGTTCTGGCTGCGCCGCACGACGCGGCACTGTTCATCGGCACAGTCGGTGACAACATCGAGGCACTCGCACCGATCGGCAGCCGCAGCGACGAGGCAATCGCCGCCGCTGCCGCAGATCAGGTGATCTCGGCCCTTCCGCTCGGCCTCGCCACCCGAGTCACCGAGCAGGGAAATTCGCTCTCCGGCGGTCAGCGACAACGCATCGCCTTGGCAAGGGCACTGGCGAGCGAAGCTCCGGTCCTGGTGCTGCACGACCCCACCACTGCCGTCGACTCCGTCACCGAAGCGCGAATTGCACGCGGGATCGCCGAGGTACGCGGTGCTCACGCGACTCTTCTTCTGACCAGCAGCCCCGTGCTGCTCGATATCTGCGATCGGGTGATCGAGCTGTGAACGAACTACTCCCCACCGCGACACCGAAACAGGCACGCCGCGCAGCACTTCGGTTGATGGGTCCGCACCGGATATCCGCCGTCGCCGCCGTCGTCACTCTGACTGCTGCGACCGCGATCGGCCTGCTCACGCCGCTGGTCCTCGGCGCGATGGTCGACGCTGTGACGGACGGAGACGGCGACGCTGTCTCGCGCATCGGCACGCTGACTCTCGCGTTGGTCGCCATCGCGGTTGCCTCCTCCCTTCTCGTCGGAGTCAGCAACTACCTGCTCGCCGGTGTCGGCGAAAGGGTTGTCGCCGACCTGCGCGAAGAAGTTGTCGTCCGGGTTCTCGATCTTCCGCAGAGCGACGTCGAACGAGCAGGGCGCGGAGATCTCGTCTCCCGCATCACCGGGGACGTCCGCTTGGTGACCCGCGCTGTATCCGAAGCACTTCCGGTTTTTGCCACCGCGGCACTGACCATCGTGTTGACCCTGATCGGATTGGGCAGCCTCGATTGGCGATTCGCCATTGCCGCGGTGATTGCGGCGCCCATCCAGATCCAGGCGCTGCGCTGGTATCTCTCGAGGTCGGCACCGGTCTACCGCGAGGAGCGGGAGGCAGAAGGTGCACGTGCGCAACAACTCCTGGACTCACTGAGCAACTCCGACACCGTCGGATCACTTCGTCTGGCTCAGCCCCACCTGGAACAGATCGAATCTCGATCGATGACGGCCGTCCGGCTGAGCTTGATGACCACGCGTCTACGCACCAGGTTCTTCGGCCGGCTCAACATCGCCGAATTCATCGGCCTGTCCGCCGTGCTGATCACAGGCTTCTGGCTGGTGCGAGACGGTCAGATCAGCATCGGCGCCGCCACCGCCGCAGCATTGTTCTTCCACCGGCTCTTCGATCCGGTCGGCGCGGTTCTCAGCGTGTTCGACGAATTGCAGGAAGGCACAATCGCATTGGCTCGACTGGTCGGAGTCACCCTTGCACCCGTGCCACCCGCGCCGTCCGATCCACATGAACCTGTCGACAGCTCAGCGACTTTGGAAAGCGTGACGTTCGCGTACCGAAGCGGCGACGCTCCTGTTCTGCGCGACATAGACATCACCATTCCGGCCGGGACCGTCACGGCACTCGTGGGCGCAACCGGAGCCGGAAAATCGACAGTCGCAAAACTGATCGCGGGTACCTACGAGCCGACCGAAGGCATCGTGAAGATCGGGACGGTACCCCGGAACGAATTGCCACGGTCGACTTCTCGGAGCGCGGTGGCCCTCGTGACTCAGGAGGTCCACGTCTTTGCCGGCACGTTGGCCGAGGATCTACGGCTCGCTGACCCGTCGGCAACCGACGACGACATCATCGCGGCGCTCGATACCGTCGGTGCGTCGGATTGGCTGCGGGCCCTGCCGGACGGACTCGAAACCGTAGTCGGGGACAGCGGACACCGACTGACCGCGACACAGGCACAGCAACTCGCTTTGGCAAGAATCGAATTGCTGGATCCGCCGCTGCTGATTCTCGACGAGGCGACCGCCGAAGCGGGCAGCGCCGGAGCCAAGGTCCTCGACGATGCCGCGCTGGCCCTTACCCGGGGTCGCACTGCTGTCACAGTGGCACACCGACTCTCACAGGCCGTCGACGCCGACCAGATCCTGGTCATGAACGACGGCCGCGTCGTCGAGCAAGGCTCTCATAACGAGTTGGTCAACCTCGGGGGTCGGTACGCGGAACTGTGGGACGCGTGGTCCGCGCCGCGGCGGTGACCGCGACGGTTGCACCGGGCACTACCGCCTGGTGCGACCTACCTCAAGCGTGCAGAAGGTACGGCACCGATTCGGGCGCCACACTCCCCTTGTTCATTATGCTGCCGGGCGTACGGCCGGTGACCCGACGGAACACTGCGACAAAAGCACTCGGAGTTTCGTACCCGACTCGCCTACTGACAACCGAAACCGGCACTCCAGCAGCCAGATACGTCAGTGCTGCGCGGACTCGAACCTGAATTCTCCACTGTGCAAAGGTCATTCCCGTGCCCTGCGCGAACACTCGCGTCAACGTACGGACGCTGCCGCCAGCCGTCAGTGCCCATTCCGACAGCGACCGCTGGTCTGCCGGATTGGCGACCAATGCTTCGGCAACGAACAGCGCCCGCGGATCAGTCGGCATCGGAACCTCCACCGCAGCAACTTCGAGCGGCTGCAGCATGTCGAATGCCACCCGCTCGGCGCGACTACGCGCCTCGTCGGGCATATTCCGCCGATGCATGTGCAGTAGTACCTCACGCAGCAGAGCACTGACACCGAACAAGCCAGGAACGCCAGAGGGCGCAGCGTGAGCCTCGGGCCGGAAATAGGTACAGAAGAACTCCGTACCCGGACCTGCCTTCACGGCATGCAACGCGCCGGCGGGCAACCACAGCCCTGCCGAAGGCGGAACCTCCCAGGTGATGCCGTCAGCGACAACCGTGAGCATTCCGCCGGAGTTTCCCCAGATCAGCTCATGTTCAGGGTGACGGTGCGGTGCCCACTGCCGCTGGTGAGAGAGCTTCAGAGTCACCGTTGTCATCGAGTAGGGGTGATCGATGGAACGCGGCCCCACGGGCACCGAAATTCTCTCTGCCACAGCTGTCATGATGACGAGTATAGGACTTTCGTTAGGCATACCTAAATAGGAACCTGAAAAATGTTGACTGTGACCCGCGAGTTACACATATTAGGATCCCCGATATCGTGACTGCAACTCCCGGCTACGGGTCGGCAACGAGAGGTACATGATGGTTGACGCATCACGAATCCCGGTCATCGTCGGCGTCGGCGATCTGCGCTGGAACCCAGCCGACGGGCACCGCGAACCTCTCGATCTGATTCACGACGCCACCGTTGCCGCCTTGAACGACAGTGGACGCACTGAGCTGGGAACACAGATCGATTCCGTGTACGCGGTCAAGACCGTCAGCTGGTCGTACGACGACCTCCCCGGACTGCTCGCCTCGCGACTGGGCGCGACTCCCACGATCACCTCGACCTCTCCGATCGGTGGCCACTGGCCCGCGGCGCTCCTCGATCGGATCGGCGCGTCCATCGCCCGCGGTGAATCTTCGGTTGCTCTGCTCGTGGGCGGAGAATCGCACGCCAGCAGCACCGCGCTGCGAAAGTCCGGAGTCACCCCCGACTCGATCGGGTGGACGGCAGCACCCGGAGGGCCTCCCGGATTCGATCCGACCGACCTGGGAAGCCCCGAAATGCAGCGCGCCGGTTTCATCGTGCCTACGCGCGTCTACCCGCTCTTCGAGAACTGCTTCAGTGCGGCCGAGGGCCACGGCGCCCGCGAATCGCTCGCCTGGTCCGCGAGGATGTACGCCGCGTTCTCGGAGCTGGCATCGAAGAATCCAGCCTCCTGGACGTCGGAGATCCGATCGGCAGACGAGATCGGCACCGTCGGACCTGGCAATCGGATGGTCTCCGAGCCGTACCCGCTGATGCTCAACGCCATGCCCTTCGTCAATCAGGCTGCGGCCGTTGTCGTCTGCTCGTTGTCGACGGCCCGCGAGTTCGGGATCGATGAAAGCAAACTGGTGTACCTCTGGGGCGGCGCGGGCGCCAGTGATCCATTGGACATCCTCAGCCGCAACGGCTTCGACAGCTCAGCCGCGATGCACGACGCCGTGCATCGCACACTCGATAGTGCCGGAGTAGGCGCCGACGCACTCGACATCGTCGATGCCTACAGTTGCTTCCCGATCGTGCCCAAGCTGTTGATCCGCGAACTCGGACTCCCGGATACCGCGATCCCGAGTGTCACCGGAGGTCACTCGTTCTTCGGTGGGCCACTCAACAGCTACACCCTGCATTCCGTCGCCGAGGTCACCAGGCAAATTCGTGACGGCGCCAACCTTGCCCTCGTCCACGGCAACGGTGGATTCCTCACCTGCCAGCACTGCGTACTGTTGTCCGCCGCTGCTCATGCTGACGGGTACGTCGGCGATCCCGACGCACGCGCGTTAACTGCGGAGGTTCCGGAACTGATCACTGGTTACACGGGCGCGGCGGAAATAGTCTCGGCCTCTGTCGAATACGGCCGCACCGGCGAGCCTGAGATCGGGTTCGTGATCGCGACGACGCAGGACGGCCGCCGAGTCGCCGGTCACACTGGTCCCGAGAATGCCGCCGAACTGACGCAGCTTCGCGGTGACAACCCGCCGGCGATCGGGCGAACTGTTCACATCAGCGACGAGAACGGGCGACTCACGCTCACATTCTGACAGTAGCGTTCTGACAGTAGACAACCGTGAGCACCGGGGCATGGTTCGTCCCCGGTACTCACGTATTCAGTTACGCCCGTTCAGGCGGCTGTGGGTGGACTGTTCCCACCGATCGGCTGCTGGAACGGATCGATCGACATCGGCGGATAGAACACCGCCTTCCGGTCCGGGCCTATCTCCACCCGCCACTCGGTGTGGTGCAGTGTCCGATGATGATGACCGCACAACAGAATCAGGTTGTCGAGATCTGTTGGGCCACCATCGTTCCAATGAACAATATGATGAGCATCGCACCACCCCGACGGCGTTCCGCACCCCGGAAACGCACACCCACCATCACGCACCGCCAACGCCCGCCGCTGCGGAACCGTCGCCGTTCGCGCTTCCTTGCCGCACTCGAGTGGAACACCATTCCCATCCAACAAAATCCGGGTGATGGTGCAGTCGCACGCCAACATCCGGGCAGTGTCGATGCTGATCGGCCCCACCCAATCCGTCCACGCAAATCCCAACTCTTCTGTCGACGGCAACAGGTCCTTCAATGCTTTGAGGTCCGTCATGTCCTTCGCCGACGCTGTCACAGTGATGTGCGGTTTCACGCCGCCCTCGATCGGACCCAACCCCGCCCGCTCGTACCGTCGCAGTAATTCGCAGAACCCGTCCGCGCGCCGCAACGCCGGTGTACGCGTGTCTTTGACGCCGTCCTTCTCTGGTGTCGGAGCCGACAGGCTCGACAACAAGGTGATCAGACGCGCCCCGTTGACCGCATCCAGATCGCCTTTCACAGACACGCGCCCGTACAGGCCTTTCGAGGCGTAGAACTCGTTGCGCTCCGAGTCCTCCCCGACCGGGACACCGTCCTCGCGTTTTCCGTACTGCTTCTCGATCCGCCGGATCGCTGCACGCACCGCATCACAATCCGCGATGTTCTTCGACGCCAGGTCAAGCAGGATCCTGCGGGCTTTGTCGACATCGGCCGGTGTCATGTTCTTGGGTGGATGTTGACAAAACGACGCCACCTGACGAGCCTTCAATGCATCCACATCCCCGCGGTGGAATGCATCCGCGACAACAGGTTCGAGCAACAGCAGCCGCGCCAGACTGACCAGCAGGCTGCACTCACCGATCTCCAGATTCGTAGAACCGTGCAGCCACTGCGCGATCGCCCGAAAACCCTTCCCGCCGAGAACGTCACGGGAAAACATCTCCACGATTAACAACACCATCCGCGACTGCAACTCATGCCGCACGCGCACCAGATCCAGAACCTCACACTTGAGGCCCTCACCATCCAGCTGCCACGCTTCCCGACTGTCCATGCTCAAAGTTTAATCGAACATACTTTCGATTACCAGAGACATAACGGACAACTTTAGGAAGGTGCACGACTCGAGACTTGTTGAAGTACATCAACATTCATCTAGCCGTCAAAGACGACGCGATAGAGGACGTATCCCGCGAAACACACAATCGCAACAACGCACAGCACCAGCAGGATGTCGAAAAAGACGAGCCGGGTTGGGTTTCGCGCTTGGTCGATGAGAGGCGTCGAGGACGTAGCCGGCGTGCCACACGGCAGCGCACGGCACTACTTCGCAAACCAACGTGGACTGATAGTCGAAGTGGTGCGACATCTTCTGGACGGTGATCTTCCTCGCCCGGGCGAGACACCGAAGCAACAGGTGGCCCGATGGCTGGGACCCGAGTCCGGTCGCACTCGTGCTCGCTACGAACTGATCATCGCGTCATTCCACGATCCCGACCTCGCAGTGGAACTGGTGCGTGGTCGGGATCGATTTGTTGCCATCTTGATCGGACGCGGCATGACCTCGTCCAAGCAGTTCGGGGCGAAGTTCCCCTAGCCGTCCAGCTCGGCGAAGAGCTCCATCCACTGCTCTTCGGCGGCTTCCTTGTCGGCGATGACCTGCTTGAGTTCTGCGCCGAGTTTCTGCAGCTTGTCCGGGTCGGTGGCCGCGTCGGCGAGTGATGCGTGCAGCTTCTTCTCACGGTCGTCGAACTTCGCGATGGACCGCTCGAGCTTCGAAAGTTCCTTGCGCGCAGCGCGATCCGCGGCACCGTCGCGAACCTGCTTGCTCTTCGACGCACCACTCGCGGTCGAGGCAACTGACGGGTTGTCGCCATCCCCCATCGCGGCGCGTCGACGCAGGTAGTCCTCGATACCGCCGGGCAGGTTGGTGAGCTTGCGATCACCGAAGAGCGCCCAGGTGGTGTCACAGATTCGCTCGATCAGGTACCGGTCGTGCGAGATCACAACCATGGTGCCTGCCCAGCCGTCGAGCAGATCCTCGAGTTGCTGAAGCGTGTCGATGTCGAGATCGTTGGTGGGCTCGTCGAGAAGCAAGACGTTGGGCTCGGCCATGAGAACACGCGTCAACTGCAGGCGTCGGCGCTCACCACCGGACAGGTCACCGACGGGGGTGCGCTGACGCGCCGGTGTGAAGCCCAGCCGCTCGGCGAGCTGACCAGCCGATACTTCCTTGTCACCCAGGGTGATTCGCTCGGCTACGTCCTTGACCGCGTCGAGTACGCGCATGTCGGTCGGAAGATCGTCGAGTTCCTGCTTGAGCCAACCGATGTGGACGGTCTGTCCCTGAATGCGCTTTCCGGCTGCGGGCTCGAGTTCGCCGGCCAGCGTCCGCAGCAGCGTCGTCTTGCCCGAGCCGTTGACGCCAACCAGGCCGACACGCTCGCCCGGCGCCAGACGCCAGGTCAGATCCTCGACGAGTACGCGGCCGTCCGGGGTTTCCAGACGAGCGTCTTCGAGTTCGATGACTACCTTGCCGAGCCGACGCTGCGCGAACGACGCGAGCGCCACCGCGTCACGAGGTGCCGGAACGTCGGCGATCAAGGCTTCTGCTGCTTCGATGCGGTACTTCGGCTTGGACGTACGGGCGGGGGCACCGCGGCGCAGCCACGCCAGTTCCTTGCGCGCAAGGTTGCGGCGACGCTCTTCGGAAGCGTCGGCCTGACGGGAACGCTCGGCACGGGCGAACACCCAGTCGTTGTAGCCACCCTCGTAGCTTTCGACGCCGCCACCGACAACCTCCCAGGTGCGGGTGGCGACGGTGTCGAGGAACCAGCGATCGTGGGTCACGACAACAAGCGCACTGCGACGTGAGACGAGGTGCTCGGCCAACCACTGAACACCTTCGACGTCGAGGTGGTTGGTGGGCTCGTCGAGCACCAGCAGATCGAGGTCCTGAACAAGAGCTGCAGCCAGCGCGACGCGGCGGCGCTCGCCGCCGGACAGTCCGTCGACCTTGGCGTCCAATGCAGACCGCTCGCCGCCGGCGCCCAGATTGTCGATGCCGATACCCGAGAGCACTGAACGGATGCGCGCATCGCCGGCCCACTCGTGCTGAGCTACTCCGAGCGGCCCCAGGACCACTTCACCGACCGTAGAGCCGGGAGGCAGTACACCGCGCTGCGTCACGACGGCCATCCGCAATCCGCCGACGCGGCTCACTCGTCCCGAATCCGGCTGCTCCACACCCGCGAGGACCTCGAGCATCGTTGTCTTGCCGCCACCGTTGAGACCGACGACGCCGATGCGCTCGCCTTCCTCGACGCCCAGGGAGACCCCGTCGAGCAACGGCTTGACGCCGAAAGACTTCGACACGTTTTCCAGATTGATCAGATTCGCCATCAGTGCTGTCCCTTTGCCGCATTGTCGAGTATTCGTGCTCCGGGAACAGGTCCGCTCGCCACGCGAACGGTGCGGCACACCCCCGCTCCCGCAAGTTCTGCGCTCACTTCCACCGCGGACTGTGCGTCGGCGCAGAGAAACGCGCATGTAGGTCCGGAGCCGGAGACGATGCCTGCCAAAGCTCCGGCTTCGACGCCCGCTCGCAACGTCCGTCGTAGGTCCGGGTTGAGTGAGAGTGCTGCCGCCTGCAGATCGTTGCCGAGGAGCGGCGCAAGCAGATGAGCGTCACCGGTGGTGAGCGCCTGAATCAACGCATCGGCGCTGCCCAACCGTTTCGGGGAACCTTCGGCCCGCAGCTTGTCCAGTTCGCGGAACACGACCGGTGTGCTCAAGCCGCCCTTGGCCAGCGCCAGCACCCAGTGGAAGGTGTGGCGGGTCAAGACAGGCACAAGTTGTTCGCCGCGGCCGGTTCCGAGGGCGGTGCCACCGTGCAGGGAGAACGGAACGTCGCTCCCGAGGCGTGCCGCGAAGGCGTCGAGATCAGGTCGTGAGAAGTCGAGCTTCCACAACGAGTTGAGCCCAACCAACGCGGCGGCCGCGTCGGCGCTCCCGCCGGCCATTCCGCCTGCGACGGGAATGCCTTTCTCGATGACGATCTCGACGTTCGGGGCCACGCCACCCTCGACCGCGAGCATCTCGGCGGCACGCCACACGAGATTGGTGCGATCGGTAGGCACGGCCGCGGCGTCGTCGCCGATAACCCGCACGGCCAGGGTGTCCGCAGGCGCCACCGTGACGGTGTCTGCCAGCGACAATGCCTGAAACACCGTCGTCAGTTCGTGATAGCCGTCCTCGCGCAGGTCCCCGACGGCAAGGTGGAGATTCACCTTGGACGGGGCCCGAACGACTACGGGGCGAGGAACGACGGAGAGCACAAGGAACAACAATAGGCGCTGCGAACACCTGGGCGAAAACCTGCGACCGCCGCACCCCGTCCGACAGCCTGTACACCCACACTATTTCACCGCGCGCACACCTACGCCCAGACCGACAACCGCAACGCCCACAGCGGCCACGATTCCTGCCAGAACGCTGCCCGACGCGAAGTCACCGGCAAACAGTGCCCGCTCGGCATCGACGACGTAGCCCAGCGGATTGACGTTCACGAGGACCTTCATCCAACCTGGCGCATCATCGAGTGGAAGCATGGTTCCGGACAGGATCAGGAGCGGGAACATCAGCGTCTGCTGAACGACCCAGAACATCCAATCCTGCTCCCGCACAGCCAGAGCGAGAGCGTACGAGAGCGCACCGAGTCCGACGCCGAACACTCCGAGCAGGACGATCCCGAGCGCGGCGCCCGCTGCGTTGACGTCCAACCCGAGCGGAAGCGCAACCAGAATGATCAAAATCGCCTGCGCGGCAAGCGGAACCATCTCCTTGCACGCTCGCCCGATCAACAAGGACGAGCGTCTGAGCGGAGTCACCAACATTCGCTCGTGCGATCCCTGCTGCATCTCCATCAGGAGGTTGGACCCGGTCATCGTCGTTCCGAAGATCGCGATCATCACCAACACCCCGGGAATGAACCAATTCCATACGCCGTCACCGGTACCCGGGACCCCTTTGAGCAGAGGCCCGAACAACGCCAACAGGATCAGAGGCTGAATCAGGCTGAAGATGACGCTGACCGGGTCGCGCAACATCGGTCGCAGTTCACGACCCATCACGATTGCGCTGTCTCGAACGATGTTGCCGTGCACGGTACGTGGGGTATCGAGCGTGATTGTCATGGCAGATTCCTGTTCTTCGAAGTACTTTGTCGTGGTTTCAGGAAGCGACCGCGGCGGCGCTCTCGCGCAGGCTGCGACCGGTGAGGGTGAGGAAGACATCGTCGAGAGTCGGCCTGGTGATGTCGGCGGTGAGAGCGCGGGCACCTCGGGCATCCGCTTCACGCAGCAACACCGGTAGCGTCGAATCGCCCTCGCCGGCACGGATACTCACCGTGCTTGCGTCGACAGTGACTTCACGGACAGTGACAAGTTGCTCGGCCACCGACGCTGCGACGCCGGCCGCCTCGACGCTGTCGAAGGTGAGCAGAAGATGATCTCCCGCAAGGTCCGCCTTGAGCGCGGCAGCGGTGTTGTCCGCGATGACAGTGCCCTCGTCGATGACGATGACCCGCTCTGCCATCGAATCCGCTTCTTCGAGGTAATGCGTGGTCAGCACAATCGTCGTGCCCATCTCGCGCCGCAACCGAAGGATGTGGTCCCAGAGGTTGGCCCGACTCTGCGGGTCCATTCCCGCGGTCGGCTCGTCGAGGAACAGAAGAGGTGGGCGATGGACCAGGCCCAGAGCGATATCGAGGCGCCTGCGCTGCCCGCCCGACAGAGTGCTGACCTTCCGAGTACCCAGATCGGTGAGTTCGAGATCACCCAGCAACTCGTCGGCCCGGACCTGCGAATCGGCCTTGGACATTCCGTAGCACAACCCCTGCGTCACCAACTCGTCGCGAACCCGCTGGTTGTGGCCGGCGCCGTTCCCCTGTCCGACGTATCCAAGGCTCGAGCGCACCTCGTTTCGTGCCGCGGAGATGTCGAACCCTGCGATTCGCGCGCTGCCGGAGGTGGGCTCGAGCAAGGTGGTCAGCATTCGCAACGTCGTCGATTTTCCGGCACCGTTCGGCCCCAGCAAGGCGACCAATTCGCCCTCCGCTACGTCGAGCGTGACTCCCTTGACTGCTTCCACGAGCTTCTTGCCCTGAGCGAAGTGCTTGGTGAGCGCCTTCGTCTCGATCATCGGTCTCCTCATGATGTGGCCCCAATTTCTGCTCGACTGGTCGGATATGGACCAACCTAAATTCAATTGAGGACTCATACGGTCCTAAATGTTTGGCAGACTTCTTGCCATGAAGGAGACATCGGCTCGCCTACTGCGGTTGCTGTCACTGCTCCAGACGCGTCGAGACTGGTCCGGTGCCGAACTCGCAGACAAACTCGCGATTACCCCGCGCACGGTTCGACGTGACGTGGACCGCCTCCGCGATCTCGGTTACCCCGTCGACGCAACGGTCGGCGTCGGCGGCGGATATCGCCTGGGTGCCGGCGCGGAGATGCCCCCGCTACAGCTCGATGACGAGGAAGTGCTCGCGGTTGCGCTCTCCTTGCAGTCCGGAGTGACCGGCTCCGTGGTCGGCATCGGCGAGGCCTCGATGCGCGCGCTGGCGAAACTGCGTCAGATCATGCCGTCGAGGCTGCGGCACCGTCTGGAGTCACTGTCGATCGACGTCGTGCCGCGCGAACCGGCAGCTAGCGCGGTCGATGCGTCGGTCCTGTCCGCCATCGCGTCCGTGTGCCACAACCACGAACGCTTGAGATTCGACTACAGCACACACGACGGCACGCAGAGCCGGCGCGAAGTGGAACCGTATCGGCTCGTACGGTCGGGTGTTCGGTGGTACCTGGTGGCCTGGGATCTCGCTCGCGAAGACTGGCGGTCATTTCGCGTCGACAGGATGGAACCCAAGATCCCCACCGGTCCGCGGTTCACGCCTCGGGAACTACCTGCGGGCGGTGCAGCCGACTTCGTTTCCCGCGGTGTCGCTCGGGCCTATTCCTCCACGCGCGCAACAGTTCTACTGCACGCGCCCATCGAGCAGGTAGCACCCATGGTCAGCGAACAGTGGGGATCAGTGGAGTCCACCGACGAAGGGCGTTGCGTCATAGTGCTTTCGGGCACTTCCCTACGGTCGATCGCACAGTGGCTCAGGGCTTTCGACGTCGATTTCACCGTTGTGAATCCACCTGAACTCCGCGAAGAATGCCGGACCATCGCGGCGGAAACGGCAATCGCCACCCAGCGGTATCTCGATGCGTGACAGCGCTTTTCACCCAAACGCAACAAGACCCCAACTCCGAAGAGTTGGGGTCTTGTCAGTACGTCATGCGTCGGTTGCCCGACTTACATGGACGTCTTAGACGATGGTAACGCCGGTGGCCTGCGGGCCCTTGTTGCCCTGACCGATCTCGAACGCCACGCGCTGGTTCTCCTCGAGAGTGCGGAAGCCGCCACTCTGGATCTCGGAGTAGTGAACGAAGACGTCAGCACTGCCGTCTTCGGGAGCGATGAAGCCGAACCCCTTCTCGGAGTTGAACCACTTCACGATGCCCTCTGCCATGTAAATCTCCTCTAACACAGTGTCAACAGGCAGTCGCTTCGACCGCCCGGGTCACTTACTACGACCGTTCTGAGACAAATCCGTGGAGGATGTCCAAACGCTCGCAACCTAACCATTTGCGAGCGTGGAAACACAAACACAAACACTTACGACCAACACAAGTAGACCACACATCCGCCGTGTTGTCTTCCCTGAGGCCTTCATCACTGACCAACCCGTTGACAGGCATACCCCCTGGGGGTACCTTCGATGGCAGAGCGATACCTACACCGGGTATCCGTAAAATGAGTTTTCCACAACCGAAGGGATCTGCGATGACCACCGCCGAATACACCGTTTCCGGAATGACCTGCGGACACTGCGTCGGATCCGTCAAGGAAGAGATCGGCAACATCGCGGGCGTAACCGCGGTGGATGTCGAATTGGCGAGCGGACGCGTCGTTGTCACCAGCGATGCTCCCGTCTCCGCAGCCGACGTCGTCGCAGCAGTCGACGAAGCCGGCTACGCAGTCGTACCAAGCTGAGTCAGCCGTGCGCACCTCGACAACACTTGCCACCTACGCCGTAGGGCTGGTCGCCGTCTTCGGCGCCGCCCTCGGTGTGGGGGCCGCAATCGGAAGCCCGATAGACATGTCCACTACCCAGCACAGCACCCACGAATCAACCACCGAATCGATGCCGGGCATGGATTCGGCAACACCCGCAGGGCTCGAAGTCTCTTCCGGCGGATACACACTCACCGAAGTGACCGCACCCGATCGAGCTGGGGAGCCGGGAACCTTGACCTTCCGGATTCTCGACAGCAACAACGAGCCCGTCGTCGATTTCGACCTTCTGCACGAGAAGAAACTCCACCTCATCGTCGTCAGAAACGACACCAGCGAGTTCCGCCACGTGCATCCTTCGCTCGCCGCAGACGGCACCTGGTCGATCGACTGGACCTGGCCTGTCGCCGGTACCTACCGAGTCTTCGCGGACTTCGACCCCACCGACGGCACCCAACTGACACTCGGCCGAAACTTCGACGTGGCAGGCGAATTCGCTCCTGCTCCACTGCCGGCGAAGAGTGCGACCGCAACTGTCGACGGATACACCGTGACTCTCGACGGTGATCTGACCACTGCCGGCGGCCCGATCACGCTGAGCGTTGCTCGCGACGGAGCCCCGGTCACCGATCTCGATCCGTACCTCGGTGCCTACGGTCACCTTGTCGCTCTGCGCACCGGCGACCTCGCCTACCTGCACGTTCACCCCGAGGGTGAACCGGGCGACGGCGTCACTGCTCCCGGTCCGGACATTTCCTTCCATGCACAGGCGCCGAGTGAAGGAACGTATCGCCTCTTCCTCGACTTCCAACACGAAGGAGTGGTTCGCACCGCCGAATTCACGGTTGATGCAGGCACTTCCGCAGCTTCAGTTCCAGACAATCACGAGGGAGGGCACTGATGACGTCACCGACTGCGGTCGACAATGCTGCCAACTCGAGT
Organism: Rhodococcus sp. NPDC055024; assembly: GCF_053608585.1. NCBI lineage: Bacteria > Bacillati > Actinomycetota > Actinomycetes > Mycobacteriales > Nocardiaceae > Rhodococcus > Rhodococcus sp. NPDC055024. The sequence goes on from NZ_JBSGVT010000012.1 coordinate 110,172, forward strand.
AGCGTCGAACTCGCGATCACCGGAATGACCTGCGCTTCCTGCGCGTCACGAATCGAGAAGAAGCTCAACAAGATCGACGGCGTCACCGCCACCGTCAACTACGCGACGGAAAAGGCCAAGGTCACTTTCCCAGACGGTGTACCCGTCGAAGATTTGGTCACTGCCGTCGAGAACGCCGGCTACGCTGCCGCGCTCCCCAAGCCGCCGAGCGCGCCCGACACCGTCGACCCGGACGCGGAAACCCCGCAGGATCGCGATCTGCGCGAGCTGCGCACCCGCCTGATCATCTCGACTCTGCTCTCCGTACCGGTCATCGCGATGGCGATGGTTCCTGCGTTGCAGTTCGACAACTGGCAGTGGCTCTCCCTCACGCTGGCCGCGCCGGTCATCGTGTGGGCGGCCCTTCCCTTCCACCGTGCCGCCTGGGTGAACCTGCGTCACGGCGCCGCCACGATGGACACGCTCATCTCCCTGGGCACCATCTCGGCATTCGTCTGGTCGCTCTACGCACTGTTCTTCGGCACCGCGGGCGAAGCGGGGATGAAGCACGCGTTCAGACTGACGGTCGACCGGATGGACGGCAGCGCCAACATCTACCTCGAAGTTGCCGCGGGCGTCATCACGTTCGTACTGGCCGGACGCTACTTCGAGCACAAGTCCAAGCGCACGTCCGGTGCCGCACTACGAGCGCTCATGGAACTCGGTGCGAAAGACGTCGCGGTATTGCGAGACGGCATCGAAGTACGAATCCCCGCCGAAGAACTGGCAGCGGGCGACTCCTTCATCGTTCGGCCCGGCGAGAAGATCGCCACCGACGGCATCATCACCGAGGGCCGCTCAGCCGTCGACATGAGCATGTTGACGGGTGAATCCGTGCCGGAGGAAGTCGGTGTCGGGGACACCGTCGTCGGCGCCACCGTCAACGTCGGTGGAACCTTGACAGTCCAGGCCACCCGAGTCGGGAGCGACACCCAACTCGCCCAGATGGCGGCGCTGGTCGAAGACGCCCAGAACGGCAAGGCCGAAGTTCAGCGCCTCGCCGATCGGATCGCCGGCATCTTCGTTCCGGTCGTCATCGCGATTGCCGTTGCGACACTGGGCTACTGGCTCGGGACCGGCAACCCCATCGAGATGGCGTTCACCGCTGCGGTCGCCGTGCTGATCATCGCGTGCCCCTGTGCTCTCGGATTGGCAACGCCCACAGCCCTGTTGGTGGGCACGGGCCGCGGAGCTCAGATGGGAATCCTGATCAAGGGACCCGAGGTGCTCGAATCGACGCGCGCAGTCGACACCGTCGTGCTCGACAAGACGGGAACCGTCACCACTGGTCAGATGACATTGCTGGACACCGTCGTGGGCGAAGGAACAACCGTCGACGAGGTGCTTCGACTGGCGGGCGCACTGGAACATCGCTCCGAGCACCCCATCGCCGCAGCGATCGCGAAGGGCGCGACCGAAGCCGTGGGCGAATTGCCTCCGGTCGAGGATTTCGTGAACGTCGCCGGACGCGGCGTGCAGGGAATGGTCGACGGTCATGCCGTCGTCGCCGGCCGAGACGCGCTGCTCGCCGACTGGTCGATGCCGTTGCCGGAAAATCTCCGCGAGGCGAAAGCTGAAGCAGAGAAGGCCGGGCGCACCGCAATCGCGGTGGGTTGGGATGGCAAGGCACGCGGCATCCTCGTGATCGCCGACGCGGTCAAGGACACGAGCGCCGAAGCGATCGCGCAGTTGAAGGCACTCGGCCTCGAACCCGTTCTGCTGACCGGTGACAACGCCACCGTCGCCCGCACTGTCGCGGATCAGGTCGGAATCAGCACCGTGTTCGCCGAGGTCATGCCGGCCGACAAGGTCGACGCCGTCAAGAAACTGCAGGCGGAAGGACGCGTCGTGGCCATGGTCGGCGACGGCGTGAACGACGCGGCAGCCCTGGCTCAGGCCGATCTCGGTCTGGCAATGGGCACGGGTACCGACGTTGCAATCGAGGCCAGCGACATCACCCTGGTGCGCGGTGACCTGCGGTCGGCAGCCGATGCAATTCGACTGTCCCGCAAGACGCTCAAGACCATCAAGGGCAACCTGTTCTGGGCATTCGCCTACAACACGGCAGCGATCCCGCTGGCTGCGGCCGGTCTGCTCAACCCGATGCTCGCCGGCGCCGCAATGGCATTCAGCAGTGTGTTCGTGGTGAGCAACAGCCTGAGGTTGCGGCGGTTCAAGTAAGGGGGCAAGCCCCTGTGCGCGGTTAGGGAGTCCCTGCACTCCTTAACCGCGCACGGGGCTATTCGCCTCCAGCCAGCCGAACGAAGGCTGCTGCGTCGAGCATCTCGCCACGCGTCTGTGGCTCGATGCCGGCAGCGAGAAGCCGTCGTTCGGCCTCGGCAGGCGAACCTGCCCAACCACTGAGCGCGGCACGCAAAGTCTTGCGGCGCTGCGCGAATGCGGCGTCGATCGCCGCAAAAACCTGCTTGCGATGCTTCTCGTCCATCGGCCACGGCGGCTCCGCGTACCGATCGATACGAACCAGTCCTGATTCGACCTTCGGCACCGGCCAGAACACGTTGCGTCCGACGGCACCGGCGCGGCGAACCTCGCCGAAGAAGTTGGCCTTGACGCTGGGAACGCCGTAGATCTTGCTTCCCGGATCAGCCGCCAGGCGGTCGGCAACCTCGGCTTGCACCATCACGAGTGCGGTCCGCAGACTCGGAAGCGACGCGAACAGGTGCAGCAGTACCGGCACCGCGACGTTGTACGGAAGGTTCGCGACCAGCGCGGTCGGCTCGCCGGGAATCTGCGAAGGCAACACACGCATTGCGTCGGCTTCGACGACGGTCAGGCGATCGGCCAGTTCCGGCGCTCGCTCGGCCACCGTCTTGGGGAGGCGGGCCGCGAGGTTGGGATCGATCTCGACCGCGATGACCCGATCGACCACGTCCATCAGCGCCATCGTCAGCGAACCGAGACCGGGCCCTACTTCGAGGACGACGTCGTCACGAGTGACGCCTGCGGTGGTGACGATGCGTCGCACGGTATTGGCGTCGTGAACGAAGTTCTGCCCCAACTGTTTCGTGGGTCGGACACCGAATTCCTCGGCAAGAGCGCGCACCTCGACCGGACCGAGCAGGGCTGCCTGCCCGCGCGGAGTAGCGATGGGTTCGTTCGATTGTTCGGCGTCTGACACCAGTAGAACTTATCCCAGTCCGAGGCGACCCGAGCACGACGGCCATGCGCCCCAGCCCTGAGTGCGCTGGGTCTGTGTCGCAATCGCGATCTGCTCTTCACGGGTGGCGAGGTCGGCGCGGGGCGCATATTTCAACCCGCCCTGTCGTTCCCAGGTGTTCTGATCGAACTGCACGCCGCCGTAGAAACCGTTGCCGGTGTTGATTGCCCAGTTACCGGTGGCCTCGCACTGTGCGAGCGCATCCCACGTCGAACCGTTCTCCACGGGCGGCACCTCGGTGCCCGGCTTCGTGCCGACACGCACGACCTTCGGCTGAGCCGGTGTGGTGATCGTCTCCGCCACCTGTGTGCGTCCGGCTTCGACACCGTTGACGAGATTGACGGCGAACGTCACGTCGCGCACGCCGGGAACGCCCGGGTTCTCGACGGTCGTACGGCTCTGGTTCATCGTCGGATCCTCGATGCGCTGATCCGGCGGATCGAGCGGCAAGGTCTCGATCTTGTTCTCGGTGCGGTTACGCGTCACCGTGACCTCGAGGCCCTCGGTCAGCGGAGCATCTGCGGCGGGAACAACCGTGTCCGACTGCTCGAGCGGCGTTCCGTTTGCGGTGAGGAACTCCCCTACCGTCGGAGCCGCGATACGCACGTCTGCTGCCGCGTTTGCGCCGTCGACCAGTTTTGCGACAACCGGTGTCAGCACGTCCAGCGCGGCGCCGTCGAGCGGAAGACGCTGCGAGCGCGACGCCGACACGTGCACATCTGCTGCGACATCCAACTGCTTCAACGCGTCGTCGACGGTCAAAGCGGTGGTCCAGAGCTTCTGAGGCTGACCGTCGACCGTCAGCGTGATCTCTCGCGCGCGACGGAGCACCACGGTGTCGCCGTCGGACAGCGAAGCGTCGGCCGCGGGAGCAACTGCGTCCTTGTCACCGATCGGGTAACCCGCATCCTCGAGAGCGCCGTCGACGTTGGTCGACATGGTGCTCAGGCGAATCTGCTCACCGTCGACGTCGAGGGTGATGGTCTTGTGCCGGACGACAGCGAGAACACCACCCACGAGGACGGTGAGAAGGAGCGCGGCGATCGCCGAGTACAACAACGGCGACCTGGTCGAGTTGATCTTGGCGAACGGTGACATGGGTTCCTGAGTTCTGTGTGGAGTGAGGGCGGGTCAGCGCAGGCCCAATTTGCTGGTGCAGGACGGCCACGCACCCCAGCCCTGACCGGCGCGGACCTTCTCGCCGATCGCGATCTGCTGTTCACGTGATGCGAGGTCGGCGCGAGCCGCGTACTGACCGCCGCCGAATGCCTCCCAGGTGCTCTGGGTGAACTGAAGTCCGCCGTAGAAACCGTTGCCGGTGTTGATGGCCCAGTTTCCGGTCGCTTCGCACTGAGCAATGGAATCCCACGTCGACGCGTTGGACACGGCGGGCGCGGAAGTCTGCTTGGTGCCGACCTTCACTACTGCTGCGACCGGTTCCTTGATCACGGTCGCGGAAAGTTCGGTTCGGCCGGCCTCGACGCCGTTGACGGTCTTGACCTCGACGGTGGCCGTGCGCTCGCCCGCAACACCCGGGTTCTCGACGACGGTCTTGTCCTTCTCGAGCTCGGGATCTTCGACCTTGTTCTCGGGCGGCGCGATCGGCTGCGTCTCGACGCGAGTGTCCGTGCGGTCGCGGGTGACCTGGATGGTCAGGCCGTTGGTGACTGGTGTGTCCGCGGTGGGAACAACCGAGTCGGCCTGCTCGAGCGGCGCATTCTTCGCCGCGAGAAGATCACCGACGGTCACGGCGGCGAGCTTGATCTCCGATGCGGGAGCGCCGCCGTCGCTGACGCTGACGGTCTTCGGGCTGACGACGTCGAGTTCGGTCCGTTCGAGGGGCAGACGATGCGAGCGCGAAGCCGAAACTGCGAAGTCGTCGGAAACATCTACTTGCTTCAATGCCTCGTCGACCGTCAATGCGGTGGTCCAGATGGTGGTCGGCTGACCGTCGACGGTCAGCGCCAACTCACGGGCACGGCGCAGTACGACGGTATCGCCGTCGGACAGGGAGGAATCGGCGCTGGGAGCGAGAGCGTCCTTGGGATCGACCTGGTATCCGGCGTCCTCGAGAGCGGTACCGACGCTGCTCGACATCGTGGACAGCGAGATCATGTCGCCGTCGACATCAAGGGTGATCGTCTTGTGCCGAACTACGGCGAGCGCACCCCCGACGATGAGCGTCAAAAGCAACGCACCCACCACTGAGTAGAGAAGTGGTGACTTCGTGGAGTTGATCTTGGCAAAAGGCGACACAGGAAATCCCAAGGCAGACGACGTTCGATCACAATACGGTAACGACCGAGCGTTGTATCGGCAACCAAATCACAACGAAATGCGACTTTTGTCACGGAACGGCAACGGCGTGTCGTGTGTTCTGCACTTTCCGGCTCCGATACCCGTGTATCGATTCAGCTCTGGGCGCAGTATGTTCTCGTCTGGTTCAAAGCAGTCCGGCGATCCCGGGCGCGACAGAAGAAAGCTGGGCGATAGTGCGAAGAAGATTCGACAGACCACGTAATGCCAGGTGGCCGATCCTGGCCATCCTGCTGGCGCTGATCGCAGCGCTGTTCGCCCCCGGAATCGCGAGCGCGCAACCCGGTCGCACCTACACGATCGCCACCGATCTGACATTCGCCCCGTTCGAATTCGAGAACGAAGACGGCAAACTCGTCGGCATCGACATCGACCTGCTCAATGCGATCGCCGAGGACCAAGGTTTCAAGGTCGACATCAAGCAGCTCGGCTTCGACGCGGCCCTTCAGGCTGTGCAGGCGGGGCAGGCCGACGGTGTCATCGCCGGCATGTCCATCACCGACGCCCGCAAGCAGGTCTTCGACTTCTCCGACCCGTACTTCGAGTCGGGCGTGCAGATGGCCGTCCTCGAGACCGACAACGACGTGAAATCGTACGAAGACCTGAAGGGCAAGCGCGTCGCCGTCAAGAACGGCACCGAGGGCGCCAGCTTCGCCGAGTCCATCAAGGACCAATACGGTTTCACCACTGTCTATTTCGCTGACTCCGCCAGCATGTACGACGAGGTCCGAACCGGGAACTCCGTCGCCGTCTTCGACGACTATCCCGTCCTCGCCTACGGCATCACGCAGGGCAACGGCCTCAAGACCGTCACCGAAAAAGAGGTGGGCGCGAGCTACGGCTTCGCCGTCAACAAGGGCCAGAACGCCGAACTGCTCGAGATGTTCAACGCCGGTCTGCAGAACCTGCGCGACGACGGCCAGTACGACGAAATCGTCTCGACCTATCTCGGTCAGGGAGCATCGACGTCGGACAACTCGATCATCGGCTTGATCAAGAGCACCTACCCCCAACTCCTCAAGGGTCTGTGGCTGACCATCGTCCTCTCGGTCGTCTCGATTGCTATCGCCCTGGTACTCGGCGCGATCTTCGGCCTCTGCCGGGTGTCGACCAACATATTCGTCCGAGGCATAGGAACCGCGTACGTCGACATCTTCCGCGGCACACCACTGTTGGTGCAGGCGTTCTTCATCTACTTCGGCATCCCTGCCGCCCTGCATTTCCAGATGTCCGCCTTCACGGCAGGCATCATCACGCTCTCGCTCAACGCCGGTGCGTACATGGCTGAAATCGTCCGCGGCGGCATCCTGTCCGTCGACAAGGGACAGATGGAAGCGTCACGAAGCCTGGGTATCAACTACATGAAGTCGATGCGAAAAGTCATCATGCCGCAGGCAATTCGCACGATGATCCCGTCGTACATCAACCAGTTCGTCATCACCCTCAAGGACACGTCGATCCTGTCGGTCATCGGACTTGCCGAGCTCACTCAGACGGGGCGCATCATCATCGCGCGCAACTTCCAGTCGTTCAACATGTGGCTGATCATCGGCGTCATGTACTTCATCATCATCATGGCGCTCACCAAGCTGTCGAACCGCCTCGAGAAGAGGATCAACAAGTGACCGAAACAGCCGTCAACATGGGCAAGCCCGATACCGAGGTCAAAATATCGGTCCAGGGACTGAAGAAGTCGTTCGGCGACAACGAGGTTCTCAAAGGCCTCGACGTCGACATCAAGAGCGGTGAAGTGGTCTGCGTCATCGGACCTTCCGGTTCGGGCAAGTCCACCTTCCTGCGCTGCCTCAACCGCCTCGAAGACATCACCGCAGGTTCCGTGCGCGTCGACCAGTTCGACCTCACGAACAAGGACGTCGACATCGACAAGGTGCGCCAGCACATCGGGATGGTGTTCCAGCACTTCAACCTGTTCCCACACATGAGCGTCGTCGAAAACGTGATGCTCGCCCCGGTGCAGACCGGGCGATCGTCCAAGGAACAGGCTCGCGAGATCGCCGTCAAACTGCTCGGCCAGGTCGGCCTCGCAGAGAAGGCAGATGCCAAGCCCGCCAGCCTGTCCGGTGGGCAGAAGCAACGTGTCGCCATCGCACGCGCGTTGGCGATGAGCCCCGACATCATGCTGTTCGACGAGGCCACCAGCGCCCTCGACCCCGAAATGGTGGGCGAGGTTCTGCAGGTTCTTCGCGACCTCGCCAAGCAGGGCATGACCATGGTCGTCGTAACCCACGAGATGGGCTTCGCCCGTGAGGTTTCCGACCGGGTCATCTTCATGGCCGACGGGTACATCGTCGAAGAAGGCAAGCCGGAGAACTTGTTCGGCAACCCCCAGCAGCAGCGGACCCAGGACTTCCTGGCGAAGGTTCTCTAGGGGGCAAGCCCCCTGTGCGCCTTTTTGGTAGTGCGGACTACCGGAAAGGCGCACGGGTGGTGGCCAATTCGACGACAACGGCCGTCTCCATCCAGCCACGCTGACCGGCAACCAGAGACGACATGCCGCGAAATTGTCGTGGGACCTTCTCGACTCGAACATAGTCGGTGCTGCCAGGCACCAACACCCAGTGCCTGGGTTCTTGTTCGACAAATTCGCCGCGCTCGAGTCGGATCGCGAGAACGATCCCGGCTGTAGGTTCCACGTCGTCGGGATAGATTCCTCCATGGACCGTCCCGTCGAACCACGGCGACTCAGGTATCGGGTGCAAAGCCCACGAAGATTTTTCGCCGACCACCGGCAACGGTGCACAGCACTCGAATTCCCACGTTTCGATGCGGACTGTGACCACGTTGTAGTCATTCATCTGAAATACCCCGCGCAGTAGACGGACCGGGACACGACGGTCCCAGGCGCGGAGTTACCTGTCAGACCACCATAGCGTCAGAGTTTGTAGACGCGCTCCGCTGTCGCCGTGGACGCTGCCGCGAGAGCTTGCGGATCCTCACCGCGGATGTCTGCGAGCGCACGCACTGTGTAGGGCAGGCAGTACGACTCGTTGGGCGCCCCGCGGAACGGGTGCGGCGTCAGGAACGGCGCATCCGTTTCGACGATCAGCTGATCCGACGGCACCAGCAGCGCAGCCTCACGCAGTGCTTTCGCGTTCTTGAAGCTGACGGTTCCCGAAAAGCTCAGCACGTACCCGGCGTCGATGCACTCCCGCGCCATCTCCGAATCCGAGGAAAAACAGTGGAACACCACCGTCTCCGGTGCACCTTCCTCGTTCAGCACCCGCAGCAAATCCTGGTCGGCTTCGCGGTTGTGGATCATCAACGTCTTGCCCAGACGCTTCGCCAAGTCGATGTGCCACCGGAAACCGTCGACTTGCTCCTCGATGGTGGCGCACCCCTCGAGCTTGCCGGGCCAATAGAGATCGAGCCCGGTCTCCCCCACGGCAACGACTCGTGGATCGGACGCCAAACGCTCGATCTCGGCTCGGGTGCCGGCATCAAGAACGTTTGCCCTGGTCGGATGGATTGCGACGGCTGCGTAGACCCTCGAATCCCAATGAGCCGCGTCGACGGCAAATCGCGCGGCGTCGAGGTCGTCGGCCACCGTGACGACTCGCCCGACGCCGACGGCCTCGGCTCGATCGACTATCTCGGCCACGGTTGCAGCGTCATGCGCACCACACGCGTCAAGGTGTGTATGGGCGTCGATCAGAGGCGACAAGGGCTCAGGGGCATCGGGGGCGGGACGGTCTTTGCTCACGCCCGATAGAGTAAGCGCACCATGACTGTGCCTGCCTCACCCTCCCAGACCCCGCGCCCGGACTCCGCCGCCTCGGAAGGCGCGGAACGACCGCCGTTCTACATCACGACAGCGATCGCGTATCCCAACGGCGCTCCGCACATCGGCCACGCGTACGAGTACATCTCCTCGGACGCGCTCGCCCGCTTCAAGCGGTTGGACGGACATGAAGTGTTCTTCATGACCGGCACCGACGAGCACGGTCTGAAGATGCAGCAGACAGCGATCAAAGAGGGCATCGACGTCCGCGAACTCGCGGCTCGGAACTCCGACGTGTTCCAGAACCTCGACAAGGTCCTGAACATCTCGTACGACCGGTTCATCCGCACCACCGACGCAGATCATCAGGTCGCCAGCAAGGCGATCTGGGAGAAGATGGCCGCATCGGGCGACATCTACCTCGACACGTACTCGGGGTGGTACTCGGTTCGTGACGAGGCCTTCTACACCGAAGCCGAGACCACGCTTCTCGAGGACGGCACCCGTCAGTCCACCGAGACCGGTACGCCGGTGGAGTGGACCGAGGAGTCCAACTACACGTTCCGGCTCTCGGCGTACGAGGACCGTTTGCTCGCTTTGTACGAAGAGCATCCCGAGTTCATCGCCCCCACGACTCGCCGCAACGAGATCGTCAGCTTCGTCAAGGGCGGCCTCAAGGACCTGTCGATCTCGCGCACCACGTTCGACTGGGGCGTCGAGGTTCCCGGCGACCCCGACCACGTCATGTACGTCTGGGTCGACGCCCTCACCAATTACCTGACCGGCGTGGGCTATCCGAACGTCGACTCGGAGGAGTTCAAGAAGTTCTGGCCCGCGAGCCTGCACATCATCGGCAAGGACATCACACGGTTCCACACCGTGTACTGGCCGGCGTTCCTCATGTCGGCCGGCATCGAACTGCCGGAGCGAGTCTTCGTACACGGGTTCTTGTACAACAAGGGCGAGAAGATGTCGAAGTCGGTCGGCAACGTGGTCGATCCGATCGCGATGGTCGATCAGTACGGCCTCGACGCGGTCCGCTTCTTCCTGCTCCGCGAGATCTCGTACGGCCAGGACGGCAGCTACAGCCACGAAGCAATCGTGACTCGCATGAACGCCGACCTGTCCAACGAACTGGGCAACCTCGCGCAGCGTTCACTGACGATGGTCGCGAAGAACTGCGACGCCCAGGTCCCCACCCCCGGTGAGTTCACCGAAGACGACCTGGCGATGCTGGCGTCGGCGGATGCCTTGCTTGCCAAGTGCCGCAGCGAGTTCGACGTGCAAGCACTGCATCTCGCGTTGGAGGCCATCTGGGGCGTCCTCGGAGAGACCAACCGGTACTTCTCCAAGCAGGAACCGTGGGTTCTGCGCAAGACCGATCCGGCACGGATGGCAACGGTCCTCTACGTGACGATCGAAGTTGTCCGTATCGTCGGCCTTCTCGTTCAGCCCGTCATGCCCGACGCGGCGTCACGCATCCTCGATCTGCTTGGTCAGAGCGAAGAGAACCGTCAGTTCACCGACATCGCGGTTCGCATCGACGCGAACCGGAAACTGCCTGCTCCGGCACCGGTCTTCCCCCGCTTCGTCGAGGAATGACCTAGGCACGAGTGCCGCACGTGGGGTCCGAAATATCCGTCTATCGGCGGATGTGTCGGACCCCACGTGCACACTCCAGCCATGACTACGAATAGAACATACATTCGAACCAGCGCTTCGGCGCAGACACTGCCTTGGAACGGAGCACGGGTGTCCACTCAGGAGGTCAGCCCTCAATCCGTCTCTGCGGCGCAGGGTCTCGTCAGCGAACTGACGGCCGCCTACGAACGCGGATGGCAACCGGCAGATCTGATCCATCTGGCTCGCCGAAGCAAAGACGCGTCCGACGCCGATCTCGCTGCCACCACCATCCTGTTCGACGCGAACGCCTCCCGCGCGTCGGATCGCGCACCACTCGAGTGGGTGGGGCAGTTGCAGACGATCGGCGAGCAGTACCCGAAGTCTCGGCGCGTCGCCTCTCGAATCACCGTGGACGACGACGCTTTCCGCTCCCTCGCGGCCGGCCTACTGTTCCAGGACCCTTACTTCCTTGTTTCGCAGATCGTCGATGTCACACGATCGTGGATGCGCCTACCTCAGTGGACGGTATTGCTCGCGCCACCATCCACCTGGCCGTCGCAACGCACCGACACCAGCTATGCCGGCGTCGGTAACACCGAGGTCGACGCCAAGGTACTCAAGCGAATTCGTGGGCTACTCGCCAAAGCCGAAGCCACCAACTTCGCGGAAGAAGCCGAGATCTTCACCGCGAAGGCCCAGGAGTTGATGACGCGATACGCGATCGATTCCGCACTGCTCCACAGTCGCGCCGGGGTCACCGACACGTCCGTGAATGCACGACGCATTCACATCGAGAACCCGTACGTGAAAGAAAAAGTTCACCTCTTGACCGAGATCGGCGAATCGAATCGTGTCAGGACGGTGTGGTTCAGCGATATCGCGCTCGCGACCGTCGTCGGCACTCCGGTCGACCTTCAGCAAGTCGACATGCTGTTCACCTCACTGCTTGTGCAGGCAACCCGTGCAATGCAATTCGCCGATTCGAGCAATCGCGGCGGCTCCCGCACCACATCGTTCCGCAAGGGGTTCCTGGCCGGTTTTGCCAGCCGAATCGGACACCGCTTACGCGACGCAGGCACCAAAGCCACAGCCGAAGCGGCCGACGCAGCATCGATGGACGTCGCGGATCTTCTACCGATCCTCGCCACCACGTCCGAGGCTGTCGACGCCGAATTCGATCGACTGTTCCCGACAACCCGCAAGACTCGCGGACGCTCCGTCGACGCCGAAGGCTGGCACGCCGGCCAGGCCGCAGCCGACGACGCCAACCTGCGTCCCGGTGCGCCAGCAGTGCACCGCTCCCGCTAGTCCTTGCGAGCGGCCAGAACCGTCTCGTACAACTCACGCTTGGATACTCCGGCCGTCGCGACCAGAGCGCAGGCGTCCTTCAAGCGGGTTCCCCCCTCGACCAGCCTTTCCACCTCGTCGACAAGATCGGCAGGATCGGATGCCACCAGCACGGCGCCTTCGAGCACCACCGTGATCTCGCCCCGAACACCCTCGGCCGCCCAGGCAGCTAACTCCCCGAGAGTGCCGCGCTTGACCTCCTCGTAAGTCTTGGTCAATTCCCGGCACACGGCCGCGCGCCGATTCGGCCCGAGAACTTCCACCGCATCTGCGAGGCAGTCGGCAAGGCGATGGGGTGCTTCGAAAAACACACACGCTCGCTGCTCGGTTGCCAAGGCCGAGAGCCACGTCTTGCGCTGCCCCTGCTTACGCGGTGGGAATCCGTCGAAGCAGAACCGCTCCACGGGCAATCCGGAGAGTGCCAGCGCCGTCGTCACCGCCGACGGGCCGGGAAGGCACGTGACGGCGAGGTTCTCGGCCACGCAGGCGGCAACGAGGCGATATCCAGGATCGCTGACAGACGGCATGCCTGCGTCTGTGACCAGAAGGACGGTCTTGCCTTCGGCGACGTCGGCGACCAGCGCAGGCAGCCGCGAAATCTCGACCTGATCGTAGAAACTGACGATCTTCCCGGTGATGGTGACCTCGAGCGCGGACGCCAGAGACTTGGTGCGTCGTGTGTCCTCCGCAGCGACGACGTCGGCGGTTGCGAGAGCAGACCGAAGACGCGGAGACGCGTCACCGACATCTCCCATGGGTGTTGCGGCGAGTACCAAACGACCAGTCATACCTGACAGCCTACGATTGCCAGGTGACTGTGCAGACGGACGAGCGGCCAACGCCCGCCACGAGCGATCGGGTAGTGCGTAGTCCCGGGCCGCTGGTACCGGATCCTGATTTCGGCCCGACCGACAGATTGCGCGGCTGGATCGTCACCGCTTTCATCACCGCCATCGCGGCAATCACACGCTTCACGATGCTCGCCTATCCGACCGACGCCGGCACTCCGGTCTTCGACGAGAAGCACTACGTTCCGCAGGGTTGGCAGGTTCTCACCGGCGGCGGCATCGAAGACAACCCCGGCTACGGATTGGTGGTTCACCCGCCGATCGGCAAGCAGATGATCGCGATCGGAGAAGCACTCTTCGGTTACAACGGTTGGGGGTGGCGATTCTCGTCGGCCCTGGTCGGGACACTGATGGTTTTGCTCATCATCCGCATCGTGCGCCGCATGACGCGCTCCACGCTGATCGGCGCGATTGCCGGAATCCTGCTCATCGTGGACGGCGTCACCTTCGTCTCCTCACGCCTGGGGATGCTCGACATCTTCCTGGCGTTCTTCGTCCTCGCCGCTCTCGGATGCCTGGTGGTTGATCGCGACCAAGTCCTCGAACGGATGGCGAAGGTATACGAGGAAGGCCGAATCGATGATTCGGCCTGGGGTCCGCGGCTGGGTTTCCGGTGGTGGAGGTTCGGCGCCGGCATCCTGCTCGGTCTGGCCTGCGGAACCAAGTGGTCCGGCATGTACTTCATTCTGTTCTTCGGATTGCTCAGTGTTGCCTTCGACCTGTCAGCGCGCCGCGCATACCGCGTGCAGCGCCCCTGGGTCGGCACCGCCGTTCGCGACATCGGACCCGCTCTGTATGCGCTGGTGATCATTCCGCTCGGTGTGTACCTCGCGAGCTACTGGGCTTGGTTCACCAGCGAGACCGGCGTCGACCGTCACGCCGTCGGTAACGAGATCGGTGAGGGCGGCACGTGGAGCTTCATCCCCTCCGCGCTGCGCTCACTCTGGTACTACAGCGGAAATGTTCTCCAATTCCACGCCGGTCTGACGAACTCCGCCGGAAACCACCACCCGTGGGAGTCGAAACCGTGGACGTGGCCGATGGGGCTGCGACCGATGCTCTACTACTACGCCGACGGTGAGCAGGTCACCGGTTGCGGGGCCGCCAGCTGCGTCAAGGCCGTGATGCTGATCGGCACACCGGCGATGTGGTGGCTGGCCCTGCCGATGCTGGCGTGGGCGATCTGGCAGACGTTCGTGCGCAGGGATTGGCGATACGCCGTGGTCCTGACGGGTTACGGTGCCGCCTACCTTCCGTGGTTCGCGACGCTGGACCGCCAGATGTACTACTTCTACGCCGTTGCACTCGCCCCGTTCATGGTCATGGGATTTGCGCTCGTCCTCGGTGACGTTCTAGGCAAGGCGAGCGCGTCCGTCGAGCGTCGTACCACCGGACTTCTTGCAGTCAGCCTGTACATCGGTCTGGTCGTGGCCAACTTCGTCTACCTCTGGCCGATACTCACCGCCATGCCGATCACGCCGGAATCTTGGCAGAACCACCTCTGGTTGCCGAGCTGGAAGTAACAGGACAAGGAAGGAGGCACCGAACCCAGTTCGGTGCCTCCTTCTTTTCACGCTTACTCCGCCGATTTACCGACGCGACGCCCCCGCCGCGGGCGCAGGAGCGCACGTTTCTGCTCCTTCGCCGCAACGATGATCGGGTCGTGCGAAAGATCCTTGTACAGCGAGAAGCACAGTCCGATCATGACAAGCACGAACGGCGCCGCAGCGATGATCGTCATCGTCTGCAAGCCGTCGAGCGCTTCGGAACCACCGGTCCACAGCAGAAGCGCCGCGACGCCACCGGTCAACATGCCCCAGAAGACCACGACCCAGCGACTCGGTTCGAGCGTTCCGCGCTGCGAGAGCGTGCCCATCACCATCGACGCGGCGTCCGCGCCGGAGACGAAGAACACTGCGACGAGCAGCATGACCAGGACAGTCGTCACTCCGGCCAACGGCAGATTGTCGAGCATGCCGAAGAGTTGAGCCTCTTCCGAGCCGCGGCTGGACAGGCCGATTCCATCGCGTTCCTCCCCGATGCCGGCGCCGCCGAAGATCGCGAACCAGAGCAAGCTGACAGTCGTGGGAACGGCGATGACGCCGACGATGAACTGACGGATCGTACGACCACGGCTGATGCGCGCCAGGAACATGCCGACAAACGGCGTCCAGGACACCCACCATGCCCAGTAGAAGATCGTCCAGGACGAAAGCCACGCGCCCGTTTCCGGATTCGACGACGCACCCGTGCGGGCGGACATCTGGGCAAGGTCGGAAACGTATGCACCGATGGTCGTCGGGAGCAGATTGAGAATCAGTACGGTGGGCCCGAGAACGAACACGAACAGGGCCAAGACCAGCGCGAGCACCATGTTGATGTTGGAGAGCCACTGAATTCCCTTGGCCACACCGGAAACCGCGGAAGCGACGAACGCCAGGGTTAGCACCGCGACGATGGCAACGAGCAGGAATACGCCGGCTTCTTCCATCCAGCCGACTACCTCGAAACCGGAGCCGATCTGCAGTGCGCCGAGCCCCAAGGATGCTGCGGTTCCGAAAAGTGTCGCAAAGATTGCCAGGATGTCGATGACCTTGCCGATCGGCCCTTCAGCCTTGCGACCGAGCAACGGGATGAAGGCCGAACTGAACAGTTGCTTGCGTCCGCGGCGATACGACCCGTACGCAATGGCAAGGCCCACAACGGCATACATCGCCCAAGGGTGAAGTCCCCAGTGAAACATGGTGGTAGCCATGGCAGTTCCGACGCCGCCGTCGGTGCCGGGAGGCGGAGTCACGTAGTGCGCAAGCGGTTCCGCGACACCGAAGAACATCAGGCCGATCCCCATACCGGCGCTGAACATCATGGCGATCCAGCTGACGGTGCGGAACTCGGGCTTCTCCCCGTCTTTACCCAGCGGAATGTCGCCGAATCGGCTCACTGCGAGGTAGATGGAAAACAGCACGAAAGCCGAAGCCGCGAGTACGAAGAGCCAGCCGATGTTGGTCACCAACCAGCCGAGAACACTTCCGGTTACCGAGTCGAGGTTGTCGGGAGCTACCAGGCCCCACACGACAATGGCCGACACCGCTGCGGCCGCCACGGAAAACACCACGTAGTCGGTCCGAACGCCTACCCGAGTAAAGCCCGTCTCCGGACGCTCTTCGTTGGCCCCGGAATCTTGTTCGGTTCGATCAGATTTCGTCACCATAGATGACTACGTTCGTCACTTTGTGGTCCAAAAGCAAGCCAGAAGGCGGGCTCAACGTCCGCTGAGCCCGCCTTCTCACCCCGATCAAGCTGGGGTTTTAACCCAACCGTTGCCCTTGCCGATCAATCCGTCGATGCTGATCCGTCCTGCGCCGATCACGGCGATCAAGAGCGATCCGACACCGAGAGCGACGACGAGTTCGTAGCCACCGTTGTCGATGAAGACACCCTTGTCCGCGTGCACGATGAAGAACGCGCCGACCATGTCGAGGAACAGCAGCGCTCCGACGAGCGGGGTCAGCAGACCCGCGATGAGCAGGATTCCGCCACCGAGTTCGATGGATGCGGCGAGAACTGCAGAAATCTTGGGGAGCGGGGCGCCCATCCCTTCGAATGCGGCCTGCGTTCCGGCGATCTTGTAGGTGAAGAACTTCTGCCAACCGTGGGCGATGAAGATGATCCCGAGGCCGACACGGGCGATGAGGAGTCCGAGGTCACGAGCAATCGACGAATTCATGAGCCAAGACTGACAGCTTTAACTTGAAGCGTCAACTTAATCATTGTGTCACGCACCTCTCAATGCAGACTCGACCATGGCGACGATCTCACTGTCGGAGTACCCGAGCGAGCGGACGCTATGCGCAAACGCAGTCGCCGCTTGTTCGGCCTGCGCCTGCACTGGATCAGCCCCGGACGCGATGAATGTCCCTTGCTTTCCCCGCGTCTCGATGACGCCCTGATCACTGAGCGCGCGATAAGCCTTCGCGACGGTGTTGGCCGCCAAACCCAGCTCCGAGGCGAGCGCCCGCACCGTCGGGATCTTGGTTCCCGCGATCAATCCGCCGCCGTGAACCTGCTCGATAATCTGTTGCCGCAGTTGGTCGTACGGAGCCGTGGAGGAATCGTGTTCGATCGCGATCTTCATCGTCACCCTCGTCGTATCTTCTCGGTCACAGGCCACAGCATCTTCTCGATCACAGGCCCTCGACAGCCTCGCGGATCGTATGGGGGCCGGAGGTCAGAACCAATATCTTGCCGACGCTGGACGGCGCATCGATGAGCGCCTCTACTACGGCGGCGACGTCGGCACGCGGAACAGAGCCGCGATCGACGGGCGGCTGCGCAAGCAACACTTCACCGGTTGGGTCGTCGTCCGTCAGAAGGCCTGGCCGAAGAATCGTCCAGTCCAGCGAAGTCCTTGCCTGGAGGTCCTCCTCCGCCGCAGTCTTCGCCCGCAGGTACGCGGCAAAAACCTCGTCGGTGCCCTCGGGAACGTCGTCACCAGCACCCATGGCGCTGATCTGGATGAACCGACGCACTCCCGCTTTCTCGGCGGCATCGGCCAACAGCACGGCCGCGGCTCGGTCGACGGAGTCCTTGCGTTCGATCGAGCTGCCCGGTCCGGCGCCCGCGGCGAAGACTGCCACGTCGGCACCGTCCAGCACCTTCGCAACTTCCTCGACCGTCGACGATTCCAGATCGATAACCACGGGGAACGCGCCAAGCGTGCGGACTGCACCCTCGTGCGCAGAATTGCGAATCAGCGCTACCGGCCGATCACCATGCCCGGCCAGCAGGTATGTCAGGTGCTGCGCGATCTTGCCGTGCCCACCGGCAATGACTACGCGTCGTTCGTCCACACTTCGATGTTCCGTCATCGTTTTCTCCTCACACGTCGGTACTTCAAGTGCAGCACGCCGGAGCGGCCCGTTGTTCCCCTGTTTGTCCCACGAGTTCGGACGCAGAGGCAGAATGACGAACATGGCATCTGCAACCATCTTCCACAATCAACGGTGCAACACCTCGCGGACTGTTCTCGGGCTCATCCGGGATGCCGGAATCGAACCCACCATCGTCAAGTACCTCGATACTCCGCCTACCCGATCCGAGCTGGAAAAACTCCTCACCGACGCCGGCCTCGAGCCCAGTCAAGCGGTCCGCAAGCGCGAAACGCAGTACAAGGAACTCGGACTCGCCGACGCTTCCGAATCCGAGATCCTCGACGCGATGATCGAACACCCAATTCTGATCGAACGCCCCTTCGTCGTCACTGACAAGGGCACCGTGCTCGCGCGTCCGGCAGCCAAGGTGGAAGAGATTCTCTGACAGCGCCTACCACTCACAGCGGATCGCGGGCGATCGGACAGGACATACACCGAGGCCCGCCACGACCGGAGCCCAGTTCGGAACCCGCGATTCGCAAGACCTCGATACCCGAGGCCTCCAGCCTCGCGTTCGTTTCGACGTTGCGCTCGTACGCGACGACGACGCCAGGTTCGACAGCCAACGTGTTGTTGCCGTCGTCCCACTGCTCACGCTCGGCCGTCACCGTGTCGAGTCCGGTGTCGATCACACGAAGTTTTCCGATTCCCATGGCGTCGGCTGCCGCTTCGAGGAACGGCGTCGCACCGCGAATACTCACTCCGTCATCTTCCTTGCGCAGGGTGAACGCCGACAATGCGTCCTGGATGGCCGGGTACATGACGACCGCGTCGGCCTCGACCATGGTGCAGACCGTGTCGAGATGCATCGACGCTCGGCGCTGCTCGATCGGAACAACCAACACGGTGTGCGCGAGACCGTCGTCGAACACGCTGCGCGCCAATGCTTCTGCTCCGGCGGGTGACGTCCGCTCACCGACACCGATTGCGATCACCCCCGGAGCGAGAAGCAGCACGTCCCCTCCCTCGACGGGGGCGGTGTGGGACTCGTACGCGCGTCGCACGCCCTTGAATCGAGGGTGATGGGCGTACACGAGATCCGTGATCGAGGATTCGCGAGCTCGCGCCGACAACGCCAAGGACGTGATGATCACCCTCGGCCCGACCCAGAACGACGAATCGCGGGTGAAGAGCAAATTGGGCAGGGGGTCGATCACGAAGTCACCGCCGTGATGCATCCTGCGCACCAACGAGGTCGAGTCGGCATCGATCGGCAGCTCGTCGAACGTCATCCCGGCAGTGAGGATCGACGACAGCTCCTTCGGCTCTACCTGTCGCAGGTACGCGGCCAGGTGTTGCCCAAGCGCGTGTCCGATCTTGCGTGCGTCGACGGCAGCCGCGATTCCCTGGATCCTGGCTGCGCCACTGACCTTGAGCGCCTCGGTGAGGAGGTCGGACAAAAGCAGCACCTCGACGCCGCGCTCACGAAGGACGGTCGCAAACTGATCGTGCTCTTCCTGCGCACGGTCCACCCACGGCAACGCGTCGAACAGCAGCTCGTCGTTGTTGCGCGGGGTCAACCGTTTCAACTCGTCGCCAGGCCGATGAAGAATGACCGATCGCAAGCGGCCCACCTCGGAATCGACACCGAGGGGGACGGAGCCAGAAGCGTTCATGAGTGAACACTAATCCCGTAGGCCCCACCCAGCAGGGAGAAGCAGCTGCCTTACCGGCCCGCGTAACGTCTGATCCGACGCAGGCGAGAGGACTACGCAATGGACAGTACGGATCAGGTGGCGCTGAGCGGCGCCGGAATCGACAGGTTCACCGGACGCTGGGTCGGCGCTGGAGCCGGACATTTCCCGACCATCGACGACTTCGAGTACTCCGAGGAGATCGAGTTCGCGGCCACTCCCAAACCATTTGTCACCTACTCGTCGCGCACTCGCGGGCTTCCCGACGGCCGACCGCTTCACATGGAGTCGGGATACCTGCGCCCAACATCTGGTGGCGAGCTCGAACTGCTCGTCAGTCAACCCACCGGATTTGTCGAGATCCACCGCGGCACCGTCGACTCCGAAGGCACTCTCGCTTTGACCCGTCTCACGCTCGCAGCATCGCCCGACGCAAAACCCGTTCACGACGTCCGACGCGTCTTGCGGGTCCAGGGCGACACGCTGACATACGACGTGTGGATGGCGCACGGAGACACCCCGCTGATGCATCACCTCCACGCCACTCTTCATCGGGCGACGGACCGGTAGCCGTTATGGAGATGCCGTCGTGGAAGGCCAAGGAACTGACGCCCGGCCAACTCTCCGAGCGCAGCGGTGTGGCGGTCTCAGCCCTACATTTCTATGAACGGGAAGGCCTGATCGTCAGTCGCCGGACCGGCGGCAACCAGCGTCGATACCAACGAGACACGCTTCGACGCGTCGCCTTCATCAGAATCTCGCAACGCGTCGGAATTCCGCTGTCGGAAATCCGGGAGGCCCTCGGCACACTGCCTGAAGGCCGGACGCCGAACCGCGCAGATTGGGAGAGGTTGTCGACCGGGTGGCGGCGCCACCTCGATCTACGCATCGAGCAGTTGGAACGCCTACGAGACAACCTCACCGGCTGTATCGGTTGTGGATGCCTCTCGCTGGAGGGGTGCGCCCTCGCCAACCCTCACGATCAACTCGCGTCCGCCGGCCCGGGTGCGCGCGTTCTGGAGGTCGATTTCGGCGCCGATTCAGGCGAGAAATGACTCGACGGCGTCCCGATCGCGCCCCAGCAAGTCCTCGACGGTCTTCTTCAGCAACTTCTCGATCTGGCCGCCGATAATCGGCATCTTCACCTCAGCCGTTCCGTCGACGACCAACCGCGTGCAGGACTCGGCAGCGGTGAGATCGAGCGTCGTCTCGATTCGTATCGGCAGACCCTGCGCAATTCCAGTCACCGAACCTGCCGCACGCCCGTCCGACAGAGGTCCCCACCGATCGATCCGCTGCAGACCGAGTCGACTCGGCGCAACCTTCGCAACCAAGCTCGGCAGGGAGGCGGAGTCGATTTCCTCGGACACCGATACTTCGATGGATCCGTCCAGTACCGCGATGTCCGAGGTGGCATACAGATCGCCCAGTCGAACTTCCCAATAACTCGGGTCTGTCAAAGTTCGATGAACGTCGTCGATCGGATATTTGAAATCGATATCGAAATGAAAACTCTTCGGCATGACCTTGGTCCCTATTCGACTAGATAAAAGTCCCGACTGAGTTAATGCTCATCGCTTGAGCAATTTACCGAACTGGTCGTTCGCTTTTTGCATGACGAACTCATAAGGCGGGGCGAATTTGCGCGCCCACCAGTATCCGAAACGGATGTCATTGGACGTGTAAACGAGATACTTGTTCTTCTCGATCCCCCGAACAATGCACGACGCCACCTTTTCCGGCGAAACCGCGCGCTTCTCGAACCGATGTGTGAGCTTTTTTACCCGCGGGTCATCCCTGTCGATACCCGCGATTTCCACAGTTCCCACCAAAGGCGTCTTCACCCCACCAGGCACAACCAGACTGACGCCGATCCCGTGCCGCTTCAGATCGAATCGCAGCACCTCGGAGACCCCGCGAAGGCCGAACTTGCTCGCACTGTAGGCAGCGTGCCACGGCAGGGCCAAGAGCCCGGCGGCCGAAGACACATTGACCAGATGTCCACCCTTGCCTGCACGAATCATGGGCGGAACAAACGTCTCCATGACATGAATAGGCCCCATCAAGTTGACGTCCACCATCGACTTCCAATGCCGATGTTCGAGGTTCTCGATAGTTCCCCAAGCTGAAATGCCGGCGATATTCATGACGACATCCATCGGAGAGAATTGAGTGTGAATCTCGGTACCGAATTTCACGACCTCGTCGTAGTCCGAGATGTCGAGCGCCTTCGCCATGCTGACCGTGCCGCCGCCGGCACCGACCATCGCAACGGTCTCCTCTAATCCGAGGTCATTGATATCGGTGAGAAACAATTCTGCACCAGCTTCGGATGCGCGCAGCGCGGTTGCGCGTCCAATTCCACTACCAGCGCCGGTGATCAGGCATTTCTTGCCGTCGAGCGACCTTACAGACATGGATGAACACTCCCCCGCACTCGTACTGTGGACATGCGGGAAAGTCTACGCACGCACGGTGCGGCCGCCCCGAAACACGCAAGTTGACCTGCGAGTGAGGCCGCACTCCACAAATATTCGGTGGAGACGACCGCACGCAGTACTAGAGACGCTGCATCATCTGCTCTTGATAGCCCCTGACCGTACGGTCGAGTTCTTCCGCCGCTACATCGTCCCCACGCTTGCGCGCGTCGTGGGCTCGATCCTGAATTTCACGGATTGCGCGGCGCAGTTCGTCATCGCTCATCGTGTGTTTCATATCACAATTCTGCACCTGTCCAGCGGGTTTAGCTAGCACAGATCGCATTCCGGCAAACCGTTCAAGGTTCAACCCAGAAGTGATCCCCACGACATCGCGAATAAGCATTCAGATTGCGGCCCCATTCATTCAAACCGTCTCTGAACTGCAGTTTTTCAACCGAAACACTCTCGAAAAACCAGGCTAACGCTTAGCTAATATCGCCAAAACAGGTAAATAGTCTGATAATGGGCATATTAGCCAAGTACTGGAAGGTTCGAATAGCGCAGCCGTAGCTGCGCATTTCCGTGCGGCGGATACTCAATGTGCGCTGGGACATAGCTGAGCACTCAACGACCCGATAAATCGAATCTCGGACACATTTGACAACTAGTCCACTAAACAGACTACGGTGAGCTACCGATCGGTTATCCGCGTGATACCGTAGGATTCACTGAACGGACAATTGCTAGCTAGAGAGGATTACGGGGCGGTTCACAATGGCTGACTTTGCAGAACGATTGAACAAACTGTTCGACAGTGTTCATCCTCCGGGGCGCAAACCCCACACCAATGCCGAGGTTGCGGCAGCGCTCATCGAAGACGGCCATCAGATCTCCAAGCCGTACATCTCGCAGCTCCGCTCGGGACAGCGCACCAATCCGTCCGACGAGACAGTCGCCGCATTCGCCAGGTTCTTCAAGGTGAAGCCCGACTACTTCTTCAACGACATCTACGCAGCCAAGATCGATCACGACCTCGAGCTGCTCTCGCAGCTCCAAGGCTACGGTCTTCGCCGCCTCTCGAGCCGTGCATTCGACCTCTCGGAAGAATCGCAGAACCTGCTCACCACGATGGCTGAAAAGCTCCGCGCGAGTGAAGGATTGCCAGAGGTTCCGCCTGACGCGTCACGCTGATGCGAAAGTGCTGACGTGCCGAGAGCACTGAAATAACTGAAATGACATGGAGTAGGTCGACTATGAACGTCGACCTACTTTTGTCGTTTCATCGAGTTCTTTCGCCAACAACAAGACCCAACGGCGCGCAGACATCTTCTCCGGTGGTGCAATCCACCTGGTGTCCAACACATCCGAGGCCAACGGATCCGCGATCCACCCTGCCATTATTCCCGCATGTGCAGTGACTGCCCGTGGCGGTTCCTGTCCGCCGACGTCGAACATCCCGGCGCCGGACTGGATGTACATTGCATCCATGATCTGGGCGATCATGTCCGATGCTCGCAGCACAGACGTACTTCCGGCACTGTCCGCGTCGACAACCTCGGGAAATCGCTTGACGAGAAGCGCATGCATTCGCCGCAGACGATACAAATCTCGTCGTGCGCGCAACCAGGTCTCGAGAAGCACCCATGTGATGCCCAGCGCTATGAGAACACTCGACGCAGCGATGAACCAAACCCCTGCGCCCGTCCAGACATCCGATTCGAGTGCTCCTGTGCCACCGATCGATTCGACCAGCATCACGACGACCACGACAAGCAGGATCGACGAACCCGTCACGATCAATGCGATACCGCGGCCCAACGGCGCCCACGCTACGTGTCTTAGACCTGTCGAAATGACAAGGGACAGAGCGACGATGACAAAGATCAGAGCCGGCGCCGGGTAACCGAAAAGAACCGCGATCGCCACCAGCAGCCCCACCGAGTACAGCACCGTAGCCAGACCGCGCATAGCTGGACGCGACATCACCGGCCAGGCAGACACGGCACCGACTGCGCTGGCCGCAGACAACGCTGTCCACAAGACGATGACGATCATCGCTGCGGCATGCTGCTCCGGTGCAATGCGATCGACGATGTCCCACACCGCCGGCACCATGACCGTCGAGGACAATGCGACCGAGAAGCCGGCAAAGACCATCGACATTCGCAAGGGCGTAGCGGTGCGCGCGACAACTCGACCCAGTCTCGCGCCGGCTGCAACCCAGACGAGAAGGGCGACAGCCCAAAAGATCATCCGATCGCCTCGTCGTACCGCAACACCGACAGCGGTGTCCCACGGCCACTCATCGTTCGCAGACGCATGATCAACATGGACGCAAACGTCTCGGCTTCCCACTCGGCGATGTCATCCATCGGCACGGGCTCGTTGCGCCGCAAAGAACGTTGACTCAGCATGTACGCGATCAAATCGTCACTGACTTCGAGCGTCGCCTCGGCGATCTCGGCACCCTCGTGACGAAACACTATGTGCCCCAACTCATGTGCCAGGGTTCGCTCGACATTGGGCAGTCCGGGAGCCAGCACGATGACATCGTGATCGTCGTAGGCTCGACGCTGACCGCACACTCCGGTGGCGAGCGGGGTTTCCAGATCGATCTCGATCGGTCGACCACGCTCGCGGGCGACTGTCTGCACCACCGTCAGCAGTGACACAGCCTCGGACGACGCTGCAGCGTCACATACGGCATCCACCGCAGCCAGAACGCGGCGATGTGAACGTCTGTCCGGCACGACTCACGCACCTCCCTGTGATCCGGGTGCCAGGAATTCGGCACGAGCGGCAGCCAATCGCGCCTTCTGCAGCGATGCTCCGCGGAAAGTCATTGCTCCCGCACCGGCCGCTACAACTGCCATTCCGCCCACACCGCCGGCGACGGCGGCAGCGTTGAGAATCGGCGGAAGCCCTTGAGTGAACGCCGTCGGAAATGCCTGCGGGTTGTCACTGGGAGCCGCGACGTTCGGAGTATTCGACGGCACCTGGGGAGCCACGGGTGCCGGAGCGGCCAGGACCTCGGGGACCGATGGTGCTGCGACTGCGCCCGGCGCAGCGTTCGCCGGTCCACCGGAAGAGGGTGCCGGTGCTCCGCCACCCGCTGACGGTCCCTTCGGATCAGACGGTCCTGCCGGCGGAGCCGCCACCGCGGACGACTGCTCGGAACTCGGCTGCGATTCGGAGGGAGACTGCGTCTCTGACGTCTGCGACTCGGAGGGTGCTTCGCTCGGAGAACTCTCGGTCTGCGAGGTTGGGCTGGTTGCCGGTGACGCACTGCTGCTCGGACGTTGCGACGCCGAAGGGTTCACTGAGGGCTCAGTCGTCGTCGTGGTCGGCTCGGTCGTCGTCGTGGTCGGCTCGGTCGTCGTCGTGGGCTCAGTCGTCGTCGTTGTCGGCTCGGTCGTCGTCGTGGGCTCAGTCGTCGTCGTTGTCGGCTCAGTCGTCGTCGTTGTCGGCTCAGTCGTCGTCGTTGTCGGCTCAGTCGTCGTCGTTGTCGGCTCAGTCGTCGTTGTCGGCTCAGTCGTCGTCGTCGGCTCAGTCGTCGTCGTCGGCTCAGTCGTCGTCGTCGGCTCAGTCGTCGTCGTCGTCGGCTCAGTCGTCGTCGGCTCAGTCGTCGTCGGCTCAGTCGTGGTCGGCTCAGTCGTCGTCGTGGTCGTCGGCACAGTCGTCGTGGTCGTCGGCACTACCGTCGTTCCGCAGTTGTGGTGATGGCAATGCCAGCCGTAGTTGCCGTTGCCGCCACCGTTGTTGCCGTTGCCGTTGCCGCCACCGTTGTTGCCGTTGCCGTTGCCGCCACCGTTGTTGCCGTTGCCGCCACCGTTGTTGCCGTTGCCGTTGCCTCCACCGTTGTTGCCGTTGCCGTAATTGCCGTTGCCGTGCCCGTTGCCGTTGTTTCCATTGCCGTTGTTTCCATTGCCGTTATTGCCACCAGGCTGGGCGGCGACGATGGCGGGGAATACCGATACGGCAAGGACGCCGATTCCCATCAGGCACATCACAGCAACAAGCATCATCGCTAGCCGTCGTGGCTGGCTCATCGACATTCCTCCCCGACATATACGTCCTACCTGCGGAAAACTGCAGCGGACTCATCGTGCCTATCGCAGCGGACAGACCCTCGTTACATTTCCGGCAAACATGTATCCACCCAAGGATCATCCCTCACTTGGAAGCTCAACGGTCCGGATCGGCGGTCGCAATCGTATGAAACGGCGCACACTCAGACCGAATCTTCGCAATTCGGGCAGGCCCTGAAAATGCAGGAAAGGGTCGTTCAACTTTCGTTGAAAGACCCTTTTTGCTGGTACTTCTTGGTGGAGCTGAGGGGAATCGAACCCCTGACCTCTTCGATGCGAACGAAGCGCGCTACCAACTGCGCCACAGCCCCGTGCCACCGCCTCAGCGGTGCTCGGCAACTCTAACAGGAATGAATACTCCCGTTGGAATCACCCGACACGAACTTTCGGCCCGACGGATCGACCCAGAAGATCGGCTCAGAGGATCACTGACCGGACGCGCGACGCATCTCGGTGTGCCTGATCTCTTCTTCGTAGTGGTCCAAGTGATCGAACACCGGATCTTCGTCGTCGACCTCGAGGACAACCGCTCCGGGCCGACGCAGTCGCGCGGGAATCAGGCGCAGCTCTTCGTCGGTGTGCGATTCGACTCCGAGTCGCGATCGGTTGAGGCGTTCGGTGCGACGGCGGCGAATCTCCTGCTCGATCCGAACCTGCCGACGCAAGTAAGCCATGTACCCGCCGAGGCCGCACACGGTGAGCGCGAACAACCACCACACCATCGGCGAGATGATCAATGCGAGAGCGCCCGAAAGAATTGCGACGAACGCAAGTCCCAGCAATGTCCGCTGACGGAAGGCATACCGCGCCTCCCGGGCGATGGCATCCGCTTCGGGGTCGAACCCGCCTCGGCCGCGCCTGACGGGAACAAATTCTCCGACCGGTGCACGACCGCCGGCGTAATCGTCTTCTGCGTGAGTGTCCATCTGGTCCTCCGCGTCGTAGCTGCTGCGCACTGGTTCTGGTTGCCAGTTCGGATCGCTTCGATGTCCTGCTGCCGGCCCGCGCTGAACAGGGTTGCTGTCGCCGCGGTGGAGTACTCGAGTCGCGAGCGCCGCGTCACTCGTCTGCCGGATCCTGGGGCGCTTGTTGACAAGCATCGGCACCAGGACGAACAGCCACACGGCCACCAGCCCGATCCACACGAATGAGCTAGGCATGCCGCGGCCTCCTCCCGATCACCTACCAGCACCTATGCCAGCCGTTGACGAGTCAAGGTTAACGGCCGACGCCCTCGCATCGTTGCCGACGCGCCGAACCCCACCATACTCATGTGTCACACGCGTACCGAACTGAACTTCCGGTTCAGTCCCAAAAGTCTCAAGTTCTAGTTGAATCAAAAATCACAAATTTCCGACCAAAAGTAGGACTACTCAGCGGTAACTGCTGTTTAGCTCGCGTTTCTCACGCTTCTGGCGCCGTCTTCGTCACACCCACGAAGCGCGCCCGGACCGCACCAATCTGTCGACGACGGTGGTGGGCACTTCCTCGATCGTCATTCCGACCAGAAGATGGTCGCGCCATTGGCCGTCTACATCGAGATAGCGTTTGAGGAGACCTTCCTCCCGGAACCCCACATTTCGCAGGACTGCGCGACTCGACGCGTTCTCGGGGCGAACAGTGGCCTCCACTCGATGCAGACCGACCTTCGAGAATGCGTGATCGAGTGTGAGCGCAACGGCCGCTGTGGCAACGCCCCCACCGGTGACGTGCGAGGCGACCCAATAGCCCACCCAGGCGGACCTCAGGGCGCCGCGCACCACATTTCCGATGGTGACCTGCCCGCAGTACTTCCCGTCGAGTTCGATCACCAGGGGAAGGATCCTGCCCTTGCGCGCTTCGGAGCGAAGGTTTCCGCACAGGGAGGGCCAGACGGTGATGTGGTGGCGAGCATCCCAGGGCGATTCTCCGGTGGGCTCCCACGGCTCGAGGTGCTCGCGATCGCGAATGCGGAGACGACTCCACACAGCAGCGTCACGAAGTTTGACGGGGCGGAGGGTCACCACGCCCGCGGGCACTCGCAGCGGGCCGAGATCTTCCGGCCATCCTGGATGGACTGACATCACACCCCACTCGGGTCGGCGTTACCCACGTTGGGCGAGAAAAGCTACGTCGACTTCTTCACCGATGTGCACTTCGGTGACGTCTCGATCGACAAGAACCAGGCAATTGGCTTCCGCCAAGGTCGCGAGGAGATGAGAGGACGCGCCGGGTGCACCGCCGAGGGCCTGCACCAGGTACTCCCCCGTCGCTTCGTCACGCATCAGCTGACCACGCAGGAAACCCTTGCGATCGGCGATCGACGTAATCGTTCCCACCGTGCGCGCCTTCACGACTCGTCGCATCGGTTGGCGTCGTCCCAGCGCGATTCTGATCAGCGGGCGAACCATGACTTCGAATACCACCAGTGCGCTGACCGGGTTGGACGGTAGGAGAAAGGTCGGAACCTCGTCTCGTCCCAGCTGTCCGAAGCCCTGGACTGACCCCGGATGCATGGCAACGCGCTCGACCTCGAGTGTCCCCAGATCGGCAAGCGCCTCACGAACTTCGTCGGACGCTCCGCCGCCCACTGCACCGGCGATGACAACGATTTCCGAGCGAATCAGCTGACCCTCGACTACTTCACGAAGACGGCGCGAGTCGTTGCCTGCGATTCCCACGCGGTTGACGTCGGCACCGGCATCACGCGCGGCGGCGGCGAGAGCATACGAATTGACGTCGTAGACCTGACCAGGCCCCGGCGTGCGATCCACGTCGACGAGTTCTCCACCGACGCTGATGACCGAGAGGCGCGGACGCGGATGGACGAGCACTTTGTCGCGGCCGACGGCGGCAAGCAACCCGACCTGTGCGGCTCCGATGATGGTGCCTGCACGAACAGCGACATCACCCGGTTGGACGTCGTCACCTGCACGGCGAACGTAATCGCCCGAACGCACCGGCTCGAAGATCCGAACACGAGCGCGACCACCGTCGGTGTTTTCGAGCGGAAGGACTGCGTCGGCCAACGTGGGCAACGGCGCGCCGGTGTCGACTCGGACGGCCTGACGAGGTTGCAGCCGGATCGGTTGGCGTGAGCCCGCCGTCACCTCGCCGACCACCGGCAAGCTGAGGTCCGTGGGCTCGCCGTCCTCCCCTCGGAGATCGGCTCCCGCGCCGGCGACATCGACGCTGCGAACCGCGTAACCGTCGATGGCAGCTTGATCGAATCCTGGCAATGGGCGTTCGGTCACCACTTCCTCGGCACACAGCAGTCCCTGCGCCTCCGAGATGGCGACCCGAACCGGACGGGGTGCCACTGCAGCAGCGGTAACCCTGGTCTGCTGCTCCTCAACCGACCGCATCTGGTCCGCGTCCTCCTGTGTCTGGAAATTCGGTGATATCCGTCAGCTCATGATGCCTTGCCTTCGAAAAGGGACAAGCACATTGATACTGCGTTATCGGGCGATCAACCACCGTGGCGACACGCTCAGCGGTCGAGTCGATCCGCGAGCCACTTACGCAAGGACGGGCCGTAGTCGTCACTGTCGAGAGCCAGGTCAACCGAAGCGCGGAGGTACCCGCCGGGGTTGCCCAGGTCATGACGTGTTCCGCGGTGCACCACCACGTGAACCGGATGACCCTCGGAAATCAGGAGCGCGATGGCGTCGGTGAGTTGCAACTCACCGCCGGCTCCCGGCTTGATGCGACGAAGTGCGTCGAAGATCGCACGGTCGAGCAGGTAGCGACCCGCCGCGGCAAAGGTCGACGGCGCATCTTCCACAGCGGGCTTCTCGACCATGCCGACGACCTTGAGTACGTCGGGATTGACCGCGTCGGGAACGATCTCGACGTCGAAGACGCCGTACGCACTGACCGCATCTTTGGGTACGTCGATTGCACAGAGAACGGAGCCGCCGCGCTTGGCCCGAACTCGCGCCATGATCTCCAGGACACCACGCGGCAGTACGAGATCGTCGGGCAGAAGGACCGCGATGGCATCTTCGTCGTCGTCGAGAACCGACTCGACACAACCGACGGCATGCCCGAGCCCGAGGGGCTGTTCCTGAATCACGGAATCGACTTCGAGCAAACCGGGCGCTTTGCGCACCTTTGCCAGCGCAGCAAGTTTTCCGCTTGCCTCCAGCTTGCTTTCGAGTACGAGATCCTCGACGAAGTGAGCAACCACTCCGTCTTTACCCGGGGACGTCACGATGACGAGCCGCTCGGCTCCCGAGTCCGCGGCTTCACCAGCCACCAGTTCGATACCCGGTGTGTCCACGACCGGCAGCAATTCTTTCGGAACCGTCTTGGTGGCAGGCAGGAAGCGCGTACCAAGTCCGGCTGCGGGGACCACGGCCGTACGGAAGGCCCTCGTGCTGCTAGCGACAACGTCTGTCATGCCAACACCTTAGCCGCCGCTTGTTACCGCTCGGTCAGCAAGACGAATATCGTTGCGGGGTGACACCTCGGACAAAAGCGCAATGGCGACAAATCGCACTCGCAGCCCGTGAAGCAGTCTCGGAGCACACTCGAAACACGGAAACTGCGGCGTTGATCACGCACCTGCGGTCGGTGATCGTCGACGGGTCAACGGTATGTGCGTATGTCCCCACTCGCACCGAACCCGGATCCACCGACTTGCTCGACGCCGTTGCCGAGATCGCCCAGCGAGTACTACTTCCGATCACCGGGGAGCCCGGACCCTTGTCCTGGGTCCAGTACAGCGGCGCCGACGGTTTGCGCCCGGCGAAGTACGGCATTCGGGAGCCCGTCGGACCCGTCCTACCACCGGAAACCCTGTCCGAGGTGGAATGCATGCTGATCCCTGCACTCGCGGTGGACTTTCGCGGAACACGCCTCGGCCGTGGCGCAGGCTTCTACGACCGCACTCTCGGGTCGGTCGGCTCGCAGACTCGACTGGTGGCCCTCGTCAGAGACTCCGAACTCGTCGAGACCTTGCCGGCAGACGACCACGACATTCCGATGGGCTGGGCACTGACGCCGGGCGGCGGTCTCACGCGGCTCCATCGCGAATGATCTGCGGGAATAGATCCCTGATTAGCGCTGTTGGCACTGTCACTTGTAGAGTGCTAAAGGCTGCGGTGTAAATACGCGGCTGCTCGAACATCACAGTGCGGAGGAAGCCCGGTGCCCACCTACTCATACGCATGTACGGAATGTGACAACCGTTTCGACATCGTCCAGTCCTTCAGCGAAGATTCGCTGACGGTCTGCCCAGCCTGCTCAGGCAAGCTCCGCAAGCTGTTCAACTCTGTTGGCATCGTGTTCAAGGGCAGCGGCTTCTACCGCACCGACAGCCGCGGCGGCTCCGGCACAGCGAGCGAGCCGGCCAAGAGCGATTCCGCACCTGCCGCGAAGTCCGAGTCCAAGTCGGACTCCTCTTCGACCTCGAGTTCGTCGACCAGCACGCCGGCGCCCGCGAAGGCTGCCGCAAGCTGATTTCCACAACCTCCGGGTTGTCCACAGGTTCACATCGTTAGGGCCGGAAGCACCGCTTCCGGCCCTAACGTGCATGAATGCCGTCAGTACGTTCTCGTTCGCCGAGGCGCTCCCACCCATTGCGCGCCCAACTCGATCTCACGCCGAACACCTTCGATCGCCTCGTCGAACTGACACGCGGCACACGATTTCGCTCGGCGACCGTCCGCAAGTTCGCAGCCGTTGTCCTGGCCGTACTCGGCGTTGTTCTTTTCTTCCGAGGCGACCCCGCGACCGACACCGTCGCCGTAGTTGTCTCGAGTCGCGATCTCACTCCGGGGCAGGTGATCGCGGATTCGGATGTCGAGGTCCGCGAGATCGACTCGAAACACCTTCCCGAAGGAGTTGTCTCCGATACCGACCTGGTAGTCGGGAGAACCGTTGCCGGCCCGATTCGCTCCGGAGAAACCGTCACCGACGTGCGTGTTCTCAGCCCCCGGTTGGCCGGGTTGTCGGTGGGCACCGACGACGCCCGCATCGTTCCCGTTCGACTCGCCGATGCGGCCGTTGCAGACATTTTGCGCAGCGGCGATGTCGTCGACGTCCTGACTGTCGGCCCAGACACACCCCGCCCCGACACACCCAACGAATCAATTGCCGACAAGGCCCCGCAGATTCTTGCCGCGGGGGCGGTCGTCGCGCTGGTCACCACCTCGGAAAGTACACGTAACCTGCAGGAACAGGTGATTCTGCTGGCCCTGCCGACACCCGCGGCCAACGTCGTAGCCGCCGCATCTCTGTCCAATGCGATCACCGTGACATTTCGCTGACCGCACAAAGCGGCCGAAGCTCCTCTAGGATTTTTCCAGTCGGTTCGGTATCAACGGACCATCTGGCACTTGCCATCGGAGACTCGAGGGGACACCGACATGCTCAAGGGATTCAAGGATTTCCTGCTTCGCGGAAACGTGCTCGACCTGGCCGTCGCAGTGGTCATCGGAGCTGCCTTCACCGCCATCGTCACAGCATTCACCAGCAACATCATCAACCCGCTCGTCGCTTCGATCGGCGGCGGCAACGAATACGGGTGGGGCATTCAGCTGACGGGTGACACCTCTGAGACGTTCCTGAACTTCGGCGCAGTGGTCACCGCGATCATCAACTTCATCATCATCGCAGCGGTCGTTTACTTCGTCCTCATCGTTCCCGCGAATGCGGCGAAGAAGAAGTTCGTCTCCGAGCCCGAGGACAAGGAAGCCAGCGAAACCGATCTGCTCATCCAGATCCGCGACATCCTCTCCGCCAACAGTGGCGCCGACACGGGAGCGCACGCCAAGACGCTCGAATAGGCAGTGCCCACAGAACAAATCAGGCCCTCGGACATTGCGTCCGAGGGCCTGATTTACTTCTCAACCACCGTGGTGCGGGGGCCGCTGGCTGCGCAGCCAATCGTCGTCCGAGGATCGCGACGATCCTTCCGGACCCCGCTCGTCCGACGTCGTCTCGGGAAAGACGTCCCCGAAGATGCGCGCCAGGCGCTTCTTGTCGACTGGCGGCTTCTTCGGGATATCCGGCTGCTCGGGCAAACCGTCTCAGCCCTCGAGGCTGGACAGCTCGGCGATGACGTGGCTCGCCAGTGCCGTCAGGGTTGCCATGCCGTCGCGAATCGCCGGCCTGGTCGACGCCAGGTTGGCGACCAACGTGCTGCCCGAAACCCCGACGAGGCCACGGGACAAGCCTGCATCGAGTGATCCGGCCGAAAGACCGGAAGCGCGAAGTGCTTCGGCAATTCCCGGGATCTCGCGATCGAGAACCTCGGCGGTCACATCGGGAGTGACGTCACGCGGGGACACCCCGGTACCGCCGACCGAGATGACGAGGTCGACGCCACCGATGACTGCTGTGTTGAGAGCGTTGCGAATTTCCACTTCGTCGGCGGCGACGGCAACCGTCGCATCGACGAGAAAACCCGCTTCGTTCAGCAGTTCCGTGACCAGAGGACCGATGGAGTCGGTGTTGTCGCCGTGGGCTGTGCGATCGTCGACGATGACGACCAGAGCGCGGCCGGCCGATGTGGCTTCGAGTTCCATGACTCCTACCGTAGTGTCCGATCCCGACGCCGTTGCGATCTGGCCGAAGATCGGGTCGATCGTCTGCTGATCGCCGAACATCATCGACCGCCCTGCGCTGCCGCGGTTCCCAACGTGACGTCGACGGTCTTGGTCTGTCCGCCGTCGCTGTACGTGATCGAGACCTTGTCGCCGGGAGCATGTGAACGCACTGCCGCGATCAGCGAATCACCATCTGCGACAACACGATCGTCGACTTTGGTGATGACTGCACCCTTCGGGATACCGGCCTTGGCAGCCGGCCCGTCAGCAGTGACATCCATGACGGTTGCGCCGTCGGCGTTGTCCTGCGACGGCACGGTCACGCCGATCATGGCCTGGGTCGCCTTGCCGGTCTTGATCAGTTCGTCGGCAACGCGACGTGCCTGATCGATCGGGATGGCGAACCCGAGGCCGATGGAACCGCCCTGGGTACCCGAGGACGCTCCGAGAGAGGCGATCGCCGTGTTGATGCCGATCAGCTGGCCGTCCATGTTCACGAGGGCACCACCGGAGTTGCCGGGGTTGATCGCTGCGTCGGTCTGCAGAGCGTCGATGACGGTGTTCTGGTTACCGGACTCGCCGCTCGTGGACACCGGACGATCGAGGGCGGAGATGATGCCTTCGGTGACCGTGCCGGCCAGACCGAGCGGGGACCCGACGGCAACAACCTGCTGTCCGACCTGGACGTCGCCGGAGTTGCCGAGATCGATGGGAGTGAGGTCGTTGCGACCGTCGACCTTGATGACGGCGATGTCGGAGACGGGATCGGCACCGACCAGGGTGGCCGAGGCCTTGGTTCCGTCGGAGAACGCGACGCGAAGTTGCGCTCCCTGAGCACCGGCAACGTGGTTGTTGGTCAGGATCAGGCCGTCGGATGACAGGATGACACCGGAACCCTCACCGCCCTGTCCCTGTGCGGTGGCCACCTCGATCTGCACGACGCTGGGCACCACCTTCGAGGCAACGGCCTGAACCGAGCCGGCAGGAGCGTTGGACGTGTTGGTCGCAGTGGGCTTGGGGGCATTCAACGAGTTGGTGACCGTCGCGGTTCCTCCGTTGCGGTCCGCTACGACGGCTCCGACCACGCCACCGACGCCACCACTGACCAGAACCAGGGCAAGAGCGCCGGCAACCAGCGCCATGCGTCCTGACTTCGGCTTGGTGGTGGTCGAACCGGAGTTCGGCCCCTGCAGCGGCGCTGGGATCTGATTGTGGCCGCCCGGACCGTTCGGGCCACCGGGTCCACCGGGTCCACCAGGTCCACCTGGGTTGGGTGCGCCGTACGGAGCGTTCTGCTGGTACGCGGCCTCATGGGCACCGTGCGGGTGGCCGAAAGCCTGCGTGGGCTGGTGCTGCGCCTGCCCGAAGCTTTCGGTGGGCCGGGCAAAAGATTCGGTCGGCTGGTACGGCTGCTGCGGCTGCGCCTGGGTGGTGGGCTCGCTGTTGGGCTGCTCGGGCCGGGTCGGCCCGACGTTACGGTCCTCGGTCATCGGCTCGCTTTCGTCTACGGTGACCACCGGACGGGCAGTCACAACTGTTCTGCCGACAATGCTGCCTTGCGCTGCTGAGAAGGCGCTGAGACGTGCCTGTCACTTTACCCAGAGTTCGACGTGAAAAACCGGTGTTGCCGGCTCGGCCCGAAAGACTTTCGGGCCGAACGCATTAAGCCGTGACGTCAGTCACCGAAGCGCGGGACCAACGGGTCTACAGAACACGCTACTCGGCACTCGGCCCCGGTTCACCGGGAAGCACGATTCGAACCAGCGCTCCCCCGCGATCGGATTCGTCGATCGCGATGGTGCCGCCGTGCTTGACGACGACCTGACGCACAATCGCAAGTCCCAGACCCGATCCCGGCATGGACCGAGCCGCGGTCGACCGGTAGAAACGATCGAACACCAACTCCCGATCCTCCTCCGGAATGCCAGGTCCCGCATCACTTACGGTCAATTCCAACAATCCTTGGCCGACCGGACGCATTTCGACGCGTACCTGTTCGCCCTTCGGGCTCCATTTCGCAGCGTTGTCGAGGACGTTGAGCACGGCACGCGAGAGGCCCGCCTGGTCTCCGTAGACGTACCACGGAGTGGTGACCGCCTCGAACTCGATTTCGTTGCGCCTGCGCCGTGCTCGCTCGAGCGCCCGCTCGACGACGTCGCTGACGTCGACCCGCTCGTACACGGTTTCGGGCGCGTCTTCGCGGGCCAGGTCGACGAGGTCGCCGACAAGAGTCGACAGTTCCTCGATCTGCGCGACGACGTCGGCGCGCAGTTCGGCCATGTCCTCGTCGGGAATCTGCGGCGCGCCTGGTCGGCTGGACGCGATGAGCAATTCCATGTTGGTACGCAACGAAGTCAGCGGTGTGCGCAACTCGTGTCCGGCGTCCGCAACGAGACGCGACTGACGCTCACGGGACTCGGCGAGCGCCCGCAGCATCGTGTTGAAACTCTCTGTCAGGCGCGCCAATTCGTCACTGCCGGTCACGGGGATCTGCGTCAGATCGTCGGTCCGAGCGACTCGTTCGGTGGCAGCAGTCAGCCTGGCAATGGGCCGTAAACCGGTGCGGCCCACGGTAGTACCCGCCACCGCCGCGAGAATGACGCCACACCCGCCGACCACGAAGAGCACCCAGGCCAGACGGTCCAGTACCGCGACGGTCGGCGCGAGCCGCTGCCCGATCACCAAAGTGCTTCCGTCATGGGTTCGTTGGGCCAGCACACGCTGGCCGTCGACGGTTCGCAGCGAGGAATCCGATTCGCCCCGCGCAACGGCATCTTCGGCTTCACCGATCGGCACGTCGGAACCGGGCGGCTGGTACGTGCTCAGATCCGAGAAGATCAGGGCGACACTGATGTCGGTCGTGTAGAGCGTCGCGCCGGAGATGTAGCGAGGATCGAAGCGCACGACATTACTGTCGATGAGCACCGCTGCTCTGGTCCGCAACTGGTGATCGACGTCCGCGTAGAGCGCACGCGAAACCACCGCGTATGCCGCGATCGCCATGACCGCGACGGCAATGGCCACCACCGACGCAGCGAGCAGTGTCACGCGCCAACGCAGCGACACCGAACGGGTCAGTGGCATCGGCGGGCGCATTTCGACGGACGCTTGGGTGGTGGAGGATTTCTTCGGTTCGGCGTTCTTGCCGAACGGAGCGGTGATCACGGAGGCGTCTCCCGCAGGACGTAGCCGACTCCGCGGACGGTGTGAATCAACCTCGGTTCGCCGTCCGCCTCCGTCTTACGACGCAGGTAGCCGACGTACACCTCGAGCGCATTGCCGGACGTCGGGAAGTCGTATCCCCATACCTCTTCGAGAATGCGTCCACGAGTCAGCACGCGGCGCGGGTTGGCCATGAGCATTTCGAGTAGGGAGAACTCGGTTCGGGTGAGGCTGATCGATCGTTCGCCGCGCTTGACCTCGCGGGTGACCGGGTCGAGGGTGAGGTCCTCGAACGCCATCATCTCGGAATCGGCGTCGAGATCGGGTGCGGTGCGACGCAGCAGAGCGCGCAGTCGCGCGAGCAGTTCTTCCAAGGCAAACGGCTTGGGCAGGTAGTCGTCGGCTCCGGCGTCGAGGCCGGCGACTCGCTCGCTGACCGAATCGCGAGCGGTGAGTACCAGGATGGGTAGGTCGTCGCCGGCGCTACGCAATCGGCGGCACACTTCGAGTCCGTCGAGTCGCGGCATCATGACGTCGAGAACGACGGCGTCGGGCCGGTTGGCGAGGATCTTCTCGAGAGCGTCGAGCCCGTCGACCGCGAGTTCGACCGTGTAGCCGTTGAAGCTGAGCGACCGCCGAAGCGACTCGCGAACCGCCCGGTCGTCGTCGACCACCAAAATACGCATACCGACAGTTTGGACTGAAGTGCTGAGATGCGGCTGAGAGGGTCCGATTCCGGGCTCCGGCGTGTCGCGATCAGTCCCGGGTTCGCCGGGGTCCTGGCAGACTCCAATGCCGCCACAACGCAAGCAGTCTGAACACTGCGGCGAATGCGGTGCCGCATACCAGCGCGGCGTTGGTGGACAGTCCGGCTTGCGAGACTGTGACCACCAACGCAGCGCCGAGCAGTGCGGGAACCGCGTACAGGTCCTTGTGCAGGAGCAGCGGCACCTCGTTGACGAGGACGTCGCGGATCACTCCGCCGCCGATTGCAGCGGTCGCACCGATCAACGTCGCCGCCAGCGAACTGGCGTTGTTGTCCAGCGCGATGACGGCGCCGGTGCTCGCGAACAGACCCATTCCCAGTGCGTCGAGCGCCAGGATTTCACGACGCAGTCGATTCAGCGGCTCGTGGAGGTAGAACACGGCGAGTGAGGTGGCCGCGGCCGTTCCGAAGTACGGCCAACTGCTCAGCGAGCTGGGCGGATGGACGCCGAGGAGAACGTCGCGGACGATACCGCCGCCGATACCGGTGAACACACCCACCGAGCACACCCCGAAGATGTCGAGTCGCTTGGTGACGCCCACCAGGGCACCCGAGGCTGCGAACGCCACGATGCCCACCAGTTCGAGGATCCTCAGCAGCACCGGCCAAGGATCGCACGGTCAGATGCGGCTCGGGTCGATCACCCCGAGTCGAACTGCTTTGACCAGTCGCCGGGGAACCCGGTGGGTCTGGCCGAAGGCCGTGACCTCGACCAGATCGGGCGCCGTCGCCTTCCACTGGGCACGGCGACTGCGCGTGTTGGAGCGCGACATCTTCCGCTTGGGAACGGCCATCAGAGTGCCTTGCGCTTTCCGTAGCGACGCTCGAACTTCTCGACGCGTCCTGCGGTGTCCATCACGCGTTGCGCTCCGGTCCAGAACGGGTGCGAGTCGCTCGTGACATCGACGACCAGCAGCGGGTACGTGCCGCCGTCTTCCCATTCGACGGTGCGGTCACTCGTCACGGTCGATCGGGTCAGGAAGCTCTTGCCGGTGCTGGCGTCCTGGAACACCACCGGGTGGTAGTCGGGGTGCATCTGCTTCTTCATTCGTTTCCCTCTCGCGTTGATTCGGTTTCGGCATAAGGTGATTCGGATTCGTCACACGGGTCTTCGTGGAACTCACCGAACGGGTCTTCCCAGGTGGCCCACGACGTTTCATCTGCCAATTCGTCGTCGGTGACCAAGGCATGCTGCAGTGTTCGGTCGATCTCGAGCGGGTTGGCACCGCAGGTCAGAACGACCATCGAGGTGTCGCGATCACCGAAACGCTCGTCCCATTTCAGGGCCGCGAGGGCACGGCGCTCGGCCGGAACGCGCTCTCGTTGCTCCGGCGTCATCGCGGCCAGCCAGGTGTCTGCGCTGGCAACCCGCAAGCCACCGCCGGCCGATTCGAGCCAGAGCGCTTCACCCGGTTGCGTCGCCACCCAGACGCGCCCCCGGGAGTACACGACGCCTTCGAGCAGGACGTCGATCGCCTCGTGCAGACGCCCGGGGTGGAACGGCCGGTTCGCGGTGAACTCGACCAGCATCACTCCATCGTCGTCGTCGAGCGGCGGCTGGCGACGCAGCAACGGTGAATGTGCGTCGGCCAGTTCACCGCGTCGCGCATCCGCAGGCACCTCGAGGAGCAGTGCCTCGATGTCGTCTCCCTCATCGAAGACGGGTACCCGCGGAGCGATGCGCGCGAGAACCGCGTTCAGTCGGGACCGCTGCCAGCCGTCGAGTCCGTCGGACCCGCGCAGGACGAGCGCGTCGGCGAAGTCGACCTGCCCGACGACGACCTGAGCCAGAGTGCGGTCGTCGTCGAGAGCTTCGTCGCCCGTCGCGTCGGCGAGCCAGGTCTGCGCGTCGATGCACGTCACGACGGCGTCGACGCGGACATCGCGCTGTGCCGGTCCGTCCAGTTGGCCGACGACGCCGGTCACGACGACGTGCTCGATCGCCCAGCACAGCGCCTCGGGCTCGAGTTGGCGGTCCAGCAGCAAGACGATCCGCTGGACCGAACTGTGCGAGTGAAGCCGGCGCAGGAGCGGCAGCAAGTCTTCGCGCAGGGTGCAGGAGATGCAGCCGTGCGCGAGCTCGAGGATCGTCTCGCGCTCGGACACAGTGCTGGCAGACCCGGCACTCCCGGTCATCGAGGTGACCGTCCGCCGGACCACCCCTTCACGGACGTGGCTCAGGTCGTGATGGACCAGAACAGTTCCGGTTCGCAGCAACGCTCGTGCGGTGTGTGGGGTGGATTCGCTCATGCCGGCGACCAGGACCAGCGGAGTCCTGCCGTCCAAGATCGTGTTCACAGCGGGCCTTTCTGGGAATGATTGTCATTACCGAGGTTGAACGGTACATTGATCTCACCGCATTGTCGAAAATGATTGTCATCTGCAAGTTGAAAGGAACACCCATGTCGGCTCACTGCCAAGTGACCGGACGTGTGCCGGGGTTCGGAAAATCCGTCTCGCACTCCCACAAGCGTTCGAATCGTCGCTGGAACCCGAACATCCAGCGCAAGACCTACGTGCTGCCCAGCGAGGGTCGCCGCATCACGCTCACTCTCTCGACCAAGGGGATCAAGACGATCGACCGCGACGGCATCGAATCCGTCGTCGCCCGGATCCGCGCCCGCGGCGAGAAGGTCTGAGCAGATGGCGCGCAACGAGATCCGCCCGATCGTGAAACTCAAGTCCACCGCGGGCACCGGGTACACGTACGTGACCCGCAAGAACCGTCGCAACGACCCCGATCGACTCGTGCTGAAGAAGTACGACCCGGTGCTGCGAAAGCACGTCGATTTCCGAGAAGAGAAGTAGGCATGGCCAAGAAGTCGAAGATCGCCAAGAACAACCAGCGCCGGGTCATCGTCGAGCGGTACGCGGAGCAGCGATCCGCTCTCAAGGAGGCGATCCGCTCGCCGAAAAGCTCGCCCGAGGAGCGCGCGAAGGCCCAAGCGACCCTGCAACGTCTACCACGCGACGCCAGTCCGGTACGATTGCGCAATCGAGACGCTGCGGATGGACGTCCGCGCGGCCACCTGCGGAAGTTCGGGCTCTCCCGGATTCGCGTGCGAGAAATGGCGCACCGTGGGGAACTGCCTGGCGTACACAAGTCGAGCTGGTAAGGAAGTCGGATGGCAGTCAAGCGTTCACCGTCGAAGAAGCCACGCCCCGTAGAGGGTCGTAAGCCCAAGAAGAACCCGTTGTTCGCAGCGAAGATCACGCATGTCGATTACAAGGACATCAACTTGCTTCGCACGTTCATCTCGGACCGCGGCAAGATCCGCAGCCGTCGCGTCACGGGCCTGACCCCGCAGCAGCAGCGTCAGGTCGCCGTTGCAGTGAAGAACGCACGCGAAATGGCGTTGCTCCCCTTCACCGCCGCACGGTAGGTCACACGTAGAAGTACCGAAGAGGCCGCGCAGTCACTCGACTGCGCGGCCTTTTTGTTGCCCGGACTAAGATTTCTCGAAGTCGTTCATTCCAGTCGAGAGGTGCCCGCAGCGTGTCGGGAGTTGTTGCGGGTTTCACCGTAATTTTTGTTGTCATCGCGGTCGGGTATCTCCTCGGCCGACTCGGCACCCTCGGTAGCCAAGGACAGTTCGTTCTCGGTCGACTCGTCTTCTTCGTCGCGACGCCCGCCCTGCTGTTCACCACGCTCGCGTCTTCCGATCTGTCGGTGATCTTCTCGCCGACGCTCGCGGTTGCGTCGGCCACGGCCTTTGCCGTCGGCGCTCTGTACGTTCTCGTCGCGAAGATCTGGCTCAACCGGCCGCTACCCGAACTGACTATCGGCGCACTGTCTGCGTCGTACGTGAATTCGGCAAACCTCGGAATCCCGATCGCGGTATTCGTACTCGGCGATGCCACGTTCGTTGCCCCGCTCCTGCTGTTCCAGATCGTCGTCTACTCCCCGATCGCTTTGACGATCCTCGATCTGACGGCGCTTCGCGGCGAGAATGCCGAGAAGCTCTCGTTGATCGACACCGTCACTGCCCCCTTCAAGAACCCGATCGTGCTCGCGGGCGCAGCGGGATTGATCGTCGCGTTGGTCGGTTGGTCACCGCCCCGGCCGCTGATGCAGCCTTTCGAATTGATCGGCGCCACGTCGGTCCCCGGAGCGCTTTTGGCATTCGGGCTCTCGCTGTACGGCGTGCGGGTGCTGGAGAAGGGCTCGAGTCCGCGCCGCGACGTCGCGCTGGCGTCGACGCTCAAAATCGTCGTCCAACCTGTGTTGGCCTACCTGATGGCGCATTTCCTCCTCGGCATCGACGGCCATCAGTTGTTCGCCATCGTGGTCGTCTCGACCTTGCCGACTGCGCAGAACGTCTTCATCTACGCAAGCCGCTACCGGCGCGGAATGGTCCTCGCCCGAGACAGCGCCTTTGTCACCACTTTGGCGTCGATTCCGGCAATTGCGCTGGTCACGGCACTACTCGCTTGAGCAGGGTTACGGTGGATCCATGCGTGTACTAACCCTCGCCGTTCTGGCCTGCCTTGCTTTGGCCGGATGCTCCGTCGGGGCCCAGACAACCGGGCCGGTTGCCGCACCGAATCCGATGGCGGCCAACGAAGCGAGTCCCGCCGACTGGTCGCTCGGAACGCCCGTTCCCGACGAGGTCGACGACAGCGAGATGGGCACGGAGTTCGACAGTCGCACCGACATCGTGGGTGCAACGGCCACGATGTTCGAATCGTGGTCCGAGGTCGACGATCACACGCTGGCCGTCCACTTCGTGACGGGCACTCCGGAGTGCTACGGCGCGTACGCAACCGTCGAAGAGACTGATACGACGGTGATCGTCACTCTGCGAACCGGGGCACTGCCCGAGGCCGCGGACAAGATGTGCATTCTGGTTGCCGTGTTCGGCAGCTTGGACGTCCCGCTGAGCCGACCGCTCGGCGATCGTCACGTCATCAACGGCTAGCCGCGCGCCTAAACGGCACAAGTTCGACGATCGAACACTCCGTTTCGTCAGGTGTGGCGTGCGTCTCCTCAGGACAGACTGAAAACCGACACCCGTTCACTCGCTCGTCGGCAGCTTTTCGACTCGAGCGGTGCTCAACATGAAGGAGCTCGCAAGTGCCTACTCTCCAGAGAGACGTTGCAATCGTCGGCGCCGGCCCCTCTGGCCTGGCAGCGGCAACCGCGCTGCGCAAGGCCGGCTTGTCCGTCGCCGTGATCGAAGCACGCGATCGTGTCGGCGGCCGCACGTGGACCGACACCATCGACGGCGCAGTCCTGGAAATCGGCGGCCAGTGGGTCTCCCCGGACCAGACCGCGCTGATCTCCTTGCTCGACGAGCTCGGCCTCACGACGTTCGAGCGCTACCGAGAGGGCGAATCCGTCTACATCTCGTCAGCGGGTGAGCGGACGCAGTACACGGGTGATTCCTTCCCCACGAACGAGACCACGAAGAAGGAGATGGACCGTCTCATCGACGAGATGGACGATCTCGCAGCGCAGATCGGCGCGGAGGAGCCGTGGGCACACCCCCTCGCCCGCGATCTCGACACCGTCTCGTTCAAGCAGTGGCTGATCAACCAGTCCGACGACGCCGAGGCGCGCGACAACATCGGCCTCTTCATCGCCGGCGGCATGCTCACCAAGCCCGCCCACTCGTTCTCCGCTCTGCAGGCAGTCCTGATGGCCGCCTCCGCAGGTTCGTTCTCCCACCTCGTCGACGAGGACTTCATCCTCGACAAGCGCGTAGTCGGCGGAATGCAGCAGGTATCCATCCGTATGGCCGAGGCGCTCGGTGACGACGTCTTCCTCAACGCGCCCGTGCGTACGGTGCAGTGGAACGAATCCGGCGCAACGGTGTTGGCGGACGGCGATGTTCGTGTCGAGGCAAGCCGGGTCATCCTGGCTGTACCGCCCAACCTCTACTCCCGGATCTCCTACGATCCCCCGCTGCCGCGCCGTCAGCACCAGATGCACCAGCACCAGTCCCTCGGCCTCGTCATCAAGGT
Source organism: Rhodococcus sp. NPDC055024 (assembly GCF_053608585.1). Classification (NCBI taxonomy): domain Bacteria; kingdom Bacillati; phylum Actinomycetota; class Actinomycetes; order Mycobacteriales; family Nocardiaceae; genus Rhodococcus; species Rhodococcus sp. NPDC055024. The sequence continues at coordinate 153,759 of NZ_JBSGVT010000012.1, forward strand.
GCACGCCGTGTACGAGACGCCTTTCTGGCGTGAAGACGGCCTGTCCGGCACCGGCTTCGGCGCGTCCGAGGTAGTGCAGGAGGTGTACGACAACACCAACCACGAGGACGATCGCGGCACCCTGGTCGCTTTCGTCTCCGACGAGAAGGCCGACGCGATGTTCGAGCTTTCCGCCGAGGAGCGCAAGGCCACGATTCTGGCCTCACTCGCCCGCTACCTGGGCCCGAAAGCCGAAGAGCCGGTTGTGTACTACGAATCCGACTGGGGCTCGGAGGAATGGACACGCGGTGCCTACGCGGCGAGCTTCGACCTCGGCGGCCTTCACCGCTACGGCGCGGATTCCCGCACGCCCGTCGGCCCGATCCACTTCTCGTGCTCCGACATCGCGGCCGAGGGGTACCAGCACGTCGACGGTGCCGTCCGGATGGGTCAGCGAACCGCCGCCGACATCATCGCCCGCAACAAGGCCTGACGGCCGCTTTGCCAAGTCTCGATCATTGCCCGGCAGTCACGACTGCCGGGCAATGATCGAGAGCAGCAGTTCCGCACGAACTCTCGCAACTTCGAGCCGACAGTCGATCAGGCTCTCCACCTTCGCCATTCGGCTTCGCAGCGTGTGCCGGTGGACGCCCATCGTGATGGCTGCCGCTTCCCAGTGCCCGTTGGCCTCGAGAAATGCCCGCAACGACGCCAGCAGTTCGGTGCCGTTGTCACGGTCGTAATCCTCGATCGGAGTGATCATCGTTTCCGCCAGCGTGTTGAGCACTTCACGCGTCGAATCGAAAGACAGCAGCACACTTCCGGTCAGCGCCGCGAATTCCAAAGGCTCACCGCCGATTTCCGCCGCAGACGCACACAGCTGGGACTGTTCGACGGCGACCGCCAGGGCCGCGACTACGCGTCTCGCGCTCAGGCCGACGCGGAGTGAGCGTAAATCCGACCTCGATACCCCGCTCAGTAACTCTCGGGCGAACGCGACGTCGTCGGTTCCTCGCAGCAGCACCGTGACGCGAGTGTCGTTGATCCGCGAGAACAACTGCCGCCCTGCCTTGTTCATGAATTCGGCAATCTCGACTGCGACGCGTCCCGCGACATCGGACGTGTCGGCAAGAACTGTCAGGCCACGGATCATCCCCTCGCCGTCGGCGGCCTGGCGGATCTGTTGCCACGCCGGCGCCGGGTCGCGGTCTTCGGTGAGCAGCAGTCCGAGGGCATGCGAATTCAACTGATCCTGAGTGGCACGCAGGCGCGCAGGTTTCTCGAAGTCCAACGCCAACAACGAGTTCGCGTGACCGAGAAGTATCTGATCGACGTAACTGAGCGCAGACGCACTGATGACCGCCAGGTATCCGTACGGCGTTCGCCCGACGCTGATCTGCTGCACGGCGATGGACGCGCCGGAACGTGCAAGCGTCACGCTGCTGGACGCGCCGCCCCCGAGAGTTGCTCGCAATTCCTCGATCACGTCGTCCGTCGGCAGTTGAGGTGAGCTCTCGAGAACTCGTCCGGCGACGTCGAGCAGGAGTACCGTCGCCGAGGTTGCGATCGCCAGTTCACGCACGGTCGCAGCAGTTCCGCCGGAAATGACTGCGCGCGTCATCCGCGGTTGCGCCCGTGACGCCCGAAGGACAGCTTCGTATTCCTGCTCTGCCAACCGGCTCATCACGCGCTTGACGACGGCTGCGAAAGGCGTCGGCAGCGGCACCTCGATCAGCGGCAGTCCGATCTCGTCGGCAACCGCCACCAGATCGGCCGGAACCTCGGGGTACGAGAGTCCGGTCCCGAACCCCACCGCCGCCACACCCGCTGCGTCGAGCATCCGGAGATAACGGCCGCGCTTTTGCTGAGTGGACGGCAGTCGAATGCCGGTGGTGAGGATGAATTCGCCGCCGGTCAACCATCGGAACGGGTCGAGCAACTCCGTGGCGTGCGCAAATGTGATTTCGCGACCGACACCCTGCGCCCCACCTTTGAGTTCCAGCGCGAGGTCCGGCTGCGCCAACATCCACCGCACAGCGATCGTCATGCGCTGGACTGTACAACTCGGCGCGTTGGTGATCAAAGATTTCACCTTTTTGGCAGCTGCCTTTACCTGTGAGTCAGCGCACACTTGCTCACACACGCCCCACAAAGTGCGAGTTCCGTGCTGATCACCTCGGCCGGAACTCGTTCGACCTCGAGAGGAACCGGTACCGATGTCGATCGTCGTACTCGAGAACTACATCAACGGTGAATTCGTCGCCTCAGCCGCGACGGAAACGCTCGACCTGATCAACCCCGTGGACGAGAGTGTGGTCGGGCGTACGCCGGTCTCCACCAAGGAAGACGTCGACGCCGCCGTCGAAGCGGCGCAGCGCGCATTCGAGACCTGGGGCAAGACGACTCCGAGCGTGCGCCAGGCCGCACTCCTCAAACTCGCCGACGCCATCGAAGCGCACAGCGACGAAATCGTCGCGGCCGAAAGCGCCAACACCGGCCAGGCCCACCAGATGATCGCCGACGAAGAGGTCAAGGTCGGAGCCGATCAGATGCGGTTCTTCGCCGGCGCCGCACGCCTTCTCGAGGGCAAGGCTGCCGGAGAGTACATGGAAGGTTTCACCTCGTACGTCCGCCGTGAGCCGATAGGCGTCGTCGGTCAGGTCACTCCCTGGAACTACCCGTTCATGATGGCGCTGTGGAAGATCGGGCCCGCGCTCGCAGCCGGCAACACGATCGTCCTCAAGCCCAGCGACACCACACCGGGCAGCACGCTGGTCCTGGCTAAGCTCTCGAAGGGCATCCTGCCGGACGGTGTGTTGAACGTCGTGCTCGGCAACGGCGGAACCGGCGCGACGTTGGTGGAGAACCCGGCCCTCGGTCTCGTCTCCATCACCGGTTCGGTACGAGCAGGCATCGCTGTCGCCGTGTCCGCGGCGCAGCAGCTCAAGCGTGCACACCTCGAGCTTGGCGGCAAAGCCCCGGCGATCGTCTTCGGCGACGTCGACATCGAGAAGACCGCCACCGGCATTGCCGAGGCAGCATTCTTCAACGGCGGCCAGGACTGCACCGCGGCCACCCGCGTGATCGTTCACGAATCCATCCACGATCAGCTCGTCGAAGCTCTCGTGCGTAACGCCGAAAAGCTGCGACCCGGAGCGCCTTCCGATCCTGATGCCTTCTACGGCCCGCTCAACAACATCAACCACTTCAACGCCGTGAGCGACAAGATCGCGAACCTGCCGGCGTCGGCCAAGATCGTTACCGGCGGAAAGCGTTCGGGCGAAACCGGATTCTTCTTCGAGCCGACCGTCATCACCGGCGTCGCGCAATCAGACGACATCGTGCAGGAAGAGACTTTCGGTCCTATCCTCACAGTCCAGAGCTTCTCCGACGAGAAGGAGGCGATCACGCTTGCCAACGACGTTCGGTTCGGCCTGGCCTCGAGCATCTGGACCAAGGATCACGGTGTCACGCAACGCGTCTCCGCTGCTCTCGACTTCGGTGCGGTGTGGATCAACTGCCACATCCCGCTCGTCGCCGAGATGCCCCACGGCGGCTTCAAGTACTCCGGTTACGGCAAGGATCTCTCGGCCTACGGAGTCGAGGACTACACCCGTCTCAAGCACGTCATGAGTTCGCACGACTGAGTCTCCGCCCCTCCTGCTGTGCGCCTTTATTAACCCCCCGCGGTTAATAAAGGCGCACAGCAGATTCCTCCAATCCGGAAAAGAGCCACCATGCGCCTTATCGTCGGATACCTCGCCACACCCAGCGGTAAAGACGGGCTGGTCCTCGGGGCCCAGCTCGCGCGCAGTCTCGGCGCGCAACTCGACATCTGCATGGTCCTCCCACCGGATCGGACACTGCCGGCCAAGGTTCCCTCGGAAGCCGGCTACGACGACATCCTCGCCGCACGTGCACACGACTGGCTCGCCGAAGCGAAAGCCTCGGTGCCCGAGGACATCCAGGTGGAAGTACACCTGAGCTTCCACGAGTCGTTCGCTCAGGGCCTGCTCGACGAGGTGGACCGACTGAACGCGCTGGCGATCGTCGTGGGCGCTTCCGGCGACGGTCTGCTCGGCCGTCACGCGATAGGTTCGGTCTCGACCGAACTGCTGCACTCAGCCCACGTCCCGGTAGCACTGGCGCCTCGCGGAACGCGGCACTCGTCGGCTACCGCAATACGAGAAGTCACCTGTGCACTCGGCACCCGCGTCGGCGCCGACATCGTCTTGAACACCGCCGTACGCGCCAGCGAACTGATGCAGGTTCCGCTGCGACTGGTCTCTCTCGTGGCGCTCGACCCCCAGAACGATCTGCGCGATCATCGCGACACCGCCGAGTCGGCCAGGGAGCGTGCACGAAATCACGCTCAGGACACACTCGACGTCGCAAGAGCCGCGCTCCCCGCGGAGTTCCCCATCGAGGTCATCATCGCCGACGGGTCCACCGTGGAATCGGCAGTGCGTCAACTGGACTGGCAGGACGGCGATCTCGTGATGGTCGGTTCAAGTCGCCTCGCCCAGCCCCGCAAACTTTTCCTGGGTTCCACCGCCGCCAAGATGCTGCGCGTGTTGCCCGTTCCCATGGTCGTAGTGCCCAAGCACGAATTCACCCAGCCGGAGGCACTGTCATGACCAGCACCGAACTGAGTTCCAAAGGCCTCGCTACCGGCAAGATCGGCATGATCTCCGGCGCAGTCCTCGGAATCTCCTCCGTGGCACCGGGTTACACCCTGACGGCCAGCATCGGATTGATCGTCGCTGCGGTCGGTCTCAAGATGCCCGCCATCTTCATCGCCGGCTTCATCCCGATGTTCCTCACCGCGTACGCGTACCGCGAACTGAACTCCGACACTCCTGACTGCGGAGCGTCATTCACGTGGTCCACCAAGGCATTCGGACCATACGTCGGCTGGATGTGCGGCTGGGGCATGGTGATCGCCACCATCATCGTGCTCTCGAACCTCGCGGCCATTGCCGTCGACTTCTTCTATCTGTTCATAGCTCGGGTGGTCGACAATCCCTCGATCGCCGATCTACCGGGCAACAAATTCGTCAACGTCGGCACCACCCTGGTGTTCATCGCCTTGGCCACCTGGATTGCCAGTCGAGGAATCACCACCAGCGAGCGCGTGCAGTTCGCGCTCGTCGGTTTCCAGATGGTGTTGCTCGTCGTCTTCGCCGTCGTTGCACTGGTTCACGTCGGTGCCGGCGACGCCCCGGCCGGATTGTCCTTCGACCTGAGTTGGTTCAACCCGTTCAGCGGACTCGCGATCGGCGCATTTGTCATCGGACTCACCGGATCGATCTTCGCGTTCTGGGGCTGGGATACCTGTCTCACACTGGGCGAGGAGTCGAAGAACCCGAAGAAGACCCCGGGCCGTGCCGGTTTGCTCTGTGTCGCAACCATTCTCCTGACCTACCTGCTGGTCGCCGTCGCCGCGATGATGTACGCCGGCGTCGGCGAGGAAGGCCTCGGCCTCGGCAACCCCGACAACTCCGAGAACGTCTTCGGCGCCCTCGCCGACCCGGTCTTGGGTAACTGGGGCGGAATGCTCCTGTTCCTCGCCGTCTTCGTCTCCTCCGTCGCCAGCCTGCAGACCACGTTCCTGCCCGCTGCACGAACCATGCTCGCCATGGGCGCGTACGGAGCCTTCCCCAAGAAACTCGCCGAGGTCTCCCCTCGCTTCCTGGTGCCGTCGTACGCCACAGTCGTGGCCGGCGCGGTGACCGCCGTGTTCTACAGCGTTGTCACGTTCCTGTCCGAAAGTGCACTGCTCGACACGATCGCTGCACTCGGCATCATGATCTGCTGGTACTACGGCATCACGGCATTCGCGTGCGTGTGGTACTTCCGCAAAACGCTTTTCGAGAGCTTACGAAACTTCGTCTTCCGGCTCGCGTTCCCACTCATCGGTGGCCTCATGCTGCTTGCGGTGTTCGTCATTTCGGTCCAAGAGAGCATGAATCCGGACAACGCCAGCGGAGCATCCATCGGCGGGATCGGCCTGGTCTTCTTCCTCGGGTTCGGAATCCTCATCCTCGGCGCGGTCCTGATGATGGTCATGCGAGTGCGCAATCCCGAGTTCTTCGAGGGCAAGACCCTCAACCGCGACACGGAGGCACTGCGCGACGAGAACGACCTCAGCGTGTCCTAGGAGGCAGTTTCGGGAGCCTGCGCGATCAGGCCCGCCATCAGCACGCGCAAGCCGAATTCGAAGGCGGCGTCGGCACGTTCGGGATTTTTCCCGGACGTTGCCAACGCCGCCTTCATCGCGTCGTTGGCCTCGGGCCCCGACGCCCACTGGACGTCCGGCGCCGCCAGATCCAAGGCCGAACCGAGAACAAAACTGTCGACGGTCGTGATCGCGTGCAGTGTTTCAGCCGGGTCGAAGCCACCATCGGCAAATGCCTGCGCCAATGCGTTGTACAGGGTGAAAGCCACACCGGCCTGCACGGTCTGCGCAGTGAAGAGCGGAATCAGACGAGGATGCGCGGCGTAGCTTCGCCGGTACTCGGCTGCCAGCGCCGCGACGGTCTCACTCCAGGTCCCCGAGGCCGACTTCACGTCGATTCCTGCCATCAGTTGAGCCCTCATCAGTTCGACGATCTCAGCCCGTCCGGAAACGTGGTTGTAGAGCGACGACGGTCGAACCTTCAGCCTTGCGGCGAGTCCCGGCATGGTGAAGTCGCCGGATTCGTCCACCGACTCGATCGCTGCCTCGGTGATGATCTCCGGTGAGAGCAGTCGTTGCGGTGGCCGCGGCATATGTCCTCCTGTAGTGATCCACACCGTTCGGGCGCCGCAAAAAACAATTCCTCGAAAGTCCTTGATCAATCAGCGCTCACCCACCATACTTAACGAATCACATTCGTTTTACGTTGAACGTCGAATACCCGAGCACCGAGGAAACCCCATGCTGACGATCACCGCCCTCACTCCACCCGAGTCACTGGCCGCGACTTCGCCGTCCACGTCCACCCCTCTCCGTGTAGGTCTCGTCCAACATCGCTGGCACGAGGACCAAGACGACCTTTACACCGAGTTGAGCGAGGGCATTGCGTCCGCAGCGAAGCTGGGCGCTTCCGTGGTCTTTCTTCCGGAGCTGACGCTCAGCCGCTACCCCGCCTCCACCCCTGCCGGGGACAATCCCGGACGCCAAGCCGAAGACCTGCTCACAGGACCCACACTCTCATTCGCTACCAAGGCAGCCACCGAGAACCAGGTCCTCGTTCATGCATCGCTGTACGAGCGCAGCGAAGCCGAGGACGGACTGGGATTCAACACCGCGATCCTCGTCTCGCCCGGAGGGGAGCTTCTCGCTCGTACCCGCAAGCTCCACATTCCGGTGACGGCCGGGTACTACGAGGACACGTACTTCCGGGGTGGTCCGGCCGAGGACGCATACCCCGTTCACGAGGCGCTCGGCGCCAAGTTCGGACTCCCGACGTGCTGGGACGAGTGGTTTCCCGAGGTCGCACGTGCGTACTCCCTCGCCGGTGCACAGGTTCTGGTGTACCCGACGGCGATCGGTTCGGAGCCTGATCACCCGAACTTCGACACCCAGCCACTGTGGCAGCAGGTGATCGTCGGAAACGGGATCGCGAACGGCACGTTCATGGTTGTCCCCAATCGCCACGGCAGTGAAGGCCTCATCACCTTCTACGGTTCCTCCTTCATCTCGGACCCGTACGGACGCATCCTCGTTCAGGCTCCCCGCGACGAATCAGCCGTGCTGGTCGCCGATCTCGACCTGCAGCACCGTGAAGACTGGCTGGCACTGTTCCCATTCCTGGCAACGCGTCGTCCGGACACCTACTCGACTCTGACCGCGCCGGTGAACACTGCGGGAGCCAAGCGATGACCTGGCGCATGCCCGCGGAAAGCGAACCGCACGAACGTACCTGGATGGCCTACCCCAGCGCCGGATACTCCCTCGGGGACACCGCGGAAGAACAACACGAAGCTCGCTCGACGTGGGCCGCAGTTGCACACGCCGTCGCCGAATTCGAGCCCGTCACCGTCGTCGTCGATCCCGCCGAGGTCGAAGAAGCGCGAAAGTACCTGTCCGAGAAGGTAGACATCGTCGAGGCACCCCTCAATGACGCATGGATGCGCGACATCGGGCCGACGTTCGTCTTGTCCGACGAGGGCCGTCTCGGCGGAGTCGACTGGGTGTTCAACGGGTGGGGCGCACAGGATTGGGCGCAGTGGGACAAGGACTCGAAGATCGGCAGATTTGTCGTCGAGCAGTCCGGGTCCCAATTGATCGACTCACCAATCGTCAACGAGGGCGGCGGCATTCAGGTCGACGGCCTCGGCACTGTGCTGGTCACCGAAACCGTGCAACTCGATCCGGGACGAAACCCCGAACTGACGAAGGCGGACATCGAGGCCGAACTCGCCCGCACCATCGGAGCCAAGCATGTTATCTGGCTTCCCCGCGGATTGACCCGCGATCAGGAGACCTACGGAACGCGCGGACACGTCGACATCGTCGCGGCAATCTGTTCCCCCGGAGTGGTACTCGTCCATGACCAACGCAATCCGGTGCACCCCGACTACGCCGTCAGCAAGACGATCATCGAGTTGTTCGAACGCTCGACCGACGTCGGCGGCCGGCCGTGGAAGGTCATCCGGGTACCTGCGCCCGAGATCCTGCGCGACGACGAGGGATTCGTCGACTACAGCTACATCAACCATCTTGTGGTGAATCGGGGAGTGATCGCCTGCAGCTTCGACGATCCTGCCGATGCCGAAGCGGCCCGGATCCTGTCAGCCGCTTACCCCGGGCGCACCGTCGTCACCGTCGACGCGAGGCCGCTGTTCGAACGTGGCGGCGGCATCCACTGCATCACCCAGCACCAGCCCGCTGAACAGAACTAACGTCGACCTCGCATGTAGTCACTCACCACGGCGGCGCCGAGGCCGTCCAGGTCCGGCGCGATGACGCGTCCACCCACACGGTGCGCCATCCGGTCGACCACCCTGGCCAGGCCTGGATCGTCACCGAGGCGGAAGAACGTGACCTTGGCGCCCAGCCTGGCCACCGCGTCGAGTGCGCGAACCGTCAAACCGAGGGTTCGTGCACTCGGCGGGTAGTCGAACCTGGCTTCTCCGTCGGCTTCGAGATGAGCCGTCGGTTCACCATCGGTGACGATCAGTACCACCGGCTGTGCGTTGGAGTGGCGTCGAAGGTGTCTGGCCGCCAACAAGAGCGCATGGTGGAGGTTGGTTCCCTGGTCCCACGCGCCGTCCAAACCGGCGAGCTCAGACGGGCTCAGCACGTGCGCGTGGCGTCCGAAGGCGATCAACTGCAGCTCGTCGCTACGAAATCGTGTACTCACCAGGTGATTGAGCGCCAGAGCGGTGCGCTTCATCGGAACCCAGCGATCCTCCATGACCATCGAGAACGACGTGTCCACCAGCAGAGCCACGGCAGCCTGACTACGTTGTTCGGTTTCGGCCACCTCGACATCGACGACGCTCAGCCGCACCGGCATTCGGCCCGGGTCACGCAGGACGGCGTTGGTGATCGTTCTCGTGACGTCCCACGGTTCCGTGTCCCCGAATTCCCATTCGCGGGACGCTCCGGTCGGTTCACCCATCGCACCGGCCCGACGCGTGTCGCGTTGACCGGTTCGCGACGACAGTTGCCCGGCGACATCGCGTAGAGCAGTCTGTCCGAGCTGCCGCATGGCCTTGGGCGACAGGCGCCATTGACCGTCCGGTGCGCGATCGAAGAAACCCTGCTCCTGCAAAGCCTTTTCGAGGTCGGCGAGGGTGCGGGCGTCAGCAGCGGCTTCGTCGCCGAGTTGCCGCGCGAGCAGTTCGGGGTCGATGTCGTCGAGTGCTGCGCCTGCATACTGCTGCGATAGTTGGTCCGCCAACGATTCCAGCTCGGCAATGTCCTGCAGTGCGCCGGTTCCCTCACCCAAACCCATCCCGTTGTCGCCGCGGAACTGTTGCGAGCCTTCCCAGTCCTCACCCGGCCGAGCTGCCTGAAGGTACTGGTCGAGTTGCCCCAGTTCACTCATCAGGCTCGGATCCCCGAAAGCCTGCTGCGCCAAAGCATCCAACTCGTCACGCTGCTCCTGCGAGAGCGAGTTCCGTAATCGTTGTGCGGCCGCTGCGCGCTGCGCCAACGAATCCAGAAGTTCCTCGACGTTGCGGGGCTTGTCCGGGAAATACTGCCCGTGCTTGTCCATGAACTCTGCGAACTGCTCCGGAGTGTCGACGCCCCGAGAGTGCGCGTCGAGCAGGTGATTCAGATCTGCCAGCATCTGGCGAATCTGCTCACGATCCTCATCGGTGGCACCCTCGAGCGCCTGCTTCATACCCGAGAATCGCTGATCGAGGACTTCACGACCGAGCAGATCACGAATCTTCTCGTAATCCGCGCGAGCCTGTTCGCTGCGCCAGTTGTAGTCGGCCAGATCTTGCACGGCCTGAGCTGTCGACGGCGGTAACTCCTCGATCCGCATTTCGTTGAATCGTGCGTCGTCGTCGAGAGCACGTGCCAGTTCTTTGCGCTCTTCGAGCACCGCCTTGTCGAGGAGCTTACGAACCTCGTCGAGCGTTCCGTCGAGATTGTTGCGGCGCAGCAACTCGCGTCGACGCCGGTTCGCCTGGGCGGCAAGGTCGTCGAGCCCGCGCATGTCCCGGTTTCCTCGGCGCAGGAGCTCTCGGAGGGCATGGCGCGGCGACGTGCCCGACAACACGTCGTCGCCGATTGCTGCCAGGGCCTCGCGCAGATCCACGGGAGGCGCGAGCGGATCGGGACCACCGTCGTAAGGCCCGTACCGCGGATTGTGGATCATCACTGCCCCTTACGAATACACCGAGCGGCCGCCCGGGCCTTGATCTTTGGAGATCCGGCGCGCGAGGTAAAGCCCTTCGAGGGCAAGTTCGGCACCGGCGGCACGCTCACCGTCGGATTGCGCGCCGAGACGTTCGGCTACTTCGTCCAGAACTTCGAGATCCGGAAGTTCGTCGAGAAACGCCTTGGCCGTGACAGATTCACCGGTGACGATCGTATTGCCCATCTCCACGGCTGCAACCAGCATTCCCAAGTCGATTCCGCCGAGACGTACCCGAACCGTATCGGCCGTCGCGCGACGCAACAGGTGCTCGAGCACCTCCAGTTCCCGTCCCTCTTCACCGGATTCGAACTCGACCTTGCCTCGAAGAACCTCGACCACGGACTCGAGATCGACCGGCCGTGCAACAGGATCAGCTTCGCCGAGCACCGCCGCGCGTCGTACTGCGGCCGCACTGACGGTTTCTGCGCCGGCGACGGCAAATCGTGCCGACACACCAGATCGCTGGTCCACCGAGGTGGATTCACGAAGCAGGCGTGTGAATCTGGCAAGAATTTCGAGGAGATAGTCGGGCACCTCGGCGGCCAGATGCGCTTCCTGCTCGATCACCGCGATCTCGCCCTCCAGTTCGACCGGATAGTGAGTCCGGATCTCGGCACCGAAGCGGTCCTTGAGCGGTGTGATGATGCGTCCACGGTTGGTGTAGTCCTCGGGGTTCGCGCTCGCGACCAGCAGGACGTCCAACGGAAGCCGAAGCGTGTATCCGCGGACCTGGATGTCTCGCTCCTCCATCACGTTGAGCAGCGAAACCTGGATGCGCTCGGCGAGGTCGGGAAGCTCGTTGATGGCCACGATTCCGCGATGCGCGCGAGGCACGAGACCGAAGTGAATAGTCTCCGGATCGCCGAGGCTCCGACCCTCGGCAACCTTGACCGGATCGACGTCGCCGATCAGGTCGGCGACCGAGGTATCCGGCGTTGCCAGTTTCTCGGAGTACCGCTCGCTGCGGTGGCGCCAAGCGATCGGGAGGTCGTCGCCCAGTTCCTTGGCTCGACGTATCGAAGCCGGGGTGATCGGCTCGTACGGGTGCTCCCCCAGTTCCGAGCCTTCGATTACGGGCGTCCACTCGTCGAGCAGGAGCCCGAGAGTGCGAAGCAACCTCGTCTTTCCCTGGCCTCTTTCGCCGAGCAGAACCACGTCGTGGCCGGCGATCAGCGCCCGCTCGAGTTGTGGAGCGACCGTGTCCTCGAACCCGACTATCCCGGGCCAGGGGTCACGGCCGTCCCGCAACGCGGCGAGAAGATTCTCTCGTAGTTCTTCCTTGACACTTCGCTGTACGTGTCCGGAGGCGCGTAGCTCTCCGAGGGTTTTTGCGACAGTCACCACTCCACGCTACGAGTGTTTGCGGGGTTTCGCCTCTCGCCGAGGAAGTTCGGTCGCTCAGCCCTCGATGTTCTCGGGATTCATCCAGATGATTTCCCAGATGTGGCCGTCGGGATCCTGGAAGCTGCGGCTGTACATGAAGCCGTGATCCTGCGTCGCGTTTCCCTCGGAACCGCCGCTCGCGAGTGCCTTGTCGACGATGGTGTCGACGGCCTCACGGGTCTCGGCCGAGAGACCGAGCAACGCTTCCGTCGACGTCGAAGTGTCGGCGATGCCCTTGGTGGTGAAGGTCTTGAAGAAGGGCTCGGCCAACAACATCACGACGATGGTGTCACTGATGACCATCGACGACGCGTTCTCGTCGGAGAACTGCGTGTTCTTGGAGTATCCGAGGGCCTCGTAGAAGGTGGTGGCCTTTCCGAGGTCCTTGACGGGCAGGTTGAGGAAGAACATCGGCTGCGGGTTTGTCGCCATGGAAGGTCCTTTCCGAGACTTTGCTGTGCGCCTTTATTAACCGCCGGCGGTTAATAAGGGCGCACAGTAGACCTAAACTCCACCCATGGATACCTGGGTGTTGCCCGCCATGCTCGGCCTCGGACTCGCCGCCGCGTCCGGAATGCGAACCTTCCTGCCGCTGTTGATGCTGAGCGCTGCGGTGCATTTCGAACTGTTCGGGGTCACCGTCGGCGAGTCGATGCGGTGGATCGGATCCACCGGCGCACTGGTGGCATTGGGAATCGCCGCAGTGGTCGAACTGGGTGCCGACCTCATTCCCTTCGTGGACAACGCGTTGTCGGTGATCGGGAACGTCACCGGACCCATCGCCGGAGTGATCGCGGCTTGGGCGGCTTTCAGCCATCTCGATCCTGCGATAGCCGCGCTCGCGGGCATCATCGTCGGTGCACCGACGGCATTGACGTTCAGCGCCGCCCAGACAGGAACTCGCGCGGTCAGTACGGCCACTACCGGTGGGCTGGCAAATCCTGTCGTTTCCGTCATCGAGGACGTACTGACTTTCTTCACCTCGTTGATCGCGATGATCTTGCCGTTCCTGATCATTCCGCTGCTCGCCGCACTCTTGTGGTTCAGTTGGCGCGGCTGGCGCCGTGTACGGAGTCTGCGCACCGCCTGAACGTGCGGACCTGGTAGACAAGTCGTCATGTCCGACACCGAGATCTCGTTCCAATCCGGCGACGTCACCCTGTACGGGAGTCTTCGCCTGGCCGCCTCACCCGACACCCCTGCCCCGGCCGCACTGATTCTGGCCGGCAGCGGCCCCACCGATCGCAACGGCGACAGCGCGCTCCTCGAAGGTGACATCGGAACCCTCCGCTTCATCGCGGATCTCCTTGAGAATCAGGGCATTTCAAGTCTGCGTTACGACAAGCTCGGCAGCGGCGAAACCGCACTCGGCGACTACGAGATCGAAGACATCGCCGATCTCGGCTTCAACACTTTTGTCGACGCCGCCTCCGACGGACTGGACTACCTCGCCGGGCAACCCGGTGTCGATCCCGAGCGGTTGTTCGTGGTCGGACACAGCGACGGCGCCGTCGTCGCACTGGCTCTCGCCACTGCTAAGGAGGGCACCAGAGTCAGCGCCCTCGCACTCCTCGAGCCACTGAGCGTCAGGCTTCTCGATCTACTCACGACGCAGATTCACCGCCAGCTCGACGCCGTCGTCGGCGCCGGTCAGTTGCCGGTCGAACTGGCTGACGAACTGCGCGTCGCGCTCGCCGACGCCGTCGAGTCGCTGCGATCCGAGGGCACAGTTCCGGATGACCTGCCCGAGCCGCTGCAGAACGCGGGACTCGTACACGCCAACGCCAAGGCACTCGCCGAGGAAGACGCATTGGACCCGATTGCGCTCGTGGCGGCGCTACCGGCGGGCATGCCGGTTCTCACGAGCTGCTCGGACAAGGACATCCAAGTCATTCCCGCCGACGTCGCAGCACTGGATGCCGCGCTCTCACATACAGCGCTGACTTCCGTGCGGATGCGCAACGCCAACTTCGTACTCAAGGACATCGGCGACGAACAGTCCACCGGTGCCGACTACGTCGCGCCGCTTCCGTACTCGGCAGAGTTCTCGGAGCCCTTCACAGCGTGGGTCCGTTCGTTCTCCTGATCACGTACAGACCGAACGTCCTTTTTTTCAGGTAGAAAGTTCCCTCCGCGAAGCATCGCGGAGGGACTTTCGCTTTCTACGCCTGACCTGCACCAGAGGCTCTTTCAATCCCGCAAATCCGGGGACAGAAGTCACCCGGTGTTTACGTTCGCGGCGCTTTTTATTGGTGCGAACCCTCGATCCGTGCTGTACGGTCATCCATTAACCAGCAACGCCACACGGAAAGGAACGGACATCATGTCGCTAGACCCGAACGTCGTATCCGTACTTTCGTGGCGCAGCTGCACCGCAGACAAGCACATTTTTTCGGCCGCAATGTCGGCCGAGCACATGGGCAACAAGCGCGGTGTACCCCGAGAATGATCCCCAGTTTCACCGGATTCGTTCTCGGGCACCCAGGGCAAACGCCTCGGGTGCCTTTTCTTTTACCTTTCACACGCAGGAGCACCACATGAAACTTCGAGTCAACCAACTGTCCATCGCGCCGCCGTATGTCGATCTGCCCGGTGACCTCACCGGATACGCCGTCACCCTGGATCTTTCGCACTCCGACGCTGCCCACGAAGCCACCCTCGGCGCACTGATCAGCGAGATCCGCAGTCGCGGAGCCTCACGCGTCGTCATCACCGGCTCACCCCGCGAACTCCAGGGCACCCACAGCAGCGCTGCCTGAAAGAACCGGGCTGCCTGAAAGAGCCGGGCCGCCTGAAAGCAGAACGGGCCCCGACAACCTACGAAGAGGAAGTCGAGGCCCGCCAGCGAAGCAGGAATCAGTGCGCGAAGTGGCGCGCACCGGTCAGATAGAGAGTGACGCCGGCTTCCTTGGCCGCAGCAATCACTTCGTTGTCACGAACCGATCCACCCGGCTGCACAACAGCCTTGACGCCGGCGTTGAGAAGTACCTGCAGGCCGTCCGGGAACGGGAAGAACGCGTCCGAGGCCGCAACCGAACCTACGACGCGGTCACCGGCGCGCTGAACAGCAAGATGCGCTGCATCGACGCGGTTGACCTGGCCCATGCCGACGCCGACGGACGCGCCGCCGGAGGCCAGCAGGATCGCATTGGACTTCACCGAACGGCTGGCGCGCCAAGCAAATTCGAGGTCTGCGAGGGTCTCGGCATCGGCAGCCTCACCGTTGGCGAGAGTCCAGTTGGCCGGGTTGTCCCCGTCAGCGTCGAGGACGTCGCGCTGCTGGAGCAGAGTACCGCCCGAGATCGGACGCAGTTCGATGCCGGTAGAGGTGGGAGCGGCAGCCTTCAGAACACGAATGTTCTTCTTACGCTGCAGAACCTCGACAGCTCCGTCTTCGTACGAGGGCGCGATGACGACCTCGGTGAAGATGTCGGCGATCTGCTCGGCCAGTTCGACGGTGACCTCACGGTTGGCTGCGATCACACCACCGAAAGCACTGACCGGATCGCATGCGTGCGCCTTGCGGTGAGCGTCGGCGATGTCGGTGCCGATGGCGATGCCACACGGGTTGGCGTGCTTGATGATTGCCACTGCCGGATCAGTGAAGTCGTACGCTGCGCGCCACGCGGCGTCGGAGTCCGTGTAGTTGTTGTACGACATCTCCTTGCCGTGCAACTGCTCTGCCTGAGCCAAACCTGCAGGCGCTGCGGGGTTTTCGTACAGTGCGGCGTCCTGGTGCGGGTTCTCGCCGTAGCGCAGGACAGCGCTGCGGTTCCACGTGGCACCGACCCAGGCCGGGAACTGCGAACCGTCTTCGTCGGCGGCAATCGTGCTCGTCATCCAGCTTGCAACAGCGACGTCGTACGACGCCGTGTGCTGGAACGCCTGCGCCGCAAGCACAGTGCGCTCACGCAGAGTGAATCCGCCACCGGCAACGGCAGTCAAAACATCGGCGTAGCGAACCGGATCGACCACGACGGCAACCGACGGATGGTTCTTGGCTGCAGCACGCACCATCGACGGGCCGCCGATGTCGATCTGCTCGACGCACTCGTCCGGGCTCGCGCCCGAGGCAACCGTCTCAGTGAAGGGGTACAGGTTCACGACGACCAATTCGAAAGTCGCGATGCCGAGTTCCTCGAGCTGAGCGAGGTGATCCGGCTTACGGGTATCAGCGAGAACGCCGGCGTGGACGCGCGGATGCAGCGTCTTCACACGGCCTTCGAGGCATTCCGGGAATCCGGTCAGAGCCTCGACTGGGGTCACAGGGATTCCGGCGTCGGCGATCTTCGACGCGGTCGAACCGGTCGAGACCAACTCGACACCGGCCTCGTGCAGGCCCGTGGCCAGCTCGATCAGACCACTCTTGTCGTAGACGCTGACAAGTGCACGGCGCACAGCCTTGCGTTCACTCACTGGGGATCACGGCCTTTCGTCCATCGGAAACCACTCCGCGCGTAGCAACAGCGGCGATGACGTCCGCCAACAACCGTCGCTCCACAATTTTGATGCGTTCATGCAACGACGACTCGGTGTCGTCGTCATGCACCGGCACAGCTTCCTGCGCCAAGATCGGCCCGGTATCAACTCCGCCGTCGACGAGATGCACCGTGGAACCGGTGACCTTCACGCCGTACGCCAGAGCGTCGGGAACCGCGTGCGCGCCGGGGAAGGCAGGCAGCAACGCGGGATGCGTGTTGATGATTCGGCCGCCGAAACGCGCGAGAAAGGTGGGGCCGAGGATCTTCATGAAACCAGCACTGACCACCAGGTCGGGTTCGTGCTCGGCCACCGCTGCTGTCAGCGCGTCGTCCCAGGTGGCGCGATCTTCGTAGGCCTTGATCGACACCTTGAAGGACGGAATCTTCGAATCCGCGGCGTGCTCGGCAGCGAGGCAGTCACGATCTACACCGACGGCAACGATCTCGGCCGGGTATCCGTCGGCATGCGAAGCGTCGATCAGCGAGGTCAACAGGGTTCCTGCACCGGAAGCGAGTACGACTACCCGCGCGATCGAGTCGCGAAATTGGACCCTGTCGGGCATTGTCGGCTGCGGATTGTCGGCCGAGGCAGTCAGCGCACTACTCCTGAGAACTGGAAGATGATGCGGCCGGAGTATCGGCCGCATGACAGCCTAGTCGCTGGACTCCTGCGGCTTCGAGGGCAGGTCGGTCTCCGGCCCGGACTTTGTCTCTGGTCCGGCAACGGGGTCGGTCTCCGGTGCCGCGACAACTTCGGCGTCGACTACTTCGATTTCGACGGTTTCCTCTGTCACGACCTGCACAGGTTCGCCTGATTCCTCGACGATTTCAGCTTCGACGACCTTGGTGACAACTACCGCAGATTCCTGGGCGAGCACTTCGTCGGTGTTCTCGTCTGCCTCTTCCGGGGTGGCCGCGGCCGTGATCGCGAGTTCTGGCTCGGATGTTCGAGCCGGTTCAGCCTCCGGCGGCGCAGCCTCGTCCTTCATGTGTCCGCGATGCGAGAACCACATCGCGAACAGCGCCGAGACGGTTCCGAACAATCCCAGCCACGCAAAAGTCAGAAGACCGAAGCCCCACCACAGGACCTCGACGGTGCCGAACTGCCCGAGGTCTCCCCCGGCAGCAAGCGCAAGCAGAGCCATGACGACGCCGGCACCGGCAGCAGCCGTCAGCACCGCGAGCACACTGTCCTGCCCGGCGATGCGTCGAGCGCAGTCGCGGCCGAGCATCACCCCCACCGCCGCCGGAACGATCAACAACACCGGCCAGATTCCGCCGGCGACGCCTTCCGGGATCGCACCGAGAAGCGGCAGCGGTGGCAGGTCTCCGCCGATGTTGCCGAACACGCTGATGGAGACGTTGCCGAAATCGGCCGTCGATCCCGTCATCACCGCGGCAGCGCCGACGACCAGGTTCGGCAGGTAGAGGAGCGACAGCACTGTCAATCCCAGAACGCCGACAAACCCGTTGCCGCGCGCGAGCAGGTCACCGACCGTCGACCACGACACGAGCAGTGACACCACGACGGCCACGGCGCCCGCGGCCAACAGCGCTGCCGACGCGGCCGTTGCCGGGCGGACAGCGGCGGACGCCCACGGCGGAATCTCGGCAACGACGCGATCCCAGTGCGCGGCAGCGACACCGACGGACGCTGCGAGCAGGTGAATCCCGGCGACCCAGCCGAAAGCGGCCAACGTGTTGGGGCTCGACAGCGGAATCGCCGCGGAAGCGTCGGCGACCACTGCGAGCGCGATCGCCGTGATTGTCAACGGTCCGGCTACCGCAGCCCCCACCAGGCGGAGGGTGTCGTCACGGGAGTCGGTGTGCACCGCAGTCGACGCGCATCGGCGTGCGACCACCCACATCATGACCGCCGTCGGAAGCAGTGGCAGTACACCGAGTTGGACGCCGCTGATAGTCGCCGGCACTTGGTGGATGACCAACCATGTAGTGGCAATGGCGCCGAAGGTTCCGGTCAGATCGCTGCTCGCCGATACCAAGGTGACCACAACGACGGCCGCGATCAGCAGCATCGTCAGGCCCGACGGCCGGAACGCGACAGTCAGCAACTTGCGTGCCAGGTCCGGGTTGGGTGCCGGGCGACCGCCGCCGACGCGGCCGCCGCCAGTACGACCACGTCCGGGTCGTGCGGACGCGGGACGGGACCGGGTGCCATCAATCAAAGAACTCATCCCCTCGAGGGTTTCACTCGATAGTGCGCCGCGCACTCAGGCGCGCCGTCGGGCTCACGGAATGTGGCCTCCACCCGCAGCGGGTCGGAGGCCACATTCATGCTCGTGAAACGAAGAAGTACTACTGCTGACGCTCGTCAGGGTTCTGGGAACCGAAGACCTTGGTCTCGGCCGCAGAATCGCTGCTGCCCTGCTCAGGTTCCGCGGGCGGCGTCGGTGCTTCGAAAGTGGGCGGCTCGAAGCCCGTCGGCTGCTCGGTCGAGCCAGTCTGCTGCTGGTTGTACGGCTGGCCGTAACCACGCGGAGCGGTGAACTGGTCCGACGAGTAACTCGGGTTCGGCTGGCCACCGGGCTGCGAGGTCAGCGGATAGTAAGACGACGTCGTTGCGGACGACGACGAGTCGGTGGGGGTCTGCGTCGGATTCTGCACCGGGTTCTGACCGTAGGGAGATGCGCTCTGTCCATAAGGCTGCTGCGAAGCAGTCGGGTCGGCGGGGGCGGCGTGCGCTCCCCCGTATCCCTGCTGCTGTGCCTGCCCGTACTGCGGATTCTGCTGGTACTGAGGCTGCTGCTGAGCCTGCTGGGGCTGACCGTACTGCCCTTGTCCGTAGCCCTGGGGCTGACCCGGCTGTTGCCCCTGGGGCTGACCCTGCTGCTGACCGTAGCCCTGCGGCTGACCGTACTGCTGCGCTACCGGACGCGGCGCGGGAGCCTTCAGGATTCCGATCTCGAACAGCAACGCCGCAACTGCGACGACGGTCTGCACGAACGAGAGAATCAGCACGATGATCAGGCCCCAACCGAGCCCGATATCTACGTAGTCGCTGGTACCGACCGAGAACGCGGCGAACACCAAAGAGAAGAAACCCGTGAGTGAGAGCGCTGCGGCAATGCCTGCATACGACTGCTTCGGGAGCAGCGAGATTCCGGCGACAACACCGCCGGCGAAGATGAACCCGAGGCCGTAGATGCTCGACTCGAAGAAGCTCGAACTGGTGTCCAGATCGCTGCCGATTCCGCTGCTGCTTCCACTGATCGTGGTGAAGGGCGCAAAACCGAGTAGGAAGTTGATCAGGCCGAGCGCCGCGACGGCGATGAGCAGGATGAATCCGAGATTCTTGGTTCCACCGCCCGCTGCCGGCTGATTCGGTGGCCCGAAGTTGGGCCCTTGCGGCGTGAACGTCATGACTTCTCCTCGTAGACGGTCTTCGATGGTTACCAGCGTATGTGTCTCGACTTCGCACGCTAACACCGACGGGAGACAATGGGCAGATGCCCTTCACCCTCGCGCCTTGCGCCGACCACGTCGTCGAAACCGAGGTGAAGCACTCACGATTCATCGCCGCGCTTCGCCGGATCGACGACACCGAAGCCGCCGTGGAGTTCGTCGCGGAGCAGAAGTCGCTGTATCCCGATGCGCGCCACCATTGTTCGGCTTTCGTGATCGGATACGACGCGAACTCGCGCATCGAGCGTGCACACGACGACGGCGAACCGGGTGGCACTGCGGGGGTGCCGATGCTTCAGGTTCTCAAGTCTCGAGATCTGGTCGATGTGATTGTGGTCGTCACGCGCTATTTCGGCGGAATCAAGCTCGGCGCCGGCGGATTGGTTCGTGCGTATTCGGGAGCGGTCTCGGTGGCTCTCGATTCGGCCGAGCTTGTGGCCAGGGAGCGGAAAATCCTGCGCACTTTGGCGATCCGGCACTCAGAGGCCGGTCGAGTGGAAGCAGAACTGAGAGCGCGGGGCGTCTCGGTGCTCGGAACTACGTACGGATCGAAGGCGGTCATGACACTCGCCGCCCGTGATGCCGACGATCTCGAATCGGTCGTCGCATCCATCACATCCGGTGCCGGGCAGTTGGAACCAGCCGGATCGATGTGGGTCGATACCACTGTGCGTGGTTAAGGAGTCCGGAGACTCCCTAACCACGCACGGGGGCGAAGCCCCTTACAGGGACTGAAGGATCTCGCGAGCGAGAGCAGCAGTGGCGGACGGCGTCTTGCCGACCTTCACGCCTGCAGCTTCGAGAGCTTCCTGCTTGGCCTGAGCCGTTCCCGAGGAACCGGAGACGATGGCGCCTGCGTGGCCCATGGTCTTGCCTTCGGGAGCGGTGAAGCCTGCCACGTAGCCGACGACCGGCTTGGTGACGTTGGCCTTGATGTAATCGGCTGCACGCTCTTCGGCGTCGCCACCGATTTCACCGATCATCACGATGACCTTGGTCTCGGGATCGTTCTCGAATGCCTCGATGGCATCGATGTGGGTGGTGCCGATGACCGGGTCACCGCCGATACCGATGGCGGTGGAGAAGCCGAAGTCACGGAGTTCGTACATCATCTGGTAGGTCAGGGTGCCCGACTTGGAGACCAGGCCGATGGGGCCGGTGCCTGCAATGTTGGCGGGCGTGATGCCGACGAGGGCCTCACCCGGGGTGATGATGCCGGGGCAGTTCGGTCCGATGATGCGGGTCTTCTTGCCCTTGGACTCGTTGTACGCCCAAGCGTAAGCGGAGTCCTGAACCGGGATGCCCTCGGTGATGACCACGAGGAGCGGGATCTCCGCGTCGATGGCCTCGACGATGGCGTCCTTCGAGAAGGCCGGGGGGACGAACGCGATGGAGACGTCTGCGCCGGTCTCCTTGATTGCCTCTTCGACCGTCGCGAAGACGGGGAGCTCGACAGCGGAACCGTCAGCAGCAACGTGCGAGACCGTGGTGCCGGCCTTGCGTGCGTTGACGCCGCCGACGACCTGGGTGCCGGCCTTGAGCATCAGAGCGGTGTGCTTGGTGCCCTCGCCGCCGGTGATGCCCTGGACGATGACCTTTGAATCCTTGGTGAGGAAGATTGCCATTGTTCTGTGAGTCCCTTACTTCGCTGCGTGAGCGAGTTCGGCGGCCTTGTCGGCGGCCTCGTCCATGGTTGCGACGACCGTGACCAGCGGGTGGTTGGCCTCGGCGAGGATGCGGCGACCCTCTTCGACGTTGTTTCCGTCCAGGCGAACGACGAGCGGCTTGTTGGCCTCGTCACCCAGGGTCTTCAGTGCGCCGACGATGCCGTTGGCAACTGCGTCACACGCGGTGATGCCGCCGAAGACGTTGACGAACACGCTCTTGACCTGTGCGTCGTTGAGGATGACGTCGAGGCCGGCAGCCATGACTGCAGCGGAAGCTCCGCCGCCGATGTCGAGGAAGTTGGCGGGCTTGACGCCACCGTGGTTCTCGCCGGCGTATGCGACGACGTCCAGGGTGGACATGACCAGGCCTGCGCCGTTGCCGATGATTCCGACCTCACCGTCGAGCTTGACGTAGTTGAGGTCGTTCTCCTTGGCCTTGAGCTCGAGGGGATCGGTAGCGTCGCGATCCTCGAATGCCTCGTGGCCGGGCTGACGGAACGCTGCGTTCTCGTCCAGGGTGACCTTGCCGTCGAGGGCGAGGATCTGATCGTCAGGCGTGCGAACGAGGGGGTTGACCTCGACGAGGAGCGCGTCTTCGCCGATGAAGACCTCCCACAGCTTCTGGATCGTCACGGCCGCTGCGTCGAGCACCTCTGCGGGCAGCTTTCCTGCCTCGGCGATGCTGCGCGCGAACGCGAGGTCGACGCCCTTGACTGCGTCGACGGGGATCTTGGCGAGAGCGTCGGGGTTCTCCTCGGCGGTGACCTCGATCTCGACGCCACCCTCTACCGAGCACATGGCCAGGTAGGTGCGGTTGGTGCGGTCGAGCAGGAAGGAGATGTAGTACTCCTCGGCAATGTCACTTGCCTCTGCGACCAGCAGCTTCTTGACGACATGGCCCTTGATGTCCAGGCCCAGGATTGCCTCGGCGTTTGCCACTGCGGCATCCACGTCGGGCGAGTACTTGACGCCACCGGCCTTGCCGCGGCCGCCTACCTTGACCTGTGCCTTCACCATCACGGGCTTACCGATTTCTTCGGCAATCTCGCGTGCGCCGGCGACTGTGTCTATAACACGTCCAGCCGAAGTCGGCACTCCGTGCTTGGCGAAGAGTTCCTTCGCCTGGTATTCGAAGAGATCCATCTGCTCACCGTCTCGTCTGCGTTGTCACCCGCTCGAGGGGTAGGAGCGGGTCTGTTCTGGACTTTAACCAGTTGCCGCGTTCGGTTTGCGCCCGCATTGATGCTATGTGGCCCAAGTCACGCACAATTGCCCAATGAGGCACGCCTCACCGATTCGGCAAGGTGGCCACACCGAATTTGTCAAGCATCAGTCTCACTGATTCTTGCGCTCGAGAACGCTGCAACGAGAAGCAACACTATGCCCGTGGCTGCTGTGATCGCACCCACCCCCACCGTTGCGTCCGATATGCGCGATGACGTGAGCGGCCACTCACTGACGTACACCAGAGCTGCCGCGGCAGATCCGATCAGCAGTACTACGCCCTGTGTCGGCCGCGCAGACGCAGCGATCACCGCGGCGATCACGACGGCGACGCCGACGAGCAGTTGTCCCCAGACGTCAATTCCCCACGGCCACTCCAGAACTGACGCCGCCCTGTACGCGTCGCCTTGATAGAGCGGAAGCGCCGTTCCGATCAAGACCGCGACGCCGCCGATCCCACCGACCAGAAGTACCAGCCGTCTCGAACCGCCGCCTACCGACGTGTCGACGTCCTCACGTTCGGCGCTTCCTGCCAACCAGACGAGCAGTCCCGTCGCCGCGGCGAGTAGAGCCGCCCCGCAGAGGACGAAGGCTCCGGCTCCCAGCCCGACGCCCGGAACGTCCGTCGCGATGACTGCCGACTGCATGACCGCGGCGACTCCCATCACGACCGTTGTCCACAACACTCCGACGGCCGGACGCACCACGGCGGCGCGGCCCGGAACGAAGAGACCCAGCGCGGCGAGCAGCAGTACGGCAGCGGCGAGCAGGACAACTCGAGACGAAAGAATCGACGGTTCCGGGATGCCCGCCGGCAACGACAGGACCGGAAGGGCCGCGCCCAAGGCTGCCACTGCTGCCGTGACAACTGCGCCAATTCCGGCCACGCGGTGGAGTCTGTTCACCCGCGCTTGCGCTGCCCGGGACTGAGCCACCATGGCTGCTTTGAGTGCCCCCTTCGTCGTCTTCGCAGGAGCGCGGACCTCACTGGCGGCGGGAATCGCGTCAGCTTCGCGGCTGGACGCCAGATAGTGCGCTGAAACTCCGATGACGACGATGACCACCGCTGCCAGCGCCCCGACGACGGAACCCGATCCGACCCCGATCCGATCACCGGCCGCGAACCCGGCCACCACCTTGGTGCCGCTGACTGCCAGCGCGCCGAGACCGACACCGATCAGCGCGCCGCAGCCAACCGGCAGCGAGATGGACGTCAACGCCGCCGCGACCGCCACGAGTACCGCGACGCCGACCAATCCCGCACCGACAGCGGTGGCCGCCGCCGAGTCGACGAGTGGTTTCACCAGGAAGATCGGATCCTGCGAACTGAAGGAAGGACCGAACAGGGAGAGCACGAACACCACTGCGGCCAGAATCAGCAGCGCTGTCGGCCACCCACCGATCCGCCCGCCAACGGATCGCCCGTCGAATTCTGCGGCGCGCGCACTGCCGTATCCGTCTCGTTCCGATTCACGATGGACGACCATGAGCCCGAGGACGCCGGACATGACAAGGAGGCCGTGGCCGACGAGCGCGAGGTAGGCACCCGGACCTGCATCGATCGATCCCGCAGATATCGGGCGGAAAAGGTCCAAGCGGTTTGCATCGATTGCGTCGACGAACAACTGGACGTCCAGAATTGCGGCCCCGAGCGACACCGCGCCGATACCTGCCAGGAGTCCACCGGCAAAAGCGGGTCTGCGACTCGAAGCAAGCACTGCAACCAGCGGCACGATGATCACGCAGACAGCGGCGAAGAGTGCTGCAGAAGCAAGAGCACCCGTCGTGTCGATCCCGCGGCCACTCCCGACTCCGACGACGGGACCGGCCGCCACTGCGAGGGCTCCGAGCAATCCGGTTGCCGCCGCGAGGGGCGCCCCCGACTTCACTCGGGGATCGTCGAAACGTGCCTGCGACGTAGTTCCAGGTGTTGTGGACACTCGATCGACGGTAGTGCCTGTGTGGACCGGTGATCCGGTTGTGACACGCTTGATCACGAAACGAGATGATTCGTCCGTTTTGCCCGAATCGACATATTCCCAGGTCAACCTGTGAGGCACGTCACATAATCGGACAGGTTTCCGCTACGGCTTGCGCCCATCGCAATCATTTCGTTACCGTCAGTCGGTCTAAGTCACGGGCTGATCACGAACTCGAGGAGAGAACCGGCATATGCATCACCGCAGCCAGTTCACCGCTAGTAGGTTCTCGAACCCAGCACATGACGAGGTCACGACCACTTATCCAACGCACTCGGCCAGGCGTTACACCGAGACTAAAAGTTCTGAGATCTCTACCGATATGTTCATTCGAAATTCATCCTCCACGTCGTCAGAATCCGACTCTCACGAGTTCGTCGAGTCCGACGTGATCAGCGCTCCCACTTACTCCTCCTCCGCACCGACAGTCGATGTCGAATCTCCGGTTCGCCGCAGCGGTGCCCACCGACTCCCCACCCCTCCTTCCGCACTCAAGGGCCGCGCCGCCGTTCTGGCCGTTGCAGCCGGCGCAGTTGTCGCTGCGGGCCAGGCAGTCATCAACGACGGTTCCTCTTCCGCCGCCGACCACTCGGAAGTTGCACTCGCCAACGAGTCCTCCGCGATCGGCACCACCGCAGAACCGCAGGCCGCTCAGTTCGCGCCGGCCACCTCCACGGCAGCCACCACCGAGGCCGACGCTCCCCAGGTTCTCAACGTTGCAGCGCCGACCGACCTCTCCCAGTTCAGCAACCTGCTTGCCAAGGGCCAGCGTTTCAGTGACGAGCGCGCCGCACGCGAAGCCGCTGCCCGTCGCCCGCTGTTCGTCCTGCCCGCAGTCGGAACCTTCACGTCCAACTTCGGTACCCGCTGGGGCACCCTGCACGCGGGCGTCGACATCGCTGCCCCGATCGGGACTCCCATCGTCGCCGTCGCCGACGGCAAGGTCATCGATTCGGGCCCGGCTTCCGGATTCGGCATGTGGGTCCGCCTGCAGCATGCCGACGGAACGATCACCGTCTACGGCCACATCGACACCTCGACCGTCACCGTCGGTCAGCAGGTCATGGCCGGCGACCAGATCGCCACTGTCGGCAACCGCGGCTTCTCCACCGGCCCGCACCTTCACTTCGAGGTTCACCTCGCCGGCGAGAACAAGATCGACCCCCTCCCCTGGCTCGCCTCGCGCGGCATCAGCCTCGGTATCGAGCAGGACTGATCGCAAGCCCGACACTTCTGAAAAAACTTCCGGCCCGCACCTGAAAAGGTGCGGGCCGGAAGTTTTTGTCTGCCTTCTACAGCTTGACCATCGGCACACCACCGATGAGCATCAACCGCACCTTGCCCGCGCTACCGAAGTCGATGGTGACCGTCGCGGTGGGTCCGGTGCCCTTGGTTTCGAGAACGGTCCCCAGACCGTACTTGTCGTGACTGACGCGATCACCCGTGGTGAGGACCAGAACGTTGTTGCGGCCACGCGCGGCTCCGAAACTGGGAGTCGACGCAGCCTTGCCTGCCCCTCCCCCATAGCCCTGTCCGCCGCCGTAACCCTGGCCGCCCTGGCTGCCGTAGCGGCTTCCGCTGCCGTAACCCGGCCTCCCACTTCCGAATCCACCACCGGTACCCGGATCCTCGCGGCGCCAGTTGATCAGGTCCTCCGGGATCTCCTGGATGAACCGTGACGCCGGGTTCTGGATCGGTTGCCCCCATGCCGAACGCATGATCGCTCGCGTCAGGTACAGGCGCTGCCTGGCTCGGGTGATGCCGACGTAGGCGAGTCGACGCTCTTCGGACAGCTCTGCAGGATCGCCGAGGGCGCGCATGTGCGGGAACTGTCCGTCCTCCCAGCCGGTGACGAAGACGACCGGAAACTCGAGGCCCTTGGCGGTGTGAAGCGTCATCATGGTCACGACGCCGTCGTCGGAGTCCGGTAGTTGATCGGCGTCGGCGACAAGCGATACGCGTTCGAGGAACGCGGCGAGCGAACCCGGATCGGGTTCACCTTCGCGCATGGCTGCCGTTTCCTCGTCGTCCGGATCTATCAGCCCCGCTGCGTTTCGTGCGTCGGAACTGAATTCTCTTGCCACACTGACGAGTTCGTTCAAGTTGTCGAGCCGAGCGCCGTCCTGCGGATCGCTGCTCGCCGCCAGTTCGGCGCGATAGCCGGTTCGCTCGAGCACCGCCTCGGCGACCTCACCGATGTCACCGAGCTCGAAGGGTTCGTCCTCGTCGGCCGCTGCTGTCGGCAGCAGGGCCCGCAGTCCGTCCATCATCTCGAGGAACGACGCGATGGCCTTCTGTGAACGCGTATTGAGCAGCGCCACTTTGCCTTCCGCGCCGTCGCGCAGTGCGGCGGCGAAGCTGATGTTGCGGTGCTCGGAGTGCACGGCGACGCAGGCTTCGGCTCGATCACCGATACCGCGTCGTGGTGTGTTGAGAATGCGTCGCAGGCTCACGGTGTCGTCCTCGTTGGCGAGGACGCGCAGGTACGCGACGATGTCCCGAACTTCCTTGCGTTCGTAGAAGCGAACGCCGCCGACCACCTTGTACGGCACACCGAGTCGGATGAAGATTTCCTCGAGCGCACGTGAGGAGTTGTTGGTCCGGTAGAAGACCGCGATGTCGGCGAACTTGGTCTCGCCCTGGTCCACCAAGCGATCGATCTCCGAGGCGACGAACGATGCTTCGTCGTGCTCGTTGTCTGCAACGTAACCGACGATCAGTTCGCCCTCACCGGAATCGGTCCACAGGCGCTTTTCTCGCCGTCCGGTGTTCTTGGAGATCACGGAGTTGGCTGCCGAGAGGATGTTCTGCGTCGAGCGGTAGTTCTGTTCGAGCAGGATGGTTCGGGCGTCCGGGTAGTCGCGTTCGAACTCTTCGATGTTGCGGATGGTGGCTCCGCGGAATGCGTAGATCGACTGATCGGCGTCACCGACGACACACAGCTCGGCCGGTGCAACAGCGTGGTCGGACTCACCGGCACCGCCGACCAGTTCACGCACCAGCATGTACTGCGCGTGGTTGGTGTCCTGGTACTCGTCGACGAGTACGTGACGGAAGCGGCGACGGTAGTACTCGGCGATCTGCGGAAACGCCTGCAAGAGCGCAACGGTCTCGCCGATGAGGTCGTCGAAGTCGAGTGCGTTCGCAGCACGCAGTCGCTGTTGGTAGTGGCCGTAGACCTTGGCGATCAGTCGCGGCAGTTCCGCCGGATCCTGATCGGCCGCGACAACCGCTTCTTCCGGTCCGACGAGTTCGTTCTTGAGGTTGGAGATGTGCGTGGCGAGAAGCCGCGCGGAGAATCGTTTGGTGTCGAGCTCGAGGTCCTTCGAGATCATCGTCAGCAGTCGACGCGAGTCGTCGGAATCGTAGATCGAGAAATTCGAGTTGAGACCGGGCAGGAGCGCCGCCTGTGCCCGCAGGATGCGAACACAACTCGAGTGGAACGTCGATACCCACATGGCGTTTGCGCGCGGTCCGACAAGCGCGGCCACACGCTCACGCATCTCGGCTGCAGCCTTGTTGGTGAACGTGATGGCCAGGATCTGGCCGGGAGTGACGCCCCGTTCGGCCAGCAGATAGGCGATGCGACGCGTCAGCACTGCCGTCTTGCCCGAGCCGGCACCCGCGACGATCAGCAACGGTGAACCGGTATGGACCACGGCCTCGCGTTGCTGCGGGTTGAGTCCCTCGAGGAGGGCGTCCGAACCCGCGTCGTGTCCCCGCGCGCCGCCCCCGTCGTGATGGGAATGTCCGTCGTGCTCACCGAGTGCTGGGTACGTGTTCATCGCCTGTCCACGCTACCGGCGTCCACCGACACGGTCGTCAGTGCGTCCACCTGCTGGTAGAGGCACTTGGATTCCTTGTGTCGAACATGGCAAACTGGACGCTATGTTCAGCATTTCCGTTCGCGACAACACGGCCGACCCTGTCGGTCCGCTGTGGCGTTACTTTACGTGCCCCGGACCTCGGTGCACGTGATCTGAACAGCTCACCCGCCCCTGGTCCGAATTGGATCCGGGGCATTTTCGTCAGTGTGCCTGGATCGGTAACGACCCGAGCCGAGACCACGATCCACGCAGTAGGAAGAGGAGACGAATAGCAATGAGCACCCAGGCTGCAGCACCCAATGGAAATACTGTAAATACCGTAAATACTGCTCCGACGGACGTCGAGATCCCCCAGAGTGAGGCGGAGATCGACGAACTACGGAAAGAAATCGACCGTCTCGACGCCGAGATCCTCGCGGCCATCAAACGCCGCTCCGAGGTCTCCCAGATCATCGGCCGCACCCGGATGGCATCGGGTGGTCCGCGTCTGGTGCACAGCCGGGAGATGAAGGTCCTCGAACGGTTCAACGAGCTCGGCCAGGAAGGCCACACTCTCGCGATGCTGCTCCTGCGTCTGGGCCGAGGACGCCTGGGCCACTAGCGCACACGCCGATCATTCACGAACGGCCACATCGGATGCCTCTGGTAGTCCCGATGTGGCCGTTCGCGTGTGTATCAGCTCTCGAGCGCGATGTACTTCGTGTCGAGGTATTCCTCGATCCCCTCGGTCCCGCCCTCGCGGCCGAATCCGGATTCCTTCACACCACCGAACGGCGCTGCCGCGTCCGAGATCACTCCGCGGTTGACGCCGATCATTCCTGATTCCAGAGCGTCGGAAACGCGAAGTGCACGGTCGAGATCCTTCGTGAAGATGTATGCGGCCAATCCGAATTCGGTGTCGTTGGCGGCCGCGATTCCCTCGTCTTCGGTGTCGAAACCGGTGATTGCGGCGACGGGCCCGAACACTTCTTCCTTCAGAATCCGTGCGCTCGCCGGAACGTCGGCTAGCACCGTGGCGGGATAGAAGTACCCTTCACCACCTGGCGCTTCGCCGCCCAGTCGCACCTTTGCCCCGGCGTCCACCGCGTCTGCGACCAGCTCTGCGACGGTGTCGAGCTGATCCTGGTTGATCAACGGCCCGAGCTTGGTCTCCGGGTCAGTCCCCGGTCCCATCGTGAATGCCGCCATCTTCTCGGTCAGTTTGGTCGTGAACTCTTCACGCACCGCGTTGGCGACGTGGAAGCGGTTGGCGGCAGTGCAGGCTTCGCCCCCGTTGCGGAGCTTGGCCAGGACCGCGCCTTCGACGGCCTTGTCGACGTCCGCGTCGTCGAACACGACGAAGGGTGCGTTGCCACCCAGTTCCATCGACGTGCGGAGCAAGCGCTTCGCGGACTTCTCCACGAGCATCTTGCCGACGCCGGTGGACCCGGTGAAGGTGAGCTTGCGCAGTCGCGGGTCGTCGATGAGCGGGCCGGTCACTTCACCGGATTTCGACGTCGGCAACACCGAGAGGACACCGTCTGGCAGCCCTGCCTCGGCCATGAGCTGGGCGAGCAGCAGCATCGTCAACGGGGTCTCCGAGGCGGGCTTGACGATGATCGTGCATCCGGCAGCCAAGGCCGGTCCGATCTTCCGGGTACCCATCGCCAACGGGAAGTTCCAAGGCGTGATGGCCAGACACGGTCCCACCGGCGCCTTTGTGACGAGGATCCGGCCGTTGCCCGCCGGCGCCGGTGTGTAGCGCCCGCCGATGCGAACGGCCTCCTCGCTGAACCACCGGAAGAACTCCGCCCCGTACTTCACCTCGGCGCGGCTTTCGGCGAGCGCCTTACCCATTTCGAGGGTCATCAGCAGCGCCACGTCCTCGGCGCGCTCGGTGATCTTCTCGAAGACGGCTCGCAGGATTTCCCCACGCTCGCGCGCAGGTGTGCTCGCCCACTTCGGCGAGACCGCCACTGCTTCGTCGAGGGCGCGCAGCGCGTCCGCTGGGCTCGCATCGGCGACATCGGTCAACGGTTTCCCGGTCGCCGGATCCGACACCGGAAAGGTCGCGTTGTTCTCCGCGGGCACGAACCGGCCGCCGACGAACAACTGGGTGGGAACTGATCGAATGAATTCGAATGTGTCCATAAGTTCCATGATGCTCGCCGCAGGCGCGTACGTCTGCGGGCGAGTAAGACTCGCGAGGAAGTTTCCAGCCCGTGCCACTAAAGTCGATGATCGTGAGCACTGATATCACCGGAACCTCAGCCTGGCAGAAACTGCGCGCTCATTACGCCGACATCGAAGGCGTTCACCTGCGAGAACTCTTCCAGGACGATCCAGCCCGAGGGCGAGAGCTGACGATCGACGCCGGTGATCTTCACATCGACTACAGCAAGCATCGTGTCAGCCACGAGACTCTCACGCTGCTCGTAGACCTTGCCCGCGAGGCCGGCGTCGAAGCACGACGCGACGCGATGTTCGCGGGTGATCACATCAACACCTCTGAAGACCGCGCCGTGCTGCACACAGCGCTGCGTCTGCCGAAGGATTCTGCTCTGACCGTCGACGGTCAGGACGTCGTCGCGGACGTTCACGAGGTTCTGGACGCGATGGGCGCTTTCGCGTATCGCGTGCGCAGTGGCGAGTGGACCGGCGCCACCGGCAAGCGCATCCGTACCATCGTCAACATCGGTATCGGCGGTTCCGACCTCGGGCCCGTGATGGTCTATCGCGCGCTACGGCATTACGCCGACGCCGGAATCAGCGTCCGGTTCGTCTCCAACATCGACCCTGTCGATCTGGTCGGGCAGCTCGACGACCTCGATCCGGAGACGACGCTCTTCATCGTCGCGTCCAAGACCTTCTCCACCCTCGAGACGCTCACCAACGCGACTGCGGCAAAGCGTTGGCTGTTCGCCGGCCTGGGCAGCGAAGACGTCTCCGCCGTAGCCAAGCATTTCGTCGCAGTCTCCACCCACGGTGACCGCGTGGCGGAGTTCGGCATCGACACCGCGAACATGTTCGGTTTCTGGGATTGGGTCGGCGGGCGCTACTCGGTCGACTCGGCGATCGGCTTGTCGGTCATGTGCGCCGTCGGACCCGTCCGTTTTGCGGAGTTCCTCGACGGTTTCCACCAGATCGACACGCATTTCCGAAACCAACCGCTCGAGCAGAACGCGCCGGTACTCCTCGGTCTCATCGGGCTCTGGTACTCCAACTTCTTCGGAGCTCAGTCCCGCGCAGTTCTGCCGTACTCCAACGATTTGTTGCGCTTTCCCGCGTACCTGCAGCAGCTGACCATGGAATCCAACGGCAAGTCGGTGCGCGCCGACGGCTCACCGGTAACCACGTCCACCGGTGAGATCTTCTGGGGCGAGCCTGGAACCAACGGGCAGCACGCGTTCTATCAACTCCTGCATCAGGGCACCTGGCTCGTGCCTGCCGATTTCATCGGGTTCGCGGAATCCACCGACGATCTGCCGACGGCGGACGGCACGGGATCCATGCACGATCTGCTCATGAGTAACTTCTTCGCTCAGACCAAGGTTCTCGCGTTCGGCAAGACGGCCGAAGAGATCGCGTCGGAGGGCACGGCACCAGAGTTGGTGCCGCACAAGGTGATGCCAGGCAACCGGCCTTCGAGCACCATCTTGGCGAAGGAATTGACACCCTCGGTGGTCGGTCAGTTGATCGCCCTCTACGAGCACCAGGTATTTGTCGAAGGTGCCGTATGGGGTGTCAATCCGTTCGATCAGTGGGGCGTCGAACTCGGCAAGACGCAGGCACTGGAACTTGGGCCTGCACTGTCCTCCGATAAGGCACCCGGCGACCTCGGCGACACATCTACCGATGCTCTGGTGCAGTGGTACCGCAAGGAGCGCGGACGGGCCTGACTTCACGCGGCGGCTGGGCCGAACCAACTCCCCGTTGTGTACACACGCCCGGATCGGTCGACGAGCCGAGCGCGAAGCTCTTGCTGTTCAACCCATTTGATGGCACTGATGCCTCGGATCAATGCTGCTTCGCTCGCGGCGTACGCCCACACTGCGTCATCCGCGATCACCGAGACTTGCGCCCACTCCGTGGAGGGTCGCTCCTGGTTGGGTTCCCAGGTGGGCAGCTCTACCGCCCGCGCCGTCGCCATCGCGGTTCCGTTGATCAGCTCGACTTCTTCGCTGCCCGGCACCGGAATCTGCCAGCCACCGGCGGGCGCATGGCCGGCAGTGGCGATCACGTCGCCGATCCGGACGGCGACGCCACATTGCAGTTCGGCAGCGACGATCTGCGCGGCGCGATCGACTGTGTCCGCCTTGGCAACTCCGGTGATGTCGAATGACGCACCCCACGGCGCGTACACCACGTCACCGTCGAGCTGAACGTCCTCGAACGTCGGGGTGGGATGCACCGGAGGGATGGATTCGTCCTCGGAGTAGTTGTCGGCAAGCGGATTGACTGCACCGCCGGTCATACGGGCCGCCCACAGCGCTGATCGCAGCAGAGCCGACATACGTCGTGTCACTTTGACCGGAGTTCCCTGAGCGAGATTCACGGCGTGAATCTCGGCGTCGCCCCGGCGAAGGTCGCACACTGTCTCGGTTTCGTCGATGGCAGCTGCGATCAACGCGTGCGCAGTGGGCAGCGCAGCGCCCTCGGTGACATCCACCTCCACGGCGGAGTCCCACATCGCCCACTTCTCGACACTGACCATGCCAGTCCTGCCCTTCAAACACCGCGTTGTAACCAGTATGCGCCGGTCAACAAGCCCCGTGCCACAAGCCGCTGATCCAGGTCGAGGCAGGCGTGGTGCACGGTATGCAGCATTTCGACAGCCGAGAGGGACAGGACGGGAACGAATCGGAAGATCTGTGCGACAGAATTGCCACCTGTCACCGTCACCCTCCGTGCGGCCCTGACGGGCGTCTTACTACAACGGATGCCGGCTACTACGGACTCAGAAGCTATTCCGGCTCGAAAGATACAGAGACGACACTCGACGTGTCCTGCCGGGGGCACCGCACCGCGAGACCTGTTTGTCATCGCCGAAGGCTGCCGAATCTGTCCCGGGCACAGGCCGACGGCGCCGACAGCACCATGCGAAATACTAGCGACCGACGAGATGTACTGTGTTCCAACATCGGCCACATACCGATCGGACGCTTTTCGGAAGGCATCGACGTCGATCGGTGCAATTGAGGACACCTGACCTACAGCTCGACGCGCCCGCCTGCCCACTCGCGACTGAAGATAAGTACGCCCCGTTACTACTCGCGGGCGTCGACTCGATCGCCAAGTAAGGACGGCGCGCCAACACCCGCGGAATGCAACTCCCGTCGCCCGCCGACAGTTCTCGCGCGTTACAGACTGGCCGTACATGCATCGACCCTCATGGATAGGACCGGCCGAAAGAACCTGCAGCGCAACGGGGTAACCACCGCCATTTAGCTTATACGCCACCCTGGCACAGCTTGGCAAAACGAACGGTCAGTACGCGGTGTAAATCACATACTTTGCAAAGTCTTTGGAATGTCGCCGCACCAAATATCCGCAGGTGAAAGAACTTTCGACCGGAGTCCAGAATAACCGTGTCGTCTAGTATGTGAAAACTGCGAAGTAGCTGTGACGCTGGGTCACGCTCGAGGGAGGAATTGTGACCGATTCATTCAAGGACCGCTTGAACGCCTTGTACCCGGCCACAGCCCCAAGACTGACGAATGCGCAAGTTGTGGAAGCCCTTTCACAACGAGGATGCAAGATTTCGACACCGTACCTCTCGCAACTCCGAAGTGGAGTGCGCACAAATCCGTCCGAGCAAGTCGTTTTGGCATTGGCCGATTACTTCGGCGTTGCCGCCGAGTACTTCTTCGGTCCAACGCCTCGGCACGATCCCGAACTGATTCCGGAAGAAGACCGTTCGGTTGTCGAAGAGTTCCACGACAGCGAATTGCGTTCTCTGGCCATAAAAGCGGTTGATCTCTCCCCTGAATCGCAAGATCTGCTCTCGTCCATTGCGGAGAAACTTCGCTCGTCCGAAGGACTCCCGGCCGTCCCCCCGGATTGCAGCACGTACACCCCACCGTTCACGCGCGACTAGTCGTGGTGAAGGTCAGCGAGTCAGATCAGCGAGTCAAGCGGCCCAATAGTGCCGAGGCGGTGCCGATTCCGAACAGCGCTGCCCCGATCAGCACGCCGAAGTCGACGGCGTAATCGGTCGGCATTCCGATGAGCAGACCCCGCAGCGCTGACACCTCGTAGCTGAGCGGGTTGATGCGGCTGAGCCACTGAACCCACGTCGGCATGAGTTCGACCGGGTACAGAGCGTTGGACGCGAAGAACAGTGGCATGGTGATTGCCTGCCCGATGCCCATCAATCGATCTCGTTTGAGCACGATTCCCGCGATCGCGACCGACAGGCAGGCAAAAAACGCGGAGCCCAGCACAACGACGACCACGACCCCGAGCAGTTTGAGCGGGTTCCACGTCATACTCACACCCAGCAGTGCCGCCACGATGACGACCACCACTGCTTGGGCGACAGCGCGGATACCGGCGGCGAAGGCCTTACCGGTCACCAATGCAGCGCGCGGGGTCGGCGTGACCATCAATTTGGTGAGGACTCCCGCGTCACGCTCCCAGATGATCTGGATTCCGTAGAAGATCGCAACAAAAAGAGCGGACTGCGCGATGATTCCCGGCGCGAGAAAGTCGAGATAGGGGACGTCGCCAGTCGGGATCGCTCGGATATGACTGAACGTCTGACCGAAGATCA
Organism: Rhodococcus sp. NPDC055024; assembly: GCF_053608585.1. Taxonomy (NCBI): domain Bacteria; kingdom Bacillati; phylum Actinomycetota; class Actinomycetes; order Mycobacteriales; family Nocardiaceae; genus Rhodococcus; species Rhodococcus sp. NPDC055024. The sequence continues at coordinate 189,338 of NZ_JBSGVT010000012.1, forward strand.
CCAACCAGAGGATCGGCTGTATTGCGCGCGTGACCAATTCAGACCGATCGTGCCGCAACTTCTGCACTTCCACGAGGCAGAATGTGTAAATTCTCGACAGCAATCGAGCAAAACCGTTGCTAGTGGGATCAGCCCAAGCGGCGCGCTGTGCGACGGGCGGTGCGGACATCGCGTAGACCTCCTGACTTGTCTGCGGTGAGATCGTCGCCGGTGTAGTGACGGAACACGTCTTCGAGAGTGGCGTCCGGTCCCAGTTCGGCGGCCAACGCGCTCGGCTCGCCCACTGCGCGAAGTTCACCGTGATGCATCAACGCAACACGATCACACAACTCGTCGGCTTCTTCCATGTAATGCGTAGTGAGCAGGACGGTCATGCCGTACTGCCTCTGCATCTCTGCCACTCGCTGCCAGACGGATTCGCGGGCAATGGGATCCAATCCCACCGTCGGCTCGTCGAGCACGAGCAGCGACGGTCGGTTCACCAGTGCCTGCGCAAGTTCGAGCCGTCGCACCATACCGCCGGAGAAGCTCGACGCGAGACGATCCGCCGAATCGAGCAGATCTACCATCTCGAGCGCCTGGTCAACGCGCTCGCGTCGTTCGGACCGCGGAACGTCGTACAGTCGCGCGAACCAGGTCACGTTCTCGCGTGCGGTCAATGCGCTTTCGATCGAGAGCTGTTGTGGCACGTACCCGAGATAACGCCGAATGGTCATCGCTTCGCTGCGAACGGATCGGCCGAGAATTCGAATGTCACCCTCCTGCAGGGGAAGCAGGGTGTTGAGCAATCTGATTGTCGTCGTCTTTCCTGCACCGTTGGGACCCAACAGGCCGAAGCATTCCCCCGCGTTGATGACCAGACTCAAGTTGTCCACCGCGCGATGATCGCCGAAATTGTATGTTACCGAGTCGATCTCGACCGCGGGCGCGCCAGGGTCAGGCACGTGTGCCGCCCGGCTCTTCCACCACTGTGTCAGCATCTCACTGCCCCTCGCCTTCTGATCCGGCTGCTGCCAGAGCGCTCGCCAATCGAGACAGGGCCGGTAGCGCAGCCTCGATACTCGTCCTGTCTTCTGCGGTCAGAGTCGACAATGCCTGACCGACAATCACACTCCGTCGATCACGCCACACCTCGACGCGGGCGCGCGCCTCGTCCGAAAGCACCAATCGCGCGACGCGGCGATCGGCCTCGTCGGCGACGCGTTCGATCACTCCCTCGTCGACTAGCTGACGAACCAAGGTGGACACCGTATTTGCCGCGACACCCAATCGCCCGGCAGCCTCGGCCACGGACAGGCCCGGGTTGCGTCGTAGCAACCTGACGAGTTCGATCTGGGCGCCGCCGAGCGGTCGTTCCGCAAACGGCCGCCCCGATGCCTTCCTGGTGCCCCGGCGCAATTGACCGAGCGTCTCCAGGACGTCATCCGCAAAGCCTGATCCGGTTTCATCCACAACCTCACAATAGCTCTGCAACAGAGCTATTGTCGAGAGGTCGGCTTACGCGGTGTAAGAACTCATGTCGTAGACCGTGTAATCGTCCACGGAAGTCGGGGTGAAGTGGGCGTGCACCCACGTGGTGATGTCGGAGTGGCCACCTCCCGCTCGCGCATTTCCGCCGACCCTTCCGCCGCCTCGATCACCACCCTCTTCCGGAGCCTGAGACTGAGACTGTGTCTGCGTGGGCTCGACAAAGTACGTGACACGGTGGTTCGTCACATCCGAGACGAACTCGGCCAGGGTGGGCGCCGGGTCGTTACTGAAACCACCGATCGCCATCACCGCTGTGTTGCTTCCCAATTCCAAAGTTGCTGCTGCCGAGGACCTGTCAATTGCCGCTGACCATCTCGTGGTTGTCGTCCGAAGCATCGAATCCAGTGCGGAACTGTCAGCGCCACCCCCGAATCCACTACCACCGAATCCGCTGCCGCCGATTCCACTAGCACCGACGGACTGACCGTCTCGAGAACTGTTCTGCGCCTTCGGCCCTACCGCAGGGCTCCCACCGGTGTGTGGCTGTTCGAACGTCGCCACCGCGTATGCCGTGCCACCACCGAGACCGCCGATCAGTGCGCAGGCGATCAACAACGGCGTGAGAACCCGTCGCCGCGAACCAGAAGTGACGACGAACCCTACCGAGCCGATGAGGACTGCAGCCAGCAGCACCCACCGAAGCTCGGGCAGCCAGCCCGAATTACGTTGGAGAAGAACGTATCCCCAGACTCCGGCCGTCAGGGTGATTGCCGCCAACCCGATTCGTCCGAGCAGGCGCTCGCGGATCGACCACATCTCAGCAACACCGATGCCGACCAGAGCAGCGATGGCGGGTGCGATCGCCAATGTGTAATACGCGTGGATCGTGCCACTCATGAAGCTGAAGACCAGCGCATCGACAATCAACCACACACCGAAAATCAAGACACCACCGCGGATCACGTCTGTTCGAGGCCGTCGCCCACGACTTACGAGAACCAAGACGAATGCGAGCAACGCAGAAGGTAGCAACCACGAAATCTCGTATCCGAACTCACCGGTGAAGAGACGGCCGATACCCGGAGCGGCGTTGCCCATTCCCCCACCGCGGCCGCCGGTTACAGCGTCGAGTGCATCCGGCGCCGGACCGGATCCCCCGCCCTGAGCCCCTCCGCCGCTTCGACCGAGTATTCGCGCAAATCCGTTGTACCCCAACACCAAATTCATGAAATTGTTGTCCGTCGAGCCTGCCAGGTAAGGACGCGCGTCGGCGGGCCACAGCAGGGTCAAGATGACGAACCACCCGGATGCGATCATCATCGACACCAGCGCGCCCACAAGGTGGAGGAGCCTTCTCGGCAACGAGGTAGGTGCCACGACGAGGTATGCAATCGCCAACGCCGGCATCACCATCAGTCCTTCGAGCATTTTCGCCAGAAACGCAAAGCCCAATGCGACCCCAGCCCACGCCAGCCAACGTGGACTCGCTTTCTCCAATGCACGGACGGTGCAGTATGCGGCCGCGGTCATCAGCAGAACCATCACCGCATCGGGATTGTCGAACCTGAACATCAGCGCGGCAACCGGAGTCAACGCCAAGACCACTCCAGCCAGCAACCCTGCCCACGCGCCCGACAATCGCGTGACGGCGCCATAGATCAGCGCCACGGCGCCCACAGCCATCAAGGCCTCGGGAATCAACATGCTCGCGCTGCTGAAACCGAACAGCTGCCCGGACAGTCCCATTGCCCACTGCGAGACCGGAGGCTTGTCGACAGTGATGAAGTTGGACGTATCCAACGAGCCGAACAGCAAGGCTTTCCAATCCTGGGACCCGGCTTGCGCTGCAGCCGCATAGAACGCGTTGGCATTGCCGTTGATCGAGATGTTCCAGATATAGGCGATCGCAGTGCCGACGAGAAGTACAGCCAGAGCGATGCGTCGCCACATATTCTCGGCGTGGGATCGCGGCCCTCCTGCTGCCGGAGGTGCGGAGAGCGATTGATCGCTGGTCTGGGTCACACCACACTGTCCGACCACAACCTGGCCGTCCGCTGGCACGGTCCTGGCAGTTTCCTGTCAGACACCCGACTTCCTGTCAGGTCTGCCCTCGCCCGCACCGCGTTTTCAGCTCGTCCGCAACGGGTATCCCTGATTGCTTGTCCCGAGCACTCCCGCCCAGAACGGAGACGTCATGCGCAGACAGTGGTTGTTCGCGACGGTAGCGAGTACCGCCCTCGTCCTCACCGGGTGCTCGCCCGACGCCCTCGACTCCGGGGACAGCGCGGACAACGTCACCGCCATCTCGACGTCGCTGTCACCACCGGCCGCTGCTGATGCTCCCCTGCTGAAGACCGCCGACTCCCCACTGGGGACGATCGCCGTCGACGGCGAGGGCATGACGGTCTACGTCTACAACCCGGACGAGGAGAACTCCCAAGCAGGTTCGTGCGACGAAGCGTGCCTGCGCTACTGGCCGGCGGTCACGTCGGTCACCGATTCACCGATCGTCGAGGGCATCGACGCCGCAATCGGCACGGTCGACGGACCGGAGGGGTCTTTCCAGATCACCGTCAACGGCAAGCCCGTCTATCGGTACCTCGACGACAAGGTTCCCGGCGACATGCACGGGCAGAGCATCGGCAGCCTGTGGTGGATGATCGATGCCACTGGGAACCCCGTGTTCACAACGGAATAGCCCTCAGTTGTACGGCTGCCGAGCGGTTTCCGGGTCACCGTACGTGATTGCCCGTTCCCGACGAGTTTTCGACGCCAAGGTTGCACCCCAGTTCAGCACGGTGCTGGCGCGGTTGCGGAACCCGGCGAGGAACGCGATGTGGATGATTCCCCAGGACACCCACCCGATGAACCCGGACAACTGAACCGGCCCTGCCTGAAGCAACGCGTGGCGACGCGAAATGTAGGCCGCAGTTCCAAGATCGCGGTACTTGAAAGGCTTTCGGTTGGGTGCGCCGTTTTCGACTGTGGCCGCGATCCTGGCCCCGGCGTGCCGCCCGCCCTGCATCGCAACCTCGGCCACCCCGGCAAGCTTGTCACGAGACATGAGGTCGCCGACCACGTAGACGTTCGGGTGACCGGGGACGGTCAGATCGGCTTCCACTTCGATGCGGCCACCGCCGACCTGCTTCACACCCAGTGCTGTGGCCAAGGCCTCGGCGAATGGCACTGCTTCGACGCCCGCAGTCCACAGAATCGTCCGAGTCTCGTACTGCCGCTTCTCTTTTGTCTTCTTGTCCGTCGTCTCGATGCTGGTCTCGCACACGTCGGTGACGTGCACACCGAGGTGAGTCTCGACGCCTATCCCATCGAGAGTGCGTTTGGCTGCAGCCGAGAGCTTGCGACTGAACGAGGGCAACACACGATCGTCCCCGTGGAAAAGCAGCACCCTCGCCTCGTCCGGGTCGATGGACCGGAACTCGTTGGTCAGCGCGTGCATCGCCAATTCACGGATCTGCCCGGCCAATTCGACGCCGGTGGGTCCGCCGCCCGCCACGGCGAAGGTCAGCCACGGTCGACGCTCCTCCGCCGTCGGGAGCGATTCGGCCATCTCGAACGCGGCAATGAGACTGCGTCTGATCGCCAGAGCGTCGTCGAGGGTTTTCATCCCCGGCGCCCATTTGATGAACTCGTCCTGACCGTGGTACGACTGCCGCATTCCGGCCGCCACGATCAGGTAGTCGTACGGCAATTCGAAGGTCGATCCGTCGAAGCGGCTGGCGGTCAGTATCCCGGCGTCCGCGTCCACCGACTTTGCCTCGCCCAGAACGACGTTCGTGTTCTTGTTGTCTTCGAGGAGATGACGCAGCGGACTTGCGATCTGCCCTTCGGAGAGCAGGCCGGTGGCGCACTGGTAGAGCAGCGGCTGGAAGACATGGCTGGTTCCCCGGTCGATCAGAACGACCTCGACGTCGGCCTTCTTGAGTCGTCTCGCCGCGTACAGCCCGCCGAAGCCGCCACCGACGATCACTACCCGGGGCTTGCCGTTCGAGATGTGGATGCTCATCAGACAAACCTCGCTGTCACGGAGTTGGGCAGGAATCGCAGGGCCGCGTCTATCCCCTGCCACTTGAGGCCGGGCAGCGCCGCCCGTGTGGTTTCCTTCTCGATGGCGTCGACCATCGCGCTGACGCCTTCGTCCAAACTGGCCATGAGCGCAGCATCGTCGCCGGCGCCGGCGGACATGTCGGTCTTGATGAAGCCTGGCAGCAGCGTGGTGACCCGAATGGGTGTGCGCGACAACTCGATACTGAGTGCCTCCCCCAGAGCCGCTACGCCGGCCTTGCTCGCCGAGTAGGCCGCCTTCGGCCCGGGTAGTCCCCGATCCGCGCTGATCGAGGACACGAGAACCAGGTGTCCGGCGTCCTGCGCGCGGAAGATCTCGAGTGCAGCTTCACACTGCGAAAGCGCACCGACAAAATTTGTCTGCGCTGTTGCGAGATTCGCGTGCGCTTTGCCGGTACCGATCTTCGCGCCCTTGCCGAGCCCGGCATTGACGATTACTCGGTCCAGACCGCCCAGCTCGTCGCGAAGCTCGCCGAAAACTCGGACGACGGAATCGTGTTCGGTCACATCGAGTTCGCGCACTGCAACGCTGATCGACGGGTACTGGGCCACCAACTCCTCGCGAAGTGCGTCGAGGCGATCCGTCCGCCGGGCACACAGCGCGAGATCGCGACCTGCTGCGGCAAATCTCCTGGCCATCTCCTCCCCGAGACCCGAACTGGCACCCGTGATCAAAATCTTCTGCCGCGTCATGGGTGCAACTGTAGCCACCATCGAGCTCTCGTACCCGGCAGTAACCGAGCGAACTCGGACCGATCCGGCATACCGTGGAGCAATGACCGACGAATTCGATGTCATCGTGATCGGCGGTGGGCCTGCTGGTGAGAACGCCGCCGCATACGCCATCGCCGGCAGTAATCGCACCGCCGCAATCGTGGAACACGAACTGGTCGGCGGTGAATGCTCGTATTGGGCCTGTATGCCCAGCAAGGCGTTACTGCGTCCAGGGCAGGTCCTCGAAGCGGCCGACGCCTTGCCCGGGATCCCGGCCGGACCGCTGGACGTCGAGGCCGTCCTGAAACGGCGCGACTCGTTTACCCACAACCACGACGATTCGTCCCAGGTCGACTGGGCAACCTCCGTGGGTATCACCGTGATCAAAGGCCACGGAGTGATCGACGGCGAGCGAGCAGTGACCGTCGACGGGACCCGTAAGCTCCGCGCCCGCCAGGCAGTAGTACTCGCCACGGGCACAACGGCCACTGTCCCGAAGACACCGGGATTGCGCGAGGCGCTCCCGTGGACCTCGCGCGATGCGACCAACCTGCACGAGGTTCCGTCGCGAGTGGCGGTCATCGGCGGCGGAGTGGTCGCAACGGAGTGCGCAACGTGGTTGTCGTCGTTCGGCGCTCACGTGACGCTGCTCGTGAGGGGCGATGCTCTCTTGAAATCAGCAGAACCGTTTGCCGGAACGATGGTTGCCGAAGCACTCGGCGCCCGCGGTGTGGATGTTCGACTGAGCACTGACGTCAACTCGGTCTCACGCCCCGATGCCAAGGACACCGGCGAAGGCCACATCCACGGAGGACCCGTCAGCATCGAGACCTCTTCCGGCGTGATCGAGGTCGACGAGGTCATCGTCGCGGCGGGCCGCGGTCCGACCTCTGCCGATCTCGGCTTGTCCGCCATCGGCCTCGAGGACGGCAAGTACGTCACCACCGACGACCACCTCTGCGCCCAAGGTGAGTGGCTCTACGCAGTCGGCGACATCAACGGCCGTTCACCCCTGACCCACATGGGCAAGTATCAAGCGAGAGTGTGCGGAGACGTCATCGCAGCGCGAGCCGAGAGTCGGGGACTGCGCGGACCTCGATACACGGCGTCGGCCGACAACGGGCAGGTTCCCCAGGTGGTATTCACCTCACCCGAGATCGCCGGGGTGGGACGCACCGAGAAGAAAGCTCGCGACGACGGCTACGACGTCGAAGTCGTGGAGATCGAACTCGCCGTCGCGGGATCTTCACTGCTGCGTGACGACTACTCGGGACGCGCGAAGTTGGTGATCGACAAGGCCACCGACGTGATCCTCGGCGCTACCTTCGCCGGGCCCGAGGTATCCGAACTGGTGCATGCGGCGACAATCGCGGTGGTCGGCGCCGTACCACTGGAAACTCTGTGGCATGCGGTGCCCTCCTATCCGACGGTCAGTGAGGTCTGGCTTCGATTGCTGGAGGCTCGCCGCTGACGCGATCCCGAAGTACGTATAGTCGCGACATGGCGTCCGACATACTTGTGACCACGGCCGACGGCATTCTGCGCGGCCGACGGGTGGGAAAACTTCGTGCCTGGCGCGGAATTCCCTACGCCCGGCCGCCAGTCGGAACACTGCGTCTGACGCGGCCGCAGCCGGTCACGTCGTGGTCCGGAGAACGCGACGCGACCAGATTCGGCGACGCGTCTGTCCAGCACAAGAAGGGGCTGCTGCTCGCGCCCGGGAAGTACCAGCCCAGCAGCGAAGACTGCCTGACGCTCAACGTGCTCGCTCCCGCGAACACCGGAAGTACTCCGCGTCCCGTCATGGTTTTCATCCACGGCGGGGCCAACACCATCGGAACCTCCGCCACCGGCCTGTACTCCGGTGTGTCCCTCGTCGAACGCGGCGACGTCGTCTACGTCTCGATCAACTACCGGCTCGGCGCTCTGGGCTACCTCGATTTCACCCCGTTCTCCACATCCGAGCGCGTATTCGACTCCAACCTCGGACTGCGCGATCAGGTAGCGGCGCTGCAGTGGGTGCAACGCAACATCGCCGCCTTCGGTGGGGATCCCGACAAAGTCACGATTTTCGGTGAATCCGCCGGAGCCACTGCCGTCACCACCCTGATGGCTACTCCGGCCGCCAAGGGACTTTTCGCCGGGGCTATCGCCGAAAGTTCGGCTCCGGATCTGGTCTCGAGCACTCAGCGATCGCACGCCTGGGGTGCACGTTTCGTCGAGATCCTCAATTCCGGTCTACCGCCCGCGAAGGCCCTGACCTCGGCGACAGCCGTCGAATTGGGCCGAGCCGGAAGCAGACTGGGCGCCGAGGTACTCGCGAACACACCTGGACTACATCCCTTCGGACCGGTCGTCGACGGCGACTTCCTTCCGCGTTCACCCTTGGACGCATTCAAAGAAGGTTCGGCACACCAGGTTCCGATGATCATCGGAACCAACAGACGAGAGGGAACGCTGTTCCCGAAAGTGCTCGACGCACTCCCGACCAACCCGTCGCGCATCGACACCATGTTCGCCCTCACCGATCCCGAAGCCGGGAAGCGCATCCTCGCAACCTATCCCGGGTATCCCGACGAGCAGTCCGCGATCGACGTCGGCGGCGACGTCACGTTCTGGCACCCGTCCGTGGAGTTGATGCAGGCGCACGCACAATCGGCGCCGACGTACGCTTACCGATTCGACTTCGCGCCGACGATGATGCGTTGGCTCGGCCTCGACGCCACCCACGGATTCGAGATGTTCGCGGTCTTCGGTATCGGCGACACCATGATCGGGCGTGGCCTCACTCTTCCCGGTGGTCGGCGCGGACTGCGCGCAGTCACCGAATCCGTTCAGGGACACTGGCTTCACTTCGCCACGCACGGCTCTCCGCGCGGATCGTGGCCTCGTTACGACGCACAGGAGCGTCGGACCATGATCTTCGACCAGATCGTGCGCGTCGAGAACGATCCCAGACGTGAACAACGCTTGGCTTGGGCGGGATACAGCGGTTACCGCAGCCACGGCACCGACATCCCTCTACCGTGACACACGCTCTCGAGGTCGAGCTCGATTCCGGCGTCGTGCGCGGCCGCCTCGATCGAGGACTGCGCACCTGGCGGGCAATCCCCTACGCAGCGCCCCCGATCGGTCCCTGGAGATTTCGCGCACCGCAAGCGGTCGAGGCCTGGAATGGCGTCCACCCCGCGGAAGCATTCGGTTCTCCGTCTCCGCAGCGCAAGAGCAACTTCGACGAGAACTCTCTGTTCGTGAACGTCGTGGCCCCTCGGCTACCTTCCGATTCGCTGCGACCGGTCATGGTCTTCATTCACGGCGGCGCGTACAACGGCGGGAATCCGTCGACGCCCATGTACCGCGGAACGACCCTGGTCGAGCGAGGCGACATCGTCTACGTCTCTGTCCAGTATCGACTGGGCGCCTTGGGTTACCTCGATTTCAGCGAATACTCCACTGCTGAGCAACCATTCGAGACGAATCTCGGATTGCGTGATCAGATCGCGGCACTGGCGTGGGTCCAGCGGAACATCGCCGCGTTCGGCGGTGACCCGAACGCGGTCACCGTGTTCGGTGAATCATCCGGCGCCAACGCGGTGACAACCCTGATGGCAACACCGACAGCCGAAGGGTTGTTCGCTCGCGCCATCGCGCAAAGTCCGCCGGCCGCTTCCGCATACGGAAAAGAGCGAGCGCACCGCTGGGCACGCGAGTTCCTCGAGATCGCACATGCTCCGGAAACCGATCCGGCATCGTGGCTGCGCTCCGCTTCGGTGAAGGAACTGGTCGATGCCGGCGAAGAACTTGCGCGCCGCGGCGCGGACGAAGAACCCGGAACGCGGGCATTTGCTCCCGTAGTGGGTGACGACGTCCTTCCCGAACACCCGCTCGACGTGTTCGCAGCGGGAAAAGCCCACCCCGTCCCGTTGCTGGTCGGTTCGAATCTCCACGAGGGGCGGATTTTTCCGCGCGTTCTCGACATCTTGCCTACAAATCCGATACGGATCGAGAAGATGTTCTCCCACACTCCGCCGGACGTGAAAGAACGCGCGCTTGCGGCCTATCCCACGTATCCACACCGGTTCGCTGCCGCAGATCTCGGCGGCGACATCACTTTCTGGGAACCGGCGATACTGTGCGCCCAGGGCCATTGCCAGGTGGCTCCGACCTACAGTTACCGCTACGACTTTGCGCCGCGACTGCTCCGACTCGTCGGCATGGGCGCTACCCACGCCACCGAATTGCTTGCGGTCTTCGGGCGTTCGGATGCACTCACGGCGGCCTTGACCGCAGTCGGAGGGCGCCGCGGACTGACCGCGGTGACCTCCACCATGCAGCGCCACTGGATCCACTTCGCCCGCCACGGAGTGCCGGACCGAGAGTGGCCCGCCTACTCCGTACCGGAGCGGCAAACGATGATCTTCGACGAGACGTCCCGGGTGGAGGACGACCCGATGGGTGAGCGTCGACGGGCTTGGATCGGCTACGAGCACAGGCGCTGAAGCCAGATCAGAAGAACTGGCCTTTCACGAATCCTGCGAGTAGGACGGCGAATCCGCCGACCTCTCCGAGAATCAGCAGGAACATTCCGAGGTGCAGGGGCGGACCGGCGGACTCGAACTGGTTGTCGGTGTCTTTCATCGCACCGTGAGCGATGTAGCTGAATATCGCTGCAAGAAAAAAGAACACGACCACTGCTGCGCTGGTCAGGTTGATCCACGTCGGCCACGCACTGAGTTCGACGAACACCGCGATCAACAGCGTTGCGAACGAGTACATCAGTGCTGCGCGGTGTGCGATGTCGACATACGGATGGGCGAGGTGATTGTCCGAGGTCGCCATCTGTTGGTACTTCCAGATGCCCAGGCACAGGGAGAGCAGGAAGATCAGACCCGCCGCGAGCAGCGTGAGTGTCGTATCGATCCCGAGCGTCATCTGCTCACCCCGCAGTGAGCTTCCAGTGAGTCACCGCTGGGAGATCCAGCCGAGGGCTTGTCGTAGACGACAACCAACACGGTCGCGCCACCAGTCGACACCGACCGCATCCGGTGGGGCGTGTTCGCGTCGAAGTAGAGGCTGTCGCCGGCGTCGAGGTGCATCGTCTGCCCGGGGATCTCGAATTCGACGGATCCGGAGTGCACGAACACGAACTCCTCCCCCGTGTGATCCATGAACTTGGGGCCCATCACCGAGGCCGGGTGAACCACGAACGGCTGCATGGCCTTTCCGACCAGAGCCGGAGCGATCGGATCGTAGACAGAAGACTCGGCCGAGGCAGCCGGGTCGATCACCCGGTCCTTGGCGCGCGCGATCGTCATGACGTTGCCCTCCATGCTGTCCGAGAACAGTTGCCCCACATCGGCATCGAGTACCCGTGCAATCTTGAGTGCCACCGCGATCGACGGGGTACTGATACCCCGCTCGACCTTGGAGAGATAGCTCTTCGTCAGCCCGGTCTGCTCGGCCAGGCCCTCGAGTGTCAGACCGGCGCGACGCCGATGTGTTCGCAAAAACGCTGCCATTCGGTTCCCCTCACGAGACTTTGTGTCATCACCCTACCAATACATTGACCTGCGGCGATCACCGATTCATAAAACCGAGGGTTGCACATTTCCGTCCTATATGACACTTTGTGTCTTATAGGTGACTTGATGTCATCGAACGCCGGATCCAGAGAAAGGCACACCCATGACCGACACGATGCATGCGAGCAAGCAGGAACTCATGGCCACCGCCGAGACGAAGATGCTCACCGAAGTAACGACTGGTAGTTGGACTCTTCGACAGAAGATCGCACTGACCTGCCGGGCACTGTCGGACGCCGGCCACGATTCCGGCCTTGCCGGCCAGATCTCCGCCCGCGGTGAGCATCCCGGCACGTTTGTCACCCAGCGACTCGGCCTCGGGTTCGACGAGATCACCGAGGACAACCTCCTGCTTGTCAACGAGGATCTCGAGGTTCTGGACGGGGATGGAATGCCGAACCCCGCCAACAGGTTCCACAGCTGGATCTACCGCGCCCGACCCGACGTCAACTGCATCGTCCACACGCACCCATTGCACGCGACGGCGTTGTCGATGCTCGAGATTCCCCTCGTCGTGTCCCAGATGGACATCGCACCCCTCTACGACGATTGCGCATTTCTTGCCGACTGGCCCGGTGTTCCTGTGGGAAACGAGGAGGGCGAGATCATTTCGGCTGCACTCGGCGACAAGCGGGCAATCCTGCTCGCTCACCACGGCCAACTCGTCGTCGGCAATACCGTCGAAGAGGCCTGTTCCCTCGGGCATCTGATCGAGCGAGCCGCGCGGCTGCAGTTGCTGGCGATGGCGGCCGGCGACATCAAGCCGCTACCGCCTCGCCTGGCGAAAGAGGCACACGATTGGACGCTGACTCCTCGGCGCAGCGAGGCGAACTTCGCGTACTACGCCCGCCGTGCTCTCCGCAATCACCCAGACACGCTGACCAACTGAATTTCGTTTCGCACCAACAGAACAGAGAATCTCATGAGCAGCACCATCAAGGGAATTGTCGCCTATCCCATCACCCCGTTCGACCGCGATACCGGAGCGTTCGATCCCAAGCCGCTACACACGCTCCTCGACAACATGATCGGCAGTGGTGTCGACGCGATAGCTCCGCTCGGCAGTACCGGCGAGAGCGCTTATCTCGACGACGCGGAATGGGAGACAGTCGCCCGGGAGAGCCTCGACTACGTCGACCGCCGAGTCCCCACCGTCGTCGGCGTATCGGACCTGACCACGGCGGGAGCACTTCGCCGAGCATCGATCGCGGCAGACGCCGGCGCCGACGCAGTCATGATCCTTCCCACGTCGTACTGGCATCTGGGTGAGCAGGAGATTCGTGAACACGTCACTGCGGTAGCCGATTCCGTCGACATTCCGACGATGATCTACAACAATCCGGCCACGACCGGTATCGACATGTCACCGGAGTTTCTCGTCGATCTCGTCTCCACCGTCGACGGCATCACGATGATCAAGGAATCCACCGGCGACATCACCCGCATGAACCGCATCAACGAACTGAGCGGTGGCACGATTCCCTTCTTCAACGGCAGCAATCCTCTTGCACTGCAATCTTTCTCTGCCGGTGCAAGTGGGTGGTGCACGGCAGCTCCGTGTCTGGCCCCCGAACAGGTGGTGCACTTCTGGCGTCTACTCGAATCCGGTGATCGGTCGGGCGCCGCCGCTGTGTTCGAACAGATCGAGCCACTACTGAAGGTCCTCGTCAGTCGCGGACTGCCGTCGACGGTCAAAGCCGGGTTGGAATTTCTCGGCGTCGACGCCGGCCTTCCCCGCCGGCCCCTGCTGCCCCTCGACGACAACACCAGGACTGCTCTGTCCGATGCGTTGTCGGTGGCTCGCGGTGTAATCGTCGCGTCGTGACCTGACGTGGGGGTGGGTTCCGGCAAGATGGAATGCGCACCGACCGAAGGAGGGGCACCATGTCCGTAGATTCACGGTCTGCGAGGATCGCCGTCACCGGCGCTACCGGTCACATCGGCGGCCTGGTGGCCGCGTCGTTGGCCGACGCCGGTGTCCCGCAGCGGCTGATCGCACGTTCGGTCAATCGATTACCGCAGCTCGCCGGTGCCGATTCTGCCGAGACCACATACGGGGATCGCGAGCGCGCGCTCGCGGCTTTGGCGGGAATCGACACCCTTTTCATGGTGTCGGCGGCCGAAAGCGCAGATCGCCTGGATCAGCATCGCACCTTCGTCGACGCCGCAGCGGCGGCCGGGGTCAGGCACATCGTGTACACGTCTTTCCTCGGCGCCGCCCCGGACGCAACGTTCACGCTCGCGCGCGATCACTGGGTCACCGAAGAACACATCCGTGCTTCCGGACTCGCATTCACCTTCCTGCGCGACAGCTTCTACCTCGATTTCCTACCCGCTCTCGCCGGCGAAGACGGTGTGATCCGGGGCCCCGCCGGGGATGGTCTCGTCGGCGCTGTAGCGCGATCCGACATTGCTGCCGTCGCTGTCTCGGTCCTGAAGGATCTGGATTCCCATGTCGGACAGACATACAACCTGACCGGACGGGAGGCGCTGACGCTGTCCGAGGCTGCGAGCATCATCACCGAAGTCACGGGCAAGCAGACCACGTACGTCGAGGAAACTGTCGAGGAAGCTTACGAATCACGGGCGTCGTACAACGCACCGGCATGGGAACTCGACGCATGGGTGTCGACGTACACCGCAATCGCGCAGGGTGAACTGGCGCTGATCACGGGCACTGTCGAAGAACTTGTCGGCCGGCCTCCAGTCACGCTGCGCGAATTCCTCACGGCAGAGACCGACACCACCGAGGTCGACACCGCCTGATGCCGCCACGCAAAGCAACCACGGCGCGCAAGGCTGCCGCAAAGAAGGCTGCACCGAAGAAGGCTGCACCCAAGAAGAGCACGACCAGAAAGACCGCCCCAAAGAAGACTGTCGCAAAGAAGAGCTCGCGCGCTGCGATGCCGGATGTGCCGACTGCCGGTCCTGGTGAAAGAGTCTGGCTCCTCGACGTTCCCTTTCGAACACCGGCGCCTGGCGCTCAGTTCGTCAAGAAATGGAAGAGCTACGCGTGGGTCGGTGCTGAACTGCCCGCAGAACTCGCACCGTTCAAGGCACTCCCCTTCTCATATCAGCAGTGGGTCGAGGACGACATCAATGACGGCACCGGTGAACGTCCGGTGGCCGCACCCAAAATTCCGCGGCCCGAGCAGGTTTCGGGGGCCGGCGCCGTCGTCGACGCTGCTCGCGCCGGTCACCGCGGATTTCTGTTGGCAGACAATGCCGGCCTGGGTAAAACGCTCATCGCGGTGATGGCTGCCAAGACGATTGCCGAAGAGCGCGGCGAAACCAACATCCTCGTCCTCGTCGATCGACCGGCACAGATCACCATTCCGCATTGGCGCTATTCCATCGCCTCGGTGGGCGACGGCGGCTTCCGTTGGCTGATCATGTCGCCTGACCAATTGAAGAAACTGATCGCACGAAACGGGCGTCCCAAGTACACGTTCGGTGTGGTGATTGCGGACGAGGCCCAGCTGTACAGCAACGACACACAGCGCACCGCTGCTTTCGAGAAGGTTGCGCGCTTTTCGAATGCGCACGAGCAGGCGCCCTTCGTCCTGTCCGTGACAGCAACTCCGGGACATACTCCAGCCGATCAGCGTTACCTGGCACCACTTTTTGCGCAGTTGCATTCGGAGCCCTCCGAATACTGGTCGGACCTCGGCGCCAGGCTTGTCGAGTCCGGTCTTCCGCTGGACAAGTCCTACGGAAAGTGGACGTGGAGCGCTGAGGCGAAGGAATCACCGACACTGCAATCCCAGGCGCTCGAGACCGTACGAGGGTGGATGTCGAACAACAATCCACCCTTGATGATTCATCGACCGACGCCGTGGGGACCCGTTCCACTGGACGGTATGCCGATCGACCTCACGCATGCCCAGCGCGCCGAGTACGAGACGGAGTGGGCCGAGTACGCGTACGAGATGGGCTTGGCCCGTAAGAGCCGCAACATTGCTCGGGGTCGTGCGCTGGTTCTCCGCTATCGGCAAAAGGCGGGAATGATCCGTGCCGAGTCGACAGCTCAGTGGGCGCAAGCCCAGGTCAAGGCAGGCAAGCAGGTGTTGGTGGCCGTCGAGTTCGTCTCCACGGCAGGCGATCCGCTGGTCGAGATGATCGAAGACGCCGGGATCTCGGTCGCGAAACTGTTCGGTGCGGTAGCGGACAAGGAGGGCCAGCGTCTGCGATTTCAACGCGGGGACGCACCCGTCATTGTCTTCAATGTCACGACCTCGATTTCGCTCCATGCCAACGAAGCGCTCCCCGACGGCACTCACGCATCCTCGATGCCACGGACTGGGATCTTTCATCAACCGCGATACTCGGGAATCGCGGCAGAACAGACATTCGGTCGCTCACACCGCGACTACCAGACGTGTCCGTGGGTCATTCCCTTCGGCGTGGGCACCAAGGAAGAGGACGTCGCCACGGTCATGTTGCGCAATCTCAATTCCGTGACCGGCCTGAAGGGCGGCGACCGATCCGGCCTGCGGTCGCTGTCCGAATTGCTCGGTGTCGAATGGCTCGAGCCCGACGTCTTGACGTCGGAGGCCTGACCTTCCGGCGAACGTCCGACGGCGACAAACGAGCGGTTTCGGAGATTTGCCCCAATTCTGCTCCGCTAAAACCGAATTCGCTTGACCGCTTCCTTCCTTTTGGGACTTTGGGACTCAGGTATCTGTGATCTGACGTGGCAGACTCTTTCGAGTCGGAGTACACCAACCCCGAAACGGCGCCGAGAAAGCGAGGATTTCGATGCGCAATATCTACCGTTCGTTGATGCGCAATGTCGGTCACACACAATGGTTCTCGGATCTCGGCAAGGATCTGGTTCCGCTCGATCGAGCAGTACAAAAGGTGTCGGGTGGCAAGCTCTCCCTTGTCGGGGAGAACACCGTGACTCAGCTACTGCTCACCACGACGGGCCGTAAGACCGGCCGCTCTCGTACTACGCCACTCCTGTACGCGCCCGACGGCGACGCGTTCGTCGTCGTCGGATCCAACTGGGGGCAGGATGCGCATCCAGCGTGGACACTCAATTTGATGGCCGACCCCACTGCAATCGTGACGGTGAAGGGCGTCGAAATACCGGTCGGGGCAACCCTGGCGGAGGGCACCACGCGTAAGAGACTGTGGACGCTCGCGACCACCGCGTGGCCGCCGTACGAAACCTACGCCGATCGAGCATTCGGGCGCCAGATCCGCGTATTTCGACTCCACCCTGTCAAATAGCTGCTGCCGGGCGCAGGATGGGAAGGACCAACCTGCCGAATCTCAGGAGCATTCGCGAATGTCCACAGCACTGACCCACGCAGAAGACACACAGATCAAAGCTTCCAACGGGCGGATCGCACTCGAGCCGAACCCCCGCCGAATTCGAGCATTCTTCGCTGGTCAGACCGTCGCGGACACCACTCGTTCGGTGTATCTGTTCGAACGCGGCCGCCTGCCGATGTACTACATCCCCCTCACCGACGTTCGCACCGACTTCCTCGTCTCGACGTCGACGACCACCCATTTCCCGTGGAAGGGCGACGCCACATATTGGACTATCGAGATCGGGGATCGCCGCGCCGAGGACACCGTCTGGTCCTACCCTCAACAGTTCGATGGTTCCCTGGACCTGAGTGAGTACGTCGCGTTCTACTGGGATCGCATGGACGCCTGGTTCGAAGAAGATCAACAGGTCTTTGTCCACGCCCGCGATCCATACGTACGTATCGACGCACTCCCCTCGTCCCGGCACGTCCAGGTTTTTGTCGGCGACGTGCTGGTCGCGGAGACGACACGACCCCGACTGCTCTTCGAAACCAGCCTGCCGACGCGGTACTACATTCCGAGAATCGACGTTCGCAGCGAGTTCTTTGCGCCGTCTCCGACCACCACGGCTTGCCCGTACAAGGGCACCGCGTCGTATCTGTCCTTCACCGGCACAACCGAACTCGCACCGATTGAGGATCTGGCGTGGTTCTATCCGTTCACCACCGCCGAAGCGTCCGGGATCGACGACCATGTGTCGTTCTATCCCGAACGCGTCGGCAAGATCCTGGTGGACGGGGCCGAAATCTGAGAAGGTGCAGAAATCTGAAAGGTGCAGGGGTCCGATTAGGTATGGCGTCTATCCCACCGCGACAGGGGATTCCGGGATTCGCAGTTCAGCCGTCTCCAGTCGGCGATCGTGCATCCACACCAACACCGTTACAAGGGAGAAGACCAACCCGGCGATGCATACTCCGTTCCAGCCGTACGACTTCCACACCACTGATCCCACTGCCGAACCCACGGCAGCACCGACGAAGTAGGTAGTCATGTAGACGGAGTTCACACGCGAACGCGCTTCGGGGACAAGGGCGTAGATCACATTCTGGTTGCTGACGTGCACTCCCTGCAACGCGAGGTCGGCAAGAACGATGGCGACAAGAAACCACACTATATGCGCGGCTCCGCCGAAAAAGGGAAGCCACGAGACCAACAGAATCGCAATGGCGCCGCCGGTTGCCACCTGACCCAATCCCCGATCGGCCAGTCTGCCTGCCACTGTCGCCATCAATGCTCCTGCCACACCGAGAAGTCCGACGAGGCCGATTTGAGTGTCGCTGTAGCCGAATTCGTCGGAGAGCAGAAAGGCCATGGTTGTGAAAACAGTGCTGACGGCAGCAAAGGCCAACCCGCCCATAGCCGATCGAGTTCTCAGTCGCGGCAACGTCGCAGCCAACCTCCCTACCGAAGCAAGCGTGGCGCCGTAACCGGCCTTCGGGCGATCTGCGGAATCGGAAGGCAAAGATTGCCACAATGCCGCGGCCATTCCCACCATCAGCACCGCCGCCACCTTGTACACCGTCGACCAACCTCCCAGTCCGGAGAGCACGCCGGCAACGCTGCGCGCCAACAGGATTCCGATCAGTAGTCCGCTCATGATCGTGCCGACCACCTGACCGGACCTCTCAGGTTCGGCCAGTGAGGCGGCAAACGGGATCAGTACCTGCGCGGCGACCGAAAAGACTCCAGCGACTGCGATTCCCACTGCCAGCGTGGCAAAGTTCGGCGCAAATCCGCTGACCGCTTGACCGGTTGCCGCCAGCAGCATGAGCCCTACCGTCAGCTTGCGTCGGTCCACCATGTCGCCCACCGGAACCAGGAGTATCAATCCGAGTGCATACGCGACCTGTGCAATGGTCACAGTCGCGGCCGCGGTGGAGGCGGACACATTCAGGTGCTCCGAGATGGAATCGAGAAGTGGCTGATTGAAATAGTTACCGCCCGCGCACAGGCCCGTCGCCGCGGCCATGAGGAGCACTATCGGTAGTCCGAGCCTCGGACGCGCGTCGCTTGAGATCATGTCGTCAAGCATGACCGCACACACCGGCGTGCGTCCAATAGATGGATACGCATGATCTATCGCCGAGAACGATAGATTGACGTAATGGAACTACGTCACATTCGCTACGCCCTTGCCGTCGCGGAAGACAGACACTTCAGCCGGGCGGCCGCGCGGTTGCACGTTTCCCAGTCCGCCCTGAGCGCCCAGATCAGAGACCTCGAAAAGGAACTGGGAGTAGAACTGTTCAACCGGAACAGTCGCAACGTCGGCCTGACTGCTGCCGGCGAGGTTTTTGTCGCGCGCTCCCGTGAGGTACTCGGCGCCATGTCGAGACTGGTCAGCGATGTCTCAGCCCGGAGCAACGAGCAGGTGCGGCTGACGGTCGGCACCATCACCTCGGCAGGACGCGTCGACGTCGGCCGCGCCCTGGCAGATCTGACACGCCGACATCCTGCAATCAACATCACCGCGCGGCCGTACGGCAGTGAAGTCGTGATCGAGGGAGTTCGGTCCGGCGCGATCGACGTCGGCATTGTCGGATTGGCCGCCGGCCGCCTACCCAAGAGCTTTGCCGCGGCACCGTTGTGGAGTGAACCGACCGCAGCGTTTGTCGCTCCCGACCATCCCTTTGCCCAGGCCTCGTCGATCAGGCTCGAAGACCTACGAGATCACACTCTCGTGGACTTCGCCTCGGGCAGCGAGGCCCGTGTCCAAACCGACCAGGCCTTCGCCGAATCACAGGTCCCTCGCGGAAAAACTCTCGAAGCCAACTCCGT
Organism: Rhodococcus sp. NPDC055024; assembly: GCF_053608585.1. Lineage (NCBI taxonomy): Bacteria > Bacillati > Actinomycetota > Actinomycetes > Mycobacteriales > Nocardiaceae > Rhodococcus > Rhodococcus sp. NPDC055024. The sequence continues at coordinate 209,287 of NZ_JBSGVT010000012.1, forward strand.
GGACCTGATCTGTTCACTGACCGCCAACGGTTTGGGCGTCGGCCTGCTCCCCCAATCCATGAGCGCCCTACATTCCGAACTGATCTGCATTCCGATCACCGATGCACCACATCGGATCGTCCACGCAATTACCGAACCGACCCATTCGTCTGCCCTCGCCCGAGAGTTCGTCGAACTGCTCGCGGCGCAGTTCGCTACTTGAGTAGTTTCGACATTCGCCTGTCCGCCAACGGTTTACCACCGGTCTGGCACGTCGCGCAGTACTGAAAAGAGCGTTCTGCGAACGACACTTCGCGTACGACGTCACCACACACCGGGCAGGGAAGTCCGGTGCGCGCGTGTACTCGCATTCCCGAGCGTTTTTCACCTTTGAGTCGGGCCGCATCCTGACCCTCCGAGCGCTCGATCGCGTCGGCCAGCGTGGATCGCATCACGGCGTACAGAGCCGAAATCTGCTCCGGTGTCAGACGCGACGAGGTCGCGAACGGCGAGAGTTTCGCGGTGTGGAGGATCTCGTCCGAGTAGGCGTTCCCGATCCCGGCGATCAGCGACTGATCGACTATCGAGTTCTTGATCCGCGCCGACGTGCCGCCCAGAATCTCAGCGAACTCGGCTTCGGTCACAGCCATCGCGTCCGGACCCAATCGGGTGATCCCCGGAACCTCCTGCGGATCGTTCACCACCCAGACCGCGAGGCGCTTCTTGGTACCCGCCTCGGTGAGATCGAATGCCGGCGTCAACCCTTCGGGTGTGAAGAAATGAACGCGCAGCGCCAACGGCCCCTTGCCCGGCTTCGGCGGTGTCGCGGACGGGTTGTCGAGCCACCGCATCCAACCGGCACGGGAGAGATGCGTGACCAACCACAACCCGTCGCAGTCCAGAGCCAGGTGCTTTCCGAAGCGGGCAGCGCCCGTCACGTCACGCCCTTGCAAAGCCGTGATCGGCGGATCGAAGGTCTTGAGCACACTCAGTGCGGCGATGTCGACGCGTCCCACCACTGCGCCGACCGCGTGCTGACGAAGGAACCCTGCCAGCGCTTCCACCTCGGGTAGTTCAGGCATGGCAACAGACTAGCGCCGACCACGGACACTCACAGTGCGCTCAGTCCGATTCCGTCTGCAGAACCACCGAGTGCCCACCGCGCGCCTTCGCGGAATACATCGCCCGATCCGCTCGCCGCAGCAGGGTCGGGTAGGCGACCAGCGCATCATCCGCTGACGCGAAAGGCCCTGCGATCTTGGCGATTCCGATGCTCATGGCCACCTCGGGATGATCGGGCGAGTTGATCGTCGACCGCACAAGGTCATGTTCGAGTCGATCGAACGCGCGTTGATCGACCGAATCGACGATGACGAACTCGTCGCCGCCTATCCGTGCGATCAACGCCGTCGGGCCGGCACATTCGACCAGTCGCGATCCGACTTCTTCGATGACAGCGTCGCCGACGGAATGTCCGTACTCGTCGTTGATGGCTTTGAATCGATTGATGTCGACAGCAGCGACAACCAAGAGCGCCGAGTGCGTGTGCGACCGCTCCAGCAACAGTCGCACCTCGTCGGCCAGTCCCCTCCTGTTGAGCAGTCCGGTCAGTGGGTCCAATTGCGAATTCAACGCGTCGGTGCCGAGGATGGAGAAGATGAACTGACAGGCAAAGGGAATCACGTAGATCGCCGCGCCGACCAGAACTACCAAGGCGACCAGAACCGGAACATCCGAATAGTTTTCGACTACGGAAATGCGTGTCACGATTCCGATGACGACAACGAATACCCACAACATGTGCAAGCTCTGCATTCGCGCATTGTGAAAAAACGCGATATAGCCGCCGATTACGGAGAACATGACTGCATGCGCCAATGCAGCAAGCGGATTGGAATACAACAGCATTGCGGCCGCTATTCCCACTTCCGAGTAGAGCACAAAAGCGTATGACCAGGAGCGGGACAAACTACGCCTCGTCGAGAGCACGACGGCCATCATCACGGTTACGACAATGATGACGGCATTCGCGGTGCGCGCGTGGGAACTGGTCGGCCCCTGCGGGCTGAAGCGAGTCAGGAACATGATGACCGTGACCAGCACCAACGAGCAGACGACAAGGAATCGCGAAGTTACGGTCAGCCCTTTGTCCGCGAGATAGCGGTTGAAAGTGTCGAATTGGTCCGGCCGACGATACCAATCGGCCAGTTGAGACGAGATCAGCCGGAATGCAGGACCCGAGAGCGGTCGTTGCGACGCAGCGGCGTCCGAACGCTCCACATTCCCGGTTGATCCCATGTGGTCAGGATAATCCAGTCAACTCCCCGCAATCAGACAATTTTCACTGTTTTCCGTCCCAGATCACAACCTGATTGCCGCCAGCCGCTTTCGCCCGATACATCGAGGCATCGGCTACTCGAAACAGTTCCGTCAACTCCTCGTCGGAAATGATGGCTGACCATTCGGCTGAGGTGATCGCGACTCCGACGCTGGTCGTCACAGCCGGATCATGATCATCGATTCGCAAGTGCCTTCGCAGATTGCCTTCGAATGCAGACGCTGCACCGACGTCTATCGTGTCGACCAAGACGAACTCGTCCCCACCGAACCTGGCGAAGAGCGCGTTCTCACTGCCGCACCACCGCAGTCGGTCAGCAATCTGCCGAAGTACAAGATCACCTTCTTCGTGCCCGAGTGAGTCGTTGACGCTCTTGAACGAATCGACGTCGACAATCGCGACGACATAAGACGATTTGCTCGACGCACGTCCCGTTGCCCCCATTTCGACAACGGCTCGCTGCAGCCCGCGCCGATTCAGAAGGCCGGTCAACGGATCGACATCCGAACTGTCGGCGTCGGATCCGAGAAGTGAGAGGACGAACTGGCAGGCAAACGGGATGACCACGATCCCGGTGGCGATGATCAGACACAGTGCAGTGGCCAGCGCAGGATCCGCATATACCGCGACCTTTCGGCCGACGACTGCCAGAACCACGATCGACAACGCCATGTGCAGCGCTTGAAGTCTCGCGTTGTGGAAGTAGGCGATGTACCCGCCGATCAACACGAAGAGCACACACTGGATCAACCCGATGAACGGATCGCTGTTCAGGAACACGCCGACGAATACGCCGACCTCGCAGTAGGCGACGAAAAAATACGACCACCGACGCGTGATTTCGGGCAGAAGACAGAAGAGCACGATTGTCGCGACCGTGACAGCGATGATCACGGCGTTGACGACACTGGTGACATGGTTGTGAACGCCCGCGTCGCTGAAGCGCAAGAGAGTCATCGCGATGACGACCGTTGTCAGGGAACCGATGACCAGCAATCGGACGGCTAGTTCCAAGCCCTTCGTGGCGAGGTATCGGTTGAAGCTGTCGAATTGATCAGGACGCCGATACCACTGAACGAGAAGGTCGAAAGCCGACTTCACAGCTGATCTTTCACGACCACGCGGCGCGGGCAGGATCGACTGCAGTCGGTCCTGTCCGAACGATGTCATGCGCAGATCATAGGTGCGCAGACCGTCATTCGGGATCAAGAGCGCAGGATCGACCGGTGCAATCTGTGACCGGTTGTCAGCGCCGAATGAGGTACGTATCCATGATCCAGCCGTGCTTCCCACGCAGCTCCGCCCGACGCGCGACGATCCGATCTTCGACGTCGCGCAGTTTGCCGGAAATCAACTCCTCATCCGAGGTTCCGAGGTACGCACCCCACCAGATCTCGGCGTCGTCTTCGCTCACCTGAGTGAACGTGCAATGCGCGTCGAGCATCACGACGGCGTTGTCCACTCCGTCAGGTAATCCCTCGGCCAGTTTGCGGCCGGTCGTGATGTGGATGGGTTCGCCGATTCGGTTCAGGACGATCCGGTGTTGTGCAGCCAGCGACTGCACGCTCGTGATCCCCGGTATGACGGAGTAGTCGAACGACACTCTCCCGCGAGCGAGCACGCGCTCGACGATCCGCAGAGTGCTGTCGTAGAGGGAAGGGTCACCCCAGACGAGAATCGCTCCCACTCCGGGTTCGGCCGCGAATTCCGCTTCGAATTTCGCTGCCCGGCGCTCGTGCCAGTCCTCGACGACACCTTCGTAATCGGTCGGGGTTCGGTCCCGCGGTGGGTCCGTGATCTCGACCACCTTGTAGTCGAGATGAACGTGCTCGTCGAGGATGCCGGTTCGCAGGTCGACCAGAGCCTGCTTCTCGTCGCCCTTTCCGATGATGAAGAAGGTATCGGCCGTGTTCATGGCCTTGATCGCCTGGACAGTCACCTGGTCGGGATCACCCGCACCGATACCGATCACCAAGAGTTCGCGCATGCGCCGAGGCTATATTGCTGTGCGCCTTTATTAACCGCCGGAGGTTAATAGAGGCGCACAGCAGGCTAGGCCCTAGACTGATTCCCGTGACTGTCTCCACTGCTTACGAAGACCTCCTCCGGCTCGTCATGGAGACGGGTACCGCCAAATCCGATCGCACCGGAACCGGCACCCGCAGCATCTTCGGTCACCAGATGCGCTTCGATCTTGCCGAAGGCTTTCCGCTCGTCACCACCAAGAAGGTCCACCTCAAGTCGATCGTCAACGAGCTCCTGTGGTTCCTGCGCGGCGACTCCAACGTGGCGTGGCTGCACGAGCACGGCGTCTCCATCTGGGACGAGTGGGCCGACGAGAACGGCGAACTCGGCCCCGTCTACGGCGTCCAGTGGCGTAGCTGGCCCACCCCCTCGGGCGAGCACATCGACCAGATCACGCAGACCGTCGAGACCCTGCGCACGAACCCCGATTCGCGGCGGATCATCGTCTCGGCGTGGAACGTGGCCGATATCCCACAGATGGCGCTGGCGCCCTGCCACGCTTTCTTCCAGTTCTACGTCGCCGACGGCAAACTCTCGTGCCAGCTGTACCAGCGCAGCGCCGACATGTTCCTCGGCGTTCCGTTCAACATCGCCAGCTATGCGCTACTGACTCACATGATGGCCCAGCAGGCCGGACTCGACGTCGGCGAGTTCGTCTGGACCGGCGGCGACTGCCACATCTATGACAATCACGTCGATCAGGTCACCGAGCAGCTCGGTCGCGAGCCCCTGCCGTTGCCGACCCTGAAACTGAACAAGCGCGACTCCATCTTCGACTACACCTTCGAGGATGTGGAGATCGTCGACTATCAGCACCACCCCGCGATCAAAGCGCCGGTTGCGGTCTGACGATGACCGATCGCACAGTCACCCTCATCTGGGCTCAGGCTCATGACGGCGTCATCGGCGCCGACAACTCGATCCCGTGGCGCGTGTCCGAGGACATGGCTTACTTCAAACGCGTCACCATGGGCCATCCGGTAATCATGGGGCGGCGCACCTGGGACTCCATTCCATTGAAGTTCCGTCCGTTCAGCGGGCGTCGGAACGTCGTCGTCACCCGCGATCCGCAATGGCACGCCGAAGGCGCCGAGGTGGTCCACAGTCTGGACGACGCCCTGGCGTTGCCGGACGGCGACGTCTTCGTCGTCGGCGGTGGGCAGATTTATTCGGCTGCACTGCCATTCGCGACGCATCTCCTGGTGACCGAGGTCGACCTCGAGATCGCCGGTGATGCCTTTGCTCCCGAGATCGGCCCCGAATGGAACTTGAAGTCCGACGAGCCCTGGCAGACCTCCGAGAAGAGCGGGCTGCGCTTCCGGTGGCTGGAATATACTCGCTGACCGACTTCCGCCGATAACGAGGCACCTCGCGAGTGAGTCGGTCATACTCCAAGAACGACATTCACCGCTTTCGAGAGGTCTTCGATGGACAAGAAGTCACTGACCGCTCTCGCTCGCCAACAGTTGAAACTGGCGAGCTCGGCGACCAGCGGTCGCAGTTCACAAACCGTCTACGGCGGCCACCAGCGCAGCCTGCGACAGACGGTGATCGCACTGAGCGCCGGCAAGAGCCTCGCCGAACACGACAGTCCGGGCGAAGCCACGCTGTTGGTCCTGAGCGGGAAGCTGAATCTTGTGTGCGGGAGCGACCAGTGGAAAGGATCCACCGGCGATTTCCTCGCCGTCCCGGCCGACCGTCACAGTGTCGAAGCGCTCGAAGACGTCGCATTTCTGCTGACCGTCGCCATGAAGGGCTGAAGTCGGTAGCGTCTTCCCGGTGAGCGAAACCGTGATCGAAGTGTCCATCGTCGCAGCCCCGTCGGTGCTCTGGCCCGCGCTGCGTGACCCGTCGCTGATTCGTCGTTGGTTCGGCTGGGAGTACGACGGACTCGACGACGAAATCACCCAGATCTACTCCACCGCTGAGGCGGACCCCGAGGCGTTGACGCTGAGACTCGGAAACGGTGACAGTTTCTCTCTTCTCGAACGAGACGGCAAGACACTCGTCCGCATCGATCGGCCGGCAAAGTCGGCGGAAGACGACTGGTACGACGACATCACCGAGGGATGGACGACGTTTCTCCAGCTGCTCAGATTCGCAGTGGAGCACCACGGACTGGCCGAGCGGAGAACCATTTATCTCGACGGCCTTCTGCTCCCCGGTGAGAACGTGGCGACTGTCCTCGGGATCACCGAAATCGACCTGGCAGAGGGAAGTCGGTACGCGGCGACGATCGCTCCCGGCGACTACTTCGAGGGCGTCGTCGACTTCGTCACCGACCACCAATTCGGCTTGACAGTCGAAGATCTCGGCCCTGGCCTGCTGTCCGTCGCCGCGCAGTCCGTGACTGCCCAGCGACCCGATGGAGGTATGTCGATCCTGCTGACCACCTACAACCTGAGCGATGACGAGTTCGACGAAATCAAGCATCACTGGTCTTCGTGGTGGGAAGGTCGCCGTCAAGAGGGCTGACGTTCCGCGAGGCGATATGCTTCGACCATGGTCGAAGCTTCGGGTCACAGTCCGGCACGCACGTTCGGCGAGTTGCTCGACCGACTGGGCGATTCCAACGCAGACATCCCCACGCTCCACCGTCTGCTCGAGGCGGTCCTGGTCGTCGGTTCAGGCCTTGATCTCGACCTGACACTTCAACGGATCATTACTTCTGCGACAACGGTTCTGGACTGTCGCTACGGCGCCCTGGGGGTTGCAGCGCCAGGGGGCGGGCTCTCGGAATTCGTCTACGAGGGAATCCCCGGGTCCCAACGCGCGATCATGGGACATTTTCCCGAAGGGCATGGCGTTCTGGGTGTTCTGATGAATCATCCGCAGACTTTGCGTGTGGCACATCTCGGCGACCATCCCGAATCGGTCGGATTCCCCGCAAATCACCCACCGATGGAGAGCTTCCTCGGAGCGCCGATCATGATGCGAGGAAAGGTGTTCGGCAGCATCTATCTGACCGAGAAGCGAGGAAAAGCCGAGTTCACCCAGGAAGACGAGGTCATTCTGGAGGCTCTCGCCATCGCAGCCGGTATCGCCGTGGAAAACGCCCGGCTGTTCGAGCAGTCTCGAACTCGTGAAAGATGGCTCACCGCAACATCTGCCATCCGCTCGCGGTTGCTGGCCGGTGACTCGCTCGAGGACGGCTTGCAACTTCTTGCCAGCCGCGTTCGGGATTTGACCGGGGTCGAGGACGTGATCGTGGTGATCTGCGAGAACGGGTATGCCCAGGTCCATGCTGCGGCCAGCGCCCGAACCACTTCTCGTGGGGTCAGAATTCCAGCGACGACCTATCCGTTCGACGTCGTACGGAGTACGCGAAAGCTACAGGTGCTCACCACCTTAGGTGCGCTCACTGAACTGGTGCCGTCGGCCGGTAGTGCGGTCGTTGCACCGATGTGCGTCGCCTCGGGTGTAGTCGGCGCGATCATCGTGGCGTCGAATTCCACCAACACGCACTGGGACCACGACGAACTGACCCGGATCGAGTCGATGGCCGAACTCGGCTCCGTTGCAATCGAGTTCGACGAGAAACAGAAGGCGCAACGCCTTTTGTCGGTTCTCGCGGACCGCGACCGCATCGCACGCGACCTGCACGACAACGTCATCCAGCGACTGTTCGCAAGCGGAATGAGCCTGCAGAGCACGCTTCCGGACGAGACCCTCCCCGAGTCTGCGCGCGCAATTGTCAAACGATCTCTCGAACAATTGGACAAGACCGTCCGCGAGATCCGGACTACCATCTTCGATCTGCAGACTCCCACGGCCACCGATTCGTCGAGCCTGCGGCGACGCCTCCTCGACGTCATCGGCGACGCCACCGCACAATCCGCCGTGACCCCCAGCGTCCAATTCTCCGGCGCCATCGACACTCTCGTGAATCCCGGCATCCACCCGCACGCCGAAGCCGTACTGCGAGAGGGACTGAGCAACGTCCTCAGACATGCACACGCACACCACATCACCATCGCAGTGACCGCGGACGTCGAATTCGCGATCACGATCGAGGACGACGGCGTCGGACTTCCCTCGGACTTCCACAAGAGCGGACTTCACAACCTCGAGCGCCGGGCCGAACACTGTGGCGGCACATGCACAATCGTCAACCACGATCCGAGCGGTGCACGTCTGCTCTGGCGAGTACCGCTCGGCCGCACCAACTCGAATCGACCGAAGTCCGGCCGGTAGATCTATCTACTGCCGCTGCGGATTTCGGTCGCAAGCACCGCAGCCTGAGTACGACGCTGCATGCCCAGCTTCGACAGCAGACGCGTCACGTAGTTCTTGACTGTCTTCTCCGCGAGGAACAATCGCGCGCCGATCTCCCGGTTGGTGAGTCCCTCTCCGATGAGGTCGAACACAGCTCGCTCCTGATCGGACAGCTCGGCCAACGGATCAGCTGTGCGATCGCTACGGATCCGCTGCATCAGCGCCTCCGTCGCCCGACTGTCGAGCAGTGATCCGCCGCGCCCGACTGTGCGGACCGCAGCGACCAGATCGGTTCCGAGAATCTGTTTGAGGACAAATCCCGAGGCACCCGCCATGATCGCGTCGAGCAAAGCCTCGTCGTCTGCGTACGACGTGAGCATCAGGCAGCGCAGGTCGGGAAGCATCGAGCGGAGCTCGCGGCACAGTTCGACGCCGTTGCCGTCCGGCAACCGTACGTCCAGAACGGCGACGTCGGCATTGCTCTGCGGTACCGCAGCCAATGCTTCGCCCACGGATGCGGCCTCACCCACCACCACGAAGTCTTCGACCCCGCCGAGTAGGTCGAACAAACCGCGCCTGACGATCTCGTGATCGTCGACCAGGAATATCCGCGTTGTCATCGAACCCCTCCAAAAGACATCTCGAGTCGAACGGTACCGGAGATGGTGGACTCAGAACTCATTGAATGCATTCTCTTCACTTGTTGACGTGCCGGACTATGAGAACCGGGCAATCCGCCGTGTGCAGGAGGGCCCGACTGGTCGATCCAAGGAGCATTCCCGCGAATCCGCCGCGCCCACGGCTACCGACGACTATCAATTGCGCCGTCTCCGCGTATTCGCTCAGAACTCGCACCGGACGGTCACGCGCGACGACCCTCTCGACGACGACGTCCGGGTAGCGCTCGGTGAATCCGGCCAATTGCTCGGCGAGGACAACTTCCTCGCCTGTCTGGATACTGCTCCACAGCGGGTCCTCCGGGGTGGCGCCCAGCGAGGGCTGCACACTCACGTCGCTCCACACGTTGACCGCAATCAAGGTGGCGCCCCTCGCGGACGCCTGCTCGAAAGCATGCTCGACTGCCTCGATACTGCTCTCGGATCCATCGACGCCGACGACGACGGGGCCTTCGGTCGGCGGTCGCCCGTCGAGCGTCCGCCCTCTGACCACTGCAACCGGTGATTCGCCGTGCGAGACCACGGACACCGTCGCGGAACCGACGACCAGTCCGGTGAATTCACCGTGTCCGCGCGGTCCGAGAGCAATGATGTACGCACTCTTGGACAATTCGATCAGCCGATCGGAGACACTGCCGTCGAGAAGTTCGGTGACGATCTCGAGGTCGTCGTCGATGCTCTGGCGCGCAAGGATCTGTGCGCTGTCCAGACGAGCGGTGGCAGTGCGGCGCAGTTCGTCCTTGAAGCTCTCGGCGAGGTACGGCTCCGAGTAGTAGAAGGCGGGGATGTGCACCACCGTCGCGATGTGGAGAGGACGACCGAGCGCCACTGCCGTTCGAGCCGCCCAGACGACAGCCGACGACGCCGATTCCGAACCGTCCACTGCTACGACGACGGGTTTGGTTGCACTCATGTTCGTCCCTCCACAATCGACCACAGAATCTCTACGCCCCCACACTATTGCCCAATGACGGCAAAAAGGATTCATCGGCTGACGCGAGTCCCGAATCGGACATTCGACCTTTGGGTGGACTGCGGCAACGGCCCCGCCAACATCCCGAACGGGCGTCAACGAGGCCACCGGTGCCGGACTCGCACGCGAACCCTGGCTACCCGATCCACGTTAGGCGAAGAAGCCGACCGGTCAGAAGTGCAGAAAGTCCTGTCAAGAAGCGCCCAAAATCGGGTTTCGTGCGCAAGAGATCCCGAAACACCTGCTGTGCGCCTTTATTAACCGCCCGCGGTTAATAAAGGCGCACGGCAGGGTCAGTCACAAATCTTGCGGAACTTCTCGATCAGCTGAACACGGCCGTTGCGATCGGCAGCCAACGGCGTGACGTTGAGCGTCGTGACGCCCGCTTCGGCGAAGGCTGCGACGCGTTCCCTGACGTAGCTCTCGGGACCGATCAACGACACGGCACGAACCAGCTCGTCGGGGACTGCTGCTGCGGCTTCGTCCTTCTTGCCCGCGAGGTAGAGATCCTGGATCTTCGCAGCGGCTTCTTCGTAGCCGTAGCGCACTGCGAGATCGTTGTAGAAGTTCTTGCCCTTCGCGCCCATGCCGCCGATGTAGAGCGCAAGGCTCGGACGTACCCAGTCGAGCATGTGGTCGACGTCGTCACCGATGGCGAGCGCCGGCGACGCGTACACCTGAAGCTCGCCGAGGCTCGGATCGCGCTTGGCCTTGCCCTTGGCGATCGGCTCGCCCCACACGCTGGCTGCCTTCTCCGGATGGAAGAAGATCGGTTCCCAGCCTTCGGCGATCTCGGCCGTCAGCTCAACGTTCTTGGGGCCGAGCGAGGCGATCAGGATCGGGATGCGCTCACGCACAGGATGATTGATCAGCTTGAGGGGCTTGCCCAGTCCGGTGCCCTTCTCGGCGGGGAGCGGGACCTGGTAATACTTGCCCTGGTATTCGACCTTCTCGCGGCGCCACACCTGGCGGCAGATCTCGACGACCTCACGCGTGCGCCCCAACGGAGCGTCGTACTTGACGCCGTGGAATCCCTCGATCACCTGCGGACCGGAGGCGCCCAGTCCCATGACGAAGCGGCCGTTGGAGACGAAGTCCAGGCCCGCTGCCGTCATCGCGGTCAACGAGGGCGTACGGGTGTAGATCTGAAAGATTCCCGAAGCGAGTTCGATTGTCGACGTCTTGGCCGCCAGGTAGCCGAGCTGGCTGACGGCATCGAAGGAATACGCTTCCGGGACGAAAGCGATGTCCAGGCCCGCCTTCTCCAGGTCACCGACCTCTTCGACGGTTTCGGCGAACCCGCCGCTGTAGTTCAAACCCATACCGATACGCACGTTGTAACCCCAATCCTGACGATTGCTGCCGTGTGCGACGCGCACACGGGCAGTGGTACTCCCATCGAACACTTACTCACATCGAACACTACGGAACCTGAGTCCGCATTCATGTGACTACCCCGTTCAAATTCGATGACCGAAATGAACGGGGTAGCGGGAGAACCTGTATGAAGGTCAGGATTCTTCGGGGCGAACCACCATGACGGGGCACTTGGCCGAAGCGATCAGGGTGTTGCTGGTCGAGCCGAGCAGCATGCCGCGGAATCCACCGCGACCACGGCTTCCGACGACCACGAGCTGCGCTTTTGCCGACCAGTCCAGCAGCCGTCCGCGTGGGTTGTCGAGGTAGACCTCGCGCCGGACCTTCACGTCCGGGTACTGCTCGGACCAACCTGCCAAGCTCTCGCTGAGAACTGCGTGCTCTTCTTCCTCGAGAGACTGCGGCGCAAGTGCAGCGGCCCGCGGATCTTCGAATGCCGCGCTCCCGAGGTCACTCCACACGTGCAGCGCCACCAGCTCTGCGCCGCGGAATGCCGCTTCCTCGAATGCCGCACCCACGGCCTGCGCACTGAGCGCGCTGCCGTCGACGCCGACCACGACCGGTCCCTCCGAGGGCACCGCGCCGTCGCGGTCGCGGACGACGATCACCGGGCACTTGCCGTGACTGGCCACCCCGACTGCGGTATTGCCGAGCACTGCCGTTGCCGCCTTGCCTGATGCAGAAGCTCCGACAACGACGCGCCTGGCCTGTGCCGAACTCTCGATCAACCACTGAGTTGCACTGCCGATGGCGATTTCGGTGTGAACCTCGAGTTTCGGATCGATCTCACGGGCGAACTGTTCCGCCTCTGCCAAGATCGCTTTTCCGGCCTCCTCGACCCATTCGTACACCCCACCCGCGTCGACGTACGGTCCACCGAAACCGTACGGCGCGAAGTCGAGAGCGTGGATGATGTCGAGTCGCAATTCGCGCTGGGCGGCGATTTTCGCGGCTTCGCGGAGCGCGGTGGACGCAGTGTCCGAACCCTCGACTCCGACAACAACACTGTTATGTTCGCGTGAACTCATGTGCCCACCTTCCTGAAGAAGTAACCGAGCCACTTTCACACTAACCATCCCACTTGTCCGGCTTTTTTGGGGTCGCCCCCTCTCGATTTCGGGGACTTAGGTCCCCGAAACTGTTGACGGATAGGAGAATTAGCAGAGCAATCAGGACCAGGTGTGAACAGGATCTCCCGCGCGCATGTTCTCCACGTAACCGCGGAGCATTCCGGTGAGCGCAGTCGAGCGGTCCGCGCCAGAGGCCTCCGCCCGCGCAACATGCTCTCGTTGCCAGGCGGCGCCGGTCTGCCGATTCATGCACCGCCCTTCGATGACGCCGAGGTACCGATCGCGGGCGGCGGCGGACAATCCGAAGTCCGTCAAGCCCTCGTGCGCCAACGGCAGCAACCTTCGCAATATCAACTCGTCGGCACCGACCCAACCGATCTCCGGCCAGTACAGGGTCGCATCCAGTCCGTACTTGGCGCCGATGTGCAGGTTCTCTTCCGCCGCGTGAAAAGACATGTGCGACCACAGTGGCCGCTCCGCGTTCACCAGTGCCCGAACGGTTCCGTAGTAGAAGGCTGCATTGGCCATGATGTCGACGACGGTCGGTCCGGCCGGCAATACGCGATTCTCGATACGCAAGTGCGGCTTGCCATCCGAGCAGTCGTACACCGGTCGATTCCACCGGTAGACCGTGCCGTTGTGCATCTGAAGCTCGCTTAACTCCGGAACCCCGCCCGCCGCGAGCACTTCCAGTGGATCGGTGTCCGACACATCAGGCAGCAGGGCAGGGAAATACCGCGAGTTCTCCTCGAACAAGTCGAGCACCGAATGGATCCACCGTTCACCGAACCACACCCGCGGACGCACACCTTGATTCTTGAGCTCGAAAGTTCGGGTGTCCGTGGCCTGTTCGAAGATCGGAATGCGTGATTCGTGCCAGAGTGCCTTGCCCGCCAGGAAAGGAGAATTGGCGGCCAACGCCACTTGCACTCCGGCCAGACACTGCGCGGCATTCCAGTGCGCGGCAAACTCTTCCGGCGCGACGCGCAGGTGCAACTGCATGGACGTACACGCCGCCTCAGGCACCACTGAATTGGTATCGGCCCGAAGAAGTTCCACGTCGCCGCCAGGTAGCGCGACACCTTCGACGTCGAGTTCGATGTCCTCTCCTCGCGCGGCAAAAATTTGCTCGTTGAGCAATTCGTAGCGCGGGTTGGCGGTGATCCACTCGCGATCGAGATGCTCGAGCTGCAGTGTCGGCAGCATCCCGATCATCACCATCTCGGCGTCGTGCGCATGGATTCGCGCATCTGCGACGTCGAGGGACGCCCGCAGTTTCTTTTCCAATTCGAAAGTCGCGTCACCGGTGAGCGGGCCGGGTTCGACGTTCATCTCGACGTTGAACTGTCCGAGCTCGGTTTGGAAAACCTCAGCGTCGTCTATGGATTCGAGTACTTCACGATTCGACATCGCAGGAGCCATGTCCCCGTTCACCAGGTTGAATTCGATCTCCATACCCAGCAGCGGCGCCGGCTTGTCGACGGCGTCCCGAAAGTCACCACCGTCGAGCATCTGCTTCATGGCGTCGACGCACGAGCGCACCTTCTTACGAAAGAGCCTGCGGTCGGCTCTGGTGAATTCTCTCGCCGTGACCTCTGCACCCATCGCGCGTTCCCCCTTCGACGATCAACGTCACTGAAGGCTATCCGGCCGGGGTCACCGACAAACGAGAACTGCGGTGGCACCAGGAAGATTTTCCCGGCACCACCGCAGTTCTACAAGAAGCTTTCTTACGAGTTGTCTACCCAGGTGACAGCCACGCCGCGGGCCTGCAGCCACGCTGCCGGATCGACCTTTGCGCCGTTCTCGGCGACCTCGAAGTGCAGGTGGGGGCCGGTGGACTGGCCACGGTTACCCACGGTGGCAATCTGCTGGCCGGCGTTGACACGCTGACCGACGTTCACCTGGTAATCGTTGACGTGACCGTACGTGGTGACCGTGCCGTCGTCGTGCTGGACACGGACCCACAGTCCGAAACCTGACGCCGGGCCGGCGTCGATGACCTGGCCGTCGGCAGCAGCCAGGATCGGCGTACCGATCGGGGCTGCGATGTCGAGACCGCCGTGGTGTGCTCCCCAGCGCGAACCGAAGGTGGAGGTCAGCGTTCCGGACACCGGCTGCACCGTGCGAGCGGACGTGCCCGGATTGATACCCGCGAGGAACTGCTGTGCCTGTGTGTTGAGGTCAGCTGCAAAGTCGGGGAGCTCGGGAATGTCGAGAGCCGGAAGAGCCGCCAATTCAGCCGGAACGACAACGCCCTCGGGAAGCAGACCCTGCGGGATCTCGAAGCCCGCGATGGTCTGTGTTGCCGGCGCCGCAGCAGCGGTTCCTGCACCCATCTGGCCTGCACCGACGAGGAGTGCACCGGTAGCCGCAGCTACGACGCCTGCCTTGACACCGGCACCAGGGCCAGACGACGCGGTGCGGTGGCGGCCGCTTGCTGCCTCGGGATCGATCTCGAAGACAACATCGTCATTGCCCGTGCGGTGGTGGTTTCCCACAGTGTGTACTCCGTCAGTCGTCGGCGTGCAGCGTCCTTCTGATGAAGCCCGCTCCTCTGTCTGCCGAAGAATGTAACAGTTTGATCAAGGCAGCCGCCACCGTTACCCGATCTTGACCAAAACTATTTCTCGCCGTTCTGTCGGCTGGCGTCCAGTTCTGACTTGAATGCGTCGTATCGTGCCCGGTGAGCGGGTCGGCGCCGGATGATCGCCCACGCGATTCCCAGAACGACGAACCAGATCGGCGTGACGACAAGTGCCTGCAGGGTGTCATCCTTGGTTGTCAGCGCCCAGAGGATGAAGACGAAGAACGCGAGCACGACCCAGCACATCACGATGCCTCCGGGCATCTTGAACTTCGACGCCTCGTGCAGGTGCGGACGACGCTTCCGGTAGACCATGTAGCTCGCCAGGATGATCGTCCACACGAACATGAACAGCAGCGCCGAAATGGTCGTGACGACGGTGAAGGCCTCGATCACGGAGTCGCCCGAGAACAGCAGGATCAGCGACGCCAGCAGGAAGATGCACGAGAACATCAGGGCGTTCGCGGGAACCTTGCGTGAGTTCAGCTTGCCGAGAGCCCTCGGTGCGTCGCCTTCCTGTGCAAGCCCGAACACCATGCGCGAGGTGGAGTAGATACCCGAGTTCGCCGAAGATGCGGCGGAGGTCAGCACGACGAAGTTGATGACCGATGCAGCGATGCCGAGGCCGGCGAGTGTGAACATAGCGACGAACGGACTCTTGTCTGCGCTGATTTCACGCCACGGTGTCACCGCGATGATCACGGTCAGCGCGACGACGTAAAACAGCAGCACACGAATGGGGATGGAGTTGATGGCCTTCGGCAGGTTCTTCTCCGGGTCCTTCGCCTCGGCTGCTGTCGTGCCGACCAGTTCGATACCCACGAATGCGAACACGGCGATCTGGAAGCCGGCCACGAAGCCCATGAATCCGGTCGGGAACATGCCGCCGTCGTTCCAGAGATTGTCGATGCCCGAGGTGGCACCGTTGGGCGCAGTGAACCCGGAGACGACCATGACGATGCCGACGATGATCAGGCTGACGATGGCGATGATCTTGATCAGCGCGAACCAGAACTCGGTTTCACCGAAGGCGCGAACGGTCGGGAGGTTGAGGAGCAGCAGTGCCGCGATCGTCAGCAAAGCCGGAATCCACGCCGCGAGACCCGGCCACCAGTATTTGAAGTAGCCGGAAATCGCGATGACGTCAGCGATGCCGGTGACGATCCAACAGAACCAGTAAGTCCAACCGGTGAAGAATCCCGCCCAGGGGCCCAGCAGATCAGCGGCGAAGTCCGAGAAAGACTTGTACGCCATGTTGGAGAGCAGCAACTCCCCCATCGCACGCATGACGAAGAAGAGCATAAAGCCGATGATCATGTACACGAAGATCACGGAAGGCCCGGCGAGAGAGATCGTCTTGCCCGATCCCATGAAGAGTCCGGTGCCGATGGCCCCACCGATGGCGATCAGCTGGATATGCCGGTTGGACAGCTGGCGTGAGAGGTGGGGGTCTTCGCCGGACGGCTTCGTCAAATCTGGTGTATTCGCGTGGTCGGACACGGAGGATCCCCCTCGTCGTTCGGTTCATCCGGGGCGTCGAAATCACGCCCGTCGGGGGAACCTCGGAAAATGTGCCCTCTCAAAGTACGCGTGCACTGGCTCACATCACGCATCGGAAAGCGGACGCCGATAACCTGTCGAGGTGAACACTGACAGCACAGCCCATCAAGACGGACATATCGCCGCTACGCTGTTCGATTTCTCCGGAACCCTCTTCCGTTTGGAAGAGAGCGACGATTGGAACGAGCACCTCGTCGATCACCAAGGCGATCCGCTCGACGTGCATGCTCAAGCCGAGCTGATGCGCCGGATGACCGCGCCGGTGGGTAGAACCGTCGAGATGGACGAAGCCGGGATCTACGCGTGGGAGAACCGCGACCGGGATCCGAAGTTGCATCGTCAGGCCTACCTCGACGTGTTGAGCAAGTCCGGAGTTCCCGATCCGGTTCGCGCCGAGGCTTTCTACGCCCTACTGGTCGATCCGGACCAGTGGTCGCCGTACCCGGATACCGGGGAGGTCCTGAAGACATTGTCGGAGAAGGGCATACGAACCGCGGTCCTGAGCAACATCGCCTTCGACATCCGACCGGCGTTCGTCGACCGAGGCTGGGACGTCTGGGTCGACGAGTTCGTACTCTCTTTCGAGGTGGGTGCAGTCAAGCCCGAACCGGCGATCTTCGAGTACGCCCTTGCGCAACTCGATGTGGATGCGGCGCAGACATTGATGGTCGGCGACAGCGACGAGGCCGACGGCGCTGCCCGAGACGTCGGTTGCCAGTTCGCTCTCGTCGATCCACTGCCGACGTCCGAACGTCCGCACGCGCTACTCGACGCGGTGCGGAAATTCGGCCTTCTGTAAGGAGCGCTCAGACACCTTCGGTGAGTTCGCGCAGCGACGCGTAACGCTCACGCACGTGGGGAGCTGGTTCGGCGTCGAATCGCCGCTCTTCCGGTTTCGGCCACACCGGCGGCCGCACGTCCCCGGACAGAGCCCATGCTGCTTGCCTGCAGGCTCCCTCGGCGACGTACTCACCCGGAGCAGGGATCACGACCGGCACCCCGAGAATTGCCGGGGCTATCTCACAGAGAGCACGAGACTTGGCTCCGCCTCCCACAAGGAGAACTCGCTTCACCTCGACACCCTGACGAACCAGATCGTCGACGCCATCGGCCAAGCCGCACAGGAGACCTTCGACGGCGGCTCGTGCAAAGTGCGCAGGCGTCGAGTTCTGCAAACGGAAACCGTGCATGGCTCCCGTGGCGTCGGGCCGGTTGGGCGTCCGCTCACCCTCGAAGTACGGGATCATGACCAGACCGTCGTTTCCGAGGGGCGCGGTCAGCGCCAACCTGGACAGTTCGGCGTGATCGACGCCGAGAATAGATGCCGTCGCATCAAGAATGCGAGCGCCGTTGAGAGTGCACACCAGCGGCAGGTGCAGTCCGGTCGCGTCCGCGAATCCTGCCACGTTTCCACTGGGATCGTGTGTGGGCGTGACTGATACAGCGGATACTACGCCGGAAGTTCCGATCGAGATGATCACGTCACCGGGGACTGCACCCAAACCCAGTGCGGCTGCGGCATTGTCACCCGTGCCCGGTCCGATTATTCCCCCGGAGTGAGTGCTTCCGATCTTCTCGTTCGGCGCTGCAACTCGGGGAACCTGTGGGGTTCGATCGCGAAATGCCAACGCCAACAGATCGGTACGGTATTCGCGCGTCGAGGCAGCGTAATAGCCGGTTCCACTGGCGTCGCCCGCGTCGGTGGCAAGTTCCTTCAACGACCCTGACCCGCCCAATTTCCAGGACAGCCAGTCGTGCGGAAGACACACCGCGGCAGCGCGATCGGCGTTGGCCGGCTCGTGATCTGCCAGCCATCGAAGCTTGCTTGCCGTGACTGCAGCGACCGGGACGACTCCGACGGCGTCGGCCCATTCGCTCGATCCGCCGAGTTCTTCGACCAGATCGGACGCAGCCTTCGCCGAACGAGTGTCGTTCCACAGCAGCGCCGGCCTGACGACCTCGCCTCCGTTGTCCAGACACACCATGCCGTGCTGTTGAGCTCCGACGGAAACTGCTGCAACGTCGTCCAGCCCACCCGCCGCGGCGATTGCACTGTCCATCGCCTCGAGCCAGCGTGCCGGATCTATTTCGGTACCAACGGGATGAGCCGCTCGTCCTTCTCGTACCAGTTCGCCTGTATCGGCATCACGGACAATGACTTTGCACGACTGGGTAGACGAATCGATACCGGCAACGAGCGTCACACTGGAGTCCTTTCCGAAGGACCTTCAGCTCGCGTTGGCGACCGCGGGCATCCGGTTGCTGCGCTTACGCAGCGATCGCACATATTCTGCGCGCTCGGTCTCCGTCATTCCACCCCAGATGCCGTAAGGCTCGTGGACGGACAGTGCGTGCTCGCGGCACTGCTGGAGTACGGGGCACGTCCCGCAGACCTTCTTGGCGTTGCGTTCACGGTTCTCGCGAGCATGTCCACGCTCGCCGTCCGGGTGGAAGTACACCGCGGAGTCGTGCCCGCGGCACGCTCCCTGCAGCTGCCAATCCCACACTTCGGCGGTCGGGTACGGCATCGGAAGGTGCTTGTGCATGATGGCGACCTCAATTCCTTACTCGGGTGAAACGGATTCGGGTGACTCGGAGCTACGCTGCGGACTTACCGGCGCCCGGCCGATTCGCCGATCGGCCGAGTCGATGCGCACAGACCGAAGCGAGTTCGCCGGCGACGGGCGGAGTCAGCGCTGCGACGCCGTCGTCGAGAATCGCCTGCAGCCTGCGGAAATACTCGTCCGGGGCGAGGCCGAAAGTTACGAAGATCTCTTCGTCGGGTCCACCGTCGAACTGCTGCCACTTACGTGCGAACTCGACGATCTCTTGTGTATCGGTGCGGCTCATCAGGTTCTCCCCTGTTTGTGCGCCCTGCTTCACAGAAACTGCGACTCGTCTCCTCGGACGCCCGTGGCAGTGAGTCAAGACACACACTATGCCTACTTCTGCTTTTTCACAAGACCTACTTAAGTCTTTTTGTGAACAAAGTAGGGCAACTTTCGCACGCTGAAGTTGCCGACAAGGAATGCTTGAATAGGACAATGACCCGACCGTCCACGACTCCGGCTACCGCAGGAGAGGTATTCACGCTGATACGCAGCGGTTCAGCGACCACTCGCAGCGAGATCGGGAAGCTCACCGGCCTGTCCAGGACAGCAGTATCGGCCAGGGTTGCGGCACTTCAGTCGCTTGGATTGATCGCCGATGACGACGAGGGACCGTCGACGGGCGGACGGCCGCCGTCCACTCTCACGTTCGCAAAGGCGTCCGGCGTGGTTCTCGTCGTGGCGATCGGTCGATCGCGGGCACAACTTGCCGTCACCGACCTGGCGGGCACGATCCTCGCAGCGGAAGACATCGACAAGTCGGTCGGAGTCGGCCCGGACGAACTGATGCCCGAAATTGCCGAGCATCTCTCGTCACTCCTGGCCCGGGTCCAGCGCAAGTCCACCGAAGTCATCGGGGTAGGACTGAGCATTCCCGGAACCGTCGACGTCGCTGCAGGAGCCAGCCTCGATTCCCCGATGATGGCGGGATGGGACGGAGTTGCTCTTGCCCCCTACCTGGCATCGGTGACGACGGCACCGCTGTTCGCCGACAACGATGCCAACGTGATGGCTCTGGCCGAATTGAGCGAACGACGCGAGAGCGCGCCCAACCTCCTGATGATCAAGGCATCGACCGGCCTGGGCGCGGGAATCGTCCTGGGTGGAGTCCTCCAACGCGGTTCACTCGGAGCATCCGGCGAGATCGGGCACACGAAAACCGCTGCGGCGCGGGGCATGAAATGTCGGTGCGGCGACGTCGGCTGCGTCGAAACCGTCGCCAGCGGTTGGGCTCTCGTGCACGCCCTTCGAGATCAAGGTCGGAGCGTCGGGCATGTGCGTGACGTTGTCCGCCTCGCCCTGGACGGTGACAGCGAAGCCCGCCGGCTCATCAGAAGCAGCGGTCGACTGATCGGCGACGTCATTTCGGGCGCGGTCAACCTCCTCAATCCCGAGGTCCTGATCATCGGCGGCGACATGGCCGAGGCCGACGAACTCTTCCTCGCCGGGCTTCGAGAGTCCGTGTACGGCAATGCAACGGCGCTTGCCACCCGAAAGCTGCAGATCGCATCGGTCAGCCACGGCGCACAGTCCGGCATTCTCGGCTGCGCGGTTCTTGTCCTCGACCACCTACTCAGCGCTCGGGAAATCGACCTGCGCATTGCCGCGTCGCCCCAAAACTGAGCGCCCGATTTCTCGCACACTCCGCACCGGATAGTCAGACCTTTCCGACATCTCTTGTGCTGACGCTCACACTTCTGCATAATTCATTACCTACCGATCATTCGGTTGCCAATATCGACAATGGGATCGCGCAGGAACGCTCCGAATCAGCCAAAAGCATGCATCGAGCACACCGGCAACGTCGCAGATCGAACAGTATTTCTCCCCTGTTCCGACTTCGCAGTTCACCTCCTCGGTGGAACACGTGAATGGCAGAAAGTAGCTCGATGACCACAACCAGAACTGGCACCAAACCCGCCGCGAAGGAGTACGACCGCGCCGCGATGGCGTCGATGGTCGGCACCACCGTCGAGTGGTACGACTTCTTCATCTACGCCCAAGCCGCAGCGCTGATCTTTGCCGACCTGTTCTTCAAGCCGATGGGCTCGGCAGGTCAGATCGTCTCCTACGTCACGGTCGGCATCAGCTTCGTCTTCCGTCCACTCGGCGCCATCGTCGCCGGCTATCTCGGTGATCGACTCGGCCGAAAGCGCGTGCTGGTGGCAACTCTGGCAATGATGGGCGCCGCGACGGTCCTGATCGGCGTGCTACCGACGTATGCCTCCATCGGGATCTGGGCGCCGATCCTGCTGATACTTCTCCGAATCGTGCAGGGATTCTCGACGGGCGGCGAATGGGGCGGGGCCGCTCTACTTGCCGTCGAACACGCACCCACCAAACGCCGAGGATTCTTCGGAGCATTCGTCCAGATGGGTGTACCGCTCGGAATGTTGCTCGCCACCGGTGTTTTGGCACTGTGCACGTTCACCCTCACCGACGAACAGTTCACCACCTGGGGATGGCGAGTGCCGTTCCTGCTCAGCGTCGTGTTGATCGGCGTCGGCTTCTACATCCGAAGCCGGGTCAGCGAGTCACCTGTATTCGCCGAACTCAAGGAACGCCGCTCCGAGAGCAATACGCCTATCCGCACGCTGTTCAAGAAGCACCCGAAGCAGGTCGTACTCGCAGCCCTGTCCTTCATCGGCACAAACGGCAACGGCTACATGGTGATCGGTGGATTCATCGTCGCGTACGCAACCAAGACGCACGGTCTGGGTAAGACGGAACTACTGATTGCCACACTCGCCAGTGCCGTCACATGGGGTGTGTTCACCATGATCGGCGCCTACTGGTCGGACCGACGCGGCCGCACCACGGTGATGAACGTGGGCAACCTCGCAATGGTCCTGTTCGCGGTGCCGTTCTTCCTCCTCATCGACACCGGAAATCTCGGCTGGATCTATGTGGCGATGATCCTCTTCTCGCTCGGACTCGGGCTTTCGTACGGACCACAACCGGCGTTGTTCGCCGAGCTGTTCCCGGCCTCGATCCGCTACAGCGGCGCGTCGATCTCCTACGCCGTCGGAACCATTTTCGGCGGCGCCTTCGCACCCACCGTCGCGCAGTGGCTCCTCGGCAAGACCGGTGGCACTCTGGCCATCTCGATCTACCTCGCTTTGCTGGCAGCGGTGTCATTCGTTGCCACGACGCTCATCAAAGACCGATCGGGACGAGATTTGATGCTGTGATCGACCTCGACGTGGACGCCGCACGGCGCCGCGATGCCGGAGTTCGTCAGCCGAACTTTCGAATGGCGAACTCCGGCAACTTCTTCACACCGTTCGCGGTGCGCACGATCTTGTGATTTTTACCCCTCATCAAAGCCAGTTGGATCCGTGATTCGATCCAAAATGCCCAGCGAGGCGATCGGTTCCAGGTCTTGTGCAACAACGTCTTCGTTGCTGCGACGGCGTCCGGCGAGCGAGTCATGATCTGCGACAGCAGTTCCTGCGCCGGCTTGATCGGGTTCTCGCTGACTCCGCTCACGAAACCCCACTCGAGAGCTTGATTTCCATCGAACAGTTCCGCCGTCATGGCTAGGCGTTTCACGACATCTATTGCCGCGAGTTCGCGCGTCGTGACCGTCCCGGTCATGTCTGGAATCAATCCCCACTTCGCCTCCATTACCGAGAACGTGCAATCAGGGGTGGCGAATCGAAAGTCTGCGGCGAGCGCCAATTGCAGTCCCCCGCCGAAACAGTGGCCGTGAACGATCGCGATGACCGGCACGGGCAATTCGCGCCATACCCAGCACGCGCGTTGAAACAAGTTGGTCTTCTGACCTGGAAACTTCGCAAAGGCCCTTGCCATCCGCCTCGGTTGCTTGCCGGCAGAAGCAAAATCCAATCCGGCAGAGAATGCGTCACCCGCGCCTTGCAGAACTACGCCCCGAATCGAACGATCGCTCTCGATCGTTCGAGCGGCATTCACCAGCGCGTCGAGCATGTCCAGATCGAGACCGTTGAGTTTCTCCGGCCGGTTCAACGTCACGTACGCCACCGACTGCACTATCTCGACACGAACACGATCACTCACGGCAACTCCTCCGATTCGACATATCCCCGACGAACTTACCTGAGAGTAAGTTCTTCGGGGATTCGTCATGCCATCTCGGCGAGAAGTT
The DNA here is from genome assembly GCF_053608585.1 of Rhodococcus sp. NPDC055024. Taxonomy (NCBI): domain Bacteria; kingdom Bacillati; phylum Actinomycetota; class Actinomycetes; order Mycobacteriales; family Nocardiaceae; genus Rhodococcus; species Rhodococcus sp. NPDC055024. The sequence goes on from NZ_JBSGVT010000012.1 coordinate 232,823, forward strand.
CCATGGTCACTTGCCCGGCCGGGTCCGAATCAGTGGATGACGGCACGGCTACAACGGTGTCCACGCCCGCCGCTCGGTACGCCTCGAGTTGCGCGCGAGCGTCGGCCGCTGTTCCCACTATTCCCACCGTCGCCACCATGGCGTCGGAGACCTGACTCAAGAGCTCTCGCGGCGCGGCTCCGGCCCTTGCTGCCTCGATCACGTCCGCGAAGCCGGCACGGACGAACATGTCCGAGTACCCGGGGGCAGCGAGATACGGCACAAGCCCACGTCTGAGTTGATCGATCGACGCCTGCGACGGTCCATTCTCGGCGACAGCAGCCGGTGCCCACACCGACACGACGGGCATGCCCGTTTTCAACTCGGCCGCGATCTCCTTGCATCGCGAAATCAGACGACCGGCCTGCTCCGCACTCACCAGATTGAGCACCAGTTCGTCACCCAACTCCACGGCGGCCCGAAGCGCCTTGTCTCCGAATGCCGCAACGATCAACCGGCCACCCGGCGGCTGAAGACGCAGTCGGTATCCACTGGTCCGCATCACCGTTCCGGCGACTTCGCCCCGCTCGCCGTTCATCAGCGCTCGCACACCGCGGGCGGACTCCGCGAGTGCACGTGCTGCCCCGGATCTGCTTCGCCCATGCCATTTTTCGACCACGACAGTGCTGGACGTTCCCAACGCGATCGACACGTGACGCCCGGTCAAGTCCGCTACCGACGCCGCCCCGATCGCGATCATCGCCGGATCACGAACCGTCACTGCCAGCGGGCCGACCACCAACTCGGAGCGCTCGAAGCCGGCGCCGACCGACGTAGCCAACGCAAAGGCGTCGTACGTCGCCATCTCCCCCACCCACACTCGGCCGAACCCCAGTTTGTCGGCAAGGCGCGCAGTGACGGTCACCTCGCGCGGCGGACGGTCCTGCCACAAACCCAGGGAGATGTCGACAGTCGGCAATCTTCTCTTCGAAGTCCCGCTACTCGAAATCCCGCTATTCGAAATCGGAGACAAGACCCATTCCCTTCAACAGCGTCGGACGGTCGTAGTATTCGAGCCACTCGGTGATCCGCCCGTCTGCCATGGTGAGGATTCCGACAACAGGCACGACGCCGTGGGTACCGTCGAAGTGGAAGTCGTCGACTCTCTGCACGAAAACCCTGCCGCCGATCACGCCGAGAGACTCGATCTTCAGGGTGATCCGTTCACACTTGCTTGCCAGCAATGCAATTCGGCCCGCGACGGCCTCTTTGCCGACAAGCGGTTCCTGCATCACGCTGTGGAGCACACCGTCCTCGGCAAACAGGTCGACGACGCGTGTCCAATCCATGACGTCCCAGGCCTGGAACATCTCACGCGCCAGCGCAAGTTTTTCACTGTCGTTCATCACACTCATGCCACACTCTTCTGTCGAAGTTCACGCTTGAGGATCTTTCCGGTCGAATTGCGCGGCAACTCTTTCCGAATCTCCAGCCGTTCGGGAAGCTTGTACGACGCGATGCGCTTGTCCTTCAGGAACGCGACCAGAGCGTCCAGTTCGAGTTCCGTCTCGGGCCGCAGCGTGACCACTGCCGCCACACGCTCACCGAGCACTTCGTCGGGGTCGCCGATGACGGCCACATCCGCAACTGCCGGGTGCTCGGCGATCAATCCCTCCAGTTCAGCTGGGGCGATGTTCATTCCGCCGCGGATCACGAGATCCTTGCCTCGATCCAGGTAGCGGAGGAACTGCCCTTGATCACCGGCGATCTCGAAGATATCTCCGGTGCAGAGGAATCCGCGTTCGTCGAACGGCGACGGTCGATCGCCGAGGTAGCCGGCGAAGACAGTCGGTCCACTGATTCGCAACTCACCCGGGTGCCCGACTTCGGTGATGTCCTCGCCGGTGACCACGTCGACCAAGCGCACGTCCATCCAGTCCGAGATCCTGGTGCTCCAACGGAAGTTTTCGACACCGAAGCGGGGGAAGTACCGTGCGCGGTCGTCCGGATCCGGCATGTCCGCAGGCGAGGAGAGCAGACTGATGCCTTCGTTTGATCCGAAAAAGTTGATGACTCCGATTCCGTATCGCTCCTGCCATCCCCGCACCATCGGAGGTTGTAGTGGCACCGAACCCGAACCGATCCGAGTCAAGCTCGACAGGTCGACCGCCGCGAGCATCGACTCGTCGGCGAGCAGCATCCACAACAGCGCAGGCGGCGCTACTGTGTACGTCACTCGCTCGGCCTCGATCTGCCCGAGGAACACTCGAAGGTCGAACGGGTGATGTTGTACCAGTACACAACCCGTGCGGAGCCACGGCAGGAACATTCCGTTGATTCCGGCCATGTTGACCATCGGGAACGGGTTCAACAAGACGTCGCCGACGACGATGTCGGGAGCGTCGATCGTGGCCCAGCAGATGGCCAGCCACTCGTAGTGCGAACGTGGGACCCCCTTCGGTTCGCTTTCGGTCCCGGAGGTCCAACAGATCGTCATCGCATCGTTGGGGTCGTTGGGATCTTCGGTGTTTCGTTCCACCAGTTCACTGCGCTGTGCTTCGGTGGCAGTCCGAGGACTCAGTCCCACGACGCCGGTGGGAAGCTGAGCCGCAAGCTCGGACGCGGGAGCGTAGGCGAACACCGATCTCAGAGAAGGAATCCGGGATCTGATTGCAGCGATCTCCGTAGCGGGGAGTCTGTCACCGAAACTGGGTACGGTGACAAATGCTGCAAACGCCGCCTGGTTTGCCATTCCTTCCACTTCACGTTCGCGGTACTGCATCGGCAAGGGTGAGACCACGATCCCCAGCGACCACGCTGCAAGATAAACCTCGACCAGTTCGACGGTGTTCGGCATCTGCACGCCCAGAACATCTCCCCGGCCCAAACCCACCTCGGAGAAGCGGGCAGCGAGCGCGATGACTTCGCTCTCCAGTTGATTCCAACTGAGGCGTCGTGGATCTCCGCCGGACAACTCGCTCCGGTTCGCCGGATCAACTACCGCGAGTTCGTCGCCGCGGGCCCGCACCTGCGCCCGGAACACCTGATCGATCGTCTCGTCGGACCACCACCCCTTCGAGGTGTATTCGTCCACCTTGCCACGAGGATGCAATCCCCTGTGTGTCTTGTTCATGCGCGCACTCGCTTCAGTTCTCGTAACGGCCGGAAATGTCGATCACGTCGCCCTGCTTCTCGAACGCCTGGGTAGCGGCATTCCACTCGAACGGCTGGAATGCCAGGATTCCCAGCGCATGGTCGGCGGTCATGGTGAACTTGATTCCGTCGATGAACATCGGCGGGTGGTAGTCCTGCGTACGCGCGGCACTCATGATGGTGGCACGAGAGAGTCCGTCAGAAGATTCGGAGGCCCGAGTGAAGTTGTCCACCAACAGGTCACCGATGGCCCAGCCGTTCACGGTGTAGCTGTTGGTCGGGGAATCGGCACCGTGAGCAGCTGCACCCGCTAGGTAGTCACGTACCGCCGCGTCGTCCTTGTAGAGAGCGTTATTGGGATCCTTGAGCCACACCATCACCTGCTGCCCGTCAGCAGCATCACCGGCGGGCGCGTACAGGGTCGCACCGTCGACGCAATTCGACGGCTGAATCACGGTGTCGGGCTTCCATCCGACACGTCCGATCGCCTGAGTGATCGCGAGGCAGTCAGTGGTGACACCAGCTACCACCAACACTTCGGCGCCACTGGCCTTGAGGGTCGATGCCGCCGTCTTGGGGTCGGTCAACGCCTCCTCGGCTGCAATCTCGAAGTTGGTTCCTTCGATCGCCGACTTGAAGCCGTTGGCGATTCCCTGTCCCGACTCGGTCTGGTTCGTAGCCAATGCGACCTTGGCGCCGTCCGGATACTTCTTCTTCAGGCTCTCGACGACTACTTCCATCTCGATGCCCGGATCCGGGAGATACTCCGTTGTCCACGGGAAGTCTTCGATGACCCGGAACTCCGGCATCCCTGCCTGCGCAAACAGCAGTGGCACACAGGCAGTGGTCTGATCGTCCGCGATGGCGTTCAACTGGCCGGCTCCGAACGTGCCCAGAACATCGACCTTGTCCTTCTGAATGAACTCTCCGACATTGGCTTTGGCCCGTTCCGGAGAGAAGGCATCGTCCTTGACCACCACGTCGAGTTTGACACCGCCGACACCGCCGGCCGCGTTCGCCACCTCGAACCGTGCTCGCATTCCTTCGATCACGTTGCCGACGGCGTCGGCGAGCGGGCCGGACGTCGGCCCACTCCATCCCACCGTCAGTTTGTCGGTGATCGGCGCTGCGGCACCGCTGGGATCGCTGCAGTCGTCGACCGAGACTGCACCGGCTGATGTCGACGTGTTGCTCTCTGCATCGGAGCTACCTCCGCAGGCCGTAAGGAGTAGTGCCGCAGCGGCGATGACTGCGGGAATCGTGGTCTGCCTTTTCATGTCGTCCAGTTCCTTGCTGTGAGTTGAGAGAAACGAGAGTGGGCGAGGGAGATGTTGTTCAGGTGCGAGGCTCGCCTTCGCGATACTTGGGATGATCTGCGGGAACCACGAGGACGAATCGTCGTAGGACGCTGTTGATCCGGCCGACGATTCCGTCCGGCATCAAGAACACGATCGCGATCAGCACCGCGCCGAATACCACTCCCGACACGGGGCCGTCGGTGACGCTTCCGGTGTAGTACGGCAGGAACACCACTGCCGTTGCTCCCACGATCGGGCCGAATTGGGTTGCGATTCCGCCCAATACCAGCCCGGTGATGAACTCGATCGACTTCATCAGCGAGAAGGATTCCGGCGAGAGTGCGCCGATGTACATCGTGAACAGCGAACCTCCCAGGCCGGTGATCGCGCCGGAAAGCCCGAAAGCGAGAATCTTGACCCGCGCGACGTTGATGCCGTTTGCGCTCGCCGCAATCTCGTTGTCGCGCACCGCGACCATCGCCAGACCGAATCGACTCTTGACGAGATTGCGAATCAGGAGCATGACAATTGCCAGCGTCACGACCGACACCCAGAAGATCCACAGATATGTGTCCGCGCGAGTCAAACCAGTCCATTTCGGCGGGACCAGCAAATTTGCACGAACCACCATTCCGGCAGCACCACCGGTCAGATCGCCGGTCTTGCGGATCACTTCGGGAAACGCCACAGCGACAGCGAGTGTCACGAGAGCCAGATACAGCCCCTTGATCCGCAACGACGGAAGACCGACGAGAAGCCCTAGTACGAAACATAATACGACTGCCATCGGGATCGTGGTCAACGGCGAGTATCCGCGATCGACGATCAGCACGCCGGTCGTGTACGCGCCGAGGCCGAAGAAGGCAGAATGGCCGATCGACAGCAGTCCCGTGTATCCGCTGACGATATTCAGTCCCGCAATGGCAATCGCGATGATGAAGACGCTCGTGAACTGCCCTACCCGAAACGGCGCACTTTGTGAAGCGAGAAGCAAAGCACAGACGGCTGCCACCAACAGACCAATTTGGAGTAACCGGTACGACGTCGATCCGGCGACCACCACACGCGGCTGCCTGACCGCCTTTTCGGCGACGGCGGGTTCATTTCTCTCGGCAAGCGTCGTCATACTCGCTCCAGTTTCTTGGTTCCGAACAGTCCATTGGGTCTGACGAAGAGGATCACCACGATGATCAGCAGAGCGGATGTCTGCTGAAGCGAACCGCCGATGGCCGAAATGTAGCCGCTGAGCATCGATTCCAGGACACCGATCGTCAACCCACCGACCACGGCACCGACAAGACTGTCGAGTCCTCCGAACAGTGCGGCCGCAGATGCTGCGATGAAGATCGGAAACATGGTCGTGAGACCGAGTTGTTGCGGCGAGAGCGGAGTGACCAGGACACCGGCCAGTGCGCCGATCGCTGCCGCAACACCCCAACCGATTGCGAGTATCCGGCTGGTCGGAACTCCGGCCAAGGTTGCCGATTCGGCGTTGTCCGCGACAGCGCGCATGTGCAGACCAACCCTGGTCTTGCGAAAGAGCAAGGACATCAACACAAGTAGGACAACCAGCGCCACGAGTACACCCAGCGCGTCGCCGTACACACGCGCACCGCCCACCGAGATGTAATCGGTCGGACCGTTGGGGAACGGACTCGGCATGATCTTCGTATCGCTCCCCCACAGCATTCCGGCCAACGAGTTGAGCCCGGTGAACAATCCCAGTGCCACGATCAGCACGGCCATGTCGCTTCTCCGCTGAACCGGCCGGATCAGCAGGCGCTCCATCAATGCACCGAGCAGGAAGCCGAGAGTGAGAGCCGCTCCGATCGCGCCCCAGATCGGCCAGGACATCGTCGTGAGCCACCACGCCACGAAGGTCGTGAACAGGGCCAACTCGCCCTGAGCGAAGTTGATCGTGCCGGTGGCGCGGAACACCACGACCAGTGCGAGGGCGAGAATTGCGTAGATGGACCCGTTGGTCAATCCGGAGATGAGTCGTTCGAGAAAGAGTGTCACCGTTTACTCCTGGTACCCGAGGTAAGCGCTGCGCACGACGTCGTCGGAACGAAATTCCTCGGGCGTTCCGGCAGCGACGATGGTGCCTACGTCGAGCAGGAAGACCTTCGACGCGAGTTTCATTGCGAGGTCGGCATTCTGTTCCACGATCAGCAGTGCAGTTCCGTCGCTGCGGTTGATCGCACCGAGCGTGTCGAACAATTCGGCGATGACGATGGGTGCCAGCCCCAGGCTGGGTTCGTCGCACAGAAGCAGTGTGGGACGGCTCATCAATGCGCGTGCGACCGCGAGCATCTGCTGTTCGCCGCCCGAGAGTGAGCCCGCCAGTTGCGTCGAGCGACGACCGAGTACCGGAAACGTCTCGCACCACCGCTCGATGTCGGCTGCGATCTCCGCCTTGTCCTTACGCAACGCAGCGCCGACGAGCAGGTTGTCGCGAACGGACAGTTGACCGAGAGTTCCGCGGCCTTGCGGGACGAGGCTCACGCCGGCAGCCACGGCGCGTTCCGGTTTGGACCCCAACGGCGAACCGTTGAAGGTGATCGTTCCCTGATGCGGAATCAACCCGGCCAGCGCACGCATCATGGTGGTCTTTCCGGCGCCGTTTGCACCGAGAACAACAGCGACCCCACCAGGTTCGACGTCGAGCGAAACCCCGTGCAGTACATTGCCGCGCCCGTAGCCGGCATGCAGATCGTCGACCTTCAACAGCGTCATGCGGCACGTCCCAGGTACGCGTTGATCACGGCGTCATCCTGCTGGATCTGCGCCGGAGTGCCCTCGGCAATCTTGTGACCGAAGTTCAGGGCGACAACGTGATCGGAGATCCCGAGCACCAATCCCATGTGGTGTTCGACCAGAAGCGCCCCGAAGCCGAAGTCGTCGCGGAGGGAGACGATCAGTTCTCCCAGTTCCTTGACTTCACTGTGGGTGAGCCCACCGGCAGGTTCGTCCAGCAGGAGTAGCGACGGCTCGGACATCAATGCTCGCGCCAGTTCGACGCGCTTGAGTGTTCCGAACGGAAGGCCTGCCGCAGGTGCGTTCGCGACGTCGACGAGTTCGAGGCGTTCGAGCAGATACCAGGCCTTCTCTCGCAGTTCTCGGACTCGAGCGCGCGCTGGAGGCCAGCCGAGAAGCCCGCTCGCCAGTCCGAAGCGACCCCGAGACGACCCGCCGACCATGGTGTTGTCGAAGACGCTCATGCCGCTGAACAGTGCGAGATTCTGGAAGGTTCGAGCGATCCCGGCCGAGGCGAGCGCATAGGGGCGCAGCCCGAGTAGATCGGTTCCCTGCCAGGTGATGACGCCCCGGCTCGGCTCGTAAATCCTTGTGATGCAGTTGAACAGCGTGGTCTTACCAGCGCCGTTGGGTCCGATGAGCCCGCAGATCTGTCCGGCGCGGACGTCGAAGCCGACGTCGTCGAGAGCGGTGACACCGCCGAATTCGATCGATACGCCGGAAAGCGTGAGTACGACCGGGTCATTCGCGGGTTGTGCGGGTGGTGTGGTTCCAAGCATTGGTTCACCTCCTCGTGACACTTCAATTAACAGTGTGATAGAGATTACTACAGTAAGCAGAGGCACTCCGTCAACGTGCGGCTCCGCTCCGGGGCCGAGAAGGGACATCATCGTGAGGTCAACGACATTCGCGCAGTCGATACCGGCGGGGGCCCGGGCACTCGGGAGTACAGCCCGATCGAAGCCCTCGTCGCCAAGCAGGAAATCTACGAAGTTCTGGCGCGTTTCCTCCGAGCCGCAGATCGCGGCGACGTCGAGGACGCCCGGCAGTGCTACCTACCCGGCGCAACCGAAGACCACGGCGGGGTCTTCACCGGCGCTGCCGACGAGTACGTCGACCACATCGCCGGGGCCATAACGCACCCGCGGTCGCTGACGACCCACGCCCTGACCAACGTCTTGATCGAACTCGACGGGGACACCGCACGGGTCGAGTCCTACGTGCTCGCATTCGCACGAATCAAGCACTCGGACGGCATAGCCGACACACTCACCTCGGCGCGCTTGATCGACCGCTTCGGCTTCGAGGACGGCAGGTGGGGAATCCGCCACCGCGCACTGCGGTGGGACTGGAACCACGACATGGCCACTACCGAAGGCTGGATCTTCGGGATGCTCGCACCCGAATCGTCATTGAAGAAGAGCAAGAAATTTCCCGACGACCTCATCTACACCCGACAAGCCGCCGATACCCCACAGGCACAGGAGAACTCATGACAACCTTTCGCGGAACTCCGGTCGAGGGTGCGACCGTCCTCGTCACCGGCGCCAATCGAGGCCTCGGGCTGGCCTTCGTCCAGCAGGCGAAGTTGATGGGCGCAGCCAAAATCTATGCGGGGGTGAGAAATCCCGACGAGGCACCGGCCGAGCTGCGAGCCACGGGAGTGCACATCGTCGAACTCGACGTGACCGATCCAGGACTCGTCGACGCAGCGGCCAGGGCGTGCGGTGACACCACGGTCGTCGTCAACAACGCCGGACTGTTCACCGGGAATCGGTTGATCGAGGCCGACGACCGAGACGCCGCTCGCGCCGAGATGGAGGTCAACTACTTCGGACCTCTGACGATGATCCGAGCCTTCGCGCCGGTGCTCGCCGCCCGTGGCGGAGGATCGATAGTCAACGTCCTGTCCGTGGCCGCAATCGCTCCGACCGCATTCATGGGTGGCTATTCACCGGCCAAGGCGGCTGCTCTGTCGCTTGGCGGCATCGCTCGCGCCGAACTCGAACCGCACGGCATCACCGTCACGTCGTTGATCGTCGGCAGCGTCGACACCCGCATGGCGTCACATGTGCAGGGCCACAAGGAAAACCCCCTCGACATCGCGGCAACCGGACTCGCCGCCATGCAACGCGGCGAGTGGACGTGCGACACCGATTTCATGGCAATCGACGCACGTGCGCGCCTGTCCCGCGACCCGATTCGGTACGAACGCGGACTGGGCAAGCTCCTCTTCGCCGGCGAACTGACCACCCGATCATGAGCGATCCGATTCGCGTTGCCCAGTGGGCGACCGGCGCCATCGGCAAGACGGCGCTGCGCGGAATCATCGATCGTCCCGACCTCGAGTTGGTCGGCCTGTACGTCTACAGCGACGCCAAGGCAGGTCGAGACGCCGGTGACATCGCCAGACGCGCACCGACGGGTGTGATCGCTACACGTGACGTGGACGAGATCATCCACTCGCGCCCACAGGTTCTCATCCACAGTCCGCGGTTACAGATTCCGTACGAACGCCACGACGACGATCTGTGCCGTCTGCTTCGAGCCGGGATCAACGTGATCACGACGGCCGGGCAGCACTTCCCCCGCGCACACGGCACCGAGCGCGAGCACATGTTCGCCCAAGCATGTAAGGAAGGCGATTCGACGCTCTACGGGGTTGGTGTGAGCCCAGGTGTCATCGGCGAGCGATTGGCGTTAGCGCTGACGGGAACATCGATCGAACTCGACCGAATCACGATCGACGAGGTGCTCGACGCTCGCGGCATGCCCGACCCCGACTTCGCGTTCACCGTCATGGGAATGGGCTCGCCCCCGGAGGAATTGGACGGAACCGGGCCGTTGCCCTCGCTGTACGCGTCGCTGTACCTCGAGACCATCGCGTTCATGTGCGAGCGCCTGGGCGTCACCTACGACGAGGTCGTCTCCGATCACAAGGCACTCCCCGCGCGTACGGATCTCGACGTCGCTGCCGGGCGCATTGCGGCCGGAACCGTCGGAACCACCGAATGGCGCTGGCACGCAATGGTCGACGGAAAGCAGTTCCTCACCCTCGCCATCATCTGGACCATGGAACCTGATCGCGAGGAATACGCGGGACGGGACCAATGGGAAGTCCACCTCTTCGGTAAACCCGAGATCGTGATGACCGTCAATCTGGTCGAACCGCGAGATCCGAACAGTCGCACAACAGCCGGTCAGTTCATCACCGCAGGCCCGGCACTACGCGCCGTCGAGCATGTACTCGCCGCTCCCGCCGGCATTTTCGAACCCCCTGTCTTTGCCCCCTTCAGATTGGAGCATTCAGCATGACAACTCAGCCGACGGCCGTAGATTCGACTGCCACCCGTGAACCCGCCGCCTGTGAACCTTCCGTGAACGCGCTCCTGCCCGACGGACGTCCCGTACAGAATCTGGAAGACCTTCTCCGCAGCCGGGCCATTGCGAGCCCGGACAACACCGCTGTCATCTCCGATGACGGTCGAACCAGTTTTCGCCAGCTGGACGTCGAAGCCAATCGAGTGGCGAATGCACTTCTGCGCGATGGTGTTCGACCCGGCGACCGGGTGGCGTACATCGGCGCCAACGCACCGTCCTTCCTCTCCGCCTTGTACGGATCTTCGAAGATGGGCTCGATTCTGACGGCCGTCAACAATCGGCTGGCACCGGGTGAGGTCGACTACATCCTGAGCAACAGCGAGCCGACCGTCGTCGTCCTCGGAGCAGGCGATGAGGGCCTCTCCGACGTCGCGGCGGCGGTCGGTAGCGTCCGAACCGTCGTCACAGTCGACGGCGCCGGAAACTCGGTCTCGTGGAACGACTGGCTGTCCGGTGTCGGGGACGAAGATCCAGGGTCGTCGCGTCGTCCCGACGACACAGCGCTGATCTTCTACTCGTCGGGAACCACCGGTCACCCCAAGGGAATCGAGCTCACCGGCGCCAACCTCGGCCGAGCCCTCGCCACCATGTATCACCTGCTCGATCTCGACACCGACTCCGTGGCTATGTGCCCGGTTCCGTTCTTCCACGTCGCGGGGCTCGGCCTTGCCCTCGTCACGACGCTCGGCGGTGGCGCTCTACTTCTCGAGACCATCGCCGGGCCTCTCGAACTCGTCGCGCTGATGCAGGAGTACAAGGTCACGCATGCGGTCGCCGTTCCCGCGGTGATCAGCGTTCTGACGTCCCTTCCGGCTGTGCGCGAGGCAGATTGGAGTGCCCTGCAGTTCCTGGTCTACGGAGCCGCGCCAATGCCACTGCCCCTGTTGCAAGATGCGACCAAGGTATTCGGATGTAGTTTCCTGCAGGCATACGGACTCACCGAGTCGACCGGCGGCGTCACCATGCTCACGCCCGAAGACCATCGGGCGACCGACGAGTCGACCGCGCATAGGTTGAAGTCCGTCGGGCAGCCGATGTTCGGCGTACCCATCCGCATCGTCGATCCCGTGACGCTCGAGGACGTCCCGGTCGGTAGCCGCGGCGAGGTCGTCATCGGCGGCGCTCACGTCATGAAACGCTACTGGCGCAACGAGGCAGCGACGGCGGCCACCATGTTGGACGGAGACTGGCTCCGAACTGGAGACGGAGGATCGTTCGACGAGGACGGTTACCTCTACCTCCACGACCGCCTCAAGGACATGATCGTCTCCGGCGGTGAGAACGTCTATCCCGCCGAGGTGGAGAGCGTTCTCTCGGGGCACCCTGGAATCCGGGAAGTCGCAGTGGTCGGCGTTCCCTCCGATCGATGGGGTGAGACTCCCATTGCGGTGGTCGTTCGAGCCGGCGATTCTGGTGCCACCGAAGCTGAGATCATCGAGTGGTCACGCGAGCGGCTGGCTCACTTCAAGTGCCCCAGTGCAGTTCGGTTCGTCGAGGAGCTGCCACGCAACGCGAGTGGAAAGCTTCTCAAGACTCGCTTGCGGCAGGACTTCGCCTGAGTCCATGACAAGAAATCGGGGCCGATCGCTT